>JANQMC010000113.1 GCA_028280305.1 Pelagibius sp. | reverse complement strand
TGACGCTTTCCCAGTTCCGCACCCATTCCAGACTCTTCACAGCCTCAAAGGACTGCCCGATCACCGCGGTTGCGAGATTCGGGTCGAGAAGCTGCAGCTTCGTCAGCGTGGCCAGCGCCGGCGCCGTGAAGTACAGCAGGAAGATGAAGAACAGCGAGAAGGCCACCGACTTGCGGGCCGCACGCACCGAGGGCGTCGTGAAGTAACGCATCAGGATGTGCGGCAGCGAGGCAGTGCCCGCCATCATGCAGAGCGCCAGGGTGACGAACTTCCAGGAGTCCATGCCACCCTGCGGGTCGTTGTGGGGTGTCGTCAGAATTCTCACCCCGCCGAAGGGCGCACCTTCCGTCGCCGCAGTCCCCAGACCGATCAGGGGCTCCAGCTCCTGGATCCGGGCCACGGCATCGCCGTAACCGAAGTGCGGAATCATCCCGAAGCCCTGCTTGTTGGACATCCAGATCACCGGCACCAGATAGGCGATGATGAGCACGATGTACTGGGCCACCTGAGTCCAGGTCACCGCGCGCATGCCGCCCAGCATGGAGCACAGCAGAATGCCGAGAAGGCCGATCCAGACGCCCCACTGGAAGGGAATCTGCAAGGCACGGGCGGCGATGGTTCCGGAAGCGTTGATCTGTGCGGTCACGTAGGTGAAGGAGGCGACGACGAGAATCACGACGGCGCAAAAGCGCGCCACGTTGCCGCCGTAGCGGGTGCCGATGAAGTCCGGCACCGTATAGCAGCCGAACTTGCGCAAATAGGGCGCCATCAGCGAATTCACCAGTACGTAGCCGCCGGTCCATCCGACAATGAAGCCGAGATAGCCGTAACCGCCGAAATAGATGCCGCCGGCCAGGGCCACGAAGGAGGCACCGGACATCCAGTCCGCCGCCGTCGCCATGCCGTTGTAGAGAGCCGGCACTTCGCGCCCGGCCACATAGTAGGCTTCGACCTGCATGGTCCTGGAGAGCCAGCCGATCAGTGCATAGATGCACACGGTGAAGGCAACGAAGAGAATGCCGATGTGCGCCGCGCTGACGCCGAGCTGCTCCAAGATGGCCATCAGAATGATGAAGACAAGAAATCCGCCGGTGTACATCGCGTACACGCGGCCGAGGTTGTCGATGAAACTTCCCTTGATCATGTCGGGCGCCCCCCTAGTCGTCGCCGACGCCGGCTTCGTCGTCGATCGAGTCCTGCCGCCAGTTCTGGAAGAAGATCAGCAGCACGAAGACGATCAGCGAGCCTTGGACGATGAAGTAGTAGCCGAGTGGAAAGCCCAAGAAAGAGAGCCCATTCAGCGCTTTCGCGTTCCACGGCAAAACAAAGGCGAAGATGGCCCAAATCACCAAGACCAGAATAGTCAGGCTGCGTGTTTTGGACCAATGTCGCTCCTGGGCTTCTTTTCCGATCTGGGGCCCCGACGACGCCCCCGATCCGTTGTCTCTAGTAGTTTCTGACATGGTTCCTCCCAAAGATGCTTTTCAAATCCCACCATAATACTCGAACACAGTTGGCGAAGGACCTGGAGTAGATCATGATTGTTTTGGAATGAAAACCTTGGTGGTAACCAATATGATCATTCTGTGTAGGTTTCAGGTCGACTCCATGACGCTGATCTGTCAAGGGAAATGGATTATTTTGCAAAGCGTTACCAGGGTTCCGCATAGATGATCGGGGCTCTGAAACAGGCTTGGGAATTTCTGCCTGAATTCCTCGCCCGCCTGTCCGTTCGGCGCGACTCGGGGCCCATTGATGGAGTCGAAGTTCTGTCGGCTTTTGTCTCGACACGGGCGGCCTTTATTGCCCAGAAGACACTCTACGGCTACTTGAAGGCGCGCATGGGTACGCGCTATCCAAGTATGTTTGAAGATGATGTTTTCGTTACTTCAATCGATATTGCGAAGATGCACGTCTTCGCCGCCTGTCTGTCCGACCTTTCGATCTTTGCGGTGTCGCGCGCCTTGCGGGAAGAGCCCGTCGAGGAGCCGCTGCTGCGGCAGTTGGCGCTGTACTGCTTTCAGCACGGACTTGCGGAGAACCGGGAGCAGGCAAACCGGACCGAGGACTTTTCCATCCCCGATAGCCTCGCTGCCTTCGAGCGCCGCCTCGCTTTCGTCGACTGGCGGTCCGGGCCGAGCGGCGCGGACCTCTTTACCGCCAGCCCGAAGGCGCTTTTCGAATGGGCGCCGATTGCGCCGCGTTTGAAGAAGGATGACAAGGACATCGTTGAGAACTCGATCCGCTTTGCCTGGCGGGACATCCGCGTGCAGTTCGACAAGCGCATCGATCGTGCCGCGCTGGCCGCCGACCTCCGGGATTCGCTGCCTCCGCAGAATTGATCCCAGTCATCTGCTTTCTTCGGCCGATCTGCTTTAACGTGAGCCCAGCCGGGGAGGAACGCATCGATGAGTTTTGCCGGATCGGATAGCAGTCTGTCTGCTCTGCCGCTGGGGGCGATGACGGCGGTCGCCATGGACAGCGAGACAACGGGCCTCGACGTTACCAGTGATCGCATTGTGGAGATCGCCGCTGTGCGCCCGGGCAGCGCGGCCGACCAGCCGGGCGCCCGCTATGCGGCCCTGGTCAATCCGGGGATCGCGATTCCGCCGGGGGCCACCGCGGTGCACGGCATCTCCGACGCGGATGTCGCTTCGGCCGATGCCTTTCCCGTGGTGGTGGCAGCGTTCTCGGATTGGGTGGGATCTGCCGTGGTGATCGGCTACTCCATCGGTTTCGATCTGGCGATCCTGAAGAGCGAGCATGAACGCCATGGCCTCGTCTGGCGGCCGCCGCGTGCCATCGACGTTCGCCACATGCTGCAGCTCGTCGCGCCCAAACTGCCCGATGAATCGCTGGAGACCGCGGCGGCCTGGCTCGGCGTGGAAATTTCCGGGCGCCACCGCGCCTTGGGTGACGCCATCGCCGCAGCACAGCTC
>JANQMC010000077.1 GCA_028280305.1 Pelagibius sp. | reverse complement strand
GCCTCCCCCTTGCGGTCCTTTTGCCTGAGAGTTTCCGGGGCGGTTGCTCCTTCGGCGCCGGGCTGCAGAACAGACCGGTCTCTCCCGCTAGGGGTCTTTGGCTTGAAAGCGATGAATTGGTGACACCACTTTCCTGCTCGGCAGAAGCTAGCCTCTATAAGGGCCAATTTCAACCGGTTGGCCTTCATTCTCCCGTGAACGGGCGGCAACCCTTTGAAAGCTTCTGAAAAATCAGGGTTTCTTCAGCGATTGGCCCGATTGAAGCGCAGTTCCTCCGGCGACAGATCGAAACCGAGATAGATTCGATAGTCGGTCCCGTCCTCACCCTGGGCCAGGGGGATCACCTGACCGATCTCCTCCAGACCCGAAACCCTGGTTCTGTTGCCGGGGAAGGGAATGGCAATATCAAATGATTTGCGCGCCAGCACGGTCTGATCGGCCCGGGCGACGGCAACGAAATAGTTGATGTTGGCTAGGCGGTCGCTGTTGGCGGGACCGCGCGAGGCGATCACCCGAACCTGCAGATCGACGTCCACTTCGTTGTCGTCGTAGTCGCAAACCAGACGCCCGGCTTCGAGCTCGGCCTCGAACAGCACATCCGTCAGGTCGCGGCCCTGGCCGTTGAACTTGGTCTGCTTTGAAGCATCGGTCAGCAGCACCACTTCCGGACAGGGCGGCGGCGTCTCATCTGAGGCACAGGCCGCCACCAGGAGAACCGCCCCCAGGCAAGACAGCGAAACAACGGTCCGAAGGGAGAAAAGTTGCGGAAGAATCGATTGCATGAAAACTCGCAGAGAAAACCGGATTGACTCGAAACGCTCGGGTTAAGTGCCCTTTTAAAGCTTGTTGTGGCTGCCGTCGCAGAGAGGCTGGTTGCCGGTTGCCTTGCAGCCGCAGAAAAACACGTCCTTGGCGGCCGAAGCCTCGTACATCACCGGCGTGATGCCGGTGCCCGAGTGGGATCCGTCGCAGAACGGCTGCTTCTGGCTGCGCCCGCAGGCACACCAGAAATACTTCTTTCCCGCCTCTACAGCGACCTTGTAGGGCTCTTTCTGGGCGGGGACGGGGTCTGTCATGAAGCCTTCCTTCTGCTGGCCGGCTATACTACTGTCCGCATGGCCGAGCCCGGGCCGACCGGGGGCGAAGCTGACTTGAGAAACCGGCTTTTTGTTGCTTGCCGGACTTTAGGGAACCACCGCCCCGGCGACAAGGGCTGGCTTGGGGCCTCTGTTTGCCAGGGCGGCCCCCGAGACGGAGGTACCAGGGCCCGAGACACCTGGGACCGCCCTGGGACCGCAGCGCCGGAGACGGCACGATCGAAGCGAAGATGGAACACGAGCATGCAGAAAAAGCCCCTCACCGTTCTCCTGGCCAACCCCCGCGGCTTTTGCGCAGGGGTGGAGCGCGCCATCGAGATCGTCGACCGGGCGCTTCAGAAGTACGGCGCACCGGTTTACGTGCGCCACGAGATCGTTCACAACCGCTTCGTGGTCGAATCCCTGGAATCCAAAGGCGCGGTCTTCGTCGAGGAGCTCGACGAGGTGCCGGAGGGGGTTCCGGTGATTTTCTCCGCTCACGGCGTCCCCAAAGAGGTGCCGGCGGAGGCCGAACGCCGCGAACTCTTCTACCTCGACGCCACCTGCCCGCTGGTCAGCAAGGTGCACCGGGAAGCTGAACGCCATGCCCGCATGGGCCATCAGATCCTCCTGATCGGCCACGCCGGCCATCCCGAGGTGGTCGGCACCATGGGTCAGGTGCCGGAAGGGTCGATCGTCCTGGTCGAAGACGTCGCCGAGGCCGAACGCATCAACGTGAAGGACCCCGAAAACCTGGCCTACATCACCCAGACCACCCTCTCCGTGGATGATACCAGCGAGATCATCGCCGTTCTGCGGCGGCGGTTTCCACAGATCAACGGCCCCAAGAAGGAAGACATCTGCTACGCAACGACCAACCGTCAGGAGGCGGTGAAATCGATCGCGCAAAACTGCGATGCCCTTCTGGTCGTGGGGGCGCCCAATTCATCGAACTCGCAGCGCCTCGTCGAGGTCGCGCATCGTGAGGGCTGTGAAACAGCGCTGCTGGTGCAGCGGGCTGACGATATCGACTGGTCGCAGTTGACGGAGATCTCGACCCTGGGCCTGACCGCCGGAGCTTCGGCGCCCGAGGTACTGGTGGAAGAGGTTCTCGAGGCCTGCCGCAACCATTTCGACATCCAGATCCAGGAAGTCAGCGGCGCCATCGAGGACGTCATCTTCAAACTGCCCAAGGCCCTGAGCGAAGACCCCAAGGCCCTGAGCGAAGACAAGGTCGCGAGCTGACCCCAGCCGCCCTCGAGCCTCTCAAAGCCTCACACCCCGAACCCAGACCGACCGACCGCGATGGCCGTCTATACCGAAGTTTCAGCCGAAGACCTTGCCAGCTTCGTGGCGGACTACGACCTGGGTGAGTTGCTGTCCTTCAAGGGCATCGCCGAGGGGGTGGAGAACTCCAACTATCTGCTGCAGGCGGAAAAAGGCAGTTTCATTCTGACCCTCTATGAAAAGCGGGTGGCGGAAGAGGACCTGCCGTTCTTCCTCGGCCTGATGGAGCACCTGGCCGGGCGGGGCATCAGCTGCCCCGTACCCCTGCATGCCGCCGACGGCAAGGCCCTGCGCCGGCTCTGCGGGCGGCCTGCCGCCCTGATTTCCTTCCTGGAGGGCCTCTCCCCCCGGCGCGTTCAGACCTTCCACTGCTCTGGCCTGGGCGCCGCCCTCGCCCGTATGCATCTGGCCGGCGCGGACTATGCGCTGCGCCGCGAGAACGCCCTGTCGGTCACCGGCTGGCGCCCGCTGCTGGAGGCCTGCGCGGGGCGCGCCGACGAAGTGCGGCCGGGGCTGGCCGAGGCGCTGGAGCGTGAATTGGCGCATCTGGAATCGAGCTGGCCGGAGGATCTGCCCGCCGGGGTCATTCATGCCGATCTGTTCCCGGACAACGTCTTTTTCCGTCAGGAAAACCTGACAGGCATCATCGATTTCTATTTCGCCTGCAACGACTTCTTCGCCTACGACCTGGCCGTCTGCCTCAACGCCTGGTGTTTCGAGCAGGACAATGCCTTCAACGTGACCAAGGCACGGATGCTGCTGCAGGCCTACTCCCGCGAGCGGGCCTTCTCAGAGGCGGAGCTGAAGGCCCTGCCGCTCTTCGCCCGCGGGTCGGCCCTGCGCTTTCTGCTGACCCGTCTCTACGACTGGCTGCATCACCCGGAGGGGGCCTTCGTGAAACCGAAAGATCCGCTGGAATACTGGCGCAAGCTGCAGTTTCACCAGGACGTCCGCGGGCCCGGCGCCTACGGCCTGGACCTGTAAAACAAACATGACTTTCGAGCCTGTATGAACGAACAGACCGACAGCATCGAGATTTTCACCGACGGCGCCTGCTCGGGCAACCCGGGGCCCGGCGGCTGGGGGGCGCTGCTGCGCTTCAAGGGAACCGAGAAAGAACTCTGCGGCGGCGAGGCGGGCACCACCAACAACCGCATGGAGATGCTGGCGGCGATTATGGCGCTGGAGGCGCTGAAGCGCCCCTCCCTGGTCGACCTGCACACCGACAGCACCTACCTGCGCGACGGCATCACCAAGTGGATCCACGGCTGGAAACGCAACGGCTGGAAGACCGCCGCCAAGAAGCCGGTGAAGAACGTCGATCTCTGGCAACGCCTGGAGCAGGCCCTCGACCCCCACGAGGTGCGCTGGCACTGGGTAAAAGGACACGCCGGCCACCCGGAGAACGAGCGCGCCGACGAACTGGCCCGCGCCGGCCTGGAACAGGCGCGCTAGGCCGGCTCTCTCAACGCCTTGGCCATCTTCTTTGCACTGACCACCGCTGCGTCGCCGCAGAGCGACCAGCTTTGCGTGAGCCCCTCAAGGATGATCGTCAGCTCGACGTCGTGATCGGGTCTGCCCATGGCCGCCGCGGCGCGCTCGGCCACCTCGGCCTTGTGCCGTTTAAGCAGGGCCCGCAGCCGCCGGTCCTGCGGCGCCGCGGCGACGGCGGCATGAAACAGACAGCCGTGCGAGGCTTCCCGGGCCATCCAGGTCGCGACCCGGTCGATAACAGCCGAAAGCGCCAGGTCGCCATCCTCGGGCAGATCGTGAAAGACCTGCTCGATATAGCGCCGGTGCCGGTGTTCCAGCGCAGCGTGAACCATTTCCTCGCGCGACGGCGTGTACTTGTACAGCGTGCGCAGGCTGACGCCCGCCGCATCCCTGAGCGTCTCCACACTCGGCGCCGCGAAGCCTTTCTGCGCGAAGGCCCTTTCGAGACCGGCGGCGATCTTGGTCATCGTGTCCGTCATCCTTGACCGTGTAGAGTAAACCCTCTACCTCAACAAGTAGAGCAACCATTCTACCGAGGAACGGGCATGACACTCCCCAAAACGATGCGGGGCATGATCCTGACGGGACATGGCGGCCTTGAGAAACTGGTTTGGCGCGAGGACCTGCCCGTCCCCTGCCCCGCCGCGGGCGAAGTGCTGATCAGGGTCGGGGCCTCGGCGGTGAACAACACCGACATCAACACGCGCAGCGGCTGGTATTCCAAAAGCGTGCGCGGCGGCACGGCTTCCGGCGCATCGGCAGGCTACGGTGCGGCAGCGGACAAGGATGGCGGCTGGGCCGGCAACGCTTTGAGCTTCCCGCGTATCCAGGGGGCGGACTGCTGCGGTGAAATCGTCGCCCTGGGCAAAGGGGTCCCCGGCGACCGGATCGGCGAGCGCGTGCTGGTCCGCGCGCTGCAATCCCCGGCCTCCTCGGACGCCGGGCCGTCAACGGCGACCTTCGGATCGGAGAGCGACGGCGCCTTTGCCGAGTACGCGACCACGGCATCGGAAGATGCGGTCGCCATACGTTCAGACCTCTCCGATATCGAACTTGCCTCCTTTCCCTGCGCCTTTTCCACGGCTGAGGGAATGATTCAGCGGGCCGGTCTGGGCGCCGAGCGTGTTCTCGTCACCGGCGCCTCCGGCGGCGTCGGCTCCGCCGCGATCCAACTGGCAAAACGCCGCGGCGCCCGGGTGACCGCTCTCACCACAGCGGCAAAGGCGGCGGATCTGCTGAGCCTCGGCGCCGATGAAACGCTCGATCGCGATGGCCCTTTTCCCGAACGCGCCTTCGATGTCGTTTTGGACCTGGTCGGCGGACCGCGCTGGACCGAACTGGTCGACGCCCTGCGCAATGGCGCACGCTACGTGACTTCCGGTGCGATTGCCGGCCCCATTGTCGAGCTTGATCTGCGCACCCTCTACCTGCGCGACCTCTCGCTGCTCGGCAGCACCCATCAACCGGCGACCATATTCACCGATCTTGTAGGCTATATCGAAACAGGGGAAATCCGGCCGGTGGTGGCGGAGACCTATCCGCTGCGCGACCTCCATGCAGCCCAGGAAACCTTCTTGACCAAATCCCACATCGGCAAGATCGGCATTCACGTCGCAGTATGAAGGCCAGCAGAGTTCAGCCGACAGCCCGCGGGCTGTTAACATCCCGGGAACGCAAAAGGCCGGATGGAACGCAATGAGTGATCACCTTGAGCGCAACAAACAGAACGCCCTTGCGTTCTACGACATGATGTTCAATCAGTGCCGCCCGCGCGAGGCCATCGAGACCTACGCCGGCGATACCTATATCCAACATAATCCGGAGGTCGGCGACGGGAAGGAGGCCTTCATCGCCTACTTCGAGCGCATGGCGGCTGAACATCCGGGCAAGAAAGTGCACTTCAAACGCTGCCTCGCGGAAGCTGATCTCGTCGTCCTCCACTGTCACCAGGTCTGGCCGGGTGATCACGAATATGCGGGGATCGACATCTTTCGCCTCGACGACCGCGGAAAAGTCGTCGAGCACTGGGACGTGCTTCAGATCATCCCGCAGACCTCAAAGAACGACAACACGATGTTCTGAGTTGGTCGTGGTCCAAAGCGGCTTCGAAGTTGACGTTGTGTTCTGCTAGTGTGTCTTGTTTCTTGAACGGTAGCCTCCCGGACAAACGCCGCAGCTCGCTGTCCGGTGCCGTGTGTTGGCACCAGGACAGTCAACCCTGTTTGGGCTCTACCGTAGGCAGTGGCGGTTTTGCTGGGAGTTTAAGCAATGAGTTTTGAAACTTGGCTCGCATTTACAGCGGCTTCTGTTGCGTTTTTGATCTTCCCAATTGGCCCGACAATGCTTCTCGTCATCACGCTTGGACTCTCAAACGGGCCGCGTATTGCACCTGTTGCTGCGTCTGGCGTCGCCCTGGGCGATATGGCTGCCATGAGTGTGTCACTGGCAGGTTTAGGCGCCTTGATGCTGGCCTCGGCGCAGGTTTTTACCGTGTTCAAATGGGTGGGTGCAGCTTACCTGATTTGGCTCGGCGTTCGAACCATTCGCTCGGCGCAGGGCGCTGGCCAGGCGATGGGCACGGACGGTTCCCGCACAAGTTCGTCGCGGGCCTTCCGTCAATGCTTTGGCGTGACAGCGTTAAATCCAAAACCGATAGCATTCTTCATTGCTTTTGTGCCTCAATTCATCGATGCCGCTGCACCGCTTATTCCCCAGTTTGGCGCAGCCATCGCAACCTTTACCTGCCTCGCCTGGCTGAATGCCTTTTTCTACGCCCGGCTTTCCGGTCAGCTGGGCGGCGTGATCAGTCGCCCCTCGCTTATCGCCTGGTTCAAACGCGTCAGCGGAGCGATCCTAATCGGTATGGGATTGGCGACCCTGACTTTGCGTCGCTCATCGGTTTGACTGCGCCCAACAGTGCTTTTTGAAGGCGTTCAGCTTTCGCTCTGTGATCTCGGTGTAGCTCTGAATTGTCCCGCGCATGGCACGGACAGGGAAGAACAGAACCATCAACGGTGCCACCTCTTCGACATGCCATGCAGGCTTTGCCGGTTCAAGCAAAGCGGGCGGACGTCAGGTCATGACTTTCAACCGCGATCGGATGTACTTGGCGGCCGACCGGAAGTGGCTCGGGCCTGCAGCCTCGGCCCAGCGGCCCGGCGTCCAATTGTTGTTCGCCCCCTTCATGGGCCCGCCATAGAGCTCTTCGTTCGAGCAACGCTGTAGCAGGCGCAGCAGCCTCCCATGGTTCTTGCGCAACATGGCCAGGGCTTCATCCCAATCGATATCCGCCTGCTGCGCCCTAAGGTCCGCGTTGTAACGCTTCAGTTCATTCCACTTGTAGCCTTCAGCCGGAAAGTGCACAGGTTTGCCAGCCAGCCCATCCCTGTACCAGCCGAGAAACAAGTCAATCCAGTGCGCGCGATGCGCAACGATGTCCTTGATTGAGGTGTCTTCGTCGTCCTTGATCAAGGCTGAAGGAGGGTCAATTGAACCCGTCAGCTTTTCGAGTTTCCCGAATTCCTTTTGGGAAACAGCGAGCAGTTCGTCTTTGTTCTTCGCAGGCATATCGGACCCACCTCCTGCCCCGACATTGCGGCTTGGCGGCAGAGAGCGCCTTAACCTAGATCAACGACTGCTGGAGCCTCTCACACTGCTTTTTGATTCTTTTGGACCGCCGTGGAACAGCATACGAATTGCCGAGGTCGTTACAGCCGGATGGGCTTGACCTCATATTCCGGCGAATCGGTGGGGCCATAAAACCTGCTCAGGCAGGTGCCCTAAGAGTGATCGATTGGTGCGCCCAGTTTTCCGCGATGGCGGCATGATGCGTGACCAGCACAATGGCGATGCCTTGATCTTTTGTAATCTCCGACAGCAGCTCGAGCGTTTGACGCTGTGTGATAGGGTCCAGTCGGCTGGTCGGCTCATCGGCAAGCAGAACCGCCGGCCTAACGGTAAGCGCGCGGGCAACCGAAATCCGTTGCAACTCTCCGCCCGATACCGCGTCCGGACGCCGCTTCAGCATGTCGGGATAAAGGTTCAAGGCAGTCAAATACTCCGTGACGCGATCCCAAGCGACGTCATGCAGCCGGGCGATATCTCGCAGGCTTCGCTCCAACGACACGTGCGGTGGAAAAGCGGCAGGCGGATCCTGGTAAAGCTTTTGCACCGCGTGCCGCCCCAGGCCTGCGGCCCGCTGAACGCTTCCCTGCGCTGGCGCAATCAAGCCTGCAAGCGTGTCGAGAAGCGTGGTCTTGCCGATGCCGCTGGGGCCCGTGACAGCGACCCGTTCCCCCGCGCGCAGAGACAGATCGAAGCCCTCGATCAGCACCCGCTCTCCCCGGGTGACGGCCAGATCCTTGGCGGTGAGGACAATAGCGCCGTCGGTTGGGTTCTCGGATTTCGGCCAAGCTTCCGGATCCGCCGCCAAAAGATCGCGCGTGTAGGGCGCTTGCGGTTTCGCCAAAACGTGACGGGTCTGGCCTTCCTCGATCACGCGGCCATCGCGCAACACAATGATGTCACCGCCGAGCGCGCGTGCCACCGCAACTTCGTGCGTGATCACCAAGAGCGCTCCACCATCTTCGGGTACTTGGGCGAGCAAACCAACAACACGAGCGTGGCGTTCCGCATCCAACCCCTTCGTCGGCTCGTCGGCCAACAGGATCGGAGCCTGGCCTGCCGTTGCGGCGGCAAAGGCGACACGCTGAGCCATGCCGCCCGACAGCGCAGCGGGCAGGCGCCGCTCTGCACCCTGAAGGCCCAGAGTCTCAAAATCACGAGCACATGCCTTCCGCGCGCCCTCTGGCGGCAAACCGGCGACATAACGGTGAGCCTCAATCACCTGCGGCCCGGCCCGCATCAAGGGGTCAAGCGCCCGCCACGGCTCTTGAGGAAGCGTCGCAATCTCGCGCCCCCAGAGCGCGGAGCGCTCGGCCGGTCCGAGGGTATCGACCCGGCGGCCATTGATCGTAATGCTGCCTTCCGCACGCAGGCCTTTGGGCAGTATGCCAAGGATTGCCTGCGCGGCGAGGCTCTTGCCCGCGCCGGTTTCGCCCATGATGACCAGCGTTTCACCCGCCGCAACCCGGAAACTCACCGGGCCCAGAAGTCTGGTGGCGCCGAAAAACACCGAGAGCGCATCAACAGCGATGCTTGGCGTGTCACTACTGGGCGTGTCACTAACAGTCATGGCCGGCGCATTCCGCCAACACTGAGGTGGAGCGCGAGGACGGTAATCACAAGACAGGCGACGGGCTGCAGAATCAGGAAGGGTGCTTCGCGCCAATAGGGCAGAAGCTCGGTCATCATCACGCCCCACTCGGCGGTGGGCGGGCGCACGCCCACACTGACGAAGCCAAGCGCGGCGACGGCCGTGACCGCGGTTGCGGCACCGAAGGCTGCAATCGTCAACAGACCGGGGCCGATTTCCGGCACGAGGTGGCGGCGAATGATAAGAGCCGGCGTCAGACCCAAGAGACGCGACGCTTCCACAGCCGGCTCCGCTATCACGATCCGCGCGCGCTGGCGGGTGTAGCGAAAGTACTCCACCCAAAGGGTCAGCGAGATGCCCGCATAGAGAGCCCACCATGACCCCGGAGAGATTGCCGCGAGCATCAACACCAACAAGAGCCCGGGAAGGGCAAGGACCGCGTCGGCGAAACTGGTCAACAGCCGGTCGGTCCAGCCTCCGTACCAGGCAGCAGCGATCCCCAGCAAGGTTCCCGGCAGTCCGGCCGTCAGCACCGACAGCACGGCAAGCGAAAGCGAAAGCTGCGCACCCGACAGCAGGCGGGCTGCCATGTCCCGGCCCAGATGGTCGGTGCCCAGAAGATTCGCGGCGCTTGGCGGTTGCCGCGCGTCCAGCAGCGACTGTTTGGCCGGGTCCTGGCCCACAAGGTCCGGCCCGGCAACGGCGCACAAGGCCAGAAGTGCGAGAAGCGTGAAGCCAAGTCCCCGAGCGGGTCTGATCCGCGGCCAGGCGCGGCGGGGCCGGGGCATGGCGCCGGTCTGCGTTTGATCCGTCATGCGGAGCGTGTCCTTGGATCGATGCCACGGCAGGCGAGGTCGATGACAAGGTTGAGCGCCACATAGATCAGGCCGAGTGTGAGGGCGGTGCCCTGAACCATGGCGACATCACGGGCGAAGATTGCATGGACAAGGGCGTGACCGATGCCGGGCCAGGCAAAGACGGTCTCGACGATGACGACGCCTTCGATCAGGTAGGCCATCTGCACACCGACATAGGTGACGACGGGCAGCGAGGCATTGCGCAGGACGTGGCGCAGAACGGAGAGGCGCGCCGAAAGCCCCTTTGTGCGGGCGAACAACTGCCACTCCGCAGCCATTGCGTCGGCCACCGCATCGCGCACCACACGGTTCGAAACGGCGGCAAGGCCCAGGCCGAGGGTCAAGGACGGTAGCACCAGATGCTCAGGTCCACGAAAGCCGGCCACGGGAAAGAGCTTCAGTTGAACAGCAAAGGCCAGAACCAAAACGACGCCAAGCGCGAAGGCGGGGATCGCCCGCACGAAAATCGAAATCGCCAGGGTCACCCTGTCCACCAAGCCGCCGGGCTTCAGGCCAGCCGCGATCCCGACGGGCACCGCGATAAGAAGCGAGGCAATGACCGCGCCAGCGGCGAGAAGCAGCGAATACCCAAGCTGCACGCTGATCTCGTCGATGACCGGGGAACCGTAGACAAGAGACCGGCCGAGGTCGAACTGCGCCAAGGCGCCAAGCCAATCAAAAAGCTGTACAATCCAGTGCCGGTCAAGACCCAGTTCCACCCGAACCGCCTCTGCCGCAGCGGCATCCATCATATCGTAGCCATAGCGGCCAGCCGCGATCCGGTAAGCCGCATCGCCAGGCAGCGCCTGCATCATGGCGAAGCTCACGATGCCCACAATGAAGGCGACGATGAAGGCCTGCAGCGCGCGCTGGGCAAGGATCGTAAGAAAAGGCCGGGCAGTCGTCATTCCGACCAGGAGACCTTGCTCAGACCATAACTGCGTTGCAGCGGATCGATGACCACCCCCTGCAATCCGGAGGCGACGGCAACCGTGTGCTGATACCAGACAATCGGGATCACCGGCAGTTCGTCGTGGAGGATGCGGGCCACCTTGGCAATGTTCTTGGACCGGAGCGCCTGATCGCCTGTTGCAGAAATGGCGGTCAGGGCGTCAGCCACCTCTGTGTTTTCCCATCCCATGGCGCCCCAGTCACCGCCACCGGGGCCGAAATCCTGCAAGACCGTGCCGATCGGGTCCGGCGTCAGTGCGTAGTTACGCGCATAGAGGGCGACGTGCAGCGTACCGTCCTGATGGCCGGCCGGAATCTCGGAGTAGCTGGCGACACTCACCTGCAGTTCCACGCCGATCTCGCGCCACTGGTCCTGAAGCGCCGCCGCCATCAGCGGGAGTTCGGGCCGGTCGGGGAAGGTGCGCAGCAGGATGGAAAAGCGCTCGCCATCCTTTACCAGGATACCGTCGTCGCCCGCCGTCCAACCGAGCTCGGCAAGCAGACCCTTCGCCGCCTCCACGTCATAGCCAAGGCGCGGCAGTGAGGGGGAATGCCAGCCACTGAGCGCCGGCGGGAAGAGTTGACCGGCCGCCGCTTCCGGGAAGCGGGTGATGGCGGTCGCAATGCCATCGCGATTGATTGCAAGGCTCAACGCCTGACGCGCGCGGGGATCGCTGAAGAACCGATGCGCGGCATTGACCTTGAGGGTCACGACACGCGGGATCGGCACCGCGAGGGTCTTGACGCTGTCCACGTTCTCCAGGCGCGCAAAGCCCGAAGGATCGAGGGTGAACACCATGTCCGCGTCACCGCTCTCGGCCAGCAACGCCCGGGTCTCGGCGCGCCCTGCCGCGAGGTAGCTGGCTGCCGGGATCTTCGGCGCGGCGCCCCAATAGGAGTCGTTACGAAGGAGATCGATGCTCTGCGGTGGCGTGAAACGCTCGACCTTGAAAGGCCCTGTTCCGATCAAGGCGCTGGGTTGGCCGTCCGCATCGAGCGCGCTGGGCGCCTGGATGATGGTCGTCGCATGGGCCAGGATTGCAGGCAAGGCCGCAAAAGGCCTTTCAAGCGTGAAGACAACAGCGTCCCCCTTGGCCGACACACCGGTCACCGGGGCCTTGGCCAAGACACCGGGCTTTTGCCAGGACCGCGTCAGGGACTGCGCTGCGGCAGCAGGATCAAACGCGGTGCCATCGTGGAAGGTCACGCCGTCGCGCAGTTGAAACGTCCAGGTCAGCCCATCATCCGAAGCGGACCAGGAGGTCGCGAGACCGGGTTGAAGGGCACCGGTTTCATCGGCATCCACCAGGTTTTCCATGATTTCGAGCGCCTGGATTGCGAAACCGGAAACGGCGGTATCGAAGCTTGAAACCTCCCAGGGTGACGCAATGGTGACACGCGACTTTTCCTCGGCAAGGCTGGGCAGGGGAAGAAACAAAGCGGAAAAGAAAATGGCCGCGCACAAACGTCGGATCATTCTGGGCCTCCCAATTATGCCTGATTCGCCGAGTTAACCGGGCGGCGATAATGATATAACGTTACATTCCAAGTCAAGGCGCTGACGGGCATTCTGGCGGGGGATTTTTGGGCACGCCGGACCAAACGATCCTTTAAGCCTCACACCAACGCCCCCGGACTTCGTTTCGATGATCTTCGTCTCAAGGGTCTTCGTCTCGGGGGTCTTCGTTTCGGGGGTCTTCGTTTCGGGGGTCTTCGTTTCGGGGGTCTTCGTTTCGGGGGCGAGTTCGACAAGGCAGCATCGCGCTTCTTACAACCCGGCTCTTTGCCGAACCGAAACCGCTCCGGTATAACCCAGGCATGAACATTTATGGCCTCGACCACATCGTGCTTTGCGTCCGCAGCCTCGAGGCGACGCTTGAGTTCTATCAGCGTGTCCTGGGTCTGGAGGCACGCGAGGAACGGGCCGGTAAGTGGTCGCTTCATTTCGGATCGAGCAAGATCAGTGTCCAGGATGCGGGCACCCTGCCCGCACTCGCCGAGAGAACGGTACCGGGCAGCGGTAATTTCTGCGTCCTGACCGAGCTGCCGATTGAGGACGTGGTCGCCCGGCTGCATTCTAACGGCGTGGAGATCGTCGAAGGGCCTGCCGAGAAAGCAGGCGCGGTCGGAAAGCTGATGTCGGTCTACTTCCGCGATCCCGATGCCAACCTCGTCGAAGTCAGCCGGAGGATTTCCTGACGCGGTAAAGGCATATTTGAGGCGCTACGGACAAGCGCCGCAGGCACCATTAGATGACCTCTTTGCTTTCAGGCAGGCTGCGGGCCGCTAACTATGGGGCGATAGTGACATGACATTATGGAAAGCGACATGCAGGTGCGGACAACTCAGTGCATGCTGCGAGGGCGAACCGGTGCGGGTGTCGGTTTGCCATTGTCTTGAATGCCAGAAACGCAGCGGCAGCGCTTTCGCCACTCAGGCACGCTGGCCGGATGAACAGGTGACCATTTCCGGAGACTCAGCGGTATGGGAACGGGTTGCCGACAGCGGTCATCGCGTGACATACCGGTTTTGTCCCGTTTGTGGATCGACACTTGCCTATGTCATTGAGGGGTGGCCGGGTGTGACCGCCATACCCGTCGGCGCTTTCGCCGATCCGGACTTTCCAAAGCCCCGCTTTTCCGTCTATGAGAACAGAAAACACGCCTGGACGGAGGTTCTCGGAGAAGAGGTCGAGCACTCGTCTGGCTTCAGTGTTCCGCAAACATAAGGCGGACACCTGGGCACAAAGCGAGGTTGCTTCGATATCTCTCGGTGTCCGTCACGGGACCGATGCGATGGCATTTGGGCTGTTGCAATCAACCGGTCCCAACTCCAGAAGTCCACTATCCGTCAGCGCCCATCAAAAACGAGGGACTTCCGATGGTACTTCCTGAACCTCCTCTGAAGGGGGCCTGCCTTTGTGGATCGGTGCAGGTCACCGTGACTGCATCACCGCTTCTGACTTTGGCGTGCCATTGCCGTGACTGCCAGAAACTCTGCGCGAGCGCGTATTCACTGACCACCATGGTCCCGAGTGACGCTTTTTCCTGCACAGGCGAACTGATCAAGGGTGGTCTCGGTTCAAGCGGGCGAACCCACTACTTTTGCAGATCATGCCTGAATTTCGTCTTCTCTCAGATTGACGGAGCCGGTCAGCGGATCAATCTGCGCACATCGGTGCTCAACGAGGCTGCATCGCTCGAGCCCTTCGTTGAGTTGATGACAGACGAAAAAATGCCCTGGGCAAGCGTTCCCGCCATTCACAGTTTTACGCGATATCCGGAGTCTCTCGAAGAGCTGCAGGCCCTCATGGACGCCTACGCCGAGCGATGATTCTGGCGCCAGGGCTCGGATGATTTCAGCGAACCGACATGCCGTCATGTCGAAAGCGGTCGTTAGCGTTAGACGATACGAACGGCGGCGCGGCGGACGATTCTGCCTCTGCCTGCTAAGGTAGCTGGAGCGGAGGGTTAGAAAGGTAAAAACTTGCGAAAGTCCGTCTTGCTGCTCGATGGCCCTATAGGGGTAGGCAAAACCAGCCTGGGACAGGCCGCGGCATCTCAGTTGGCCTTCGGTTTTGTTGATGGTGACGATCACTCGGCGCCGGGGCACTGGCTGCGATCAATTCTGCAAACCAGCCGGAGCATCGTTTCCGCGAGCGAGGAATGTTTGAGAGCCTACCCAGCCGTGATCGTCGCCTATCCACTGCGTTGCACGAACTGGCTCTTTTTCCACGAAACATTCAAACGAATGAACATAAAGTGCTGCTGTATCGGCCTGATCGCCGATATCACGGCGATCTCGGCAAGAAAGCCGGCGCTCAGCGCGGCAGAGATTGCCCGCAGTGCCGAGATGATCGCAGAAGGCTACGGCAAGCGGGCTTTCAATGATTTCACTGTCCGCACGGACGAAGCCAGTTTCGAAGAAACGTGTCGCCGACTTATGCAAAAAGCCCAACAGGCTCTGAACGGCAACTAAGGACTCAAACCGGCCTTTCGCCACAGATCCAACGAGAGGCCGTTTTGGCTGAAATCCGTCACGCCGCGAAAGTCCGCTCCAGCCGGCGCACCGCTTCTTCCACCCGCGACCTGGGCGTCGCCAGGTTGAAGCGCAGCCAGCCCTCACCGCCCTTGCCGAAGGTCGGGCCGTAGTTCGCGGCGATGCGGGCCTCCTTTGACATCCGCCGTTCGATTTCCGCCTGTTCCAATCCCAGCGCCGAAACATCGACCCAGGCGAGGTAGGTCGCCTGCAGCGCCATGGAGCGCAGGCCGGGAATCTGTGCGATGGCGTCATCGAAGAAACGCCGGTTGCCGTCGAGATAGACCAGCAGCGCCTCCAGCCAGTCGGCGCCGCCGCGATAGGCTGCCGTGGTCATCAGCATGCCCATGTGCACGGGGCTGAGGCCGGCCCCGGCCTGGGCCTTGCGGTAACGGCTGCGCAGTCCTTCGTTTTCGATGATCACACTGCCGGTCATGCCGCCGGCAAGGTTGAAGGTTTTGGACGCGGCCGCGCAGATCACCATGCGGTTGCGGTGGTCCGGCGCCGCCAGCGGCGTGACCACATGCTGGTGGCCGGGGTAGACCAGATCGTGATGGACCTCGTCGCATATCAAGATCAGATCGTGGCGCGCGCAGAAGGCGGCGAGATCGCGCAGTTCCGCCGCCGTCCAGACGCGGCCGCCGGGGTTGTGCGGCGAACAGAGGATGACGATACGCTCGGAACCGTCCAGGGCGGCGCCGAGCGCCTCCAGATCCATGACGTAGCGCCCCTCGACCTCCTGCAGTTCGCTCTCGACCAGGCGCCTGTCGTTGGCGGAGATGACACGTTCGAAGGCGTGATAGACGGGTGAGAAAACGATCACCCCGTCGCCTTTTTCCGAGAAAGCCTGGATACAGAGCCCGAGTCCGGAAACCAGACCATGGGCGACGGTGATCCATTCCGGATCCACGGCCCAGCCGTGGCGCTGCTGCAGCCAGTCGATGGCGGCGTCCTTATAACCGGTGGCGGGACCGTGATAGCCGTAAATCCCACGCTCCAGCGCCTCCGCCAGAGCCTGCTGGACCGAGGGCGGCGCCCTGAAGTCCATATCGGCGACCCACATGGAAAGGCCGTCGGCCGGATCGACCCCGTAAAGCGGCTCGATCAGGTCCCACTTGGCGCAGTCCGTCCCGCGCCGGTCGATAACCTCATCAAAGTCAAAGACCTGCCCGGGCCTTACCCCGCCGTTGTCGTCCTGACCTTGGTTTTCCTGCCCCTTGCCGACCCCATCGGCGAATCCATCATGCAAAACCCCATACTCCCAGCGATACGCATTGCTAACCCCATAACCCTTGTTGGGTGTATCACAAAGCGCGCCGGCTTTGGCGCTCAATCACGGGCGTTTCATCTGCTACCTTCGGACAAAGCAAAACGGCGGCCCGTTTTCAGGGCCGCCGTCGAGTCTTTTGCTGCGCGCCGCGTTACAGCGCGGCGAGCATCGCCTCGGCGCTGGAAACCTCGAAAGCTCCCGGCTCTTCGACGTTCAGCGTGATCACCTTGCCGTCTTCGACGATCATGGCAAAGCGCTGGGCGCGGGTGCCCATGCCGAAGCCGCTGGCGTCGAAGTCCAGACCCAGGGCCTTGGCAACGTCGCCGTTGCCGTCGGCCAGCATCAGCACGGAATCGCCCACCGACTGATCCTTGCCCCAGGCATCCATGACGAAGGCATCGTTGACCGACATGCAGGCGATGGTATCGACACCCTTAGCCTTCAGGTCGCCGGCGTGCTGCACGAAGCCGGGCAGATGCTTGGCCGAGCAGGTCGGCGTGAAGGCGCCGGGAAGAGAGAAGAGAACCACTTTCTTGCCGCCGAAAAGCTCGTCGGTCGAAAGCTCCTGCATGCCGTCCGCAGTCATGTGCTTGAAGGATCCGCTCGGAATGCTGTCGCCAACCTTGATCGTCATCGTGAGATTTCCCCTGAATTGATGCCCGCCGGTCCCGGCTTGCTTGCCATCGGGCAGGCTTGCGACAGGAATGCCTGGGCTGGATGTGTCAAATCTGTGCGGCGCCGGAGAGCCCGGCGCTGACCCTGAAGATAGGCCGGGAAGGACCGCTTTCCAAGGGGTGGCGCGTTTTCTGCCCCCGGTCTTAAGACCCCGGCCCTAATCCCCCAGCCCTAGTCTCCCGGCCCTAGTATCCCGCCCCTAGTATCCCGGGAGGCCGTGGCGTCAGGACCCGCCTTCTGTAGTTGCCGTCTCGGCAACGGCCGGCGCCGCTGCCTCGCTGATGGCCGCCATCACCGCATCGGTTGTCAGGAGCTCCGGCAGCGCAATGCCCTGAGGCGCGCCCGGCCCGTAAACCGCATTGAAGGGAATGCCGTAGCGCTGGAAGCTTGCCAGATAGGCCGAGATCGCGTCGCTCGGCAGAGTCCAGTCGCCGCGCATCTGGACGATGTCGTCGCCCGCCAGCCGCTCCGTGACCGTATCGGTCTCGAGCACAAGCTTCTTGTTCACCTGGCAGGTGATGCACCAGTCTGCAGTGACATCGACGAAGACGACCTGACCGTCCCGCACCAACGCGCCGATGGCCGCCGTGTCCAGGGCCCGCCAGGCACTTTCAAGGGCAGCATCGCTGCGCAGCGCGCTCTCCGTGCGCAGGCCGGCGGGCAAGGCCAGAGCCGCCAGCGCCAGAACCACCGCCGCCGCCGGGGTCGCCAGACGCTGCTTCGGCATCAGGTTCGGCCCGGCCCAGAGCACCAGACCCAGGCCGAACAGCAGGCCGCCGGCAATCAAGGCGGCCACCATGCCGACCTGGACCGCCAGAACGCTCAGCAACCAGACCGCCGTTCCCGCCAGCAGCAGACCGAGAACCCGCCGCAGGGTGATCATCCACTGCCCGGGCCGCGGCAGCCAGGACGCCAGGCCGGGCGCCGCTGCGACCAGCAGGTAAGGCAAGGCGAGACCGATCCCCAAGGCGGTGAAAATGAGGTAGATCTCCCAGGCGCCGCGCGACAGGGCGAAGCCGACGGAGGTGCCGAGGAAAGGCGCCGAGCAGGGCGTTGCCAGCAGGGTCGCGAGGGCACCGGTGCCGAAGTTGCCGAGCAGACCTCTGTCCGGGCCCCCCTTGCCTGGCCGGGCAGCGCCGAGATTACCGATGAAGGAAGGCAGCGGCACCTCGAAGAAGCCCATGAGGTTATAGGCGAAAAGCGCCATCACCAGGGCCATGGCGCTGAGGAAAATCGGTTGCTGGAACTGGATGCCCCAACCCACCGCCATGCCGGCGGACTTCAAGGCCACCGCCGCCGAGGCGAGCACCAGGAAGGAAAACAGGATACCCGCCGCCGAAGCCAGGAAACTGGCGCGGATCTGGCGGCGTTCGCGCCCGCCCTGCTCGGCGATGGACAGCAGCTTGATGGAGAGCACCGGCAGCACACAAGGCATCAGATTGAGAATAAGGCCGCCCAAAAGCGCCAGACCGAGAATGCCCAGCAAGGCGAGCGGGGCCAGGCCCTCCGGCTCCGGCAGCTCTGCAAATCGTGCGATATTGGCCTGTTCCAGGCCGCGCAGGCCGTCGGTGACCGTAAGGGTGAGCTGCTTGCCCTCCAGCACCTGATCTTCCTGAACGCCCGAAGCCGCAACACGGATCTCGGCGAGCAAACCGCCCTCTGAAAGGGTCACCTCCGGCTTGGCGAAGGAAAAGCCCGGCGGGCCCTCGACCAGAAGGTCGGGTTCTGAAAAAGGCGTCTCGGAGCGTGCGGTCACCGCGAGTACCGGCGCTTCCACGCTGCCGGTCAGAACCGCCGTCTCGATACTGAGGCCACGCTCTGCGCCCTGCCCCGGCACCTGGCGGCTGAAGCTTTCGATCAGGAAGGCCTCCGGCGAGCGGCTTTCGGGGCCGGCCGGCAGGTCGAGGCTGAGGTTCGCCTGATAGGGAATGCAGATTTCTTCACAGATCAGGTAGTCGACAGCGGCGGTCAGCGACAACGCCTCGCCCGGGTTTTCCATACGCGCCTCAATGGGCAGCACGACCCGGTCGCCGTAGCCGAAGGTCTCCAGGCCAAAGAGCGAAAAGCGATGCGGCACCGGCCAGGCGATCTCGCCAGAGGCCAGGTTGCGCGACCCCGTCCAATCAATCGCCGGCGGGAAACCCGCGTCACCCGGGCTGCGCCAGTAGATCTTCCAGCCGGGCTGGAGATCGAATTCGAGGCCGAGCTTCACCGTCTCCGCCGCAGCGGTCTTGCCGGCTGCCAGCAGGCGTACCTTGACCTGCTCCTCCGCCGCCCAGTCACTGGCCGCCGCCAGCGCATCGCCGGGCGTCTGCGCAAGCCCGGCCAGGGCCGCAAGAGCGAAGACAAATCGCTTTATTCCTCGATACTTGGACGGCATTGGCAGGCGTTGTCCTTGTGTCTGCGCAGCGGGCCCCAACAGGTCGACAAAAAAGCGCCACATTGACCTGGGCATATAGACGGGTAACGTCATAATATCCAGGTGTCACAAGGCCGCACTCACAATATCGTGTGCCCCGACCGGCTCAAGCGCACCGCCAGGTTGTGAGCCAAATATAGTAACGCGGCGGCACAAAAGACTTGTGACCGATCAGCAACAGCTTAAATTCTGCAGAGGATCGACAGGGTACCGAGTTTTCGTTGGCGAAGGAGGGCCCGCCGTGTTCCGTCGCTCAGGGGTTCCAATCGCGCGTTAAAGTTGGGCGGGCACCTGGCGATCTTTCGTCCCTTTTGTTTATGGTTCGTTGGTAACAGATGGATAAGCAGGAATTCCTCACCGGTCAGTTGTTGATCGCCATGCCCGGCATGCGCGATGCCCGTTTTGCCCGCAGCGTCATCTACATCTGCGCCCATCATCCCGACGGCGCCATGGGCCTTGTCATCAATCGGCTGGTCGGCGCGATCACCTTCCCGGACCTGCTGGCGCAGTTGGGTATCGAGCCGGTGAAGGTGAATGAGGAGATTCGCGTCCACTTCGGCGGACCGGTGGAGTCCGGCCGCGGTTTCGTCCTCCATTCCGGCGAATACCAACAGGACTCGACGCTTCAGGTGAACGATTCCGTCGCCCTGACCGCGACCACCGACATCCTGCGCGACATCGCCGGCGGGGCCGGCCCCCGGCGGCGGCTGCTGGCGCTGGGCTATGCCGGCTGGGGCCCCGGCCAGCTCGACACGGAAATCCAGGCCAACGGCTGGCTGAACGTCGCACCGGATGAGGATCTGGTCTTCGACGCCGATCTCGACAACAAGTGGGAACGGGCAATCGGCAAGCTGGGGATCGATATCTCCATGCTCTCCGGCGACGCCGGCCACGCCTGAAAGCATTTCCCTCTTTTTAAAGAGATGGGTTAGAGCCGCGGGTCGTCGCGCAGCATTTCGAACAGCAGATGGTCCTGCCACTTGCCGTTGATGCGCAGGTACTGGCGGGCATAACCTTCCTGGCGGAAACCGGCTTTTCCCAGGAGCGCCTGACTGGCGTCGTTGTGCGGCAGGCAGGCGGCTTCGATGCGGTGCAGCCCCAACTCCTCAAAGGCGAATTCCACCACCGCCGCCACCGCCTCGGTCATGTAGCCCTGCTTGGCAAAGCGCTCACCGATCCAGTAGCCCATGCTCGCCGCCTGGGCGACGCCGCGGCGCACGTTGGAAAGGGTGACGCCACCCATCAGCGCGCTGTCTTCCAGGCGGAACACCAGAAAGCTGAAGCCGGTGCCGCGCCGCCATTCCTGGCTATAGGCCTTCAGCCGGCGGCGAAAGGCGCCCCGGGCCAGGGCATCGTGCGGCCAGGTCGGTTCCCAGGGCACGAGAAAGCTGCGGCTTTCCTCGCGCAGCTCGGCCCAGGCCTTCCAGTCCGCCATGCGCGGCGGGAAGAGGTAGACCCGCGGCCCCTCAAGCCGGACCGAAAGGGGGCCGTCGCCACGGAAAACCGTAAAAAGCATCGCGCGGCAGCCTCAGGAAAGACGCGCAGCGATCCGCTCCGCGCTCTCCAGATGCGACAGGGGGCCGATCGCGGTGACCGTCGGCGGCGAAGCCAGCAGCTTTGCGGCGATGCGCTGCAGGTCGGCGATCGTCACCGCATCGATCTTTGCCAAGACCTCCGGCACCGGAACCTCGCGGCCATAGATCAACATCTGCTGGGCCAGTTGTTCGGCCCGTGACGAACTGCTCTCCCGGCTCATCAGCAGGGAGGCGCGCACCTGCGCCCGGGCGCGGTCCAGTTCCTCATCGCCCATTGCCCCGGTCAGCTTTGTCAGTTCGTCGCAGACCACGGGCAGCAGTTCCGCCACCTCCCGCTCGCCGGTTCCGGCGTAGATGCCGAAAACGCCGCCGTCGAGAAAGGCCGAGTGAAAGGAGTAGATCGAATAGACCAGGCCGCGCTTTTCGCGCACCTCCTGAAACAGCCGCGAGGACATGCCGCCGCCGAACAGCATCGACAGCAGCGAAAGGCCGTAATAATCGTCATCCAGATAACCCGGCGCATCGAAGCCCAGAAGCAGGTGAACCTGCTCCAGGTCGCGCTCCTCACGCCGCTCGCCGCCGCGGTAGGCCGCTGGATCGGTCGCGCCGTTGGTGGTGAAAGAGGACTCTCCAAAAGCCGCGCTCACCTGCTCGACGAAGCGTGCATGGTCCACGTCGCCGGCTGCCGCCAGTACCATCTGGGCCGGACCGTAGTGGCTTTGCATGTAGTCGCGCAGCACCGCGCTGCTGAGGCAGGAGACTGTTGCTGATTCGCCCAGAACCGGACGGCCGATGGCCTGAGCCGGATAGGCGGTCTCCTGAAAATAGTCGAAGACGATATCGTCGGGCGTGTCGTTGGCCTGGCCGATTTCCTGCAGCACCACGGCGCGTTCGCGCTCCAGCTCATCCTCCAGAAAGGTCGGGTACTGGAGAATGTCGGCGACGATGTCGAGGGCGAGGTCGGCGTCTTCGGAGAGAACCTTGGCGTAAAAGGCGGTGTTCTCGCGGCTGGTGTAAGCGTTGAGATGCCCGCCGACGGCTTCGATCTGCTCGGCGATATCCCGGGCCGAGCGCCGCTCCGTCCCCTTGAACGCCATGTGTTCCAGCAGGTGGGCGATGCCGCTCACCTCCGGGGTTTCATGGCGGGTGCCGGCACCGACCCAGGCCCCCAGCGAGACGGTCGCCGTGCCCGGCATGGCATCGCTGGCGACGGTCAGGCCCGAAGGCAGGCGGGTGACCTCTACGCTCATGCAGCACCTCTTGCGTCGGCCGGCGGGCGGTTGCCGGAGATGTAATTTTGAAGAGCCGAGAGATCGTTGGGCAGCACGGTGCAACGCTCTTCGCGTTCATAGAGGTCGGCCAGGCGCGGCGGCAGATCCGGGTGAACGCCGGCCGCCTTCTCCACCGCCGCCGGGAACTTCGCCGGATGGGCGCAGGCCAGCGCCACCACCACATCGACGTCGTCGCGAACAGCCGCCGCCGCTGCCGCGGTGCCGATGGCGGAATGAGGGTCCAGCAGTTCGCCGCTGGTCCGGTGCCGCGCCGCGATCTCCGCCATGGTCTCTTCATCGCTGAGGCGGTGGCAGTCGAAGAGGCGGCGCAGACGCTGCAACTGTTCCGGCGTCACCTCGAAGCGCCCGGTTTCGCGGAAGCCCGTCAGGGTCGCGCTCACCTTGTCGCCGTCGCGGTCCAGCACATCGAATAGCAGACGCTCGAAGTTCGAGGAAACCTGAATGTCCATGGAGGGCGAGATCGTCGGATTGACCGGCGCCATCTCCATGCTGCCGCTGTTGAAGAAGCGGGTCAGGATGTCGTTGCTGTTGGAGCCGACGATCAACTGACTGACCGGCAGGCCCATGCGCCCGGCGGCATAGGCTGCGTAGATGTTGCCAAAGTTGCCGGTCGGCACGGCAAAGGCGATGGCCCGGTCCGGCGCGCCCAGCGCCACGGCGGCGACGAAGTAATAGACGATCTGGGCCATGATGCGCGCCCAGTTGATCGAGTTCACGGCGGAGAGGTTCATGGCATCGCGGAAGTCCATGTCGTTGAACATGGCCTTCACCTGATCCTGGCAGTCGTCGAAGGTGCCCTCCAGCGCGATGTTATGGACGTTGGTGGAAAGGATCGTGGTCATCTGCCGGCGCTGTACCTCTGATGTACGGCCCTTGGGATGCAGCATGAAGATGTCGATCTGGTCGCGGTCGCGGCAGGCCTCGATGGCGGCGGAACCGGTATCGCCCGATGTGGCGCCGATCACCGTCACCCGCTCGCCGCGCTGACGCAGCACATGGTCGAAGAGGTGCCCCAGAAGCTGCAGGGCATAGTCCTTGAAGGCCAGGGTCGGCCCGTGAAACAGCTCCATCAGCCAGGTGCGCTCGTCGAGCTGCTTCAGCGGCGCAACCGCCCGGTGGTCGAAGCTGCTGTAGGTCTCTTCCAGAATGCGGCGCAGATCGGCCTCGGCGATGCTGTCGCCAACGAAGGGCTTGATCACCGCAAAGGCGACCTCTGCGTAGGGTTTCCCGGCCAGAGCGCGGATCTCCGCCGGCGAGAAGCTGGGCCAGCTTTCCGGCAGATAGAGGCCGCCGTCGCGCGCCAATCCGGTCAGCAGGACTTCGTCAAAGGAGAGCGTCGGGGCCTTGCCCCGGGTGGAGAGATAACGCATCGCAATGGCCCCGAAAGTGACCGCCCGGCCCGAGATAGCCCGCCGCGGAACCCGTCAATCTAGACACAAGGGACAGCGCGCCGCAACCCGGAGTCTCACGGGAATCCGTAGCATTTCAGCGGTTTTTCAGGGGGCCTGGGGGAGCCGCACCGCGAACATGAGATCCAGAAACGTTTCCCCAAACAGAAGGCCCGCCTCTCGGCGGGCCTTTTTTCACCTCCAGGTGTTCCGGTCTAGATGGGGTTGCCGGAGGCGTCCATGCCACCGCCACCGCCGGGATCGCGGCCACCATCGTCGTCACCGCTGGAGTCATCGCGGCCCCGGTCGCGGCCACCGTCATCGCGCTGGTCTTCCATGGCGGGAGCGATCCGCACCGTCCGGTCGTCACAGGTAACGGCATGGCTGTCGAAGGCCGAGACCACCTCGTTCGGCGCCACCACCCGCACCTTGAAGGCCTGGTTACGCAGGCCCTGGGGGTCGTAAGGCTCGAAGGATGGACCAGTGCCAAACAACCGTTCGAAGAAATCCGGTTCATGCTCGTCCGACAGGTTTTCCGGATGGTTGAAAACCACGATCGAGGCATCGGCTTCGGTCTCTTCACTCTTGGCCAAAGCCAGTTTGTGGCTCACCTGGGCCGTGAAGAGACCGCTTTCGGCCGTCATTGCCTGAGCCTTGAAAACCTGGGACTCGCGACCGTCCTGGGTCACGATCTGGTACGACAGCGTGCCCGGCGACTGGGCGCCGACCCGGACATTGATCTCAAAAGCCCGGGGGCAGGCGCCGGCCATGTTTATGGGAACGACATCCAAACGCGCCGTCACCGCCCGAAACACATCGCTGCGCGCCGCAAGCACGGCGGCCACGCCGGATACCAAACCATCAGGGGACACCAAACCATCGGGCGCGCTCTGCTGCGCGGCGGCAAGACCGGAACCAACACTGAGCGCAACAGCCGAAACCATAAGCCCTCTGGAAAACTGCTTCTTGAACACAGGTTTTCTCCCTCTGCAGCACTCGTTCAACTGACCATGGGTCGTGAGCAGGTGCCGGGGAGTTCAAAGCTGGGTTGATTTCTTCTCCGCCTCCTATCGTCTTTGGTTAACCAAAGGTTAAGAGGCGGGCTTTGGCTTGGTTACTGTTCCGGTTCTGAACAGCGCCAACAATCACCTTTGCTGTGATGATGCGAGAGAAACGGAAGGTCCGCGCCCGGGGAAGGTTGGGCGGCGGACCTTCGCGGTAACTCAAACACGCTGTCAGTTGGGACCACCGGCGGTGCCGCCAGAGGGATCGCCGCGACCGCCGCGGCCACCCGGATCACGGTCGCCGGGATCGCGGCCACCACGGTCACGATCGCCGGGATCGCGCTGATCCTCCATAGCAACCGGAATGATCGGTGTCGTCCGCTGTTCTTCACAGCTTACCGAGTGGCTGTCGAAGGCCGAAACCACTTCGTTCGGCGCCACCACCTTCACCTTGAAGGCCTGATTGCGCAAACCCTGGGGGTCATAGCCGTCGGCGGCCGGCCCGGTGCCGAAGAGCCGCTCGAAGAAGTCCGGCTCGCGGATCGGCTTCGCTTCCTCGGGCTGGTCGAAAACGATGATCGACGCATCTGCATCGGTCTGCTCGCTCTGGCCAAAGGCCAGCTTGTGACTTGCCTTGGCAGCGAAAAGGCCGTCTTCCGTAGCGGACGCCTGTGCTTCAAACACCTGCGATGCGCGACCATCCTGCGTCACGATCTGATAAGAAAGCTTGCCCGGCGACTGGGCGCCGACCTTGATGTTGAAGGCGAAGGCCTGCGGGCAGGAGCCGGCCATATTGACCGGTACGACATCGAGGTTGGCCGTGGTGGCCTGGAAGACATCACTGCGTGCGGCGAGTACGGCGGCGACGTCGCCGATCAGGCCGTTGTCGGTGGACGGGCTCGACTGGGCGGCGGCGACGCCGGAACCAATCGCCCCAGAACCAATCGCCAGGGCGATGGCTGAAACCATCAGACCCTTGGTAATCTGTTCCTTGAACATGGGCTCTCTCCATTTTTCACCAATTGTTCGAATGACCATTGGTCGGGGAGAGCTTGGTAAAAGTTCAAATGCCAGATAGTTTTTCTGAGTAGGATAGTCTTGTTAAAAACCAAACAGTTAGAGCCTGTCATCATGGTTAATGACGGGCTCCGCTGTTTGGTTTGCTTATTGAGGCCCCTAATACTGCCTTGTGTTGTTAGGCTCGTTGGCCCCTTTCATACGTTGTTGTCGGAACTGAAGGCAGACTGACTTGTGGTCACACCTCTGGCGCCCCGGCCCGATCCATCCCACGGGCATCGCGCACCGTCTCCAGACAGCGGGCCATGAGGGTGAGATAGTATTCACGGTCCTGGGTGACGGCTTCTTTTTCCGCCTGGGCGATGCGCTCGAAGAGGTAGGCCGCCAGGGCATAATCGTTTGTGGGATAGACGCCGGAGCCGGTGAGATCCTGCACCAGGCTGACGGCGCTCTCCGCCGCCTTAGCGCCCATGCGGCCGATGCCGCCGCCAAGTCCACCGATTGCCATGTTCCGCCTCCTCGCGTGATCCAAACACCTCAAGGCTCATGTGGCCGCTGACAGCGCAGGGTTCAACGGGAGCCGCAGATTTCAGGCTTCGGAAAGCCCCCTCACCCTTCCGCTGACGCGGGAAGCTCAAGTCCCCCTCACCCTCCCGCTGACGCGGGCCCCTCCCTCTCCCACAAGGGGAGAGGGGATTACCAAGCGCTTTTTTGTTCCCCCTCTCCCCCAACTTAAAGCCCTTGGGTGGGAGAGGGTCGGGGTGAGGGGGGACTTCCGCACGAGCAGAGGAAGAAAAGGAGAAGCGAACCGAACTCGGCCTCTAGGGAAGATAGCGGGCCTTCAGATGGGCCTTGAAGATCTCAGGGTTCAGAGCTTCGCCGCTCGCCCGCTCCAGAATCGCTTCGAAACCGGCGGAGGAGGCCTGGGCGTGGACGTGTTCGCGCAGCCAGCTCATCAGCGGCGCGAAGTCGCCGCGGCCCAGGGCTTCGGGGATCTCCGGACGCGCCCGCTTGGCGGCGGCGAAGAGCTGCGCCGCCGCCATCGCCCCCAGGGTATAGGTCGGGAAATAGCCCCAGGCGCCGTCGTACCAGTGGATGTCCTGCAGGCAGCCGCGGCGGTCGTCCGGCGGGGCGATGCCCAGAAGATCCTTGAGGCCCCTGTTCCACTCATCGGGCAGGGCCGCCAGTTCCATCTCCCCGGCGATCAGCGCCTTTTCCAGGCGGTAGCGCAGGATGACGTGGGCGGGGTAGGTCACCTCGTCCGCGTCGACGCGGATAAAGTCGGGCTTCACCAGATTGTAGTGACGCAGCAGGTTGTCGGCCTCCCAGGCCGGGCCGCTGCCGCCAAAGGCTTCGCGGGCAAGCGGCGCCAGGAAGGCAACGAACTCAGCGGAGCGGCAGGCCTGCATCTCCACCATCAGCGACTGGCTCTCGTGCATCGCCATGCCGCGCGCTTCGCCGACCGGCTGCAGGCGCCAATCCTGCGGCAGGCCGCGCTCGTACATGGCATGGCCGGTTTCGTGCAGCACGCCCATAAGGGCGGTCATGAAATCGTCCTCGTCGTAGCGCGTGGTGATGCGCACGTCGTCGGGCACCCCGCCGCAGAAGGGATGCAGCGAAACATCGAGGCGGCCATGGTCGAAGTCGAAGCCGACGGCGGCCATCATCTTGCGGCCCAAGGCCTCCTGCTGCACCGAGGGAAACGGCCCTTCCAGGGGCAGAGCCGGCGGCAGCGCCGACTGGCGCGTCAGCACCGCGTCGAGAAAGCCGGGCAGAAAATCAGCCAGATCGGCGAAGACGGCATCGATGCGTTGCGAGGAGCCGCCGGGCTCGTATTCGTCGAGCAAGGCATCGTAGAGCGAGCAGTCGAGGCGCTCGGCCTTCGCGGCAGCGGCCTGGCGCGTCAGGTTCAATACCTCCGTCATCGCCGGCAGGACGGCGGCGAAGTCGGATTTCGGCCGCGCCTCGCGCCAGACCATTTCGCAGCGTTTGCAGGCCTTGGAAAGCGCCTCGACAAGATCGCTGTCCAGCGCCGTGGCGTGGAGCCAGCGCCGCCGCATCTCCGTCAGGTTGGCCTGGGCCCAGTCGCCGAGGCCCGAAGCCTCCCTTGAGGCCTGATCGAAGAGATCATCCATCACCGGATCGGTCAGGGTTTCATGGCAGACCACACTGAGGGTCGCCAACTGCTCGGTCCGCGCCTCCGCCCCGCCCGAGGGCATCACCGTCGACATGTCCCAGGAAAGAATGCCCGCCGCCTCCTGCAGGGCATGAAGGCGCTTGAATTTCCGGGAAAGCTGGTCGTAGGCGGTCATGCCGATCCCCTCATGACATCGAATTGATCATCGCCAATATAGATGGAGGACCGGAGCCACGCTATCAAGCCGCCCCTTCAGGCCGACCTGCCCGGCCCTTCTTCTTCCGGTCCCTCTTCTTCCGGCCCCTCTTCTTCCGGGCGGTAGTGGAAGAGGAAGTAGATCACCATCAGGATCAGCGCGAAGGAATACCAGGTGATGGCGTATTCAAGGTGGTCGTTCTTCAGGGTGATGCGGGTCTGGCCGCCGAGCGGCATGTCGCCGGGGATGTCGGAGACCACCGCATCGGCGTAGATGTCGGTGATGACCGACCCGGCCGAGACGCCCTCTCCCGAAACACCCTCTGCCATTACCGGCAGGTCGAGCCAGAAGTAAAAGCGCTCCTCCGGCTTGTTGGGCGGCTTGGCGAACTCGACACCCTTCCAGCCGTCGGTGCGCAGCAGCGCCTCGATTTCGAGCGGGCCGGCCAGTTGACCCTCGGCGCGGCTCGCCGGATCGCGGAAGGTCTCCGGCACCCAGCCGCGGTTCACCAGCAGGATGCGGCCGTCATCCAGCTGGAAGGGCGTCACCACGTTGTAGCCGACCCGGCCCTTCTCGGTGCGGGCGCCGAGATAGAATTCCTGATCGTGGAGAAAGCTGCCGGACAAGGCGACACGGGTGAATTCGACCGCAGCGGGGTCGGGAAAGGCTGCCGGCAAGGCGATCGCCGGTCCTTCGGAGCGTTCCTGACGCTTGGCAATCTCGCCCTCTTTCCAATGCAGGCGCTGGACCTGCCAGGTGCCGAGGCCGAGCAGGATGATCAGGGCCGGCACGGCGCAGACCGTGGCCCAGAAAGTCGGGCGGAAGCGGCGCTTGCCGCCGAAGGATTCAGGCGCGCTCATCGTTCATCATCACTGTAGTCAACGGTACCGCTGTCGCTGGCCTGGTTGCGGTACTGCAGGGCGATCATCAGGCCCTTCAGCGGACGCAGCAAGGCCAGGGCGCCCCCCAGGATGACCGGAATCCAGATCACCGCGTGCAGCCAGAACGGCGGTTCATAGGTGAATTCGAACCAGAACACCAGCGGCACGACAACGGCGCCGAGGATGAAAATGACGAAGACCGCCGGACCGTCGCCGCTGTTCTGCTTGCTGAAATCGAGCCCGCAGACGCCGCAGCTTTCCGCCACCGTCAGGAAGCCGGCGAAAAGCTGCCCCCTGCCGCAGCGCGGACAGCGGCAGGCCAAGCCGGTCGAAACCGGCGAGAGCGGCGGATAGTCAGTATCGGAACCGGGGCGCTTGGGGGGATGATCCCCTGAGGA
>JANQMC010000076.1 GCA_028280305.1 Pelagibius sp. | reverse complement strand
GGTCGGGGCGGTGCATGGCTGGGCCACGCAGCGCCTGGTGTTCCGGCCGCTGCGCGGCACCTCCACCCAGGCGCCGCTGATCGCCACCATCGGCCTTGCGATCGCGCTTCAGGAATATGTCCGGCTGGTCCAGAGCTCCCGCGACCACTGGCTGCAGCGGATCTTCACCGAGCGGGTCGACCTCGCCGCCGCCGACGGGTTCACCGCCTCCATCGGCCTCGGCCAGATCGTCATCCTGGGCCTGACGGTCACGCTGTTCGGCGGCCTGCGCCTGCTGCTGGCGCGCACCGGGCTGGGCCGGGCCCAGCGGGCCTGCAGCGACGATGCCGGCATGGCGGCGCTGCTCGGCGTCGACGTCGACCGGACGGTCGGCTGGACCTTCCTGATCGGCGCCGGGCTGGCGGCGGCGGCCGGCTTCGTCATCGCCACCTATCTCGGTGGCGTCAACTTCTTCACCGGGCACCTGATCGGCTTCAAGGCGCTGACCGCCGCCATCGTCGGCGGCATCGGCTCGGTGTCCGGCGCCCTGATCGGCGGCTTCCTGATCGGCATGCTGGAGACCTTCTGGTCCGGCTATCTGACGATCGCCTACAAGGACATCGCCGTGTTCGGCGTGCTGACCCTGGTGCTGATCTTCCGGCCGAGCGGATTGCTGGGCGTGGCGAGATCCGGTCAGATTTGATGATCGCGGCGGGGGTCGGCCGGCAGGCGTGGCGCAACGAGGGGTGCCCTGACAGCCGTGTTCAAGAAAAATGTGGTATTGTTGAAAGAACCGGCACCGAGATCCGAGAGTCGCGGCGAATTGCTAAAGGACGACCACGATCATCGTTTCGATTTTTTGCGGAAAGGAATTCCGAGATGGGGCCTTTGACAAGACTCTTTATTGGGAAGCGTGGAATGGACCCTTATTTCGCAAAGGACGGTGACCGGTTCGTCGTGTATCCCTATTGGATCTTTGGGAATGGCTTCAGGATAGACAGCGGGCAGCGCGAGCCACTGGAGCGCCTCAATTCTTGGGTCTTGGAGGCTTTGCTCTGGGGTGCCTTGCTGTTCTGCGGAACCTTGGTGTACGTGACGTTGCAGACAACGGGTCCGGGGCGTGCCGGATTCTATGTCGCGGTGGCCGTGTTCGGCGTGTTCGTGGGTGGACTGTCGGCCGCGCATTTCCTTGTTTCCAGAAAAGTTCTCGCGGGCAGCGAAAGAACTCCGAAGAGGATGACGCTGGGCGATCATCTGGCGCAGGCGGCGGCGCATCTCTCCTGGCCACGCGCGATCATCGGGCTGGTCAGCGTGATCATCGTCAATCTGATGCCGGCTCTCATTATCGTGTCCTTCCCCCAACTCGCGACCGGGCTCGGTCTTCTGGAAGTCGGAGTCGCTCAGCTGGTTCTTCTTGCGCTGCTTTGGATTCACGCAAGAATCGTCATCCGCAAGCGACAGGGCAAAGCGGACACCCCCTGAACCGGGAATGTCCGGGGCGCTGAATGGCGCTTGGCCGGCGCGGCGAGTTTCGCCATGTTCTATTGAGTTGACCGGCGCGCGACCCTTGCGATCGTGCCCGGCCCGGACATCGCAAGAGCGGATTGAATGAGCGAGAAGATCACCAAGCCCGAGTCGGAGTGGAAGGCCCAGCTGACGCCCGAGCAATACCGGGTGACCCGCAAGAAGGGCACCGAGCGCGCCTTCACCGGCGAGTACTGGAACACCAAGGAGCCCGGCACCTATCGCTGCATCTGCTGCGGCAACGACCTGTTCGATGCCGAGGCGAAGTACGATTCCGGCACCGGCTGGCCGTCCTTCTGGGAGCCGGTCGCCGAGGAGGCGGTGGCCACCGAGGAGGACCGCACCCTGTGGATGGTCCGCACCGAGGTGCTGTGCGCCCGCTGCGACGCCCATCTGGGGCATGTGTTCGAGGACGGCCCCGATCCGTCCGGCAAGCGGTACTGCATGAACTCGGCGGCGCTGGACCTGGTGCCCAAGAAGGAATAGCCGACATGGCGGAAGAAGGTGGCGGCCGCCTGGCCGGCAAACGGGCCCTGATCACCGCGGCGGGCCAGGGCATCGGCCGCGCCAGCGCGGAGGCCTTCGCCCGCGAGGGGGCGTCGGTGGTCGCCACGGACCGGGAAAGGATACGGTCCCCGTTTCCCAGTTCTAATAACGTGTCTTCGGATGTGCTTTTCAGCCCCAATGGTAGTACTGCCCCACTCGCAATAAA
>JANQMC010000037.1 GCA_028280305.1 Pelagibius sp. | reverse complement strand
GTGGTCTTCTTCACAACGCGCTTCTTGGCCGCCGTCTTCCGAGCCGGGCTCTTGCGAGCCGTCGTCTTCCGGGCCGTGGTCTTCTTCACAACGCGCTTCTTGGCCGCCGTCTTCCGAGCCGGGCTCTTGCGAGCCGTCGTCTTCCGGGCCGTGGTCTTGCGGGCCGTAGTCCGCCGGGCCGTCGACTTCCGGGCAGCCGTCTTGCGAGCCGTGGTCTTACGGCGCGCCGTGGTCTTCTTGGCGGCGGTTCTACGCACCGCCTTAGTACCAGACTTCCGGGAAGCCTGTTTGCTAGTGATAGCCATTGCTATTTCCTCGTCAAACTCTGTAAACCCAAGTGGATTTCGGCTAATAAGAAAGGGTCATATCCCTATTGCATTAATAAAAGATTACCGAAATCCGCAGTTCATAGACGGCGGACAGTAGCCAGTATTCCAGACTTAGGTCGAATTGAGGATAAGAGGCGCGACGACTTCAGGCTTCATTAAGGACGGTTCAGCCGCAGCATTCCTTGGATTTCGGGGATTTCGAGATGGCAAACCACGGCTCAGAGCCGGTCCTGGCACCTAAGACAAGCCAAGGCTATTTCATGGATTAACTTGCGGCCCGCCGGGCGTCTTCTCAGTCGTTTCTTCAGTGTAACGAGAAGGCCCCGCCATCCATTGGAAATGGCCTGAAAAGGCGAAAATCCGGGCGCCTTGACAGGTCCGGGCGCCTGTCCTAAACCACGCCACCGCGAAACGGGCCGTCATGGCCACCGGACGCCATCCGGCGGCATCAGTGCGGGCGATTAGCTCAGCGGGAGAGCGCTCCCTTCACACGGGAGAGGTCACTGGTTCAATCCCAGTATCGCCCACCATTCCAAAGCCGCGGAATCCTGCCTCCAAGCCCAAAACCGTCGAAAAGCGCCTCAAGCTCTGGCGAACCAGTCCAGACTCTGGCCATGCGGTTCTGTCTAGATGATTGGTTTGTTATCTATCTAAAGACTAAACCTCTTATCGGTCTGAGACGCAGGCGCCTGTATAAGCTAGCGCCCAGAGCGACAATCAGTCTCTCCAGGTCAAATCAAGTTGGCAAATTTCTTGTTTCGGAGGTTGCTTTCGGACGAACACGCCCAACTAATCCCAACATCAAATGGGTCCGGGGCGGATGGGTTATCTGTTTAGCGCGAGTCCTATCCTGCCGATTTAAAACCAAATGAAAGGGAAAACATCTGTCGGATTAGGGGAGAAAAACAATGATGAAACAATGACAACAATCGCACGTGATGCACCACGCATGTGCTGGCATTGAAGTGGAGTACGGATTGCCGGCCGCGAAAGTGACTGTCCCATTGAACATACAACTAGCCGTGAGTTAATAATCTTATTGGCCCAACGCAATTGAGCCTATCAGTCAGCGCCAAATAGAGCATCCATAACCGCCAAAGGTATATCAATGCTGAAGTTCGGCATCTCTTATGTGAGAGAAAACAGTCTAAAGATTCTGACTCTAGCTCTACTGTGCCTATTGTTCGTAGGAAATCTCGCTCTACTCAAAGAGCACGGCTTTTCCATGATCAGGTATGAAGCCGTTAGTGATCTCTCTAAAGTTCATCCTACCTACGATGATGAACTCCTCGCACTGTCGCACACCTTCACGGGACAAGATCCATATACAATTTTACAGAATGTAATGGACCACGTTCCAAAAGTAGAACCAAGCTCACCAGTCCTGGCGCAAGACATTTGGAACCATGCAAAGAATGGAGGAGGAGCGCTTTGTGGTCAGATGGCAACTCTGTACGGTGCTGCCCTCGCCCAAAAAGGGATAGACTTCAGAATTATCTCGATTGCTCGAGTCATTAACACCAGAGACTCACATGTAACGGTCGAGGTCTTCGATGGTGAAAACTGGGCTCTCTTCGATCCAACTTTCAACGTGAGCTTCAAAAAAGGTGAAAAACTAATTGGCGCTAGAGAAATACATGATCACTATCTGAATGGAGATTCAGAAAAAATAACCCCTGTATTCCACGGAGATGTGAAATTTCCTAGCAGAATTGAAGATTATTATTTAAATTGGTTGACACTTTACAACAATATTCAAGTATACTCTTTGAGTAACATTAATATCTTATCAAGAACACCCCCTATGCGTTATTGGAAAGGACCAAAAGCGTACTATCAAGAAGGAAATTCAGCAAGTGACCAACAGTATCGCCTCCATAACAATATCTATTTCGTTAGTATCGTTGTGTTCCCTCTCTTGATCGCGTCATTCGCTCTATATCTGATCTTTCATTTCATGAACAGTCTTAGGGTTGTCATGTATAAAAAGTGAAGCTCAAAACAACCGACCTCCTTTTTGAATGGGTCTAGGGGGCTTCTCTCGCATACGCACCCACTTCAATCGCTTGGCGCTTCTTGATAAGGCTCAAGGGACCAGTGTGGATCCATCATCCCCAATCCAACCTCCGCTCACCGTCTCAAAACCAAAAACGCCCAGAGGAAAGTCGCCTTACACGATAGTTTTCCCGGTCATCTCACGGCAGACCGGGCTGCCTGGCCCACCGCGGTCGGAGTCGACCCGGCGTCACCTACAGTCGCAGCAGGGCGAGCTTTGCGCCGAAGGCCACAAAGACCGTGCCGGTCAGCGCCTTGATGAAGCGCCGGAAGGCGCCGCTGCGCAGCCCGGACGACAGCCTGGCGAACAGCAGCACCATGACGCCGAACCACAGCACGTTGAGCATGGCGTGCAGGAAAACCAGGAAGAAGGCGGCCGTCACCGCCCCCTCACCTGTCGGGATAAACTGTGGGAAAGCGGCAAGGTAGAACATCGAAACCTTGGGATTCAGCGCATTGGTGAGGAAGCCCTCGCCAAAGGCCTTCAGCCAGCCGCGCCGCCGCGCCGAGGATGTCGGCGCCTGCGGCAGAGGCTGCGCGCCCTTCCAAGCCTCCCACAAAGCCTTGGCGCCGAGCCAGACCAGATAGGCCGCCCCCAGAAGCTTGACGATCAGGAACAACTCCGCCGACTGGACCAGAATCAGCGACAGGCCGAAGATCGACAAAACGCCGTGGACGTAAAAGGCAATGACAAAGCCGGCGATATTGGCGAAACCGCCACTGCGGCCCGAGGCCGGCACGGTCTTGGCGATCAGCACGCCGTTGGGGCCCGGCGACATCACCAGCAAGGCGGCCACCACGACAAATGCGAGTATTTCGGTCAGTCCCAGCGGCACCGGGCGTTCTCCTAAACTTCTGCAATAGTCTTCCGTGAACGGAAGGCAGTCTAACGCGGAGAATGTGGGTTTGGCCACAGACCCTCGGCGTAACCCAGCGTACCCTGTTCCCCGCCGCTTTGAGCTGTGTGGGGTGGAGAGCAATGGCAAGTGAAGCCGGGAAAGCGCTCATTGGGAAAGACTACGTCTTGGGCCGTCTGGTTCTGGATTACATCCGTGCCTTCATGTGGCCCCTGGTCGCCATTGTCGTGGTCCTCGTCTATCAGAACGACGTCCGAACCTTGATCTTCGAGCGTGAGATCGACGTTTTCGGGGTCCGGATCGGCGCCAAGGTCGAACAGATCGAATCCCAGGCCCTGGCGGAAATCGCCGATGTCCGGGTGCTGCTGGAGGCCCAGCAGGCCAGCGGCTCAGACAATGCCGCCAGCCCGCAGATCGCCGAGGACATCGATGCCAAGCTTGCCAACCTGGAACGCAACCTGACCCGCGAAATCGCGGAGGTTCAGAGCGTTCAGCAGACCCGCCGGCCGCCGCCACCGCCAAGCGCGCTGCCGAGCCGGGCGCCGGCGTCACCGCCCGCCGCCGACAGCATCGCGGCCCGCGCAGAGGCCGCCGAAAGGCGCGGCTTTCAGGCGTTGATCGATCACGACGTCGCCGCCGCCATCGAAGCCTTCGACAACGCCCGCAGTATCTGGCCGGACTACAACAACGTGGCCGAGATCGGCCAGGCGCTGCGCCGGTTCGAAAGCAGGCTTCAAGACCCGGAAAGCCCGATGTGGCCCCAGCTCTATCGCGAGATCCTGACACGCTATTCCTGGGGCATGCCGGAAGACCTGCGCATCGCCATCCGCAAGGGCGCGAAGAAAGCTTATTGAAGAAAGTGCTGTTTTAGCGAGCCGTTGCCTTGCGGCGGCTTTCGCGCTTCAGGGGGCGCGAGACCGGGCAGACTTCCTGAACGAAACCGTTCAGGGTGTTCACCAGGTTCTCCTCGACCAGCCGGTAGTGAATGAACTGCCCGCGCTTGTCGCCGGCGATCAGGCCGGCGTTTTCCAGGATAGAAAGATGCTTCGAGATCGAGGGCTTGGAAATGTCGAAGCGCTCGGCAATATCCCCTGCCGTCAACTCGCTGGCGGAGAGGTAGGCCAGGATCTTGCGCCGCACGGTAGACGACAACGCCTGAAAGACCTTCTCCATATCTTACCTTTCCGCGCTTTGGTCTGCAGGCCGCCTTGGGCCCCTGAGATTTAGCTGCTTAACTAATCAATATATAGGGCCAGGGTGGAAGCCAGGCAAGACGGCAGACATCCGGCGTTCCAGCCATTATACCGAAGGACCGGTGAACCGGGCCGGTTGCCTGGCCCCCAGACCCAAACGGAGCGTCCCTTTGGCCCTTCTTCCTCAAGCAGCCATCTTCCTGGGCGCCGCCGTGGTGGCGGTGCCGCTGTCAAAGCGCCTCGGCTTTGGGGCGATCCTCGGATACCTTGCCGCCGGCCTGGCCATCGGCCCGGGCGGCTTCGGTCTGATCTCCCAAGTCGATGCGATTCTCCATTTTGCCGAGTTCGGTGTCGTCCTTCTGCTCTTCGTCATCGGTCTGGAACTGCAACCCAGCCGCCTCTGGGCCATGCGCAAATCCGTCTTCGGTTTAGGGCTGGCGCAGGTGATGGTGACCGCCGTTCCCCTTGGACTGGCGGCCCTGATCTACGGCCTCACCATCGAGACGGCAATCATCATCGGCCTCGGCCTGTCACTGTCTTCCACGGCCTTCGCGTTGCAGAGCCTGGCCGAGAAGAACGAGCTGACCACGCGGCACGGCCGCTCGGCCTTTTCCATTCTGCTGTTCCAGGATCTTGCGGTTATTCCGCTGATCGCGATGATCCCCCTTCTCGCACCGGCCGGCGGCGACAGCGGCGGCGGCAGCGGCTGGCTGGAAGCGGCCAAGGTGGTGGCCGTGCTGGCCGCGGTCATCGTCGGCGGCCGCTATTTTCTGCGTTATGCACTGCGCATCGTCGCCCTCACCAAGGTTCGGGAGATTTTCACCGCCATGGCGCTGCTGACGGTGACCGGCACCGCCCTGATCATGGAGTCCATCGGTCTTTCCATGGCGCTCGGTGCCTTCCTGGCCGGCGTGCTGCTGGCGGACTCCGAATACCGCCATGCCCTGGAAGCGGATATCGAGCCTTTCAAGGGATTGCTTCTCGGCCTCTTCTTCATTGCGGTCGGCATGTCCTTGAACATCTCGCTGATCTTCGAAAGCCCCTTGGAGATCATCGGCTGGGTGATTTTCCTGATGGCGACCAAAGGGCTGATCTTGGCCGTGTTGGGACGTTTCGCGGGATTGAACTGGACCTCGGCCCGCAATCTGGCGGCAGCCATCTCTCAAGGCGGTGAGTTTGCTTTCGTCATTTTCGGCATCGCCGTCGCCGCACAGTTGATGGACAACGGCCTGGCAGACCTCCTGATCGTCGTGGTGACCCTTTCAATGGCGGCCACCCCGCTGCTCGCCGCGGCCAACAGCTGGCTGTCCGACCGCGGCAAAAGCCAGGAGGAAACACCGACCAAGCCTGAAGACATGGAGGAAAACCAAGTGATCATCGCCGGCTTCGGGCGCTTCGGGCAGATCGTCGCCCGCATCCTCCGCGCCAGGAAGATCGGTTTCACGGCGCTCGACGTGAGTGCCGAACAGGTCGACTTCGTCAAACGCTTCGGCAACAAGATCTACTATGGCGACGCGTCGCGGCTCGACCTGCTGCGGGCGGCCCAGGCGGACAAGGCGGTGATCTTCGTGCTGGCCATCGACGATGTCGAAGCGTCGCTGCAAACGGCCGCTACGGTGACCGAACACTTTCCGAACCTGACCGTCTATGCCAGAGCGCGAAACCGCAAGCATGCCCATCAGCTCATGGATCTGGGCATCACCAACATCCGCCGCGAGACCCTGCACGCCAGCCTGGATCTTTCGCAGGCCGTTCTTGCCGGGCTCGGCCTGCCGGCCACGGAAGCGGCACGCAGCGTGAAGACCTTTCAGGAGCATGACGAGCGTCGCCTTGTCGCCCAGCATGCGGAACACAATGACGAGGAGAAAATGATCTACATGGCAAAGGAGGCCGCCGAAGAACTGGAAGAGCTGTTCGATCATGATGCCCGGACGGAGGCGGCGGAATGATCGGACGCGGCACGAGGGACGGATCGAGGAGAGTGCGGCAATGAGCCCGGAAGGCAGCAACAAGCCGAGGCGTGGACTGATCCCGCTGGAGACGGTAAGGCAGATGTCCGGTCTCGCCCTGCTTCAGGGCATGGTGGAGGGCCGCTTTCCGCCGCCCCCCATGGCGGAGACCCTCGACTTCGCGCTCATCTCCGCAAAGCATGGAGAAGCGGTCTTTCGCGGCACGCCCGGCTCTCACCATTACAATCCCCTGGGCACCGTGCACGGCGGATACGCGGCCACGCTGCTCGATTCCGCCCTGGGCTGCGCCGTGCACAGCACCCTGGAAGCCGGGGAAGCTTACACAACGATGGAATTCAAGGTGCATCTGGTGCGGGCGATGACCGAGGCGACCGGTGACGTGCTGGCGCAAGGCCAAGTGATCCATCGCGGCCGACGCTCAGCAACGGCAGAGGCCAAGCTTGTTGATGATGCCGGCAAGCTTTACGCGCACGGCACGACCACCTGTATGATTCTTCCGATCTAGAAAAACGCCTCAGCCAAGAAAGCAGGCCGATGGCGGCAGGCCGGCGTCAACCCGATCCGAAGCGCAACGGCGCCGCCTGCCGGTCATTGCTGTTGTCGGCGGCAGGCATGTTATCGACGGCACGGCCACCAACCACCGCTTTGCGGCCAGGGCTGACCCCCGCCTTGCGGCCGGTCAGGTGGCGTTCCCGCAACACCTCTTCGAGGCTGCGCAACGGCTTCAGGAGGTAGGGGCTGAGGGGTTGTTTCGTCGTCATAGTCTTACATACGCCGGCAACGCGCAAAACGGTTCAGCCGGCCTAGCCCTCGCGCCAAGCAGCCGTGGATTTGCATCGCTTACAGATGCGTTCTCCCGACCAAGTGCTTTCAAAGTGGTCGCGGCATTTAAGGCAGCTTCGAATCACTGAATCCTGGCGGGAAACGGCTTCCGGCTTTTTCAAAGATGTCTGGCTCATAGGGGTTACTTGGGTTTTGGATTCAAGTATTTCAAGGGGTTAAGAGCCAAGCCGTACGGCAAAGGCGCGCTTCTTCGCAACCATGACAAGAACTTGGGATTGACTTCCTGGATACTCGGTGGGGATTGCCAACCATGATATGCAGGGCGCGCCAAGCTTCGCGCTTAACGTGCGCGCTTGAGTCACATCCCTGGGATCGAGGCCAAAGCCCAGGCTCTAGGCAGCCTGTGGTACCCTTCGGCCCCTAAAGCCACCATCCATGCCGAAGAAGGGCCGCAGAGCATTGCCCAGGTAGCTGCCGCCCAGCGCCGCGGCAAACCACAGCCAGCCGTGCAGGCTGCCCGAGGCGACGCCGCTGAAGTAGGCGCCGACATTGCAGCCATAAGCCAGGCGCGCGCCATAACCCATCAGCAGCCCTCCCAGGGCCGCGGCAAGCACCCTGCGCCAGGGCAGCCGCCAGGCCGGGTTGAACTTACCGGCAAGCCCGGCGGCCAGCAGCGCGCCGATAATCACGCCGAAGTTCATCACCGAGGTGCTGTTCGCGAACACCGAGCCCGCCAATGCACGGCTCGGAAAAGGCCAGGTCCAGAACGCCCAGGTAGAAAGGTCAAGACCCGCGGCGCTGGCCAGCTTGCCGCCCCAGAGCGTGTAGCCGAAACTGATTGTCCAGGGGTGACCGGCGGAGACCAGGGTCACGGCATTGAGGACCGCCAGCAAGACAGCGCCCCAGAGCAGCGGCCAGGGGCCGGAAACAAGCCGGCGCCATCCCGTCGGCCCGACGGTCCCGGATGCCGCTGCGCCAGGACGACGGCGCCGTTCGACCCACAGCGTGAATGCGGCAATCGCTGCCAGAAGCGCCAACTGCGCCGCCAGGGCCTGAAACAGGCCCCACTCTCGCAGGATGGAAACGCTGCCCCAGCTTGCGGTCTCAATCCACCACGGCATATGGGCGGTACCGATGAGCGAGCCGATCATGAAAAAGATCAGTGCAAAGACCATGTGGGTCGAGCCGCCGCCGACCGTATAGAGGGTGCCGGAGGCGCAGCCGCCCGCCAGTTGCATACCGACGCCGAAGATGGCGGCACCGACCGCGACCGATATGCCCAAGGGTGCCACCGCTCCGCCGCCGACCGGCTGGCCGAGAAAAGAGCCGTGATCGATCAACGGAAAAAACAACAGGCTTGCCAAGCCCAGCATCACCATTTGAGCGCGCAGGCCGGCGCCCCTGCCCTCGGCGATGAAAACCCGCCAGGCGGACGCAAACCCGAAGGCGGCGTGATAGAGGACCAGCCCCAGCGCCGCGCCCAGGATGTAAAGCCAGGCCATTTTCCCGCTGGCGCCTTCGGCGATATAGAGGGCGCCGGCGGCGAGCAACACAAGCGCCGGGCCCGACACGCGCCAGTCCGGCCGGTGAACTGCATCTGCAAGGCTTGTCATGGCAGCCAGGTCACTTCTCCATGCCGCTGTAAGGGGTGGCTCTTGGCGTGCTACTTGCCTTTCACTTCGATCGGCAGGTCCTTCTGGGCCGTCCAGTCGACCATCGATCCATCATAGAGGCGTACGTTCTTGCGGCCGAGGATTTCGCTCTGAGCAAACCAACCCAGCGAAGCCCAGTGGCCGGTGTTGCAAAAGGTGATCGCCCCTTCGTCCTCGGCGCCGACACCGGCGGCCTGCAGCAGTTCGGAAACCCGGCCGCTGCTGACAAAGCGGCCTTTGTCGTCGGTCAGTTGACTCTCCGGGACCGATACCGCCCCGGGAATGGTGCCCGGGCGCTGAGCCGCCGGATGACGGCTCTGGCCGAGATACTGGGCAGTCGGCCGGTTGTCGATCAGCACCGTCCCGGCCTTCATCGCAGCAGCGACATCGTTGCGGTCGGCGATCATCTCGGGCCGGAAATCGGCTGTGAAGATGGTGGCTTCAGGGCTCGACGGACCGCGGGCAACCGGGTTCGACGGATCAGCCGCGTAGGCGCGGTAACCGCCGTCGAGGATTGAAACCGCATCGTGGCCAAGGACCTTGAAGGTCCAGTAAACCCGGGTGGCGCTGCCCATCTCCAGGGCGCTGGCACCGGCAGCGACGATGACCACATGGTCGTCGTTGCCGATGCCAAGGCCGCCGATCAGCGCTTCCAGATCGGCAACCGGCGGAAGCTGACCGGGCACGCCGTCGCGCTTGCTGCGCCAACCGTCCTGCAGATAGTCGCTGTAGACGGAGCCGGGGATGTGACCCTCGGCAAAGACCGCAGCCGACCCGCCGCCGATCTTGTTGCGGATGTCCAGCAGACGGACGTCATCCCGCGCGGCATTGGCTTTCACCCAATCGACATCGACAAGCGGCTCAACACTCCCGGCGGCGGGCGCGGGCGAAGGCTGCGCCAAAACGGCGCCCAGCAGAAAAAAGGCCGCCAAAACCGCCTCGCCGGCGGCCCGGAGACGGCCCCGTTGTTGTGAGTCGATCTGAGACATCTGCGGCCCTTCCGTCATCAACGATCATTCGATAATTAATCATTACACGATGTAAATATTTCTAAAATAACAAATAAATCATGTTATTTATGCCGCTATTTTGCCCCTTGCGGTATCGCGCGACAGTCGATTGAAAGAAAATTGTGACGTTACGGACCGCTGGCGATTTGTTGTTTTGCCGCGCGGTCCTTTGATGGGGGAATATGTGTTGTGCTTTTGCCGTGCCGGCACCGGGCATTCCCGGCGTTGGCATGATTTCGGTTGGTGATCGCCTGAATTGGCGATCGTCTGACCGGAAAGCGGCAGCACGGCTGGGAGAGCCGTATTTTCGGAGGGATACTTTAATGATCAGCAATCGCTATGCCGGACGCTATACCGGACGTGGCTTCAGAGCCGCCGCCGCCCTTGTCCTGCTGGGCCCGGTGGTCGTCGCCTGCACGGAAGTCAAGGACGCCTTGGACGGCGCTAACGATGGCATGTCGGGCGCGCTGACCAGCGACGGAACACCGGCAGCCAGCAGCGAACAGGCCGCCCTGGTAGATACGGCGGCCCTGAACGCGCTCTATGACGAAGGTCTGAGCCTGCGGCAGGGCGGCGCCGAAGACGAAGCCATCATCCGCTTCAAGGAAGCAGCCGAACGGGGCCATGGCCCCGCCGCCTTCGAACTTGGCGAGGCCTACAACCAGGGGCGCGGCGTCGATCAGGACCTAAGCGCTGGCGCAAAGTGGATCAATGCGGCAGCCGCGCGCGGTGAACCGCGGGCGCAGTATGTCGTCGGCGCGGCCTACTATAACGGTGATGACGTCGAGCAGGATTTTGTCCGCGCTGCCGGATATCTGGAGAACGCCGCCGATCAGAATTATGCCCCGGCTCAGTTCCTCCTGGCTGAATGTTATGCCAACGGACGCGGTGTGACCAAGAACCTCGCCTGGGCTGCACGCTGGTACGGCAAGGCCGCCGAACAGGGACATCTGGACGGCGCCTTTTCCTATGGAGTCATCCAGGCTGCCGGGCTGGGTCTGCCGACCAACCTGCCCGCGGGCTATGGCTGGCTTTCTATCGCAGAACAGAAGGGCCATGCGAATGCGAAAGACATTCGCGCCGCCATCGCCAACAACATGTCGGCACGCGAACTGGAAGTCGGTAAAGCCCGCGCGGCGGCTTTTGAACCGCAGAGCGATCAAGTCTTTGCCGACAAACCGACCGTTATGTTCGTTCAGCACAGCCTGAACCAACTCGGCTTCAATGCGGGCAGTGTGGACGGGCTGCCGGGTCCGCGGACCCGTGGAGCGATCGACGCCTATCAGAAAAGTGTTGGCCTTGGAGACAGCGATCCGGAGATTACGCCTGAGTTGCTGCAGCGCCTTTTCGAAAGCCAGCAGAATACAGCCTGAGTCCTGAGCGGAAATCGAAGTGAGAGCGCCGGCGGCCAACGGGAGGCCAGCCGAAATCGGCTCTCTCGGCTGTATTCTGGAAGTCTAAAGGCCACCGGTATTTGGCATTTTCTTTGCCATGACAAATCGGCCTTCGGCACGGACAGCTAACCGTCTGCAAAGACCCGCGCGTCTCGCCCGTTTGATTGATTGGCAATTAACGGTATGATTAATACTGCCTTAGGAGTTGTGCCGCAGGTTGCGTTGCAGCAGCGCGAAACAGCAATGCGGGGGATCATTGTCAGTTCCGGTTTATCGGCTCATGTACATAAGCACGTCGAAACAGGCGATGGGCGAGCAGGAACTCGAGGCCATTCTGTCGGTTGCGCGCGAAAGAAACATCGATTTGGGTGTCTCCGGCCTGCTGCTCTATGTCGACCGCCACTTCCTGCAGTACCTGGAGGGGGAGCAGGGGGTGGTTGAAGACCTCTATCGGCACATCGAAAAAGACGAAAGGCATTCCGGCGTGATGCGGCTTTTCGCCGGCCTTTACGACCGGCGTATCTTTACCGACTGGTCGATGGGCTTCCACCGCCTCAGCGAAGACGAACAGGCGGAGCTGTCCGGCGCCATCGATCTCTGCAAGAACTCCGTCCGCGATACCCTGCCCGAAGAAGCGCCCGAAGAGATTGTCATATTCATGGAGAGCTTCTACCGCACCAGCAAGGGCCTGCGCGACCACGCGTGATGTGGCGGGGCGGAGGCTGATCGGCTAGCGGCCGGTGGTCCGGAAAACTTCGGAAATCAGAACAAGGTCATTTGAGAAGGCGCTTCGGGCAGGCGTTCTTCCTCCAGCAATCCGGCATCATCGTTTCTGACCGCGTTGACCCGTTTCGAGACAGGGGTCAGGGCCAGCGCTTCGCCCGGCAAGGGCCACAACAAAGCCTTGAGGGCCGTGGGACTGCTGGCCGGGTCGAGCCACTGCCCGACATCATCTTTTGACAGAATAACCGGCATACGGTGATGGACCGTCGCCATCACCTCGTTGGCCGCCGTGGTGATCAGCGCACAGGTGTCCCTGGCCCGGCCCTGGTTGCTGTTGGCATCGCTGCCCACACCCGCAGGTTCCCAGATCGCCGCAAAAGCGAAAGGTCCACCCTCCAACAGACGCACATGGTAGGGCTGACGATTGCCGCCCTGCCGCCATTCGTAAAAGCCGTCAGCGAAAACCACACAACGCCTAGACCGGAACGCAGCGCGAAACGATGGTTTCTCGGCGACGGTCTCGGCACGCGCATTGATCAGCGGTGCCATCGGTCGCGCGCCACCCGCCTTGCCGTCATTGGCCGCGCCGTCATTGGCCCGGCCCTCTTTCGACCAAGACGGCACAAGGCCCCACTGCAGCCAGGCGAAGTGACGCTGCAGGTCTTCGCCCAACCGCATTGCCGCCACCGGCTCCCCCGGAGCGATGTTGAAGCGCACGGTCAGATTCGGCATCTCGGGGAAACCGAAAAGCTGGCGCACGGCCGCCAAGGGCGTTGTCAGCAGGAAGCGGCCGCACATGGCAAAGACAGCTTTCTTGTGGGTAACCGCGCCTCTGCCCTTGCGGGAAAAGCCCTAAGCGCTACTATGATTAATGTTCTTATTTTGTTCACGATGACAGAATCAAGACAGCTGGATAGATTTGGTCCACATTTGGTGTGGGGCCAGGGGCATCAACCCAAGATGTAGTGGAGTTACGCTCCGTTTTCACATTTGAATTTTCCACAAGCTGTGGACTGAGGGGATACAAACATGGATGGATCGGGGATTTTCGCGCGCAACCGGGCTGTCGACGCCGAGGTCGAAGCCAACCCGGGTGTTGTGGATAACGAAGCGCCTGTCGAAAAGCAACCCGATCACGCCGCGAAACACCTGAATACGGCGGCGGCTGAGGCCGATGCCGTGAAGACTGAGGGCGCGATCGAATCCGCCGCCGCCGAATCGGAAGACACTGAGGATCTGCTCGGCAACGGCCAGATCCGCGACGAGTTCCAGAACGAGCGGGGCATCAAGGTCCGCATTCACCGGGAGCGCGACGACCTGCTGACCGCGTTCGGCAAGGCGACCCTGACCGACCGCTATCTGATGCCCGGCGAAAGCTTTCAGGACCTCTTTGCCCGCGTCGCCGCCCACTACGCCGACGACAGCGCCCATGCCCAGCGTCTCTATGACTATATCTCCAAGCTCTGGCTGATGCCCTCCACGCCGGTGCTGTCCAACGGCGGCACCAAGCGCGGCCTGCCGATTTCCTGTTTCCTGAACGAAGCCGGCGACAGCCTGGACGGCATTCTCGGCCTGTGGAACGAGAACGTCTGGCTGGCGGCGCGCGGCGGCGGCATCGGCAGCTATTGGGGCAACCTGCGTTCGATCGGCGAAAAGGTCGGCCAGAACGGCAAGACCTCCGGCATCATCCCCTTCATCCGGGTGATGGATTCGCTCACCCTGGCGATCAGTCAGGGCTCCCTCCGGCGCGGCTCGGCGGCCTGCTACATCCCCGTCTCCCACCCGGAGATCGAGGAATTCATTGAAATGCGGCGGCCGACCGGCGGGGATCCGAACCGCAAGGCCCTCAACCTGCACCATGGCGTGGTGATCAGCGACGCCTTCATGCGCGCCGTCGAAAAGGATGAGGAATGGGGGCTGCTGAGCCCCAAGGACAGCGCCGTCATCCGCAAGGTGAAGGCGCGCGATCTCTGGATCCGCATCCTCACCGCTCGCATCGAAACCGGCGAGCCCTACATCATCTACGGCGACCATGTGAACCGGCAGATCCCGGAGCATCACAAGCTGGCCGGCCTGACGGTGAAAATGTCGAACCTCTGCAGCGAGATCACCCTGCCGACCGGCATCGACCACCACGGCGTCGACCGCACCGCGGTCTGCTGCCTGGCGTCGATGAACCTCGAGACCTATTTCGAGTGGCAGGACAACGAGGCGCTGGTCGAAGACACCATGCGCTTCCTCGACAACGTGCTGCAGGACTTCATCGACAACGCACCGGATTCCATGGCCCGCGCCAAGTATTCGGCGGCACGCGAACGTTCCGTCGGCCTCGGCGTCATGGGCTTCCATTCCTTCCTTCAGGCCAACGGCATTCCCATGGAAGGCGTCATGGCCAAGGTCTGGAACAAAAAGATCTTCGCCAACATACGCAAAGGCGCCGACGCCGCCTCGCGCAAGCTGGCCGAAGAGCGCGGCGCCTGCCCGGATGCCGAGGAGTTCGGCATCATGGAGCGCTTCTCCAACAAGGTGGCGGTGGCGCCGACGGCATCGATTTCGATTATCTGCGGCGGCGCTTCGCCGGGTGTCGAGCCGATCGCCGCCAACAGCTACACCCACAAGACCCTCTCCGGCTCCTTCAACGTGCGCAACAAGCACCTCACCGCGCTGCTGGAGGAAAAGGGCCAGAACACCGAAGAGGTCTGGACCTCGATCACCGTCAACGAAGGCTCCGTCCAACACTTGGACTTCCTCAGCGACGATGAAAAGGACGTGTTCAAGACGGCTTTCGAGTTGGATCAGCGCTGGCTGATCGAACACGCGGGCGACCGGTCCGAGTTCATCTGCCAGGGCCAGTCGCTGAACGTCTTCGTGCCTGCAGACGTGCACAAGCGCGACCTGCATCAGATCCACTACCAGGCCTGGAAGAAGGGCGTGAAGAGCCTCTACTACTGCCGCTCCAAGTCGATCCAGCGAGCCGAATCCTCGGAGATCTCCGGCGCCGCCGCCACCGTGCCGCACCTCGGCAAGATATCCTCCAAGGAAACGCCCGCGGCCAACGCGACGGACTACGAGGAGTGCCTTGCCTGTCAGTAAGCACCGACAACGCGGCCCCTTAGGGCCGTCAGAGTTAGCCTTCGAAGAACCAGAGTTTATTGGGGATGCTTCGGGGCTCAGAGGCCGGCGGTTCGGGGGGACCGCCGGCCTCACCTGCCAAAGGCCTTAGCCAACGTTACGTTGGCGGAACAAAAGGCCCAGAACACTGAACGGCAGCCCGCCGCTTAAGACCGGGCGCCACCTTTGGAGAAGTCACGCCATGTCCCTGCTTGATGCCAGCCCCGTCTACAAACCCTTTCGCTACCCCTGGGCCTATGACGCCTGGCTGATGCAGCAGCGCATTCACTGGTTGCCGGAAGAGGTGCCGCTGGCCGACGACGTGAAGGACTGGAACCGCAACCTGACCGGTGCCGAGAAGAACCTGCTGAGCCAGATCTTCCGCTTCTTTACCCAGTCCGACGTGGAAGTGAACAACTGCTACATGAAGCACTACAGCCGGGTGTTTCAGCCGACCGAGGTGCAGATGATGCTGGCCGCCTTCTCCAACATGGAGACGGTGCACATCGCCGCCTATTCGCACCTGCTGGACACGATCGGCATGCCCGAGGCCGAGTACTCCGCCTTCCTGCGCTACAAGGCGATGAAGGACAAGTACGACTACCTGCAGACCTTCGGCATCGAGACCAAGGCCGACATCGCCAAGACCCTGGCCGTGTTCGGCGCCTTCACCGAGGGCCTACAGCTCTTCGCCAGCTTCGCGATCCTGCTCAACTTCCCGCGCTTCAACAAGATGAAGGGCATGGGCCAGATCGTCTCCTGGTCGGTGCGCGACGAGAGCCTGCACACCCAGTCGATCATCCGCCTGTTCCGCACCTTCATCGCCGAGAACCCGGACGTGTGGACCGAAGAGCTGGAGCGCGACCTGTACAAGGCCTGCG
>JANQMC010000016.1 GCA_028280305.1 Pelagibius sp. | reverse complement strand
CAGCCCTGGCACTTCGTCGCGGTCGGCGATGCCGCCATCAAAAAACAGATCCGCGAGGCGGCGGAGGCTGAAGAGAAAGCTTTCTATGACGGCAAGGCGGGCGACGACTGGCTCTCCGCCTTGGCGCCCCTGGGCACCGACGATACAAAGCCCTTTCTGGAAATCGCACCCTGGCTGATCGTGATCTTCGCCGAGCGCTACGGCATCTCCGCCGACCGCAAGATCGTGAAGAACTACTACATCAACGAGTCCGTCGGCATTGCCACCGGCATGCTGATCACGGCCCTGCACTGCGCCGGCCTGGCGACCCTCACCCACACGCCCAATCCGATGCGCTTCCTGAACGAGATCTGCGGCCGCCCGGAAAACGAGAAGCCCTACATGATCCTGGTGACCGGCCAGGCGGCGGACAACGCCACCGTGCCCAAGCACGCCAAGGTCAAAAAGTCCCTGGAAGAAATCGCCAGCTTTCGCTGAATAGGGCCGCTGAACGACTCCGCTTCAGGGAACCGCGGGTAGCTTCAGCCGGCGCTTCGCGGCGGCGCCGTCAGCACGGCCTGCAGCAAACCGGGAAACAGATTGTCGAGTTCCGCGCGCCGCAGCTCGTTCATGTGGGCCGTTCCATCGGTGCGGGTTCGCAAGACCCCGGCATCGCGCAGCACCCGGAAATGATGCGACATGCTCGACTTGGGGCGGCCGCCGTCCAGGGCCGCGCAGGTCGCCTGACCCTCGCGATCCAGCTGGCGCACCACATCCAGGCGCACAGGATCGCTGAGCGCATGGAGCACGCGCGCCAGCTCAATATCCTCCGGCTTTGGATGCCGCATCGCCCTCATGCCTTGAACCCCGGAATTGCGCCCCTATATTTCGGTGGTTCGATTAATTTCGAACTACCGAACTTCTCTTCAAGATATAGGCTTTCTGCCTGATTCCGCAAGCCTCCGGCAGGACAAGCCCAACACCAGGGGACCCCCGAATGTCGTCGCTCTTCGATTCCTTCACCCTGAAAGACGTCACCCTGCGCAACCGCATCGCGGTCTCGCCCATGTGCCAGTACTCCGCCGAGGACGGCATGATCAATGCCTGGCACTACACCCACCTCGACACCCTGGCGCGCGGCGGCGCCGGCCTGGTGATCGTCGAGGCCACTGCCGTCTCGCCGGAAGGTCGCATCACCCCGGGCTGCGCCGGCCTGTGGTCGGACCGTCAGGCAGAAGCCTTCGCACCGGCCGTGCAGTCGATCAAAGCCGCCGGGGCGGTGCCCGGAATCCAGATCGCCCATGCCGGGCGCAAGGCCAGCGCCAACCGGCCCTGGGAGGGCGACGACCACATGGCCGAGGACGACCCCCGCGCCTGGCAGCCGCTGGCGCCCTCCGCCCTGCCCTTCGGCGCCAACCTGCCGCGCCGCCCGCAGGCGATGACCCGGGACGACATCGCAAGGGTGCAGCGGGACTACGTCGCGGCGGCGCAGCGCGCCCGGCAGGCCGGTTTCGAATGGCTGGAACTGCATTTCGCCCACGGATATCTCGCCCAGTCGTTTTTGTCGCCGCATTCCAACCAGCGCGACGACGACTACGGCGGCAGCTTCGAAAACCGCATCCGCTTTTTGACCGAGACCTTCGCGGCGGTAAGGGACGTCTGGCCGCAGAACCTGCCGCTGACCGTCCGGCTCGGCGTCATCGAGTTCGACGGCCGTGAAGAGACCCTGGACGAGGCGAGCGAACTGGTGCGCAGGCTCGCCGGCCTGGGCCTCGACCTGCTCGACGTCAGCCTGGGCTTCTCGACCCCGGGCGCCGAGATACCCTGGGGGCCCGGCTTCATGGCGCCCTTTGCCGAAAGGCTGCGCCACGAGGTGAAGATACCGACCGCCACCTCCTGGTACATCAGCGACCCCGAACAGGCCGACCGGATGATCCGCGACGGACAGGTGGATCTGGTGATGCTCGGCCGGCCGCTGCTGGCCAATCCGCACTGGCCCTATGACGCCGCACGCGCGCTGGGCGTCGACCACCCGGCCTGGACCCTGCCGGCGCCCTACGCCCACTGGCTGGACCGCTACCGCGCCGCCTGACGGCAAATCCGGCCGCCCCTCGAAAGCAGCGGGCGGCCGGACCCGGCAGCGTTCCTGACAAGCCCGCGGCTCAAAAATGAGTCAAATGTTCTTGTTTTGTTCATACATTCTCGCTACCCTCGGGACATGGTTGATCTGATCCCCGATAAACCTAGGAAGGGCCGTGGCGCCGTCAGCAATGCCAGCGGGCGCTACGAACCCTTCACCCGCGTCGCCATCGACGACGGCTGGGGGCAGGACCCGGGCAACAGCGGCTTCGGCGAACAGGGTTTCGGTGAAGAAAGGCCGTCCGGGCCCAGCCCCCAGCCGACCGAGGTGATCTGGGACGCGACGCGCAGCGTCATCACCCGCAACACCTCCCCCGACGTGCCCTTCGACCGCTCGATCAACCCCTACCGGGGCTGTGAGCACGGCTGCATCTACTGCTTCGCGCGGCCCAGCCATGCCTGGCTCGGCTACTCGCCGGGCCTCGACTTCGAAACCAAGCTGCTGGCCAAGCCGGAGGCTGCCGCCCTGCTGCGCCGCGAACTGGCACGCAAGAACTACCGCCCGCAGCCCATCGCCCTGGGCACCAACACCGACCCCTATCAGCCGATCGAAAAGAAGCTGCAGATTACCCGCCGCATCCTGGAGGTGCTGTGCGACA
>JANQMC010000092.1 GCA_028280305.1 Pelagibius sp. | reverse complement strand
GGTCCGCCCACCCAAACCTTTCAGGCAGGGGCGCTGAGCGGGGGGCGCTGAGCGGGGGGCGCTGAACGGGGGGCGCTGAACGGGGCCTGGGGTTGATCTGGTTTTTGTGCCCTGATTTGATTTACTGAACCAGCCTCGATGATCGTGCGCCTTACGGTCAGACAGGCACGAGACGGACAAGACAAGATGCAAGAAACCATCGCCCTGGTGGACGATGATCGCAATATCCTGACATCGGTTTCCATTGCCTTAGAAGCCGAGGGGTTCAAGGTACGCACCTACAACGACGGCGCCGAGGCGCTGCGCGGCATCGCCGCCAGCCCCGTCGATCTGGCGGTGCTCGATATCAAGATGCCGCGCATGGACGGCATGGAACTGCTGGGCCATCTGCGCAAGGCCTCCAACCTGCCGGTGATCTTTCTGACCTCCAAGGACGACGAGATCGACGAGGTTCTTGGCCTGCGCATGGGCGCCGACGACTACATCACCAAGCCCTTTTCCCAACGCCTGCTGATCGAGCGGATCCGTGCGCTCCTGCGGCGCGAAAGGGGCGGCGACGACGGTCCCCCGGGCACGGCCGGCAACGAGGCGCCGATCCTGCGCGGCGACCTGACGCTGGATCCGGCGCGCCACCTCTGCACCTGGAAGGAAGGGCGCATCAACCTGACGGTGACGGAGTTTCTGATCCTGAAAGCCCTGGCGGTGCGGCCCGGGCACGTGAAAAACCGCGACCAGTTGATGGACGCGGCTTATGGGGAGTCGATCTATGTCGACGACCGCACCATCGACAGCCACATCAAACGTCTGCGCAAGAAGTTCCGCGACGCCGATGACGATTTTCAGCACATTGAGACGCTCTACGGTGTCGGCTACCGCTACCGCGAGCAATAGGGCCGGCGGCACAAAGGGATGACCGAGTGATCAAGGCACCGCAAGGCTGGACCCGGGGCAATGACCGTTGAAAGCGAAGGCGGCGCCGGTGGCTGGTTCGGCTTTGCCGGTCATAAGGCCGCAGCGGTGAACAAGCGGCAGGATAAGCGGCAGGATAAGCGGCAGGATCCCGGGGCCTCGGAAGCCGCTGCCCGTCCTCTGCCGCGGCGCCGGCGGCGCTGGCGCTCACCGCTCACGCGGCGAATTCTGACCATCAACGTGCTGGTGCTGCTGATTCCGGTCCTGGGCCTGCTGCATCTGGATCAATACCGCCAAAGCCTGATCGCGGCGGAACTGGACGCCCTGCGCATTCAGGGCCGGGCTTTCTCGCTTTCCCTGGGCAGCACGGCGGTCGTCGCCACCCAGGTCGGTGACGAGCGCCTGTTGCCCGAGGTCACCCGCAACCTCATGCGCGTGCTTCTGGTCGATACCGGCGTCCGCGCCCGGATCTTTGCGCGCTCGGGCGAGCTTCTGGCCGACAGCTTCGTGCTCAGCGGACCGGGCGGCAAGGTTCAGGTGATGGCCCTGCCGCCGGAACAGAAAAGCGGCCTCAGCCTGCTCGGAGTCCTCTACGAGGCGGTTCTGAAGTGGGTTCCCGGTAAAGACAACTTTCCGATCTACCGGGAAGACCGGGTGCAGAAGGCGGTTCACTACGAGGAAGTCGGCGGCGCTCTCGCCGGTGAAAGCCCGGGCATGGTCCGGGTCGACCGCCAGGGTCGGCTGGTCCTCTCGATTGCGGTGCCGGTGCAGCGCTACCGCCAGGTCCTGGGCGCTCTGATGCTGTCCAAGGACGGCGCCGACGTGGACGCGGCGGTGGACGACCGGCGGCGGGATATCCTGATCGTCTGCGGCCTCGCCTTCGCGGTCACGGTGCTGTTGTCCTTTTATCTCGCGGGCACCATCGCCAGACCGATCCGCCGCCTTGCCCAGGCCGCCGATCTGGTGCGCTACGGCAAAGGCCGCCAGTTCGAAATCCCCGATTTTCGCCGGCGCGGCGACGAGATCGGCGATCTCTCGGATGCCCTGCGGTCGATGACCGAAGCGCTGTGGACGCGGATGGACGCCATCGAGGCCTTTGCCGCCGACGTTTCCCACGAGATCAAGAATCCGCTGACCTCGCTGCGCAGTGCGGTGGAAACCGTGGCCCGGGTCGAAGACCCGGACCAGCAGCGCCGCCTGATGTCGATCATCCTTGACGATGTTCATCGGCTCGACCGCCTGATCAGCGACATCTCCGACGCCTCGCGTTTGGACGCCGAGCTGTCGCGTGCGCAGACTGAGTCCATCGATGTCGGCGAGTTGCTGCGCGCCCTGGTCTCGCTTCACGAAACCGTCGACAACGAGCATGGGCCGCGCTTCGTCCTGGAGATGCTGGATCACCAGAATCTGCGGGTGCCGGGCCTGGAAGACCGTCTTGGGCAGGTGTTCCGCAACCTGATCACCAATGCGATCACCTTCTCGCCGCCCGATGGACAGATCCGGCTGGCGGCACAGCGCCAGGGCGATGAAATCGAGGTGTCGGTTTGCGATGACGGGCCGGGCATTCCCGAGGGCAAGCTGGAAGCGGTCTTCGAACGCTTCTATACCGAACGCCCGGCCGGTGAGAAGTTCGGCACCCATTCCGGTCTCGGGCTGTCGATCTCCAAGCAGATCGTCGAGGCGCATAACGGCACCATCGAAGCGGAGAATCGCTGCGACCGCGACGGAGAGGTGCTGGGGGCCTGCTTCGTCGTCACGCTGCCGGCGGAAGAAAGCGGTGTCTGAAACCGGCGAAGGCGCGGGCGGCATGGCAACAGGCGTTCCCGCAGATGGCTGAGAACCTGCATGCCACCACTGTTGCCCTGGGCGACCATGGGGTTGCCATTCTGGGGCCGCCGGGTGCCGGAAAGTCGGATCTGGCGCTGCGCCTGATCGACCGGGGCGCCGTGCTGGTCAGCGACGATCAGACCCTGTTGGAGGTTCGCGACGGCCAGGTGATCGCTGCACCGCCGGACAGCATTGCCGGTAAGCTCGAGGTGCGCGGTATCGGCATCGTCGACCTGCCGTTTCGCGCCGGCGTGCCGCTGCGCCTCTTGGTCGAGCTGCGCCCGCAGCAGGAGATCGAACGCCTGCCGGGGGAGGAGCGCCGGGTGCTCTGCGGCGTACCGCTGCGCCTCGTCGCGCTCGATCCCAACTTTGTCTCGGCGCCCGAAAAGCTGCAGCTTGCGCTGCGCGCCGAGGCCGCGCTTATAATGCGCGCCCCTGACATGGGCGTCCCGGGGGCGGAGACCGATCCGGACGCGTCCGGATCGGCAGAGGCCGGCAGTCCGGCCCGGCCCGGCGATACCGGCAAAGCGGAGAGCAATCGAGCCTTGAGCGATCAGAAGCTGATGGAAAAGGACGCGGGCGATGGCACCGGCCTCCGTCTGGTCCTGGTCACCGGCATGTCCGGCGCCGGCCGTTCGTCGGCTCTGCGGGTTCTGGAAGATGAGGGCTGGGAGGCCATCGACAATCTCCCGCTCAGTCTCCTGGATGCGGTGGTCGGCGAGGTCGGTCTGCAACGCCCGATCGCCATAGGGGTCGACATTCGCACCCGTGACTTTGCCGTGGGACCGGTGCTGGGCCAGCTCGACGCCCTGGCGCGGGACCCGCGCTTTGCCTCGACGTTGCTGTTCGTTGACTGCGAGGACGAGGTGCTGGGCCGGCGATACACCGAGACCCGGCGGCGCCATCCCCTGGCGGAGGGGCGCCCGCTGGCCGACGGCATCGCCGCAGAGCGGCGCCTGGTTGCGCCCTTGCGTGAACGGGCCGATCTTATGATCGACACCTCAAGCCTGACCCCGGCGGACTTCCGCGCCCAGTTGCTGGGTCATGTCGGCCTGACGGCGGGCGGCAGCATGGCGGTTTTCGTGACTTCGTTCTCGTTTCGCCAGGGCCTGCCGCGCGAGGCCGATCTGGTGTTCGACGTCCGTTTTCTGGCCAATCCGCACTACGATCCCGCGCTGCGCCCGCTATCGGGCCGCGACGATGCAGTGGCCGCTTTCGTGAGCCGGGATCCCGGCTTTGAGCCTTTCTTCGGCCAGTTGACGGCGATGCTGGCACCCCTGCTGCCGCGCTACGAAAGAGAAGGAAAAAGCTATCTGACGATCGCCGTGGGCTGCACCGGCGGGCGGCATCGTTCGGTTTTTACCGCCGAGCGGCTCGCTGCATGGTTGGGCGAGCAGGGCCGGCCGGTACACCTCGGCCACCGCGATATTGCACGCGATCCGCTGCGTGCGGCGGCCAAGACCTGAGCCTCAGGCGCAACCTGGGCCGCTTTTCGGAAACTTTGGGTTGATATAAAACGTTGACCGCGCCTTTGCTTCGGACCCTTATCATGACAATAAAGAGTACCGCGTCGGCAAAAAACGGCGACGGTCGGGCGAAGCGGCGAAAGTCGGCAGGGAGCAGAGGATGATCGGTCTTGTCTTGGTAACCCACGGGCGTCTTGCCGTGGAGTTCGTTCAGGCCTTGGAACATGTGGTCGGTCCGCAGGACAATGTGGCGGCGATCTGCATCGGCCCGGAGGACGACATGGAACAGCGCCGCCAGGACATCATCGACGCGGTCGGCGCGGCGGAGCAGGGCGACGGCGTGGTGCTGCTGACCGATATGTTCGGCGGCACGCCCTCCAACCTGGCGATTTCCGTTCTCGACAAGGACCGGGTGGAGGTGATCGCCGGGATCAATCTGCCGATGCTCATCAAGCTGACCGGGTTGCGCAGCACCGCCAATCTGGCCGAAGCGGTAACCCAGGCGCAGCTTGCCGGGCGCAAGTACATCAACGTGGCCTCGCAGCTTTTGGAATCGGACAAGGACTGATGGACGAACTGGCGCAGGCTAGACAGGACGGTGCCGGGGCGGAGACGATCCGCCGCCGCCTGACCATCCAAAACCAGAAAGGTCTGCACGCCCGGGCCGCGGCGAAGTTCGTCAAGCTGGCGGAGACGTTCGATGCCCAGGTCACGGTGATCAAGAACGACACCCGGGTCTCGGGTTGTTCGATCATGGGCCTGATGATGCTGGCGGCCGGGCCGGGCTGCGACATCGATGTGGAGGCGTCCGGCTTCGGCGCCGCCAAGGCGGTCGAGGCGCTGTCCCGCCTCGTCGACGACAAATTCCATGAAGACGGATAACAAGCGCCGGCGGCGCAGCCAGGAACAGATCTTCGAAGGGCTGGGCGTATCCCCGGGGGCCGGTATCGGCCCGGCCTATGTGCGCGAAGCCGGCGACCTGCACGTGCCGGAATATCAGATCCCCGCCTCCCGCGTTTCCCGCGAGCAAAAGCGCTTTGCCGAGGCCACCGCGAAGGCGGTGCGGCAGGTCGGCAAGCTGAAGGCCAAGTCCCTGGGTATCCACGGTGTGGCGGCCGAGGAGCTGGGCTATCTGCTGGACGCCCACATGCAGATGCTGAAGTCGAGCCGCCTGATCGGCGGCATAGAGGCGCGGATCGACAATGACCGGCGCAATGCCGAAGCCGCGGTGATGGCCGAGATATCCGCGATCGCCCAGGATTTCGCGGCCATGCAAGACGCCTACCTCAGCGCCCGTGCCGAAGATGTGCGCGAGGTCGGTCACCGCATTCTGCGCAATCTGACCGATACCGCCTTTCGCGGTTTCGGCGGGCTCGAAAAAGAAAGCATCGTTATCTCGGAAGAAATCTCGCCGGCCGACACCGCCCTGATGGACCCGCGCGAGATCGCCGGTTTCGCCTGCGTCCTGGGTGGGGCCGAGGGCCATACCGCGATCATGGCCCGCTCCCTGGGTCTGCCGGCGGTGCTCGGCGTACCCGGCCTGATCCCGGCCATCAAGACCGGCGATACCCTGATCGTCGACGGCAACAACGGGCTGGTGATCGTCAATCCAACCGCCAAGCGCCTGGCGGCCTATCAGCGCCGCCTCAAGGATATGGCGCGCGAGATGCGCTCCCTGGCCCGCCTTCGCGACGTGCCGGCGCAAACCCGCGACGGGCAGCGCGTCACCCTGGAGGTCAATCTGGAGCTGCCGCGCGAAACCGGACAGGCGGCCCAGGTGGGCGCCGAGGGTGTCGGTCTGCTGCGTACTGAATTCATGTACATGAACCGCGAGGACCTGCCGGATGAGGATGAGCAGTACGCGGCTCTGGCGGAGATCGTCCGCGCGATGAAGGGGGCGCCGGTCACGGTGCGCACCCTGGACGTGGGCGGCGAGAAGCTTGCCTCTTCGCTCGGGGTGCATTTGGGCGAGTCCCAGAACCCGGCGCTCGGGCTGCGGGCGATCCGTCTGTCCTTGAAGGAACCCAAGCTGCTGCGCACCCAACTGGCTGCGATCCTGCGTGCCGGCGCGCATGGGCCGCTGCGTATTCTACTGCCGATGATCTCAAACCCGGGCGAGGTCGCCGCGGTGCGCAAGGAGTTGACCAAAACGGCGCGCCGCCTGCGCCGCCGCAGTGTCGCCATTGCCGAGCCTCTGCCGCCTCTGGGGGTGATGATCGAGGTGCCGGGCGCCGCCCTGGCGGCAGATTCCCTGGCCCAGGCCTGTGACTTCTTCGCCATCGGCACCAATGACCTGACCATGTACACCCTGGCCATCGACCGCAGCGAAGAACAGGTCGCCTATCTCTACAATCCGCTGCATCCCGCGGTCCTGCGGCTCATACAGTTTTCGGTGGAGGCCGCCCTTCATGCCCGGATTCCGGTCTCGGTCTGTGGCGAGATGGCCGGCGATCCGCGCTTTGCGGCCCTGCTGGTCGGCCTCGGCGTGCGGGAACTGTCGATGACGGCCAAGGCGATCCCCCGGGTCAAGAGCCGCATCCTGGGGCTGGACATGCAGGCCGCCGGGCGCCGGGCGCGGATGATCATGGACCAGGTGGACAGCGGACGTATCGCAACGCTGCTGGACGACTTCAACGACAGCATCGTCTGAAACGCTGCACCCGAGGCGCGCGGCCTTGCGGTGCCCAGCGTTCACTGTTAAATGACCGGCTGGATTTCTCAGATCGCGGTTGCGCCCTGCGGCAGCCGCCGAAAGACCTCACCTCATCAAGGCAAGCATCCAAAAAAGGAAGACCAGCATGGCCGAATTCACCGACTATCAGGTGGCCGATATTTCTCTCGCTGACTGGGGCCGCAAGGAACTGGATATCGCCGAGACCGAAATGCCCGGGCTCATGGCCTTGCGTGAGGAGTATGGCGCGGCTCAGCCCCTGAAGGGTGCGCGGATCGCCGGCTCGCTGCATATGACCATTCAGACGGCGGCGCTGATCGAAACCCTGAAGGCGCTGGGTGCCGATGTGCGCTGGGCTTCCTGCAACGTCTTTTCAACCCAGGATCATGCCGCCGCGGCGATCGCTGCCGGCGGTACCCCGGTCTTCGCCTTCAAGGGCGAGAGCCTGGAGGAGTATTGGGATTTCACCCATCGGATCTTCGAGTGGAGCGACGGCGGCACCCCCAACATGATCCTCGACGACGGCGGTGACGCGACCTTGCTGATCCATCTGGGCATCAAGGCGGAAAAGGACATCTCTGTGCTCGACAATCCCGGCAACGAGGAGGAAGAGGCCCTCTTCGCGGCGATCAAAAAACGGGTTACGGAAAAGCCTGGCTGGTACAGCACCCTTGGCGCCGCGATCCGCGGGGTGACCGAGGAGACCACCACCGGTGTGCATCGCCTCTATGAAATGGAAAAGAACGGCACCCTGCTGTTCCCCGCCATCAATGTGAACGACTCGGTCACCAAGTCGAAATTCGACAACAAGTACGGCTGCCGCGAAAGCCTGGTCGACGCCATCCGCCGCGGCACCGACGTGATGATGGCCGGCAAGGTCGCCGTGGTCGCCGGTTTCGGCGATGTCGGCAAGGGCTCCGCCGAATCCCTGCGCTCCGCCGGCTGCCGCGTGGTGGTGACCGAAGCCGATCCGATCTGCGCCCTGCAGGCGGCGATGGAGGGTTTCGAGGTGGTGACCATGGAGGATGCCGCCCCCCAGGGAGACATCTTCGTAACCGCCACCGGCAATGTCGACGTGATCACCGTCGATCACATGCGGGACATGAAGGACAGGGCCATCGTCTGCAACATCGGCCACTTCGATTCCGAGATCCAGGTCGGCGCCCTGCGCAACTTCAAGTGGGATAACATCAAGCCCCAGGTCGATCAGATCGAGTTTCCCGACGGCAAGAAGATCATCCTGCTGGCCGAAGGGCGGCTCGTGAATCTGGGTGTCGCCACCGGTCACCCCAGCTTCGTGATGAGCGCTTCCTTTACCAACCAGGTCCTGGCGCAGATGGAACTCTGGGCCGATGCCGAGAAATACGGCAAGACGGTTGCGGTTCTGCCCAAGCATCTGGACGAAAAGGTCGCCGCCCTGCACCTGGAAAAGGTCGGCGCCACGCTGACCAAGCTGTCGCAGAAGCAGGCCGACTACATCGGCGTGAACGTCGATGGCCCGCACAAGCCGGAAGCCTACCGCTACTGATCGGCCGTAGCCTCTTTCAGGTTCTTACCGGCACCGGCCCGCTCCGCCTCCGGGGGGGCGCGGGCTGGAACCGTTGCGACGTCAGTCTAAGACCCTCTAAGCCCCGCCTTGCCGCACTGGGCGCTTGGGCTTAGACTCCCGGACCGTGAGAGGGGCCACGACAAGCAGCCGGGACACCCGGCCTGACGCAGCGCCGGGACTGATGCAGTCACCGGACGCAAGTCCTCTACCCGTAAACCGCTTTAGCGTCTCTGCGCGCGCGCGTTCGGCGGGCGGCTGCCGTGGCTGAAGCGCCGCAGTTGCTCTGGCCGATTCTGCTGCTGGCCGCGGTCGGCGCTCTGGCATACTGTCTCTGGCGGATCTCGCGCTACCGCGAAGCCTTGCGGATCAGCGAGGCCCGGGCCGAACTGGCCGAAGGCCAGGCCGCCGATTTGGCTGCCGAACTGGCGTCCTCACCCGCTCCACATCTTGTGCTGACCTCTGACTCTTCCGCGCCGGCGGGAGAGGCCGATACCGCCGCTGTTGCCGAGCTTCTCGGCCTTGACGGCCAGAGCCGTATCGACCTGCAGATTCTCTTTGAGCGTCTGGACGAAACCGCGCGGGTCAAGCTGGAGCCGGCTCTGCAGGCATTGGCGCGCGATGCGACGCCTTTTGACCTCCGGGTAAGGCTGCGCGATGAACCGCGGGTCCTCCGGTTGCGGGGCCGGGCGGCGGGGGACCGTTCGGTCCTCTGGATGGAGGAGGTGACCGAGACCCTGCGCCGCGAAGCCGATCTGAAAGCGGAGGCGCAGAAACAGCGCTCGGTCCTGGATGCGATGCCCATCGCGCTCTGGCTGCGCGACCCGCAGGGCGAGTTGCTGGACTGCAACCAGGCCTACGCGGCAGCCGTCGATTCCACGGTGCCGAAAATTCTGGAAGAGGGCGCAGAGTTTCTCGGCAAGGCCAAATCGGCGGCGGCCCGGGCCCTGGCCGGGCAGGCGCGCGATTCGGGTGAGGCGAGCACTGAAACCCATCACGTGGTGATCGACGGCGCGCGCCGTCTTATGGAAATCTGCGAGCTGCCTTTCGGCGACAAAGGTACCCTGGGTTTTGCCGTCGACCGCACCCAGCTGGAGGAGGTTCAGGCCGAACTGGGACGTTACATCCGGGTGCAGTCGGAAATGTTGGAGAACCTCTCCACGGCCATCGCGATCTACGGCCGCGACCTGCGCCTGATGTTCGCCAACACCGCCTATGCGCGGCTCTGGGACATCGACGAGGGGTTCCTGCAAAGCAATCCCCATCTCGGCGACCTGCTGGAAGCCTTGCGCGAGCGCCGGCGCTTTCCCGAGTATCCGAATTTTCCCGCCTACAAGCGCGAGGTGCTGCAGAAGTACGCCACCCTGATCGCTCAAGAAGAAGAACTGGTGCACCTGCCCGACGGCTCGACTCTGCGCATGGTGATCACCCCGCATCCCTTCGGCGGCATCCTCACCTCCTACGAGGACGTGACGGACCGGCTGGCGCTGGAGCGCAGCTACAACACCCTGACCGAGGTGCAGCGCGAAACCATCGACAACCTTCACGAGGGTGTGGCGGTCTATGGCGCCGACGGACGCCTGAAGCTTTTCAATCCCGGCCTTTGCCGCATCTGGAAACTGGATGCCGATCTGCTGCGGGCAGAGCCGCATATCCGCGACGTGTTGCCCATGGCCCGTGACCTCTTCCCCGTTCCTGAAGAGGAGTGGGATGATTTTGCCAGCCGTGTTGTGGCCCGCACCACCGAGCCGGATGTCCGCAGCGGCCGCCACGAGCGCACCGACGGGGCGGCCATCGACTGGGCCCAGGTGCCGCTGCCCGACGGCGGCGTGCTCTTCAGCTTCATCGATGTCACGGACACCATTCGGGTCGAGCGGGCGCTGATCGAGCGCAACGAGGCTTTGGAAACCACCGACCGCCTGAAGTCGGAGTTCATCGCCAACATTTCCTATGAACTGCGCACGCCGCTGAATGCGATCATCGGCTTTGCCGAGGTTTTGGAAAACCAATTCTTCGGCAGCTTGAACGAACGCCAGATGGAGTACAGCAACGCGATCGTCAAATCCTCGCAAGAACTGATCGCGCTGATCAACGACATCCTCGATCTGGCCTCTATCGAAGCGGGCTATCTGCACCTCGAACTGCAGCCGACCAATGTCTACAATCTCTTGGAATCGATTGTGACGCTGGGACGTGAGCGTGCGCACAACCGGGAGATCGATCTGCGCCTGGACTGTGCGGAGGACACCGGCGAGTTGATGGCCGACGGGCGTCGGCTGCGCCAGGCGTTGTTCAACCTGCTTTCCAATGCCCTGAAATTCACCAAGGAGGGCGGCATTGTCACCGTGTCGGCAAGGCGCCTGGACGGCGAGATGTTGCTGGAGGTGACCGATACCGGGATCGGCATTGCCGAAGAGGATCAGGCCAGAGTCTTCGGGAAGTTCGAACGCGGTTCCCGGGAAAACCGCCAGGGCGGCGCCGGGCTCGGTCTGTCACTGGTCAAGAGCCTGATCGAGCTGCACGGCGGCGAGGTCGAGATG
>JANQMC010000147.1 GCA_028280305.1 Pelagibius sp. | reverse complement strand
CTTCATGCTCTGGATGACCTTGCCGGGCATCGAGCCGATGTAGGTCCGGCGGTGGCCGCGCACTTCGGCTTCGTCGCGCACGCCGCCAAGGCTCATACGCACGAAGTTGCGGCCGGTCGCCTTGGCGATCGACTTGCCCAAAGAGGTCTTACCGACGCCCGGCGGGCCGACGAGGCAAAGGATCGGACCCTTCACCTTTTTCATGCGCTGCTGAACCGCAAGATACTCAAGGATGCGTTCCTTGACCTTCTCCAGGCCATAGTGATCGGCGTCCAGGATCTCCTGCGCGTTGTTGATGTCGCGCTTGATCTTGGTGCGCTTCTTCCAGGGAATCGACAGGATCCAATCGAGATAGTTGCGCACCACCGTCGCTTCGGCGGACATCGGGCTCATGGAGCGCAGCTTCTTCAATTCAGCTAGCGCTTTCTCACTGGCTTCCTTGGTCAGCTTCGTCGCCTTGATGCGCTCTTCCAGTTCGGCGAGCTCGTCGCGGCCGTCTTCGCCCTCACCCAGTTCCTTCTGGATCGCCTTCAGCTGCTCATTCAGATAGTACTCGCGCTGGGTCTTCTCCATCTGGCGCTTCACGCGGTTGCGGATGCGCTTTTCGACCTGGAGCACGCCGATCTCGCCTTCCATGAAAGCATAGACCTTTTCCAGGCGGTCGCTGACGGTTTCGCTCTCCAGCAGTTCCTGCTTCTCGGGAATCTTCAGTGCCAAGTGCGAGGCCACCGTGTCCGCAAGCTTGCTGAAATCGTCGATCTGGTTGATCGAGACCAGAACTTCCGGCGGGATCTTCTTGTTCAGCTTGATGTACTGCTCGAACTGCGAGACCACGGTGCGCGCCAGCGCATCCAGTTCCCGGTCGTCGCCGTCGTCGTCCTGGACGACCTCGGCATAGGCCTGGAAGAAGTCATCGGTGTCGGCATACTTCGTGATCCGCGCACGCTGTCCACCCTCGACCAGCACCTTCACGGTGCCGTCCGGAAGCTTCAGAAGCTGCAGCACGGTTCCGATGGTGCCGACGGAATAGATATCGGGCGGCGTCGGATCGTCCTGCGCCGCGTTCTTCTGCGTGACAAGCAGGATCTGCTTGTCGTCTTTCATCACGTCTTCCAGGGCCCGTACCGACTTATCGCGGCCGACGAAGAGCGGCACGATCATGTGCGGAAAGACCACGATGTCGCGCAAGGGCAGGACGGGGAAGAGATTGCCGCGGGCGAGTTCTAACATGATACCTCGTTTGATAAACGGAGGCCGGCTGGCGAGATACCGGCGAACATCGGCTGAAGCGCCAGTCTAAGGTGCTTCTGTTTAAAAATTGTAGATTCTCACCGGGACTTCAAGGCCCAGGAATAGCGCAGGAAAAACAAACGCTTAAGCGCTTGTCCCCAGATCCTCACGGCGATCGGTGTAGATGTAGAGCGGCTTTGCGCGCCCGTCGACAACCTCCCGATTGATGACGATCTCCTCCACGCCTTCAAGGCCGGGCAGGTCGTACATGGGATCGAGGAGAATTCCCTCCATGATGGAGCGAAGCCCGCGCGCACCTGTTTTGCGTATAATTGCCTTCTTGGCAATCGCGCGTAAGGCGTCTTCGGTGAAGTCCACCCGAACGTCTTCCATCTCGAACAGCCGCTCGTACTGCTTCACCAGCGCGTTCTTGGGCTGGGTCAGAATCTCGATCAAGGCGTCCTCGTCCAGATCCTCCAGCGTGGCGACCACCGGCAGGCGACCGACGAACTCGGGAATCAGACCGAACTTCAGAAGATCCTCGGGCTCCACTTCCTTCAGAACTTCACCGGTGGCCCGGTCGTCCGGACCGCGCACGTCCGCCCCGAAACCAATCGACGTCCCCTTGCCGCGACCGGCGATCAACTTGTCGAGGCCGGCAAAGGCGCCGCCGCAGATGAAGAGGATATTGGTGGTGTCGACCTGCAGGAATTCCTGCTGCGGATGCTTGCGCCCGCCCTGTGGCGGCACCGAAGCCACCGTTCCCTCCATGATCTTCAGCAGCGCCTGCTGCACACCCTCGCCGGAGACGTCGCGGGTGATGGAGGGGTTGTCGGACTTGCGGCTGATCTTGTCGACTTCGTCGATGTAGACGATGCCGCGCTGCGCACGCTCGACATTGTAGTCGGCCGACTGCAGCAGCTTCAGGATGATGTTTTCAACGTCCTCGCCGACGTAGCCCGCCTCGGTGAGTGTCGTCGCATCCGCCATGGTGAAAGGCACGTCGAGGATCCGCGCCAGCGTCTGGGCAAGCAGCGTCTTGCCGCAGCCGGTCGGGCCGATCAGCAGGATGTTCGACTTCGCCAGCTCCACGTCGGCAGACTTCGCGCCATGGGCCAGCCGCTTGTAGTGGTTATGCACCGCTACCGAGAGCACGCGCTTGGCGTGGCCCTGGCCGATGACGTAGTCGTCCAACACCGTGCAGATGTCCTGCGGTGTCGGCACCCCGTCACGCGACTTCACCAAGGTCGTCTTGTGCTCTTCGCGAATGATGTCCATGCAGAGCTCGACGCATTCATCGCAGATGAATACCGTCGGGCCGGCAATGAGCTTGCGCACCTCGTGCTGGCTCTTGCCGCAGAAGGAGCAATAGAGGGTGTTCTTTGAATCGCTGCCGCTTGACTTGGTCATACCGCTTTATCTAGGCGCCTGTTCCTCATATTGCCATGTTAGTCAAACGGCCCGTAACCACACAACGACAAAAAACCGGAGTGCTCCTGCTTCGGTCGTGGGCGCCGAAAGGCCCGATCATCAACACAGCAATTTGAGCCTAATTGTCAGGACTCAATAATCTATTAATAGAAAGACGGCCCCTGGGGCACCGTTCTGCAATCTAAGCTTGTGGTTGATTTGGTTGACCACAAACAATTACAGACCAGCCATGACACAGGGGCAGCCCCGGGGACCTTTTCAGCGGGTCCCGCCTACCCTTCTTTCCCGGCCGGCGCCGCAGCACCGTCACCATCCGAACCCGGACGCTGGGTCACCACTTCGTCAATCAGACCGAAGTCCTTCGCCGCTTCAGGCGACATGAAGTTATCGCGCTCCATGGCCTGCTCGATCGTGTCCATGTCCTGGCCGCAGTGCTCGACATAGAGCTCGTTCAGGCGGGTCCGGGTGCGCAGGATATCCTCGGCATGGATCTGGATGTCGGTGACCTGGCCCTGATAGCCGCCGGAGGGCTGATGGATCATGATCTTCGAATTCGGCAGCGAAAAGCGCTTGCCCGCCGCGCCGGCCATCAGCAGAAGCGAACCGGCTGATGCCGCCTGGCCGATGCAGACGGTCTGAACGTCCGGGCGGATGTACTGCATAGTGTCGTACATGGCCAACCCAGAGGTGACCACGCCGCCGGGCGAGTTGATATAGAAGAAGATGTCCTGGGTCGGGTTCTCCGACTCGAGATAAAGCAGCTGGGCGCAGATCAGGCTGGCCACCGCATCATGGACGGGGCCGGTCAGGAAGATGATGCGTTCTTTCAGCAGGCGCGAATAGATGTCATAGGCGCGCTCGCCGCGGCTGGTCTGCTCGACCACCATGGGCACCAAATTGTTCATCACCGTTTCGTGGTGATTCAGGACCGGATCAGACAGGTAGCTCATAGACCTTCCTCTATTGCGATAGCCTCAAAGATGGCGACGCTTTTGGGTGGGGACAGAGACAGATCTAGGCCTTGGCGGCCCAGACCACAAGCTCCGCACGGCAGGTGCGTTGTTATGACGGCTCCTCGTCCTTCCCGGCGTCTTCGGCTGCTTCCGCTTTCTTGGTCTTGGCCTTCCCTTTGCCGGCTGCCTTTTTGGCCGGCTTTTTAGCCGCTTTCGCCGATTTCTCGGCTGCCGCGGCATCCTTTTCTTCTTCTTCGCGCAGTTCCTCCGGCGACACCTCGCGCTCGGAGACCTTTGCGAGGTCGATGATGAAATCGATCACCTTGTCCTCAAACAAAGGCGCGCGCAGTTGAGCCAGGGCCTCCGGATTCGATTTATAGAACTCCAGAACCTGCTGCTCCTGCCCGGGATAGCGCTGCGCTTCCTGAAACAGGGCCTGATTGACCTCTTCCTGTGCGACATCGATCTGGTTCAGGCGCCCGACTTCTGAGAGCAGGAGACCCAGGCGCACCCGCCGCTCCGCGATCACCCGGTACTCTTCCTTGACCTCTTCGTCTTCCTTGCCCTCATCGTCCGGATCGACATTACCCTTTTCACGGTCCGCTTCGACCTGCTTCCAGATCGCATCGAATTCCAGATCGACCATGCTGCCCGGCACACCGAAATCGTGGGCATCGGCCAGTTTGTCGAGGATCTCGCGCTTCATCCGCATACGCGACAAGCCGTCGTAGTCCGCGCCGAGCCGCTCCTTGACCTTGCTGCGCAGATCTTCGAGGTTTTCCGCGCCCATCGATTTGGCCATCTCGTCGTCAAGCTCGACGGCAACCGGCTCGTGGATCTCCTTGATCGTGCACTGAAAAACCGCGGGCTGGCCGGCCAGCTTCTCGTTGCCGTAGGCTTCGGGGAAAGTCACCTTCACCTCGCGGGACTCACCCGCATCGACACCGATCAGTTGGTCTTCGAAACCCTCGATGAAACTGTTCGAGCCGAGCTCGAGATGGTGGTCTTCAGCAGCCATGCCGGGCAGGGCCTCGCCATGCACGGTGCCGGCAAAATCCATCACCAGGATATCGCCGGCCTGGGCCTTGCGCGGCTTCTCGAGCGGCTTGGACTCCTTACGCGACGAGGCCAGGCGATCCAGCGCCGAGGCGACGTCTTCCTCGGGCACGGCGATCTTCAGGCGTTCAAGCTCGATCGTGGAGAAATCCATGGGCTCGATCTCGGGCAGCAGCTCGATGGCCATGCTGTATTCCAGATCCTTACCGTCGTCGAAGGAGACGATCTCGATCTTCGGCTGCACAGCCGGACGCAGCCCGCGCTCGTTCAGCGCCTGGGCCGAGGAGTCGGTGACCGCGCGCTCCAGCACCTCGCCCATGACCGAAGGGCCATAGCGTTGCTTCAACAGCTTGAGGGGCGCTTTTCCGGGCCTGAAGCCGGGAATCTTCACCTTGCTGCTGAGCTCCCGCAAACGGGCCTCAACCTTATCGCCGATTTCCTTGGCCCCGATGACCACCTTGAAATCGCGCTTCAAGCCTTCGCTGCTTACTTCCGTGACCTGCATGATCGGCTAGGCCTTTCCGAGCCTTGTCTGAAATAGGGATACGAGAGGAGCCTGACCTGTCAGGCAACTAAGGTTTTCCTGCCGCAGAACGCTGGTGCGGGCGGAGGGACTCGAACCCCCACGGATCACTCCACTGGTACCTAAAACCAGCGCGTCTACCAGTTCCGCCACGCCCGCGCTCTCCGCGGAGGGCCGATGTATATCATCGCAGCCGGACACGCAATAGCAAGAGGGCCCGAAAGAGCCTGGAATACCGCTGATATCGGCGATTTTGGTGGGGTTTGCCGCCCCGGGGGCGGCTGCGCCCGGAATGCCGGGCGGCGGCGGAGCTGATCAAAGGTGCCGGCGGGCCGGAATCAGGAGCCGACGGCCTCGCGAAAATGCTCGATGAAAGTCTTCATGCCCAGGACCCGCGAACCGTCCTCGAAGGGCCGGTGGCCGGGCTGATCGATCCGCAGATCATAGCGGACATGGGGCATGCCCAAGATATCGCAGAGTCCCACGACAGTGGCCGTTTCGCAGCGCCCGGAACCGTCGCTGTGACGGAAAACCCGGCCGGCTTTCACATTGGCCGGATCGATGCTGCGCTTGGAAAACAGGCTGCGGCCCTCGCCGCCGCCAAAGGCGCCGGACAGCTGGCGCCAGAGGCTGGCGGGCCGGGCCGTCGTCGCTGTTTTTTCCTGTCGCGTCGTAAGCATGTCGATCAACTTAGAGCCAAATCTTTGACGTAGGATTAATGTCAGTGAGGCCGGTGCGGACCCTTCAGGAGATCCGCTGCGCCCCTAGGGCAACCTCTGCCGGTGCTCAGGCGTCGTGCTTTTCGACGACAGGCCGATCGGCGGCGATCGACTCGCGAAAACGCTCGACAAAGGTCTCCAGACCGAGCGTGCGGCGCTCTTCGTACTTGGCGAGACGCGCCCGCTCGACGGAAACCTCGTAGGTTACGTGGGGAATGCCCAGAGCATCGCTGCCGACATCAATCACCTTCGCGGTTTCGACGATGTTGCCGTCATGGGCACGCTGGTAGACGCGGCCGACTTTTATCGTGTCGCTGCGCTGTGGTTGCTTAAACCAATGCGTTGAAAGCATGATTTCAATACCTTTTCCATCAAGGCCACCCCCCCGAACAGGCCATTCCTTGACCCCAGTATCGGTATTTTGCGCTTTCAGACATGAAGTTTTCGTTAACGATTAAAGGGGAACTACCTAAAATTATTGAATAAATTCCAGTCATCCACAGGCTGTCGAAAGGCCTAGATGACGCGCTGCAGAACCCCCGGCAGCGCATCGGGCAGATCCTCCGAGATCATCCCCGGGCCAAAGCCCTCGGCAACCTGCCCGTGCAGCCAAACAGCCGCGGAAGCCGCGAGAAAAGGCGACATATCCTGAGCCAGCAGCCCGACAATCATGCCCGCGAGGACGTCGCCGGTGCCGGCGGTGGCCAGCCAGGGCGGCGCAGAACCGTTGATAGAAGCCGCGCCCCCGGGCTCGGCGACCACCGTATCGGGGCCCTTCAGCACCAAAGTGGCGCCGCTTTGCGACGCGGCTGCCCGCGCGCGTTCCAGACGATCCCCGGCAAGGCCCGGAAACAGCCGCTTGAACTCGCCATCGTGGGGGGTCAGCACCACCTGCCCCGGCGATGCCGCAATCAACGCAAAAAGCGAGTCCGACTGCCCTTCGAAAACCGACAGGGCGTCAGCATCCAGAACCAGGTTGCGCCCGGATCTCAAGGCCAGGACCGCCCTCTCCCGGGTTTCCTCGGTGACACCGTTGCCGGGGCCCAGAAGCACGGCATTTCGGCGCGGGTCTGAAAGGGCCGAGGCGAAGTCTCCAGCCTTGTGCAGCGGCA
>JANQMC010000146.1 GCA_028280305.1 Pelagibius sp. | reverse complement strand
CTGCGCACGATCGTCACGAGGTCGGAGAGATCCTGCGGACCTTTGTCCGACTTCGCGTAGCGCACCAGGGCATCATGGGCCACATCGAACTGATCGAGTGTCTGGATGAGCCCTTGAAGCGTCGAGAGGCTTTGGGTGCGCGCTTCCAGCGCCTGGTCGAGTTTGCCGAGGGTGCTCAGCCTTGCGGAATTGTTGCCGGTCTCCTGCGCCTGAGCGTAGAGGATGGTCAATTCGGCGATTTCCAGTTGCTTCACCGAATCGCGTTGACGCACGACAAAGGCGAGATCCTCGCGCAGCTTTGCCGAGATCTCCTGTACCGCGGGCGCCGCCTTGGTGATCGCCGCGTCCAGCGCGTCCGAGCGTTTGGCGTTGAGGATCTCCGTGGCAATGGCATCGGAGATCGTCTTCAGCGGGCTGGTGATATCGCCTATCGGCAGATCGCCCAGGATGCCGCTGTCCGCGTTGATATCGATCAGCAGGGTGTCGGCGGAGGCCTTCGCCCGCTCGCTTGCCGCTTTCCAGCGCTCGCTCACATCGCTTTCCGCCAGCGCCGCCAGCATCTGCGTGTACTGCTTGAGGATACCGAAGGCGCGGTCTCTGGCCGCGATCGCCTGAGAGGAGAGGATCGGTTCCGACAACTTGGAAATGTTGAGCAGGCGCTTGGGGTCTTCGCGCAGCAGCTTTAACTCGTAGCTGCGTTCGAAGCGGTTGATGCCCTGAACGTAATCAAGCGCTACCGAGGCGGTTCGGTCGGTTGCCGCCTGGAATTCGCCGATGCTTTCCTGGTAGACGGTGAAATCGCGCGGCGTGCCGCAGGCGGCCAAGGCGAGTGCCAGCAGAAGTGCCGACAGCGGCCTGGCAAGGCTTGGGACCTTCGGCTGCATGCTTGAGGGGCTGCGGCCTCTGTGTTGACGCAATTGGAAACGGCCGATGGGCCAGCGACGTTTGCTCTGTTTCATATCCCCCCCTGCGAATCGAACGCGGCAGCCGAAAAGCGCCGACGGAGATTCGTAATCAGATTGTTGTGCCGATCGCCTTGGAACCGCAACCGCGAATTCCGGACTAAGCCCTAGGAGTTAAGCCTGGGCGACAGTTTTGGCGGGAAACCGGGAGGGTATGGGCAAAGGAAGAGTGGTCTCGGTGCCACTGGGGCGCCACTAGGAAGACAAGCCGGGTTGAAACAGTTGTCGGGTCCAGAAGAATTCAGGCCCAGGAGAATTCAGGCCCAGGAGAATTCAGGCCGGGGCTGGGCTTAGCGGAGGCCGCGTACGACGGCGGGCTTTGAGCGCGGCGTCAGCACCTTGGCGGAGGTGCTCGGTCCCGACTGCCAGTTCAGATCGACCCCCTGTTCCTTCAGGTAGGCTTCCGCTGCGGCGCGGGCCTCGGCATGCGAATCCGCAAAGCCCTGAGCGTAAAAGCGCCCGTCCTTCTCGTAGGAAACAGTCCAGCGGAACTCGGTCACGCCGCGCCGGGTGCCGGCGCCGGGGGTTCCGCGCCAGGGTTCGATCAGGATATCGTGTTTCTTCATGGTGGTTACTTGGATAGCCGGAGTTTCAACGTCAACTTTATTCTAGGCCGAGGCTGGCCGGTTTGTAGACTCTCTTCTTCAGATTCCTGGCTTCTTCAAAACCCTGGATATCAGATTGTCCCAATCTGGTGACCATGCACTCCGTTGGGGCGTCGAGGAACAGCTAGTGCCTGAGGACCAGCATAGCGCCTTCGATAAGCTTCACGACGTTGGGACATCCCTCAATGGCGGCGAGGTCGCGGGCAAGTTCCAGCTTGGCGATACCCTCGTCCGGCGTGGTCGCCGGTCGCGAAATGATTTCGTCGTCCAGATCAGAGACGCTGGCTTCTGCAGCGCTGCGGTCATGCAAATCCTGCTCGCGAAGCACACGTGCGCGATGGATCGTAAGTTCGTTCAATGTATGCATGGACATGATTAAACCGCGCTCCTTACCGTCAGGTCTGTGACAAAAGGCGGGCACCTGCAGAGCCGATTAACCATAGTAGCGTATTGGGCGCGGTTTGTCGCCTAAATCATTGGTCTTCTGACAAAAAGCGGGTGCTCTTGTCACGCCGTCCCAGGCTCTGCCGGTCGATGGCGACGCTCTTGATCAGCGCGAAGACCTTGCGGCCCGGCTGCAGGCCGAGCGCATGGCAGGAGCGGGTGGTGATGCGGGCCCAGATCGCTGCGCCGCCGGCATCCAGCTGAAGGTCGACCTGCGGACTGCGTTCTTCACTGATTGCTTTAACGATGCATTCTATCATATTTAGAATACTTGTATTTTCTGGTTTTTCTGTGGCGATGGAGACGTCGCGGGCGCGAATCCTGACCCGAAGGTCCTGGCCCAGTGGCAGATTGAGGTAGGGGACCTTCAGACGCCCGCCGGCAAACCGCAGTTCCGTAAGCCCGAAGGCTTTGTCCTGACCGGCCACGGTCGTGGCGAGGACCGCGCCGGCCTCGTAGCGTCCGGTCAGGGGCCGCAGATCGAGGCGGCTGGTCAGGTCTTCCACGCTGCCCACGGCCTCCACCCGACCGTCCGACATCAGCACCAGCGTGTCCGCGAGGCGGACGATTTCCTGCATGGAGTGGCTCACATAGATGATTGGCAAAGCCATCTCATCGCGCAGATGTTCGATGAAGGGCAGGATCTCGTCCTTGCGGGGCTGGTCCAGCGCCGCCAGCGGTTCGTCCATGAGCAGCAGTTTGGGGTTGGCCAGAAGCGCGCGGCCCAGTGCGACACGCTGCTTTTCGCCGCCTGAAAGCGCCGCCGGGCGGCGCTCCAGCAGCGCCTCGATGTCGAGCAGGGCGACCACCTCTTCCAGGTCGATGCGCCGCTCTTCCTTCGGCACGCGCTTCAGGCCGTAGCTCAGGTTGCCACGGACGGAGAGGTGCGGAAACAACCGGCCTTCCTGGAAGACGTAACCCAGGCGGCGGCGCTCGGTCGGGACATCGGTTCCGGCGGACGAGTCGAACAGCGTCACGCCGTTGAGGCTGATGCGCCCGCGGTCCGGCCGCAGCAGGCCGGCGATCATGTTGATCAGGGATGTCTTTCCCGCCCCGGAGCGGCCGAAGATGGCGGTAATGCCGGCGGCCGTGCAGGAAAAGTCGGCCTCCAGGGTCATGTTGCCGAGGCGGCGTTGGAGGTCGATCTCCAGGTTTCCCTGTTCCATGGCCATGTCTTCAGTCCTTCAGCCGCGCCCGCAGGCGCCGCTCGATCAGTTCCGAAGCGCCCAGCGCGGCCAGCGACAGCAGGACGGAGAGAATGGCCAGGCGCAGGGCGCCCTCTTCGCCGTTCGGCGTCTGGATCAGGCTGTAGAGGGCGAGGGGCAGGGTTCGGGTCTCGCCGGGAATGTTTGAGACGAAGGTGATGGTGGCGCCGAATTCCCCCAGGCTGCGGGCAAAAGCCAGGACGCAGCCGGCCAGGATGCCCGGCGCGATCAGCGGCAGGGTGATGGTCAGGAAAACCGACAAGCGCGACGCGCCCAGGGTGCGGGCGGCTGATTCCAGGTTCCGGTCGATGGTCTCGATCGACAGCCGGATCGCCCGGACCATCAGCGGAAAGGCCATGACCGCAGCGGCCAGGGCCGCACCCTCCCAGGTGAAGGGCAGGGAGATGCCGAAGGTCTCATAGAGCCAGGAGCCCAGCGGGCCCTGGCGCCCCAGCAGGATCAGCAGCAGGTAGCCGACCACCACCGGCGGCAGCACCAGCGGCAGATGAATGATGCCGTTCAGCAGGGTCTTGCCGTAGAAATCGTAGCGCTGGAGCAACCAGGCAAGGGCGAGGCCGAAAGGCAGGCTGGTCAGCACCGACCAAAACGCGACGCGCAGGCTGAGTTGAATGGCTTCGCTTTCGAGCGGCGTCAGTTCGAGCATCGCTTCCGTCGGGGTCAAGGATATCGGCCTGCAGCCCTTTAACGTCCCCGGGCCGTCGCTGTAAAGCCATGCTTGCGAAAGATCACCGCCGCTTCTTCGCCCTTCAGGAACTCGTAGACCTTGCGAACGGCGCTGTTGCCGCGTCCCTCGACGATGGCCAGCGGATAGTCGATTTGCGGTGTTGCCGTCTCGGGAAAGGCTGCCACCACGCGCACGCCGTCGGCAATGGCGGCATCGGTTTCGTAGACGATCCCGGCCACCGCTTCGCCGCGGTCGACCAGGGCAAGGGCCATACGCACGTTGCCGGCCTGCGCCAGGCGGTCGGTCACCTGAGCCCACAGCCCCAGCGCTTCCAGCGCCTGGCGCGCATAGATACCCGCCGGCACATGCGCCGGATCGCCGATGGCAAGGCGCCCGTCGCCGAGCGCTTCAGCCAGCGCCGCGCCCGCTGCGAGCTCGATCTGCAGGTCGGCACCCAGCGGTGAGACCAGAACCAGGCGGTTGGACAGCAGCGCCAGTCGGCTTGACGCCTCGACCAGCCCCTGCTGCTGGAGATGGTCCATCCAGTCAACATTGGCGGAAAGAAACAAGTCGGCGGGCGCGCCCTGGGCAATCTGGCGCGCCAGGGTGGAGGAGGCGGCGACCACCGGGCGGATCGACCCGCCGGTTTTCGAGGCATAAGCCTCGGCAATCTCATTGATTGCATCGATCGTACTGGCGGCGGCGAACAGCGTAACGGTTTCGCGCCGCTCTTCCCCGGCCGCCGCCGACAGTGGCACCAGTATCGCCAGCAAGGAAAGCCAGGCCCGGAGGCCGAGCCGGGCCGATTGCCAAGCCTCAGTCACCGTAGAGTTCACCAGGGTCGGTCATCACCGGCATCACTTCCCGCAGGCCGCCTTCCTCGGTTGCCGCGAGATAAAAGCAGGAACGCCGGCCGGTATGGCAGGCAACCCCCTTTTGGTCGACCAGCAGCAGCAGGCTGTCACCGTCGCAGTCGACCCGCAGGTCGATCAGTTTCTGCGTCTGGCCGGAGGTTTCGCCCTTGCGCCAGAGTTTGCCGCGTGAGCGCGACCAATAGCAGACCTGCCGCTCGGCCAGTGTCTCGGCCAGGGCTTCCCGGTTCATCCAGGCGACCATCAGCACTTCGCCGCTGTCATGCTGCTGTGCCACGGCCAGCACCAAGCCCCTGTCATCGAAGGTGACGGCTTCTTCCAGCGTTTTCGGCAGCTCGGTCATGATGTTCACTTTAGCGTTATGGGCTGAGAATCAAGGAATCCCGGCGTCTTGTGATGCATGGTTGCGGGACTGGAGGTCTGTGAAGGCATTCCCCGGCCCGCAGGGCGGTTCGGGTGTTTCTATAAGCCTCGTCGCCGCCTGGGCCAAGCCATCTGATTTCAAACAGCTTTGGGGCCGGAATCATAAAGGGTTGCGGCGCCGCCGCGTCCGCCACGCTCAAGCGCCGATGCACCGGCCCGGGCACCTTCAAAGTTGCCTATTTTTTTATCAATTCAGCCCCAGCAAGCTGTTGCGTTTCGGGGGCGACTGAGACATGGTTCGCGCAGACGAACGCTCAAGCATCCCGTCGGGAGGCTGCAGAAGTTAACAATAACCAGCGGTCAGAACGGGGCGGGTTGTTCGTTTTAAGACAATAAACTTTGAACAGCAGGGAAGGTCTATCCATGTCTACTTTTAAGGTTCTGCTCGCGGCGGGCGCGCTTACCGCCGTCGGCGCCACCGGTGCCGCCGCTGGCACCCTGGACGACATTCGCGCGAAGGGATTTGTGCAGTGCGGCGTGTCCACGGGTGTGCCCGGTTTCTCCTACACAGACGATGCCGGCAACTGGCAGGGCTTTGACCCGGCGGTCTGCCAGGGCGTTGCCGCTGCGGTCTTCGGGGATTCCAGCAAGGTCAAGTACACGCCGACCACGGGCAAGACGCGCTTCACCGCGCTGGCTTCCGGCGAAATCGACATGCTGGCCCGCAACACCACCTGGACCTTCAGCCGCGACGTCGATCTGGGATTCACCTTTATCGGGGTGAACTACTATGACGGCCAGGGCTTCATGATCCCGAAGGCATTGGGCGTCGGTAGCGCCACGGAACTTGATGGCGCTTCGGTCTGCATCCAGACCGGCACGACCACGGAGCTCAACCTCGCGGACTACTTCCGCACCAACAACATGAGCTACGAGCCGGTTCCGATCGAAACCAACGAAGAAGCGCGGACCAACTATCTGGCCGGCCGTTGCGACGTCTATACGACGGACGCCTCGGGCTTGGCCGCCAGCCGCGCGGCTTTCGACAATCCCGGCGATCACATCGTGCTGCCGGAGATCATCTCCAAGGAGCCGCTGGGTCCGCTCGTCCGCCAGGGCGATGAGCAGTGGGGCGATGTGGTCCGCTGGACGCTGAACGCCATGATCAACGCCGAAGAGTACGGCGTGACCTCTGCGAACGTCGACGAAATGGCCGGCGGCGCCAGCAACAACCCCGAAGTTGCCCGCCTCCTCGGCGCTGAAGGTGACCTGGGTGGCATGCTCGGCCTGGAAAAGAACTGGGCCTACAACGTCATCAAGCAGGTCGGCAACTACGGTGAAGTGTTCGAGACGCACATCGGCTCGAACACGCCGATCGGCCTGGAGCGCGGCATCAATGCGCTCTACACCGATGGTGGGCTGATCTACGCTCCGCCGATGCGCTAAGCGCAGCGACTGGAATGGGATGAGGGGTACGCCAGCGGCTTCGCCGGCGTACCCCACGCCTATTTCTCAACGGCACGAGGGCCGCTGGGCCCATAGCGTGCAGGTCGTCGCAGCGGGGTAATGCTATGGCCGCCATTGAACATGATTCCGAGCCGCTCACTTTGGGCCGTCTCTGGTCGGATAAACGCTATCGGGCCGTCATAACGCAGATACTGGTTGTCGCCGGGATGTTTATGCTGCTTGCATTCCTGGCCACCAACGCCGTGCAGAACCTGGAAGCCCTGGGCAAAACCTTCGGGTTTGACTTCCTCTGGGCGCCGGCGGGCTACGACATCAATCAGACTCTGATTCCCTACGATTCGCGGGAAACGCACTTCCGCGCCGGCGTCGTCGGCCTGCTCAATACCGGCCTTGTCGCGATCACCGGCTGCATTTTTGCGACCATCCTGGGCTTCATTCTCGGCGTCCTGCGCCTCTCCAGCAACTGGCTGATCAACCGGATCGTCTACTGCTACATCGAGTTCACGCGCAATGTGCCGGTTCTGGTGCAGATCCTGCTCTGGCATGGCGTCATCGTCTCGACGCTGCCGGGCGTGCGCCAGGCGCTCTCGCCCACCGAGGGTGTGTTTCTGTCCAATCGCGGTTTCTACGTCCCAAAGCCGGTCTTTGAAGACGGTTTCATGCTGGTGATCATCGCTTTCCTGGCCGCCATCGCCGGCATGGTGGTGTTCAGCCGTTGGGCGAAGAAGCACCAGGAGGCAACCGGCCAGATCTACCCGGTCTTCTCCATCGGCGTTGCGGCGATCATCGGCCTTCCCCTGATCGCCTTTTTTGTTGCCGGAATGCCTCTGGCCTTCGAAATGCCGGAACTGAAGGGTTTTAACTTTCAGGGTGGCGTTGTCGTGCGGCCTGAGTTCGCGGCTTTGTGGTTCGCGCTGTCGATCTACACCGCAGCCTTTATTGCGGAGAACGTGCGCTCCGGCATTCAGTCCGTGAGCCATGGTCAGACCGAGGCGGCCTTCGCGCTCGGTATCAAGCCGAACTGGACCATGCGCCTGATCATCGTTCCCCAGGCCCTGCGGGTCATCGTGCCGCCGCTGACGAGCCAGTATCTGAACTTGACCAAGAACTCGTCTCTGGCGATTGCGATCGGTTACATGGATATCGTCGCGACCTTCGGCGGGATCACCCTGAATCAGACGGGTAAGGAGATGGAGGTGATGATCATTGTTCTGACCATCTATCTCACCATCTCACTGCTGATTTCGGCCTTTATGAATTGGTACAACCGGCGCATTGCGCTGGTGGAACGGTGAGGGGGAGCGACGCTATGGCTGACACCACTCAGACCTACGAGCCGGGCACCCATCCCGACCTGCCGCCGCCGATGGCGACAAGAGGGCCGATCCTCTGGGTCCGCAAGAATCTGCTCAGTTCGCCGACGAACATCTTTCTGACTGTCGTCTCGGTCTATCTGCTCTATCTGTTTGTCCCGGGCGCGCTGAACTGGGCGCTTTTCGATGCCGTCTGGGATGCCGGTTCGCGCGCGGAGTGCCGGGAAATCGGTCAGGGCGCCTGCTGGGCGCTGGCCGAGGTGCGCTTTGGCCAGTTCATCTACGGCTTCTACCCCGAACACCTGCGCTGGCGGGTCGACCTGACGGCAGTGCTGTTCATCCTGGCCATTCTGCCGCTGCTTTGGGACAAGACGCCTTTCCGTACGCAGATGCTGATGTTCTCGGCTGTGTTCCCGGTCATCGGGTACTTCCTGCTGGTTGGCGGACTGGGACTGGAGCCGGTCGAGACCACCAAGATCGGCGGTTTCACCCTGAATGTCGTGATCGGGGTCACCGGTATTGTCGCGTCGCTGCCTTTGGGAATTCTGCTGGCCCTGGGGCGCCGCTCGCATATGCCCATCGTGCGGACGCTCTGCGTGATGTTCATCGAGTTCATTCGCGGCGTGCCTTTGATCACGCTGCTTTTCGTCGCCTCGACGATGCTGAACTACTTCCTGCCGCCGGGAACCACCTTCGATCTGATCCTGCGGGTTCTGATCATGGTGACGCTGTTTTCCTCGGCTTACATCGCCGAGGTGGTGCGCGGCGGACTGCAGGCCATCCCCAAAGGACAGATCGAAGCAGCCGATGCCATGGGTCTGCGCTATTGGCAGTCCATGCGTCTCGTTGTTCTGCCCCAGGCGTTGAAGATCTCGATCCCCGGAATCGTCAACACCTTCGTCGGCCTGTTCAAGGACACGACCCTCGTCGTGATCATCGGTTTGACCGACGTGCTGGGCGTCGGCCGCGCTTCGCTCTCGGACGCGAAGTGGCAGGGCCTGGCCTGGGAAGTCTATGTCTTTATCGCGATACTCTTCTTCATCTGCTGTTTCAGCATGTCGCGCTACTCGATCTATCTGGAAAAGAAACTGCACACGGGGCACAAGCGCTAAAGGCGCGGCCCGTTAAAGGAGGCATTCATCATGTCTGACGCAGCTGCTGCAAATCTGTCCATTTCGGATGAAGTGGCGATCCAAATTCTCGGCATGCACAAATGGTATGGCGATTTTCACGTCCTCAAAGACATCAACCTGACGGTCAACCGGGGCGAGCGGATCGTCATCTGCGGGCCTTCCGGCTCCGGCAAGTCGACCATGATCCGCTGCATCAACCGTCTGGAAGAACACCAGAGGGGCAAGATCATCGTCGATGATATCGAGCTGACCAATGACCTGAAGAACATCGCCGAAATCCGCCGCGAAGTCGGCATGGTTTTCCAGCACTTCAATCTCTTTCCCCATCTGACGGTCATGGAAAACTGCACCCTGGCGCCGATCTGGGTGCGCAAGATGCCAAAGAAGGAAGCCGAAGAGATCGCCATGCAGTATCTCGAGCGGGTGAAGATCCCGGAGCAGGCCGGCAAGTATCCGGGCCAGCTTTCCGGCGGGCAGCAGCAGCGCGTGGCCATCGCCCGTTCGCTCTGCATGAACCCGCGCATCATGCTGTTCGATGAGCCGACTTCGGCGCTCGATCCGGAGATGATTTCGGAGGTGCTCGACGTTATGGTGGGGCTGGCCGAGAGCGGCATGACCATGCTCTGCGTGACCCACGAGATGGGCTTTGCCCGCAAGGTCGCCAACCGGGTGATCTTCATGGACGGCGGCGAGATCATCGAAGAGAACGAGCCGGAGGAGTTCTTCAACAACCCGCAGTCCTCGCGGACCAAGCTCTTCCTCAGCCAGATCCTGCACCACTAGGCTGCAAGCAGTTTGAGAGGGCCGGGGCGATGGGATCGCCCGGCCCTTTTTGCTGCCCCTATTTCTTTACCCTTTCCGAGCGATCGTTCTGCTAACCTGCCGGCTCTTGGCCAGACCGGCGAAGCCGTTGATAGCGGACGTTTTGAGGAGTTGGTGTGAGCGATAGGGCAAAGGCGGAAACCCCTGGCCGGAACAGCGGCGACAAGGTGGTTTTCGCGCAGGTCGAACCGACGACGCGGTGTAACTTCATCTGCGGCTTCTGCAGCGGCCGGCAGATGGATCAGACCGACTTTGCGGCCGAAGATTTCCAGCGCCTGCTCGACAGCTTTCCCGACCTTCAACACATCGAACTGCAGGGCGAGGGCGAGCCGCTGCTCCACAAGGGCTTCTTCGACATGGCCCGCCAGGCGCGCGAGCGCGGTATTCATCTCTCCATGATCACCAACGGCAGCCTGCTCAACGACGAGCGGGTGGCGTCGATCCTGGATGTCGGCATCGAAGCAATTTACGTTTCCATTGAGTCGCCCGACGAGGCCGGGTTCCAGAACATCCGCGGCGGCCTGCTGAGCAAGGTGAAGGCGGGCATCGCCCGTCTGCTGGCCGCCCGTAACGCCCGGGGCATGGAACGCCCCACCGTGGGCTTTGCCATCACCGTCCTGAAAGACACCATCGATACCCTGCCGGCGATCGCCGATCTCTATCGCGCGCTTGGAATGGACGGCGGCGCCACGGTGCAGGCCCTTAATCGCATGGAGAGCTATGCGGGTGTCTATGACGCCGACATGGAAGCCCGGCTTCTGGCCCGTGAAGACAACATCCGCATGAAGCAGTTGATCCGCAGTACGCCGAAGATCGGCGCCATGCTGGCCCAGACCCGCAAGACGCGGCACTTCTATATCGAAATGGGCAAGAGCTTCCCCGCCGAACACGGCTGCCCCTGGGTCAAGGGTGCGCTCTATGTCGACCGGCACGGCGGCATCGCCAGTTGCTGCATGGTGAAGGACACGGCCAAGTACGGCCTCGGCAAGATCGGCCTGACGCCGATGGAAGTGGTGCTGGAAAAGCGACGGCAGATCGATGAGGCGCTACAGGCCGGCAAACCGCCGGAGCAATGCCGCGGCTGCGGCTATTACCGGAGCCCCGAGAGGCGTGAGGCAATCCGGCTGAACCGCTTGGCTGTACAGAAACGTCGCGCCCAAACAGTGGCGCGAGTGCTCAAGCCGGGATGACACCGTTGAGCCGCGGATCCTGGATGACCTGCTTTTCCTGACGGTAGGGCCTGAAGCCGAACTTCTGATACAGCGGCAGAGCGCGGGGGTGGTCCATGGTGTTGGTGTTCACCGTCATCCGCTCCGGCTCATAGCTCCAGGCCTGTTCAATCGCCTGATAGAGCATATAGGGTCCCAGCTTGCGGCCGACGAACTGCGGCAGCAGGCCGAAGTAGGCCAGGTCCACTGTCGGCTCGTCGCGGCGGTCCAGCTCGAAGTAGCCCGCCGGGACCCCTTCCACATAGAGCACGAAGACCTCGACCCGCTCGTCTTCCAGGATGGCGGAGAGATCATCGTCCGACATCTGCCGGCGGTACCACCAGTTCCAGTCCTCGCCAACGCCGTTGTAGAGGAAGCGGTAGAAACTGACCGTCGGACTGTGCGCCCGCATCAGAGCCACGTGGGTACGATGGGGCGGGTGAAGCGGAACAAGGCTCGGCCGCTCGTCCATCTCCAGGAAGGTCACGGTGAAATCCAGGTGGGTGTTCCGGCCCGCGGCCACGGCGATGTCCGGCGCCAGCTTCTCGTCCTCCGGCGGCGCTGCCGGCAGTTCCAGCCAGCGCGACATCACCGCCCGCGGCGTATAGGCATAGCCGAGCGCGGCATAGAACCCCAGCACCTGGCGGTTGGTTTCGCGGACCATCAACTGGATCTTCAGGATGCCTTGCTGGCCCAGCCAGTCCTCGGCCTTGCGCACCAGTTGCCGGCCGAGCCCCGCGCGCCGCAGATCGGGGTCCACGGCAACGGCGTAGAGCCAGCCGCGATGGCCGTCGTGACCGCAGCACACGCTGCCGACCAACTGGCCGTCGCGGTAAGCGACGAAGATCTCCGCCGAAGGGCTGTCCTGCCAGAGGGCGATGTCACGTTTGGGTTCATTGTACCAGGCGGCAATCCCGCTGCGATCCCAGAGTGCCGCGCAGCCGTCGAAGTCGTCGTCCTGATAGGGGCGAAGCTGAAACATGACTGAACCTTTGGTGCTGGGCGTTACGGCTTTGCTGCCGGGCCGGTTTCGACGGGCGTGTCGCCGGGCCGCCCCCAGTCCGACCAGGAGCCATCGTAGACCGCGGTGTCGCGATGCCCCAGGCGATGCAGCGCCAGGGCCAGCACGCCCGCGGTAACACCCGAGCCGCAGGAAGCGACCACCGGCTGCTTCAGGTCCAGCCCCTCGGCCTCAAAGCGTCGGCGGATTTCATCCTTGTCCAGGAAGGTCTGGCTGCTTTGGTCGATGATCTCCCCAAAGGGCAGGTTCAGGCTGCCGGGGATGTGGCCGCTGCGCATACCTTCGCGCGGTTCCGGATCACTGCCTTCGAAGCGCCCCCTGGCGCGTGCGTCGATCACCTGTTCGCTGCCGCGCCCCAGATTGTCGAGCAACTGCTCGCGGTCGCGCAGAAGAAAGCTGTTGGCGCGCGGCGTGAAGTGCCGTTCCTCGTTGTTTTCCGGGCCCTCGGCCACGCTGCGCCCTTCATCCAGCCACTTGGGCAGGCCGCCGTCCAGCACCGCGACCTCCTGGTGTCCGAAGTAGCGGAAGGTCCACCATGCCCGCGGCGCGCTCCAGATACCGCGCTGGTCGTAGATCACCAGACGCAGGCCGTCGCCGAGTCCGAGACGGCGCACCTTGGAAGAGAAGATATGGGGCGGCGGCAACATGTGGGGCAGGTCGCTGTCGGGGTCCGCGATATCGTCGATGTCGAAAAAAACGGCGCCTGGAATATGCTGCGCTTCGAATTCGCGGCGTGGATCGAGCCCCTCGCGCGGCAGGTAGTAGCTCGCATCCACGACACGCAGGTCGGGCGCGTTCAGGTTCTCGGCCAGCCAGTCCGTGGTAACGAGGGCATCCTTATTGAAATCGACCATTGCCGGAAACACGCTCCCTAGAGGCTTTTGCTGATTCTATTTTTCCAGAAGGATATTGATGCGGCGGTTCTGCCGCCCTTTGTTTTCGATCTTTCCGATTCTCACGCTGCCGATCTCGCCGGTGCGCTGCACGTGGGTGCCGCCGCAGGGTTGCAGATCGACCCCGGCGATGTCCAGCAGGCGGACGCGGCCGCCGCCGGCGGGCGGCTTCACCGACATGGTGCGGACCAGCTCCGGCTGCTGCTCGAGTTCCTCTTCGCTGATCCAGCGTGGCGCGACCGCATGGTCTTCACCGATCAGTCGGTTCAGCTCGGCAGTGATGTGTTCCTTGTCGAGCTGGGTATCCGGCAGATTGAAATCCAAACGGCCCTTGCCGTCGCCGACCTGTCCGCCGGTGACATCGCCGGTGACAACTGAACAGAGCAGATGCATGCAGGTGTGCATACGCATGTGGCGATGCCGCCGTTCCCAATCGATCTCGGCGGTTACCTGGGTGCCGACGGCGGGCAGGGGGCTGCCTTCTTCGGGGATGTGGAGTACATCCTCGTGGGTTTCGCCCTTGCGGGCGTCGGCAATGCGCAGCTTCGTGCCGTCGTCCAGGGTTAGGAAGCCGCTGTCACCGGGCTGGCCGCCGCCGGTGGGGTAAAACACTGTCCGGTCGAGGCGCAGCCCCTCCGGTCCGGCGAAGGTCACCCTGGCTTCACAGCGCTTCAGATAGGCATCCTCCCGAAACAACAGCTCCATGCCTCACGTCTTCCCTTTGGTCTTCAGCTTCGCCAGGAAAGCCATTCCGGCACCGGCAGACCTTTTTCGCGCAGAAAGGCCGGATTGAACAGCTTGCTCTGATAGCGCAGGCCGCCATCACAGAGAATAGTAACGATTCGATGGCCGGGACCCAACAGCTTGGCGAGCCTGACCGCGCCGGCCACGTTGATGCCGCTGGAGGCGCCGAGACAAATTCCCTCGTGCTCAAGAAGGTCGAAGACGATGGGGATCGCCTCCTTGTCGGAGATTTGGAAGGGCTCGTCGATCTCCGCACCTTCGAGATTGGCGGTGATCCGGCCCTGGCCGATGCCCTCGCTTATCGAACTGCCTTCGGCCTTCAGCTCGCCGTGGCGGTAGAAGTGGAACAGCGCCGCGCCCATGGGGTCGGCCAAGCCGATTTTGATACCCTTGTTGCGCTCCTTCAAGGCCGCGGAGACCCCCGCCAGCGTGCCGCCGGTGCCGACCGCGCAGACAAAGGCGTCCACCTTGCCGTCGGTCTGGTCCCAGATCTCCGGCCCCGTGGTTTCGTAGTGGCCGCGCCGATTGGCGATGTTGTCGAACTGCTGCGCCCAGATCGCGCCTTTGGGATCGCTCTCGTCCAGTTCCTTGGCCAGGCGCTCCGACACATGGACATAGTTATCCGGATCGCGGTAGGGAACCGCGGGCACTTCGCGAAGCTCGGCACCGGAGATTCGCAGGATGTCTTTCTTTTCCTGGCTCTGGGTATCCGGAATGACGATTACCGTGCGGTAACCGCGGGCGCGGGCCACCAGGGCGAGGCCGATGCCCGTGTTGCCGGCCGTACCCTCGACGATGGTGCCGCCGGGGCGCAGGGTGCCGCGCTCCTCCGCGTCCTTGATGATGGCCCAGGCGGCCCGGTCCTTCACCGAACCGCCGGGATTGAGGAACTCGGCCTTGCCGAGGATCTCGCAGCCCGTTTCCTCAGAGAGCTTACGGAGGCGAATGAGGGGCGTATTGCCGATTGCGCCGACAAATCCGTCGCTGACGTCCATGACTTTCTGTTCCTTGCTGGAGGGATGACCGGCCCTAAAAACACCAAATTTGTGGGTTATTAAGATTATTAGGCAGTATGCTACCGTAGATTATTTCCAAATACGCATAATTTCGGTGTGATTCAAGGCCAGCCATTGCAGCGCGACGACAGCGGTGAAGTTACAGATCGCCCCCTCGGCCAGCTTTTGCAGGGCTTCCGCGCGCGGCAGCGCCAGGACCCGGATGTCTTCGCCCTCGTGGTCCAGGCCATGAATGCCGCCTGCCTTGCTGGCATCGACCCGTCCGCAGAACAAGGTCAGGCTCTCGGAACTGCCGCCGGGCGTTGCCAGGTAGCTGCCGATGGGGTGCAGTTCCCCGACCTCGCAGCCGGCCTCTTCCAGCGCCTCCCGCCGCACCACGTCCTCCGGCGTTTCGCCGGGATCGATGATTCCGGCGACGATCTCTATCAGCCAGGGCTCAAAGCCGGCGGCATGGGCGCCGAGGCGGAACTGCTCGATCAAAACCACGTGATCCAGTCGCGGGTCGTAGAGCAGCACGGCGGCGGCATGGCCGCGCTCAAAGATCTCGCGGCTCATCTCCTGCGTCCAGCCGCCATCGAACTTGCGGTGACGCAGGCGGTAGCTGTCGACCTGGAAGTAGCCCTTGAAGGGGGTGTCTTTGGCGATGATCTCGATGCGCGGGTCCTGCGCGGCTTTGCTCATACTGGAAAATCCTGGTTTTCGTCGGGGTGAGGGGCCGGGTATCTGGTTTGCTGTAACGCCGAACGGTTTTCCGGCATCAGGTGATGATCGACCCGGGTAAGCCTGGCCGAGTGAATTTAGCCGGGTGAAGTTAGCCGGGGGACATTAGCCGAGCGGCCGGGGCGAACCCAGTGACTTTGAACCGATAATCCCGGTCCTTTGTGCGGATTGCGGATTGGCGGCCTTGCCAAGACGCGAAGCGGCATGTTCCGATCCCTGCAATCGGGCGCACCCTTGATGGAGACGGCTTTTATGGCCATGAAGAGCGAAAAACTGACCTTTGCGGGATCCGGCGGCGAGATGCTGGCGGCGCGTCTGGAGCTTCCCGCCGGACCACCCAGGGCCTATGCGCTCTTTGCTCACTGCTTCACCTGCACCAAGGACATCTTCGCCGCCTCGCGGATTGCCGGTGCCCTGGCCGAGCAGGGGATCGCCGTGCTCCGCTTCGACTTCACGGGGCTGGGAGCGAGCGAGGGCGATTTTGCGAACACCAACTTTTCCTCCAATGTGGGCGACCTCGTGCGCGCCGCCGACTTCCTGCGTGAAACCCGTGAGGCGCCGAAACTGATCATCGGCCACAGCCTGGGCGGGGCGGCGGTATTGGCGGCGGCGGGGCAGGTGCCGGAAGCGGTGGCCGTGGCGACCATCGGAGCGCCTGCCGAGCCGGCCCACGTCGCCCACCATTTCACCGAGGCGCGGGAGGAGATCGACGCCAGTGGCGAGGCGGAGGTGCTGCTGGTCGGCCGGCCCTTCAAGATCAAGAAGCAGTTCCTGGAAGATATCGAGGCCCAGCGCCTGGAAAAGGCAATTGCCGGCATGAAAAAGGCGTTGATCGTGTTTCACGCGCCTCGCGATCAGACCGTTGGTATCGAGAACGCCGGCAAGATTTTTGCTGCCGCCAAGCATCCCAAGAGTTTCGTCTCCCTGGACGATGCCGACCACCTGCTGAGCCGCAAGGTCGACGCAATCTACGTCGCCAATGTGCTGGGTGCCTGGGCGGCCCGCTACCTGGGAGATCTGGATACGGCCGAGACGCCGGCCGCGAAGGCAAACACGGTGGTGGTGGAGGAAACCGGGGAAGGGCGCTTTACCCAGGCCATCGCCGCCGGTCCGCATCGCTTGCGCGCCGACGAGCCGGAGAGCTATGGAGGCCTGGATTCCGGTCCGTCACCCTACGACCTGGTGCTGGCGGGTCTCGGGGCCTGTACCTCGATGACACTGCGCATGTATGCGGAGCACAAAAAACTGCCGCTGGACAAGGTCAAGGTCACGCTTGCCCACGAGAAGGTCCACGCCGTCGATTGCGCGGAGTGCGAGACCAAGGAGGGCAAAATCGACCGGATCGAGCGGATTGTCAGCATAAAGGGCGATCTCGATGCCGAGCAGCGGCAGCGCCTTCTGGCGATTGCGGACCGCTGCCCGGTCCACAAGACGCTGGAGAACGAGGTTCAGGTCGTCACAAAGGCCGCGGATTGACCAAAGTCAGTGTTTCCCTGTCACAAGCGTCATCGCGCCATAGGGTCGTTTCTGGCCTAGTGACTGTCGCAAAGCTACAACTCGCGGGTTTCGGCGGGCGATAAAGTTTGCTAGGCTTTTGGCTGAAAAGAGAAAAAGAAAGCCGAGCCGCCGCCACGCAAGAATTGGCGGTGTATAAGAAAAAAGAGAAGCTTTAGAGGAACAGGGAAAATCCAGGGTTTGTGGACAACCGCTGACAGTTTTGGGTCGGCGGGGAGAACAGGGTGCAGTTTGGTGCGCTGGACTGCCGTGTCGGGCGAATGGTTGCAATGGGCTGACCCTAAGAGTTGTCTGTCGCCGCCAGCCCTGAACCATAGCGCAGACTCTGACAATAAGGATAACGACCACCCGGCGTACCCTGCGGGCGATAAACCAATGCGAATGAGGCGGATGCGTCGGCGCGAACGCCTTTCAGCCCGAGGAGACGGCTCTTCGGGTCAAACAGTAACAGATGGAATACACCGGGCCGTGATCCGGCAGGGCAGTGCCTGCGGCAGGCTCCGTACTAGCTTCACCAGGGAGACTTTCAGATGACAAAAGAGTTGGAAACCATCAACGGCAAGCCGCTTCATCCCGGCGTCGATCAGCTCTGCGAGCAATACAAGAGCGGCAAGATGGACCGCCGCGAGTTCGTGCGCCTGAGCGCCTTCCTCGGTGTTTCGGCGGCATCAGCCTATGCCTTTGCCGGCGATCCGACGGGCGGCCTCTTCAAGGAAGCTGCGGCGGAGACCCCCAAGAAGGGCGGCGTGCTCCGGGTGGCGATGCAGGTTCAGCAGATGACCGATCCGGCCACCTATGACTGGACCGAAATGTCCAACCAGGCGCGCCACATCGTCGAGTACCTGACGATCACCGGAAACGACAACGTGACCCGGCCCTACCTGGCGGAAAGCTGGGAGGCCTCGGACGATCTGAAGACCTGGACCTTCAAGCTGCGCCAGGGCGTGAAGTGGAGCAACGGCGACGACTTCAACGCCGATGACGTGGTTTTCAACTTCACCCGTTGGCTTGACCCGGCAACCGGTTCTTCGAACCTCGGCCTGTTCTCCGCGATGACCGAGGAATACGACACCGGTGAGAAGGACGACGCCGGCCAGCCCAAGATGGGCAAGCGCATGGCGGAAGGTGCGGTTGAGAAAATCGACGATCACACCGTGCGTGTGAACTTGAACTCGCCGGTCCTGTCGATGCCGGAGAACCTCTATAACTACCCGACCGCCATCGTGCACCGGAACTTCACGAAGGACGGCGGCGATCTGTCGAAGAACCCCGTCGGCACCGGTGCCTTCGAGCTGGCCGAATTTGCGGTCGGCGAAAAGTGCGTTCTGCGCCGCCGCCAGGAACCCTATTGGGGCGGCGAGGTCTACCTCGACGAGATCCAGTACATCGACACCGGCTCGGACGCTGCGGCCGGTATCGCCGCGCTGGCATCGCGTCAGGTCGATGCGGTCTACAATCTCGATATCTCCACCATCGAAATCGCCGAACGGGTTCCCGGGGTATCGATCTCTCAGGTGGTCACCGCGCAGACCGGCGTGATCCGCATGAAGGTGACCGAGGCGCCTTTCGACAACATGAAGGTGCGCCAGGCGCTGGTGATGGCTGCCGACAACGAGCAGATTTTGAAGCTGGCTTACCGCGATCTGGGTGCGGTCGGCGAAAATCACCATGTCGCCGAGGTACACCCGGAGTACGCCAAGCTGCCGCCGTTGAAGCGGGATGTAGCCAAAGCCAAGGCACTGCTGGCGGAGGCCGGCTATCCGGACGGCATTACGGTCACCTGCAACGTCGGCAACACCGAAGGCGCCTGGGAGCAGGACTCCCTGCAGGTCCTGAAGGAGCAGGTTGCCGAGGCCGGCATCAATCTTGAGATCAACGTGATGCCCGCGGCCCAATATTGGGAAGTCTGGGACAAGGCGCCCTTCAGCATCACCTCCTGGACGCACCGTCCGCTGGGCACCATGGTCCTGGCCCTGGCCTACCGCTCGGGTGTGCCCTGGAATGAGTCCAGCTACAGCAATCCGGAGTTTGATGCGGCACTTGTCGAGGCCGAGTCGATCCTGGATGTGGAGGAACGCCGCAAGTCCATGGCCAAGGTCGAGAAGATCCTGCAGGACGATGCGGTGATGGTGCAGCCGTTCTTCCGCTCGGTGTTCACGGCCGCGACCGAGAACGTGAAGGCCTACAGCACTCATCCGACGCGCTATCATCAGTTCAATAGCGTTTGGATGGCTTGATCGGTCGAGGGCCGCAGCACGGGGGGTGCTGCGGCCCTCTTCACTTGCAGTGGGTGGGGCCCGCTGCGCCGCTTCGTATGACCGGGACGGCCTGGTAACGTGTCACGCGGCAAAACGTGATACATGGCGGGCCGCGTCGGGGGGACGGGAAGGCTAGGAAGCGATGCTGATTTTTATTGCGCGACGGATAGGCACCATGGTCCTCACCATGCTTGTCGTGTCGCTTCTCTTGTTCTTGTTGCTGGAAATCAACGTCGAAGGTGTCGCCATCAAGGTGCTTGGGGCCTACAGCTCCGATCAGCAGCGCGAGATCTGGCTTGAGACCAACGGCTACTTCGACCCTCTGCCGGTGCGCTACGCCCGCTGGCTGGGCAACGCGGTGGTCGGTGACTTCGGCGACTCGGTCCGCTTCAAAGTTCCGGTTTCGGAGATTCTTCCGGGCCGGATCTGGAACACCGCCATTCTCGGATTCTGGGCGCTTCTGATTGCCTCCATCATCGGATTGTTTCTCGGCGTCATCGCCGGCATGCGCGAGGGCTCGGGCCTCGACCGCACGGTGTCGGTCGGCTCCATCGTCACCACCTCGGTGCCGGAAATCGCCTCAGCGCCCCTCCTGGCCGCACTGTTCGTTTTCTACCTTCCGCAAACCATCGGCTGGGGCCTGCCGGGAACCAGCTCCATGGCCGGGGGCTTTGACTGGGTTCAACTGATCCTGCCGATTACCGTGCTGGTGCTTTACGACTTCGGCTACATCGCCCGTATGACGCGGGCGTCGATGGCCGAGGTCATGATGACCCACTACATACGCACCGCCGTTCTCAAAGGCCTGCCTTATGGCACGGTGATTCGAAAACATGCGCTGCGCAACGCCTTGATCGCCCCCTTTACCGTGATCATGCTGCAGATCAACTGGCTGTTGTCCGGCGTGATCGTGGTTGAGGTGTTCTTCGCCTACAAAGGCTTTGGGTCCTTACTCTTGGAGGCTTCGCTCAATCAGGACATCTTCTTGATCGAGGCCTGCGCCATGGTGGCCGTTTTCGTGGCGGTGGGAACCCAGACCCTGGCCGATATCGGCTACACCTATCTCAATCCCCGAATTCGGTTCAGCTAGGAGGGCGCGATGACAGACCAAGCCATTTCCGCACCGCGCCGCGAATCCTCGTTGTTGCGTCTGGTCAAAGGGGCGGCGCTGATCCGCGAAAGCTGGGTCGGTATGGTCGGCCTCGCCATCATCGTCTTTTGGGTTCTGGTGGCCCTGCTTGCCGATGTGCTGGCGCCGTTTCCGCCCAATGCGACCGGGGCCGCGATGACCCTGCCGGGCGGACCGGCCGCCGATGGAAGCAGCGTCCACTGGTTGGGCACGGACCATCTTGGACGGGACATCCTGTCGCGCATCATTCACGGTTCGCGCCAGGTGCTTCTCTATGCGCCTCTGGCGACCCTCTGCGCCTATATCGTCGGCATCCCGATGGGGCTTGCCGCCGGCTATCGCCGCGGCCTGACCGATGATGTCCTGTCTTTCATCGCCAATGTGATCCTATCGTTCCCGGTGCTGGTGCTCTACATCATCATCATCGCGACCATCGGCGCTTCAGGCTTTAACATCGTCATTGCCGTTACCTTCGCTTCGGCGCCCGGCATCATGCGTATTGTGCGCGGCCTGGTGCTGGATCTGCGCAATCGTGAGTATGTCTTCGCGGCGGAGACCCGGGGCGAGTCAGCCTGGCGCATCATGATGATCGAGATCCTGCCCAATGCACGGGGCCCGCTGATCGTCGACTCCTGCCTGCGGTTGGGTTACGTGATCATCACCATCGGAACGCTCGGTTTCCTGGGTTTGGGCCTGCCGCCGCCCGATCCGGACTGGGGCGGCATGATCACCGAAACACGGTCGTTCATCACCTTCATGCCGCACATGGTCGTATTCCCCTGTCTGGCGATTTCGTCGCTGGTTCTGGGTTTCAATCTGCTGGCCGACGGCCTGCGTGAAGTCTCGCTGCGGGATTAGGAGAGAGCGCCATGGAAAACGGCAGCAGCAGCTACGACGGTCCGGTGCTGGAATGCAGGAATCTCTGCATCTCCTATTTCACCCGTGCCGGCGAGATCCCGGCGGTCATCGACTTCAACATGACTCTGAACCAGGGCGAGTCCATCGGCCTGGTTGGTGAGTCCGGTTGCGGCAAGTCGACGGTCGCCATGGCAATCATGCAGTACCTCGGCAAGAACGGAGCGATTGTCGGCGGTGAGGTGTTCTACAAGGGCCGCGACCTCACGACCTTCAGTCCGGAGGAACTGCGTCAGCTCCGCGGCAACGAGATCGCCATGGTCTATCAGGAACCCATGGCCTCGCTGAACCCCAGCATGACCTTGGGACGTCAGTTGATGGAGGTGCCGCTCTGCCACGAAGACATTTCTGAGCAGGAGGCTTATGACCGGGCGGTAAAGATCCTCGCCGATGTGAAGCTGCCTGACCCGGAGCGGATCATGAAGGTCTATCCGCACCAGATTTCAGGTGGCCAGCAACAGCGTGTGGTCATCGCCATGGCGCTGCTCTCCAACCCCTCGCTGCTGCTGCTCGACGAGCCGACGACAGCGCTCGACGTTACGGTCGAAGCGGGCATCGTTGAGCTGATCGGCGAGATCGCCGGCAAGTTCAACACCTCGATGGTCTACATCTCGCACAATCTGGGCCTCATCCTTGCGACCTGTGACCGCTTGAACGTTATGTACTCCGGCGTGGTGGTGGAGCACGGTTCCGTCGACGAGGTCTTCGACCACATGCGCCATCCCTATACCAAGGGGTTGTTCGGCTGTATTCCCTTGCCCGGTGCGGACAAGACCGCTCATCCGCTGGTGCCCATTCGCGGGCAACTGCCGCTGCCGCATCAGCGGCCTCCCGGCTGTTACTTCGGACCGCGCTGCGACTTCTTTGAAGCGGGAACCTGTGACCAGGAAGGCCTTGGTATGACTGAGGTCCCGAACGAACCCGGGCACACCGTACGCTGCCGCCGCTGGCAAGGGATCGATTGGGACAGCTACCAGCCCGAAGGCGTCGGCGCCGGCGAGATGGAAGCCGGGGAGGTGGTGCTCTCCATCGACAATATGAAGAAGTATTACGAGATTACCGACAACTCCATTGCGGCCATGGTCAAGGGCAACCGGGTTCGCCATGTGAAGGCCAATGAGAGCATCTCCTTTGAGGCCCGGTCCTGTGAGACCGTGGCTATCGTCGGCGAGTCGGGCTGTGGCAAATCGACCTTCGCCAAGGTGCTGATGGGCCTGGAGACAGCCACCGAAGGTAAGGTGATGTTCAACGGCAAGGACATCTCCCAGGAAGAGGTGCAGAGCCGCACGCCTGAGCAGATCGGCTCCATGCAGATGGTGTTCCAGAACCCCTTTGATACGCTGAACCCCAGCCACACCGTCGGCTCGCAGCTGGCCCGCGTGATCCGCAAGTTCGGCGTCGAGGCCGATAAGGACAAAATCGACGCCCGGGTTATGGAGTTGCTGGATCTGGTAAAGCTGCCGCGTGACTTTGCGAAGCGGCGGCCGCGCCAGCTTTCCGGCGGACAGAAGCAGCGCGTCGGCATCGCCCGCGCCTTCGCCGGCAATCCCTCGACCGTGGTGGCGGACGAACCTGTTTCAGCCCTTGATGTTTCGGTGCAGGCGGCGGTGACCGGCCTGCTGATGGACATTCAGAAGACCTACCGCACGACCCTGATCTTCATCAGTCATGACCTCAGCCTGGTGCGCTATCTGGCAGATCGCGTCGTGGTCATGTACCTCGGCAACATCGTGGAGCAGGGGACGACGGACGAGGTCTTCTCGCCGCCTTATCATCCCTACACCGAGGCGCTGCTTTCGGCAGTTCCCATCGCCGACACTTCGATCGAGAAGAAGCGGATCATTCTTGAAGGAAACCTGCCTTCGGTGACCAATCCGCCAAGCGGCTGTCCTTTCAACACGCGCTGCCCGCGAAAGATAGGGGCGATCTGCGAAACCGAGGTGCCGCCGGTCTATGAACCCAGTCCCGGTCATCAGATCGCCTGTCATCTGGCGGTTGAGGACTTTGAGTCTATGCAGCCTGTGATCGTTCAGGTGGATGAACCTGCGAACCCCGCCGCAGAATAGCGGTTCGCAGGACACTGCGGCTTAACAGGGTTAATGCTTTTGTGCCTTCTGGTTGGGTGCGAGCACCCCTTGTCGGCGGCGCTTTAGGGTCGTACCTTCCGGTCATGGAAATGGGGGTTCTCATAAAGCGCTGCCGCTTGGACCTGATGCCCGTGCTGGCCATAACGGCGGGCAGCATCGGGCTGACTGCCTGCACCATCGAGATGGGGCCGCCGCCCGAATCCGATCCGCCGCTGGTTGCTGAGAGCCAGAGGCCGCCTCCGCCGCCACCCCAGCCGACAGAGCCGCAGGCCTGGTCCAAGGATTTGGATTTCGATGCCGGCGGCGAGCTGAGCGTCAGCCGCCAGCAGATGGCCGAGGGACTGGTTGCCGCTGATGAGGACCGCGCCTACAGCGGCGAGCGGCTGACCTTTGAGAGTGCGGAGTCGAGCGAGCGGCCGCCCAGCCAGGCGGAGCTTATCCGGGAAAGAGCCCGCAAGCGTCTTTTGGAGGCCCAATCCGTTTCGGCCGGGTCTCCAGCGGCCACGCCTGCCATCGCACCGCCTGCAGTGGTTGCTGCGCCGGTGGAGCCGGTCAGCGCCGAAGCTTTGCCGGAACAGACCCAGAGCGGCGACCGGACCGATGGGAACACCGAAGAGCCGCTGAGCACGGCGGCAGGCCCGACCGCGCCATCAGACCAAGCGGCAGAGGCGCCTCAAGTGGCAGAAGCGCCTGCGGTTGTGCCTGATGCGGCGGAGAATGAGAAGCTGGAGTCCGCAGTTGCCGATAATACGGGGCAGGCGGAGGTATCGGTCCCGGCGGCTTCCGAAACGCCGCAGGAAGCCGCTGCACCGCCGGCAGCCAGTCTGGCGCCCGCTGAGAAGCTCACAGGGGACGGCAGCGCCCCGAAAGGCCCAGAGGCGGGCTCAGAGGCCGAGCAAGTGGCTGCACTCTCTCTGGAGCCCTGGGATGCGCCTGACGGCACCATCCTGGTGCAGGTATCGGCGATCCGTGATCGCCAGCAGATCGCCGAGGAGTGGCAGCGGCTGAAACAGGGATATCCCGCGGTCTTTGCCCCGTTGCGCCTGGTGGTGGACGAAGCCAAGCTGGGCGATCGCGGTGTGTTTTTCCGGGTTCAGGCCGGCGGCTTCAGCAGTGAGAATCAGGCCGAGGAGGCCTGTTCGGCACTGACCGATCAGGGCCAGTCCTGTTTTGTCGTGGAGCGGGCTGTCGGCGGGTGAGGATGGCTGCCGGCCTGGTTCAGGCCAGTGTGGGGTGAGACCGGTGGCCGGCTAGTGGGTGACCCGGATTTCGCTATCGGTCACCATGGCAAAGGGCACGCGCATCGCCACCAGTTTCCACTCAGGGCCGCGTCCTTCCGCCCAATGGCGAAACTGCTGCTTGGCGCGGTGCACGACTTCTTCTTCGCTTTGCTCGTGCGCGCTGACAACCTGCTGGTAAATCTCCAGATGTATCTGATGCTCGTCATCGTCAAGCTGAAGCTTTACGTCGTACTTGGGCATGGAAATTCGCCCCATCCTTGATATCATCGACCTTCTTGATGATGTCCCAGGACCTCTTGAGCATTCGTTAAATGACGCATACCCTCTTTCGCGTATATGGTTAATGTTTACTTAAGTCAGAACTGCTATTTCCCGGTTGGTTGTTCAGAAATCCTGTGAAGCTTTGAGAAACCGGGTAAATGCGAGAGAACGGCAGCGGATCTGAACGAGGAGATTAGCGATTGCCGGCTGAGCTCTTGGTGACTGCAGCAAAACACTTGGAATTGGGCTGATGCCCGGCAATAGATGAACATGCGTCTGAGCACTCGGAGCCAAGCAACGGACGACTGGGGACTGGCGGCTTTGGCCGAGCAGATTCTGGAACGGCTTCCCGTTGCCGTGGCCGTGGCGCTCTATGCCGGCGACGGCAAGGAGCCGGCGCTGATTTACGGCAATGCCGCCTTTGCTGAGCTGTTGGGGATCACCCCCTCAGGCGCTGCGCCTGCTTTTCTCTCCGAAGTCTTGGGCAAGGGCCCCGGTGATGCACCACCCGGCTGCCGATTGGCCGAGGGCGCGCCTTTCGACGAAACACTGGCCGCCGCGGGTACCGCGTTGGCGCAAGCATCGGTCCGTTGCAGCTGGGCTCCTCTGGATATGGCGGCGGACGGCGGTAACTGCTGGACCGTTACGCTGACGCCGGTCGAGGACGGCGCTGCTTTGCGCGCAGAGTTGGACGAGAAAGAAGCGCAACTCTCGGCAATCCTCGATTACTCGCCCATGGACATCTGCATCAAGGATGCGGAAGGTCGCTATGTTCGGACCAACCGCCGCTTTTCCGAGATCTACTCGGTGGCGATGGACACCACTGCCGGCAAGCTGGCGTCGGACATCGGGCTGTCAGAGGAGTGGGCATCGCGCAGTCGGCAGGTAGATCTTCAGGTTATCGAGACCAGAAAGCCGGTGGTGTTTGAGGAACACATCCCCTTGCCGCGGGGGCCGATGGAAGCGATCACGGTCAAGTTCCCGATCCTCGATCCGGACGGCTCCCTCCGAGGGGTCGGGGTGATGTGCTCCGACGTCACGCAGCGCCGCAAGCTTGAACAGGCCTTGCGCGAAAGCGAAGAGTGCCTGCGGATGATTTTTGAGCACGCGCCGCTCTACATGAACCTGAAGGACGCCGAAGGCCGCTATGTCGCTGTGAGCCGTCAGCTTCGAGAGGTCCACGGCCTGACGGCACAGGAAATGTACGGTCGCCTGCCTGAGGAGATTTCGTCGAACGTGGAATGGTCCAGTCGAACCTCCCGGGCCGATCAGGAGGTTCTGAGAAGCGGACGCATCTTGATTCAGGAAGAGACCTTTCAACGCGACGGTCAGAAACGAGCCATTCTGACTATCAAGTTTCCGCGGATCGGTGCCGACGGGCAGGTCATCGGGCTTGGTTCCCTGGGCAGCGACATCACGGAGCGCAAGCGCACCGAGCGGGCCTTGTTCCAGAGTGAAATGGAGGCCGCCCGTACCCGCGCGCTGTTGTCTGAAGCGATCGAAAGCATGACCGACGGCTTCGTGTGGTTCGACAACGAAGGCAAACTGATTCTCTGCAATCGAAAGTACCGCGAACTCTATCCGCGGCTGGCCAGCGATCTACGCCCCGGGGCGGCCTATAACGATCTGATGAAGCTGGCCTTCGACCGTGATCAGTTCGCTGTCGTGGCATCGGGCGAGATGTCGATGCAGCGGCTGCAGCCTTCTGACTATGTCAAGGAGCATCCGACCTTTCGCACCAAGACGAGCGAAGGGCGTTGGATCGAGGCCCGCAACCATCCGGTCGAGTCCGGCGGCTTCATCGGCATTCGCCTCGACATCACCGACCGGGTGCTGGCGGAAGACGCCCTGAAGGAAAGTGAGCAGCGCTTCAAGGACTTCGCCCAGTCCGGTCCCGGCGGATTCTGGGAGATGGACGAGGGGCTGCGCTTTTCCTCCTACTTGGATGTGCAGACTGCGAGCGGCCGTTCCAGGCCCGCCGCGCAGGAGGCGATTGGCCGGACGCTATGGGATCTGTTCTCCGCCGACGTTGAGAACGATCCCTATTGGCGCGCGTACCGCGAGGATTTCGAGGCAAGGCGGCCGATCCGCGATCTTCGCGCTTCCTATTGCGATGGTGGTGGACGGCGCTACTCCTGGCGTATCAACGGCAAGCCCTATTACGACCGCACAGGGCGGTTTGCCGGGTACCGGGGCGTGGCCGAAGATGAGACCGCCGAGGTTGAGGCACGGCGACGCGCGGAAGCTGCGGAGGCACGGCTGATCGATGCGATCGAGAGTCTGTCAGAGGGCTTTGCTCTGTTTGATTCCGATGATCGTTTGGTTCTGAGTAATCAGACCTACCGCGAAGTCTCGAAGGAAAAGAGCCACTACATCGTACCGGGCGTTAAGTTCGAAGAGATCGTAAGGCAGAATGTCGCCAATCGTTACGTCCCCGGTCTGGAAGACGAGGAAGCTGCCGAGGCCTGGATTCAGCGCCGTTTGGCCAGGCATCAGGCGGCCGAGAGTTTCATCGAACAAGACTGGGCCGACGGACGGTCCCTGCTGATCACCGAGAGACGAACGCACGAGGGTGGGATCACCACTGTCGTTTCGGATGTCACGGAACTGCAAGGCGCGCGTGCGGCGGCGGAACGTGCCAATGACGCAAAGACCCGGTTTCTGGCAGCGGCCAGTCACGACCTGCGCCAACCGCTGCATGCGATCGAACTGTTCGTTGCCGTGTTGGAGGCGACGGTCGAGGACGATGAAGCTCACGAACTGGTGGCCGATATCCGCGAAGCCTCGGAGGCGGCGGGTCGTCTGCTGAATGCTCTATTGGATATCTCCGAGCTGGAGACCGGTCAGCTGGAAGCGCGGATCGAGGCCGTTCCCGTCCAGAAGATTCTGGACGGCCTGCTGCGGGTCTACGGGCAGCAGGCCAGCAAGCGGGGCCTGGCCCTGCGAACCGTCCCTTGCGGCCTGGCAGTTCACAGCGACCCCGTTCTCTTGGAGAGGATCCTTAGCAATCTACTGTCGAACGCCGTTCGTTATACGGAAAGCGGTAAAGTTCTGCTCGGCTGTCGGCACAGAGGCGACCGTCTGCGGATTGAGGTTTGGGACACCGGCCCGGGGATTCCGGAAACCGAAAGAGCCACGATATTCGAGGAATTTCACCAGCTTGATAACGCGGCCCGTGATCGTCGGAAAGGGGTCGGTCTCGGTCTATCGATCGTCCGTCGTCTGGCCGGAATCCTCGACCATGAGATCCTTCTGGATTCCATGCCGGGTAAAGGCAGCGTTTTTGCGGTCGAGGTTCCGTTGGCCAACCTTACCGAAGATGAGGCCGTTGCCGAGAAGGCGAAGGACGAGTTCGCCGCTGAGGGTTTGAAGGTTTTGGTTGTGGAAGACGATGTCCAGAGCCAGAAGGCCATGTCGCTGACACTCGGGATATGGGGGTGCAGCGTCCGCGTTGCCTCGGACTACGAGGAGGCTCTCGACCTCGTTTCCTCGGATTGGGGTCCCGTCGATGTGATCGTGGCGGACTACCGCTTACCGAAGAATGTGAATGGAGTCGAAGCGGCAAAGCTGTTGCGCGCTGCCTCCGGGCGTGAAGTTCCGGTGTTGATCGTGACCGCCGACCAGGGCCGCGGGCCGCGCGGCGAGATTGCGGCCGAGGGCTTTCGTTCGCTGCGCAAACCGGTCCGATCCGAGCATCTGCAAGCCAGCCTGGCCGGTCTGTTGAAAGGCGCTGACTGAGTCCTCCCGTTGGCCCTTGCGGATTCTGGCGGGTGATATCACTCTGGCGGGGCTTGGTCCGACCATCGCGGAGAGGTTTCAGGAAGCCTTTTGCATTCTGTTTCAATAGAGAGTCTTTGGCCCTTTCTGGGCTTTGTGGCCGCGGTAATTCATCTCTCCGGCATTCTTTCGGCCTTTCACGCTATCGTGCGTACCCGAACCGCCCAGGGGGCTGTTGCCTGGGCCATCTCGCTCGTGACCTTTCCCTATCTGGCGCTTCCGCTTTACTGGATCTTCGGCCGCGGCAAGTTCTACGGTTACGTCGCTGCGCGGCGAAGCGGTGACCTGAAGATCCACCATATTGCGGCCGATTTGCGGGACCGTCTGAAACGTCCGGACACCCGCTTCCAGACGCCGGAGGGCTGCAGTCTGCGGGTCCTGGAACGTCTGGCTGGAATGCCGTTTACCAGCGGCAACGAGATCGAAGTTCTACAGGACGGCTCCGCCGCCTATGGGGCGATGTTCGACGCCATAGATGCGGCCCAGCGCTACGTCCTCCTGCAATCCTACCTGATCCGCGATGATGATCTTGGACGCGACCTGAAGGCTCGTTTGCTGCGCACGGCTCGCCGCGGGATCGCGGTCCACCTTCTCTACGATGAAATTGGCAGCTATGGGTTGCCCGCGAACTTTGGGGCGGAACTGATCGCCGGTGGCGTGAAGGTTCGCGCTTTTTCAACTGTCCGGGGACCCGTCAATCGGTTCCAGTTGAACTTCCGCAATCATCGTAAGTCCTTGGTTGTCGACGGCAGTAGAGCCTTTGTGGGCGGTTTGAACTATGGTGACGAGTACCTGGGCAGGAGTGGTCCATTCGGTGCTTGGCGCGACACGCATGTGCGTCTGAGCGGCCCTGCTGTGCAGGCCGTCCAGCTTGCCTTTGTCGAGGACTGGTACTGGGCCGCCCGGGAGGTGCCGGAACTGCTGTGGGACCCTCGGCCGGGCTCAGGAGGCGCAGCGGCGCTGGTTCTGCCTACCGGTCCGGCTGACCATTGGGACAGCTGTGAACTCTTCCTGTTGGAAGTGATTCGAACCGCGAAAACGCGCATCTGGATTGCCAGTCCTTACTTCGTGCCGGACGAGCAGATCGTTTCCGCACTGCAACTGGCGTCACTGCGCGGCGTCGAGGTGCGTATTCTGCTGCCGCTGCAAGCCGATCACGTGCTGATGGATTGGGCGAGTTATGCCTACTATCCGATGGCGGAGCGGGCAGGAATAGAGATCTACCGTTATGAAGCTGGTTTCCTGCATCAGAAAGTTCTGCTGGTGGACGACACCCTGGCCAGCATCGGAACCGCCAACCTGGATAACCGTTCGTTTCGGTTGAACTTTGAGATTTCGACGGTGGTTTGGGACCGGCGCTTTGCCGGATTGGTCGAAACCATGCTCCGCGATGATTTCTCTGCCAGTCGCAAGGTGGTTGCGGGTGAACTCGACGACAAGTCTGTGTGGTTTCGCTTCGGCGTCAGGTTCTCACGATTGTTCGCGCCGATTCTTTGAGGACTACGGGAAGGGCCCGCGGAAACCTACATACCGCTGAGAGCGTCAATCGTGCGTAGGATCGCCGGCCCGATCAGGACTATGAAAAGCGGCGGCAGGATGAAGATGATCATCGGCACCGTCAGAAGCGCGGGCAGCCGGGCAGCCTTTTCTTCTGCCTTCATCGCCCGTTCTTCGCGCGATTCGGCTGATAGAACCCGCAGCGAGTGGGCAAGCGGGGTGCCGTAGCGTTCCGCCTGTAACAGGGTTCCGACCACGCCGCGGATCACTATCAGGTCTGTCCTGTCCGCGAGATTCTGGAGCGCGACCCGCCGGTCAGGCAGAAAGCCGAGCTCCAAGCCGGTAAGGCTGAACTCGTCAGACAATTCCGGCGCCGTCTTCTCCATTTCCTGAGAAACACGAGTCAGCGTTGCGTCGAGACTGAGGCCTGCTTCTGAGCAGATCACCATGAGGTCCAGGGCGTCCGGCAGAGACTTTTGGATCGCAGCGCGCCGCTTGTCGGCGGCGTTCTTTACGATGATGTCCGGCAGGTAGGCACCGGCAACCACTGCGCCCAGCGCTGCTGCGGCACGACCGGCCGGCCCCAGATTGTAGGCTTCGAGGCCATAGAGCAAGAAGGTGGCAACACCGCCGAACGCAAAGGGCAGCGCAAGCTTGAAGAAAAAGAAACGCACCACGGCATCTTTGCTGCGCCAGCCCGCCTGCATCAGCTTGGCGCTGACCTTTTTTGCCTGGGTGCTCCGCAGCAGCTTAAGCTTGTCGACCACCTTGTGCATCATGGTCAGGCTTTGTAACTGCGCGTCGCGCCGGCGTGGCGTCATCATGCCGGCGCGCAGATCGCGGCGCTGGGCGGCAATCATGTCGGCACGCTTGCCGGAGACATCGCGATGCAGCAAGGCAAACCAGACAGCGACGACGCTGACCAGGACCGAAAATCCGGACATCAGGACCAGCAGGTCTTCGATGGACATGCCGGGTGGGATGAGATCTTCCAGTGTCATATCTCGAACTTAACCATGCGATACATGACCCCGATACCGACGGCAAAGCTGAGGAAACCAAGGAAGACCATGAAGAGTCCGCGGGGGTCTTCGAAGAGCTCCATGATGTAACCCGCATTGACCAGGAAAATCAGCAGCGCCATGATGAACGGCAGGGAGCCGATAATGTAGGCGCTGGCCTTGGCCTCCGAAGAAAGGGCCTTGATTTTCAGCTTCAACTGGCGGCGGCGGCGCAAAACGTCCGAAAGGTTCGCGAGAGTCTCGGCGAGATTGCCGCCGGTCTCCGACTGAATGGCGAGGGCGACCGTAAAAAAGTTGAATTCCTGGATATCGAGACGTTTGGAAGCGTCCCAAAGGGCGTCTTCCAGTGACTCGCCGAGGCGGACGGAATCGGTAATGCGTGTCAGCTCTGTCCCGACCGGGTCGACAATCTCGTCGCCGGCGGTTTTGATTGATTCAGTGATCGGAAGACCTGACCGAAGACCGCGCACCATCAGATCGATGGCGTCAGAGAAGCGGGCGATGAACTTGTTTCTGCGGCGGGCGATAAGAAAGCTGAGGCCGGCATGCGGCAGCATAATCGCGGCGAAGACACCGAACAGAATTGCGACGACCAGGGGCATGAAACTGAGGAACTGTAGGCCGCCGGTCGTGATCAATCCCAGCACCAATCCGATCATCAGATAGCGGCCAAGGGAACCCGAAAAACCAGCACTCTGAAGGCGCAGACGCAGTCTTTCCGGCCGTGGCATCAGGCGCTTGATAAGGCTGTCCACGACCGCGATGCTGCTGTCGGTGTCAGAGCGCCGGATTGAGACCGATTCCGGTGTCGCCGCCCTGGTATTTGATGTTTTGATTCTCTCGACACGCCTCTTGACCTGCTTTGCCGAGCCGTCGCCGCCAAAAATCAGAAGCAGGATAATCAGCATCAGCAAGCTCGGGAGGATGAGGAGCAGCAGCTCGGCCGAGATGGTGCCGAGGCCGAATGGCAACTCGATAATCATCCCATCGCTTCCAGCAGCGGCTTGTCCAACCCGAAATAGGCAGCGCGAGGCCCGAAGTGCGGACGCAGGCCGGATGACTTGAAATTGCCGAGCAGCAAGCCGTCTTTGCCTTCGCCCTGGAACTCGTAGGTGAAGAGATTTTGGGTGGTGATGATTTCACCCTCCATGCCGACGATTTCCTCCACGTGGGTGATACGCCGCATGCCGTCGCGCATCCGCGAAACCTGCACGATCATGTCCAGGGCAGAAGCGATCTGCGTGCGTACGGCGCGAGCCGGAAGGTTGATGCCGGCCATGCCGATCATGTTTTCAAGGCGTGTGAGCGCCTCTCTTGGACGGTTGGCATGGATGGTGCCGAGCGAGCCGTCATGGCCGGTGTTCATGGCCTGAAGCATGTCGACAGCTTCGGAACCGCGGACCTCACCCAGGATGATACGGTCGGGGCGCATACGCAGGGCGTTTTTTACAAGATCACGCATAGTGATCTCGCCGCTGCCCTCCAAGTTGGGCGGTCTTGTCTCCAGCCGGACGACGTGAGGTTGCTGCAATTGCAGTTCGGCAGCGTCCTCAATGGTCACGATACGCTCACCAGGGTCAATCAACTGTGACATGGCGTTCAGCAGTGTCGTCTTGCCGGAACCCGTGCCGCCGGATATCAGGATGTTGAGCTGACTGCGCGAGGCGATCTTCAACACCGTGGCCATGGCGGCCGAGATATTGTTTTGCCGCTGCATCACGTCGAGGGTGATGCCTTTTTTGGAGAACTTCCGAATCGAGATCGAAGGGCCGTCGATGGCAAGCGGCGGAATGATGATATTGACGCGGCTGCCGTCGAGCAGGCGGGCGTCGACCAAGGGTGTCGTTTCGTCGACACGGCGGCCGATCTGCGAAACGATCCGCCGGGCGATGTTCAAGACGTGTTCGTCGTTCTGGAAGCGCACATCGGCAAGCTCCAGTTTGCCGCGGCGCTCGATATAGACCTGGTGCGGACCGTTGACCATGATGTCGGTAATCGACTCATCGGCCAGCAACGGCTCGAGAGGACCAAGGCCCAACATGTCGTCGAGCATGAGATCGACGATGGACTGCTGCTCCGGCGAATTGAGGTTCAGCTTCTCATCGAGCACGATTTCGCGCACGATCTCGCCGATCTGCCGTGTCAGGTCTTCGCGCGGCAGCTGTGAAGCCGCGGAAACGTCCAGACGCTCCATGACCAGCGGATGGACCTTGTTTCGGGCCGCCTCAATGATTGGTGTGTGCGAGGTCGCTTTGCCCTTGGGGTGACCCTCCGGCGGGCTGATCGAGCCGCTTTGCGGATCCGGCAACTGCTCCAGGATTTCATTGCGCTCTTCGGGCTGCATGGCTTCGCATTGAAGCAACCAGTCGATGAGGGCCGAGACAAGTTTTCGGCGCTGCAAGAGGGTCAGCTTGGTGCCGCTTTGCTCTACGGCATTTGAGAGCAGGTTCCCGATCCGCAGGGCCAGTTCAGGGCGTGGGATGTTAGAAACGTCATCATCGCCGAACAGCGAGAGAACAGCGGGTTGGAGCTGACGGCGCACGGCATCGAGATTTGCATCCTCGACACCGTTCGTGGAAGCGCTGCTCGACTGGTCGTTGTTGACGGCCCCCGACATGAGGTATCAGCCCTTGCGAAAGAGGCCGAAAAGCCCCTTCTTCTTGGCCGCCTTCTTTTTGCCCTTTGCCGGCTTCTTCTCCTGCGGCTCCGGCAGCTTGATGTCGCGCGCGAGCTTACGGATAACCTTGCAGACCTTGGCTTTGGCGTGGGACTGGGCGAGGGGTTTGCCCGTATTGGCCGAGGCGTTGAACACCTTGGGCTCATCAGGCAGCAGCAGGTCAACCTTGTGTTCCAGGGCGCGTTGGAAGTCGCGCAACTCCATGGCCTGCTTGGTGTTGAGCGCACGGTTGGCGATGATCCGGACCGGCGTCTCGGGGGCAACCTCTCTGATGCCTGCGAGAAGCCGCAAGCTGTCACGCAGGCCGCAGAGGCTCAGTTCTGTCACCAGCAGGATTTCGGTGGCCACTTCGAAGACGCGCCGCCGTACTGCATAGGCGGCGCGCGGAACATCGATGACGATGGCGTCGTTGGTGCGTCCCAGGGCCTCGAAGAGCGCGTCGACGGCGTTCGGATTGTAGTTGATCTCCGAGGTCAGGTTCTCCTCGGTCGCCATAATGGCGAAGTTCGGCGTCAGTTTGGCGGTGGCACTTGAGATAAAGAGACCATCGACGCGGGCAGGATTCTCCAGCGCCTCGCGGAGGCCGCGTGTCGGTTCGATGTCGAGCGACAGAGCGACGGTGCCGAACTCCAGATCAAGGTCCACCAGGGTTGTTTTGTGCTTTCGTTCTTCAGCGAGGATCCAAGCGAGGTTTACAGCCAGAGTACTGGCGCCGACGCCGCCGCGAGAGCCGATCACGGCGATCCGCGCTTTTTCTTCCTGCGCAACCTCCGGAACCACCGGCTCGTTGCTTTCTTCGGTCCGGTTCAGGGCTGAAACCAGCGCTTTTTCGGTCACTGGCTTCACCAGGTAATCGGTAGCGCCGGACTCGACGATTTCCCGATAGACAGCGATGTCATTCACTGAGCCGATGCCGATAATCTTGGTGATCTCAGGTGTGGCTGCACGAAGCGACAGCATCGCGGTCTGCGGGGAGGTGGCCTCGGAGACATCGACGATCAAGACCGAAGGCGGTACCGAGGCGCTCAGGAACTCGATCGCCTGATTTGGGCCGCCGTCCTTCAGCAAAGGTTCGGCGAAGTACTCGCGGAGGACTGAGTCGACAACGGAGTGCGTTTGATTGTCGCCAACGAAGGCAACGCATTCGGCGGCTGTCGCGTCGGCAGCTTTGTGTTCCAGGACTCGATCAGCCACGCTCATTCCGACTTCGTCCCCTCTTCGACCAGAGGTTCGATTTCACCGATCCGGTAGCGCCGCACGGATCGGCTGAGCGCTTCGCCGTCGCCGGGTTCCAGCGTCCGGCCTTTTTCGAGATCTGCCGGATTGGCCACCATCACACCCAGGTTGTTGGCGTTCGGGCAGCCAAAAGCCGTGTCAAATGCGGGGAGTTCGGGCTCCAGCGGCTGCGGCTGGGCGCAGTCCGGCAAAATGGCCATGTACTTGGCAAGGCTGAGACGCACTTCATTGCCCTCGGTCCCGGGTGCCGGCACGCGCGGAGCAGAACCCAGAACCGCCTGATAGCCTCGATCGGCCAGTGCCATGCGCACGGCTTCGAGGCGCTGCAAAGTCAAGCGGTCATAGGCCGGGTCGCGGCTTTCACCGGCGTTCAAGGTTATGATGGTTCCCGGGTCGGGTTCAGCTTCAATGAGCAGGGCGTCGATGGCCCGCTCTTCGCCACGCCGGAGCACGGCCGAACCGTCCTCAAAGAACACACTCTGCTGGAACAAGATGCTCTCGGCCTGGTTCTCCGGTGTAGCCGGTATCGGCTGCCACTTGGCGTGATAGAAGACATGATTGACCACATCCGCGACGGCCTGTGCCTCGGGCGTACGCTCAGGGTCACCGGCGCAGCCTGCGCCCAGCAGAGAGAGCGAGAGAACCGCGGTGAGCTTGCTCAGCTTTCGTACCGTCATCCCTATGCTCCTAATCCAGAATAAAGCCGGTGTTCTTGTTGCCGCCGAGCCTGTCGGCCTGGTCCGCGTCAAGGGGGACCGTGCGTCCGGGTTGCGCGCCGGCTGCTGCCGGCGAGCCGTCAGCGGCCAGCGGAGGAGCACGGTAGGGGTCCAAGGGCGTTCGCAGTTGGTCCGGATTGACCGGCTGGACGATGTAGGGTGTGACGATGATCACCAACTCTGTCTCATCGCGTTCGAAGCGATCACTGTTGAACAGCGCACCAAGGATCGGCAGGTCGCCCAGCCCCGGAATCTTTCGGTTTTCCTGGCGTGTGTTGTCCAAAATAAGACCGGCGATAGCGAAGCTCTGGCCGGAGGCGAGCTCAACCGTGGTTTCCGCTCTGCGTGTTGTGAGCGAGGGAATCGAAAGGCCCCCCGCGATGACCTGAACGGCATTCGACAGTTGGCTTACCTCCGGGCGCACGCGCATCGAGATGCGGCTGCGGCCCAGTAACGTCGGTGTAAAAGCGAGACTGACGCCGAACTGCTTGAACTGAACAGTGATGGTATCCTCGTCCTGGGAGACAGGGATCGGAAACTCACCGCCGGCGAGGAAGCTGGCGGTTTCGCCTGACAGTGCCGTCAGGTTCGGTTCCGCCAGGATGCTCACAAGATTGTCTTCGGCCAGGGCGTCGATCAGGGTGTCGATCGAGGCGTTACCGACGTCGCCGCCGGCGAAGATGGTGTTGATGCCGGCGACCGGGGGCAGGGACTGCAGGCCGAATTGGATGCCGCCGTCAACGAAGATATCCCAGTTGAACCCAAACTGGTTGATCACTTCACGAGAAACCTCCGCGATCCGCACGCGCAGATTCACCTGGTTGGGATCGGTTACCGCCAGCCGATTGATGATCTCCTCGCCTTCGCTGATGAAACGCGTCGCCAGGCGGCGCGCATCCTCAGCTTCACTGGCGGTTGCCACGCTCCCGGAAAGGACGATCGCACCATTGACGGACGAGGCCACGATGTCACCCGTCGGCACCAGTTCATCGAGGGCTCGCTGCAGGCGGCCCAAGCTGTGATTCACGCTGACGGTGACGTTGGCAATCAGGTTGTCGTTGGCATCCAGGGCGAAGAGCGTGGTGGTGCCGACCCCCTTACCAAAAAGATAGAGCAAGCGGTCAGACTTCGCGCTGATATCGGCAATGGCGGGGTTGGCGATGAAAACAGACGTCATCGCGCGATCCAGCCGCAACAGCTGGCCCTCGCCCAGTTCGATGGCAATGGGGTCGCCGTTGCTCGGCACCGCGCGGCCCTGGAGCGCCGCGGTGGCCTGCTCGGTCGAAGCGGCCATCGATACAATCAGGGCGATCGCCAGCCAAATGCCTGAAATTACGCGCATAAATCACACCGTTTAGAAACGCAGCTCTTCAACTTCATTACCACGCGTAACGTTAACAACCTTCTTATTGCCGTCTCTGCCGCCACGCATGCCGACCAGGCGGCTGACCTCGGTATCCCAGGTATAGGTATCGCCGCGCTCGGGGTCGGACTCCTCCTTCGTCTCGTTCAGGACCGCCAACCGCTCCAGCTCCTCCTCGTCCTTGGCGAGGCTTCTGAGCGAGATGGAGAGAGCGCCCAGTTCCCTGACAACGGAAAGCATCTCGGTTTGCTTGGGCGTGACCTCCACGGTGAAGTGCTTGGCGTACTGCGGGTTCGTCCCTTTATCATCCGTTACCTGATCGATTGCGAGTACGCGTACGTTTTGGAGTACAGTCTCGCTGGCCTTGCGCTGGATGACCTGTTCCCCGGTGTTTTCGGCCAGCGTCTGTGTCAAAATGATGTCAATCCGATCCCCAGGAAACACCAGCCCGCTCACGCCCGAGGTGGCGTCGACGCGGATCGCGATGGCGCGATAGCCCGGCCGCAGCACGGCAGCCAGGAAACCACGTTCGCCCGGACGAACGACCCGTTTGGGCGTGATTGGTTCACCGGCGGTGAAGCCCCGGCGCACCACGGCGCCGAAAAACTCCTCGAAAGCCACTTCTTCATTGGTGAAGTACGTTTCTGGAATGTCATCGTTGGGCCAGATTTGCCAGCGCAGTTGGCCCTCCTGAATGAAGGCGCCGGTCGGCAGGTCGCCCTTGGCGACCAGAACCTTGATTCCTTCCGGCTCCACGGGCGCAGCAACCACTGTGGCGGGTTGGGCTCTTTGGTTGGCCAGCCAACTGCGTGCGACGAATGTGGTGCCGACAGTAATGAGTAGAGCGGCGGCGATCAGAATGATGTTTCTGAGAGACATGGCTTCGACCTCCTAGGCGCATCCGCAGAAGACGGCAGATACAGCGGGATCGGGTAGGATCACGCCGGCGGAAGAGCGGAAAACTGTGTTTGATTTCATGGCGCTAAGTTCTCATCAACAACTGCAAGGCGACGTAGAGGCCGCCGGCTGCAATGGCCACCGCATAAGGCATCGGCTGCTTTCCGAAAGACGGATCGCTGGAGACGAAGAAGAATGCGGCAGGTGTTGCCGCCCGGATCATCCTGTGACGGATCCACAGGGCGATCGCCAGCAATCCGCCGGTCAGCCCGGTATAGAAGACCATGGGCGCAAAGAGGGCGGGCCCCGCCCACAGTGTGACAGCGGCGAAGAGCTTCACGTCTGCGCCGCCGCAGAAGCGGAGGGCGAACAGGACGAAGCCAACGGCGAAGGCCGCTGCGGCACAGATCACACCACCCTGCCAGTCCACGCTGCCGCCCGAGGCCACAACGAAAGACGGGTACAGAGCCAGCAGCGCCACGCTGAAGCGATTGGGGACGGTCAAGTTCCTGCAGTCGCTCGCAGCAGCCATAATCAGCAGGCCTGCGAATGATAGGATCGTGAACTGAGCCGTTGCTAATGACAGGTTCATCATTTGGCGATCCGGGCGAGAGCCCCTTGTTGCGCCCTTGCTCGGCTCCATGGAAATGGGAGCCAATAGGGGCACACCGACAGAGAGATAGGGCCGCGAGGTTTTTGCCCCGGGCCCTATCGCACTGACTGATTCCGCCGGGACCCGGGGCCCCGAAGGATTCAAGCGTTACGGAGTAGACGTTGCCGTGTCCGCCGCATCGCTAAGCTCGTTCGACACGAGGCCGAAGACGTCCCGCAGCGAGTTACCCATCGAGGTAAGCGCCGCGATGGCAGCAACAGAAACCAGGGCGGCGATCAGGCCATACTCGATAGCCGTGGCGCCGGAATCGTCCTGAAGAAAGGACTTAATCGTGTTCATCATGATTGCGACCTCCTATGCACGCATATCCGAGACCGATAATCCCCTCTTCGCATTAATAAAAGGTAAAAGGAAATAGCTTTCTTGAGTGCAATATTAGAAATAATTCAAGAATAATATGGGCTTATTATTATAACAACTTGTTAATTTGGAGATGTGTTTGCGTAAAAAAAGAGATAAATAGTAAAGACGAAACAATCTGCTGCAATTCCGCTGCTTTCGGCTAAATCGCCGCCCGGTGAATCACGTCTTTGTGAGCCGGATTTTCGGCCCGATGAGGCTGCGAGCGCCGCGGAGTTCGTGGCGATATGGGGAGCGGCGGTGCCGGCAGAGTAAGGTAATGCAGGCGTTTCGTCTCGCGGCGGCTGAGAGATACGGAATCAAGTATCAGACCACAGGCGAACCCAAGGGAGGCCAGCAGCATCAGGGCGCAGACCAAGACGGCGGTGGGCAGCCGTGGCACCAGTCCGGTCTCGAAGTAGGTCACGAACAGCGGTAGAGACAGGCCGACCGACGTCAATGCCAGGATCATCGCCCCGGACGAGAAGAACGCGAGTGGCCGTTCTTCTTTAGCCAGCCTTACGATGGTTTTGAGAATACGAAACCCGTCGCGAAAGGTGTTGAGCTTGCTTTCCGAGCCCTCCGGCCGCTCTTTATAGGCCGTCGGGACTTCGGCAACCGGCATCCGCAGCTCCAGGGCGTGGACCGTCAACTCGGTTTCGATCTCGAAGCCCTGGGCGAGCGCTGGAAAAGACTTTACGAAGCGCCGGGAGAAGACTCGGTAGCCGGAGAGGATGTCGTCAAAGCGTTTGCCGAAGAGATTGCTGACCAGGCCGGTAAACAGCCGATTCCCGAACTTATGCCCCGCACGATAGGCCGCGTCGCTGGTGTTGATCCGCGCCGCGTTGACCATGTCCAATTGCTCTCGGCAGAGCAGCTCTATCAGGTCTTCTGCGGCGCTTGCATCATAGGTGTCGTCGCCGTCCGACAGGACATAGATGTCCGCCTCGATGTCGGCGAACATCCGCCGCACCACGTTTCCCTTGCCCCTTAAGGTTTCGCTAACCACGTGGGCCCCGGCCTCGCGGGCGACTGCCGCGGTGCGATCGCTGGACGCATTGTCATAGACGTAAATGCGGGCATTCGGCAGGGCAGCCTGAAAATCTCTGACGGTTTGGTCGATCGCCGCTTCTTCATTGTAGCAGGGCAGCAGGACGGCTACGGAAGGCGCGTCCGCCAGGGTCGCGGCCAGCGCTGCCTGCTGTCTGTGAACCGGGTTTTCCTGTGTCATCGACCGTCCGTCCTCTTCGGAGCTACCTGACCCCCGTTGGAACAGTCTTGTCGAATTGGCTCAAGAATTCCCTAACACCGAAGGGCGCTTAGAGGCCCTAGCGGTTGATGGCGAACAGCCGGGCTTGGCGCTGTAAGGAAGGCGGTAACACCACCTCTTCCGCCCACTGTGGTGCCTCACCTTCGGAAAGGCGTTTGTAGAGGCTGTCGCTGGCGCTTGAGAAGAAGATCTTTTCCGCCCGGCTCTGACAGAGCAGGATCAGGTCGATCCGGCGCTCAGCCATCATGCGGCGGGCGTTTTCGGTATCACTGCTGGTCAGGATCCTATAGCTGTCGTAGATCCCATCACTGTTGCGATGATACGGCGTGGCGATCACCGCATGGCCGGTGCGATAGAGCAGCTCCGGGCCGATATCGAGGAATGTCAGAATGGTTTGTTGAGATCCGGCCCACCGGGCATCGGTTTCCAGGAAGTCTGAGACCTGCCGGACGTTGCAGGCCTCCAGCGACTGGCCGGAGGCATCCTTGGCGTCGGCCTCTTGGTTCTTCAGCATAGTACCGACTGTGATCGGTCCGAGCAGCAGCACGGTAATCACACAGCCACGTACCAACCCGCGACTGAGGTCGCTGTGAATGCTGTGGGTCCACTGCAGAAAGCGGTCGAAGACAACTGCGATGGCCATGACGAAGACGACCTCCGCATAGCTGGAGAACCGCATGTGTTTGATCGCCATCGGCCAAAGAATAAGACAAGCGAAGCCGATGAAGGCGAGGACCCAGAAACGGTCAGAACGGCGCTCTTCAAGCATGAACTTGAGGAAAAATGGAAGCACCATAAGACCACTGCCAAAGTAGAAGATAAAGGCCCCGAGGCTGTCGCGATCTTGCGGAATAAGAGGGCGCATCTCCAATACCCGATCGAGCCAGATCGGCAGAATGCGGGGATCGACACCGGCCATGGGGCCGGTGAAGAACAGCGGATAGACGGCGTTGACCAGCAATCCGGCGGAAGCGACGCCGAAGACGCCGAGCAGCAGGCGTCCCAGAATGTGGGTTTGCCTGGCGGCGTGGTTCTCATAGAACTCGGCGGCGCGCCAGAACAGCAGAATACAAACAACAATCAGGAACTGGACCGAGGAAACCCTGTCGTAGCTTGGCTCCAGAAGGTCTTCCAGGGGGCGTTCTGCGAAAAGCGCGGCCAAGAGAACCAAACTGGCCGAGAGCGCGAACCATTTGTTCTGAGCCGCTTTCTCCCTTTGCCCGAAGAGCCAGGGTGTTCCCAAGGCAGCCAGGCAGACGGCCATCGGCAGCAGGAACTCCACCGAAAGCCATATCCCGAACCCGGCGCCGGCGCCGGCGTAGACGGCCGGGCGCGCATCCAAAGGATTGCGCAGGGCCTGCAGCGTGAAACCGGCAGTGATGACGAAGACCAGCATCAGCAGGCTGTGATGATCGGCCCGCCCGGCAATGGAGTAGGCGAGGGCCGCGGGTTGAAGAAACAGCGCTACTACCGGCAGGAACCACACCTCGGGGCGGATCAAGGGGCGCATGGCCCAGGCGAGCGCAAGCGCCGTCATTAACTGCAGCAAGGGCGAAACGAGAATGCCGGAAACGTAGATTGCTTTTTCGAAAGTCATCCCGAACGAGGCCGGCAGAGCCACCAGCATGATCAGGATGTCAAAAGGCCGAGTCCAGTGCAGCGTGTCACCGTAGGGGGCGTTGGCGCGGTCGATGGTGCCATCGAACCAGTCCCAGCTCTGATAAAGCTCGGTGACGCGAAGCAGACGCATATAGCTGTCGGGGCCGACAAGTCCGGACTCGAAGACCGGTAGGTCGCGGAAGACGATCAGGCTGGTGTGGACCAGGGCCCAGGTGATGACGAGGGCCAGGTAAGGCAGCAACTGGGCTGGCCCGTTTCTTTTCGCGCTATATGACTGCATTGACCCGTCGTGTTTTGTGCTGCGTGAGCAGCGGTGATCCTGGGGCCAAAGCTCTAAGGAACGATTAAGTCTGAGGTCCGTCCGGGCCGGTGGCCGCCGCAGCGGGTATCGTTGGTCACAAAGCTGTCAACGGCTTCAACTCCACTTAACGACTTTTCGCTACCTTCCCCTTTCCGGCCGACTCTCTGTCGGGATTGGGTCCGAGCATCTCCGGGCCTTCGTACAACTGGCCGCGGCCAAGCCGCAGTATCTGGGTTTTTGGATTGAGCGATGTCGTGGTTCGGAAAGACTTTACTGCCGGCAGGCAACTCGAACAGGGACTTCGGGGCGCAGCGTCATCTTGACTTGGGCAGCGACACTCTTTTCTGCCTCTTCCTTCTCGCTGCCTGCCTGTTGTACAGCCTGCATGCGTCATTCAATTATCTGACGACCTTTACGGATGGCATCCTGGACTTTGCAGGACGTCCGATCGGGCGCGATTTCGTCAACTACTGGACGGGCGGGGTCGCGGTTATTGATGGTGCGGTCTCGCGGCTTTTCGATTTTAACAGCTACCATAGCTACCAGGAATACATTCTCGGCTTGGACTTTGCCGATCACAGCTGGTCCTATCCACCTCACATGCTTCTGATCCTGTGGCCGCTTGGGGGTTTCTCCTACCTGCCTGCCTTGGCGCTCTGGTCTGCGGCAACACTGTTTGCATACCTTTGGGCTTGTCGGCTGCGTAACGGCGACCCTTGGGTTGTCGCTTTGGCGCTGCTGCTGGCGCCATCTTCGTACATCTGCCTTGCCGGCGGGCAGAACGGATTTTTGACCGCCGCTTTGTTGATTGGTGGGTTTCGACTCATGAGAACACACCCGATCATTGCCGGCGTGCTGTTCGGTATTCTTACGGTCAAGCCGCAGTTAGGTATCCTGCTTCCCTTTGCATTGATGGCTTCGCGAAGGTGGCTGACGATAGTGTCCGCCGGGGTGACGACGGTTTTCATGGTTGCCGCCAGCGCTTTCCTCTTTGGTCTCGAAAGTTGGGAGGCCTACTTCGAGATCATCGTTCCCTTCCAGGCAGTCATCATGAACGAAAGGCTAGGCGAGTTTCTGGTGATGATGCCATCCGCCTATATGGGTCTTCGGCTTCTTGGCGTGGAACAGGAGATTCGCACCGCAGTGCAGCTTCTGCTCTTCGTCATTGCGCTGGCCGGCGTGGTCTGGACCTTTGCCAGGTGTCAGGATTGGATTCTTCAGTTGGCCGTTCTGACGGTGGGAACGTTCATTGCTTCGCCCTATGCCTTCAACTACGACATGACCGCCGTCAGCTTTGCCCTGGTACTCATCACCATGCGGGCGCTTCGCAGCGGATTTCTTCCGTTTGAGCGCATTATCTTGGCAATGGTCTGGTTGCTGCCGATCTCGATAAACTGGCTCAACCTGCACAACCTCCCTGTTGGCTCTGTCATGCTGATGGCTTGTTTTTGCTGTCTGCTCTTGCGTGTCCACGGTGAGCTGGCAACCCCGAAGGTTGGCGGCGCGCAGTTGGGAAAGAAGCAGATATAGCGGATCGCTGACGACGCTTTCTTGATTGTTGTGTGCCAAGTGAATGGCTGCGTGCCTTTTTTGGGCTTCAGGCCGAGCGGCGGTCGGTCGGTTGAAGCGGCATTTGTTTGGCTGCGATCATGCTGCCGCTTTGCGACTGACCGATCCGCTCTTCGGTAGGACCGTACTCGCTTTCGACGAGGTACTTCTCCTCTTCCTGAGGACGGCTGGCCCGGATCACTTCGGCAATCAGTCCGGTGGCCACCATCTGGGTTCCGAACAGTACCGCCATGATCCCCAAGAACAGGAGTGGACGCGACCCGATGGGCCCGGCGCCGATCAGCCAAAGCACTGACAGATAGGTAAGGGCGGCAAATCCAGATCCGGCGATCGGCAGGCCGATATAGGCAAAAAGGTGCGCCGGGCGCATGCGAAAGCGCGTCGAAAGCAACACGGTGAAGAGGTCGATCATGCCCTTGATCAGGCGGCTCCAGCCGTACTTCGACTGGCCATGACTTCGCGGGTGATGGGTAACTGGAATCTCGCTCACCTGAAAACCGAGGCTGTGGAGCAGGGCAGGGGTGAAGCGATGTAGCTCTCCATAGAGGTTGAGGTGCACCAGGGCGGAGCGCCGATAGGCCTTAAAGCCGCAGTTGTAGTCGTGCAGGCGCAGCCCGAAAATGCGCCCGACCACGGCGTTGAACAGCTTGGAGGGCAGAGTCTTGCCGAGCGGGTCGTGGCGCTTCTGCTTCCAGCCGCTGACCACGTCGACCCCGCTGCGGATCTGTTCCAGGAAGCGTGGTATCTCGGCAGGGTCGTCCTGCAGGTCGGCATCCATGGTGATAACCACATCGCCGCGGGCCCTTCGAAAGCCGGCGGAGAGGGCGGCGGCTTTGCCGAAATTGGTTCTGAAGTTGATCAGCGAGACCGCGGTGTTGCTTTCCACCAGCTTCTGGGCCTTCATCGCGCCCAGGTCGGTGCTGCCGTCGTTCACATAGATAACCTCGAACGGGCAGCCCGTCGGCGCGACCGCGGCGACAATCTGCTTGTAGAGTTTGTCTATGGTTTCCTCTTCGTTAAAAAAGGGGACCACGATTGAAAGAGACAGCGACATGGGGCTTCCTCGCATCTTCTCCGCGGCCGCGGAAACGCAGGATCCACGCGGCGGCAGAGGCTGCAGTCTGCGACAGAGTCATTAATCCTTTCACAAGCCGAATGGTTTACGACTTGGCGTTTCCATGAAAAGTCAAGGCGGGCCAACTGCTTGTCGACCTTTCCAGTTTCAGAGAATACAGGGCTGCCTGGCCTGCGCCGGTATGCCGGCCTGCTGACCGTCCTGACGATGGGCGTGGTCGTTTTTGCATTACCCCTCGTCTTTCCTCTCGGCATCGCCCGCGATTACCCCAATCATCTGGCCCGGGTTTTTATTCAGTACAGTCTTGGCGGCGATGCCTTGCTGGCAGAGAACTATGTTCTTGAATGGCGCTTGATCCCCGACCTGGCGATGGATCTCTTCGCGGCGCCTTTCATGGGATGGCTGTCACCCTATGTCGTCGGCGCACTGTTCAACGGCCTGACGCTGCTGCTTCTGTTTTCCGCCGCCGTGGCCCTGCAACGGCGCGGGGCAGCGGCCATCAACCTTTGGGCGCTGCTGCCGCTGGCACTGCTATTTAACGAAGCCCTGCGCTGGGGGTTCATGAATTTCCTTTTCGCGGTCGGCCTGGCGCTCTGGGCTGTCTACTTCTGGCTGATGAGTGAGACGTGGTCCTGGCGGCGGCGCCTGGCGGTTTTCGCCTGCGCGCAGACGGTTCTCTTTTTCGCCCACCTTCTTGGCTTTCTGCTCTGCGGATACCTGATTCTCTGCCTCGAACTATTGCGGATCTGGCGCAGGCGGGACCTTGGTCTGCGGGAAAACCTGCTGACTTTCATCAGACACATGATGCAGTTTGCGCTGCCGCTCGTGTTCTTCGCCTACGTGCTCTTCGGCCAAGCCGGGGTCGGCGACAGCCAGACCTTCTATGGCCCGCTCGGAGCAAAGGCCTTGGCCTTTCTTTCCCCGACCTCGGCCCAGGTGGTGCCGGCCGGTCCTCTGGTGTTGCTGGTCATTCTGGTGCTCCTCTATGGCCTGCTGCGCCGCGGCGAAGCCAGGCTCGATAGCGATCTGAAGCCGCTGCTTTGGGCCATGGCGGGCCTTGTGATCGCCATGCCCAACATGGCCCTTGGAATCTGGGGCCTGGACTTTCGTTTTCCCTTTGTCGGGCTGCTCTTGCTTGTCGCAGCGGTGCAGCCTGCGGCGTCGGTTCTGGCCTCGCGACTGGTTCAGGTCCTATTGTTGTCGGTGGTCGGCACTTCGCTATTGGCCGGTGGGCTGCAGATGGCCCGTAACGACGCGGTACAGCAGGAGGTCCGACAGGCTCTGATGAAGGCCACACCCGGCGGCGCTCTTCTTGTCGCCGGCGACTACGATCCAGCCTGTCCGGGCTGCTCTCCAGCTTGGATCGACTTCGTGCACAGCGGCTCTCTCGCGGCCATTGAGCGCGGCATGTTCGTGCCGCTACTCTTCACCGCAACGTCTTTGGTGGAGGCCGCGCCTGCGCGTGCTGCCTTGGACGTGCCCCAGGGTTGGCCGGTGCCACGACAGGCCTTGGAGCAAGGCCGGGACCGGGTCCTGGCCGACCCGGCCGGCCGCCATGACCCGGCCCATGCCTATTGGAACGACTGGCCGCGCCACTTCGACTATCTGCTGTGGCTGCGCAGCAGCACCGCTACGTTGGATGAACTGGGTGGTTTGGAAAGAGTGGCAACGAGCGAGGTCTTCATTCTCTACCGGATCATCGCGCCGTTGCCGAGGGGCGGCTCTGGGCGCTGACTTCCTGACCCGGCCGGAACAGAAAGCCGGAGACCGAGAACAGCGCCTCGCCAACCAGGAAGGCGCCGCGTGTCAGGGCGGCAAAAGCGAGCACGGCTTCCGGGTCGGCCAAGCCGCCGAGCCCCGCCAGCAGACAGGCCTCCCGCACCCCCAGTCCGCCCGGGGCGCCCGGGGTCACGAAACCGATAAGCCAGGACGCCAGATAGACGAAGACTATTAGGGGCATGGCCTCCTGCGGCAGGTTTAGTACGGGAATAGCAAGCCAAACGCCGAGCAGAGCCACCAAGGCGAAGAAACTGAGCTGCAGCAAGCCGACGAAGGATAGCAGGCGGATGTCCAAGGAAGGCAGCAGTGCGCGCGCCTTCGGCGACAGCCACAGAAACACGATGCCGGCAACCGCACAGAGCAGCCCGGCGAAAACCCAAGGTCGCAGTTGCTCACCGGCCAGTGACAACAGTGCGGCAAGGCCGGACAGTGTGAAGGGCAACAGGGCCAGCAGGATCACCCCGACCGCAGCCAAGTGTCCCAGTATCTCCAGGAAGGTTGCCTGTGCCGGTGCCTTCTGGCCGTAGCCCAGGCGGGCTGCGGCGATCTGTCGTCCGGCATAGTGGAAGACGTTGCCGGGAAGGTACTTGGCGAAGGTGGCGAAGGCGTAGAGTTGCACCGCTGCTTCCGGACTGACCGGATTTCTTGAACACTTCTGCAGGCAGGCCGACCAGGCGAAAGCCAGAAGATAGAGCCCGGCGCCATAGAGCAGGGCGACGATGCAGGCGACCCCCAGAACCCGGCTGTTCAGATAGCTACCGAACTCCGAGAGGTCGAGGTCGCTCAGGGCGAAGCCCAGATAAAGCAGGGCCGCAAGCGGCAGCAGCCAGGCGGCGGCTCTCAGCAGACCCCTTGTCATCCTGCGTCCACCAGGGCCTGCAACACCGCCTGCTCCGGCGACAGTAGGACGGTGGAGTCCGGATAAGGCAGACAGGCGGTGAGACCGGAGGTCGCCAGTTTGGGCATGGCGCTGCCTTCCAGGGCCGCACGATAGCGCCGCCGGCCGGCGTTGTCGAAGAGGATCAGCCCATCCGGTTTGATGCGCCGCTTGGCCGCCTGCAGGCAGTGGGCCCGGCAGCGGCCGTCGATTACGATGAGATCGAAGAGGCCTTCGAAACGGTCGATGGCCTGTACGTAGTTGTTGAAGTCATACCCGGACCAGGCGCGGTGGGCGGACCAGTGAGTGCTCTGGGCGTCTACCGGTTCCGCCTCTGCCAGAGTGAGGAGTACATTGGGATGTCCGGCCACCTTCTTGGTCACCGTCGCGTGCCAGCGCGGATCGTGCTCTGCGGAAACAACGATTTCGGCACGCTTTGCCAGAAAGACCGTGCTGGCGCCTGAGCCGTATTCGAAGACCATCGCCCCCGGCCGCTGCTGAAGGAAGCGGTCCACCAGCTTTGCAGCCCGCAGCGTCCACCAGGGCAGGTCCAGTCGGACCATGGCGTCGATGTCGTAGATCGCGAAAAGGCTGTGCAGCCAGCGCCACAGATCACCGTGCAACGGCGGTGTCTCTCGATTCAGCACACCGCTGCTGTAAAGCCCGGACCCCAGGCCTTGCATGGCTGAAGCATAGGCGTGCTTGATTGTCTGCATAGTGGCTTCGCGCTCGTGACGGTCGTTGGGCCCGAAAATCAGGCGCAATTGTCCCAAGCGGATGTTAAGCCGCAGTTAACCTTGGATTGTTTCCGGAAGGGGGGCGGGCAACGCCCCGTGACCTCGGAGCGGCAGCTTAGACGTGGAAGGATTCCCCGCAGCCGCAGCGTCCCTTTTCGTTCGGATTAGTGAAGACGAACCCTGTCTGGAACTTGTCCTCGACATAGTCCATCTCACTGCCGAAAAGGAACATGACCGCCGTCGGCTCTATGAAGATCTTGACGCCCTTGTCCTCGACCACGTCTTCCAGCTTGCGCTGCTCTTTGGCGTACTCCACCACATAGCTCATACCGGAGCAGCCGCGCGTGCTGACGCCGACGCGCAGGCCGAGGACCGGCTCTTCGCTCTTGGCGATCAGGGCCTTGACCCGCTCTGCGGCGGCGTCGGTCAGGCTGATGAGATTCGCAATGGCCATGGTCTATCTTACCCGTTCTCTTGAAACCTACATATAGGGATTACCGGGTTCAAACGGAAGGCCCTATAACTATCTATAAACGTTAGAACATTCCTAATGCCAGCTTGGCGTCCTCGGACATCCGCTCCGGCGTCCAGGGCGGATCCCAGGTCAGGGTTACCTGGACCTCGCCGACGCCCTCGGCATCGGCCACGGCATCGGCGACCTGCTGCGGCATCTCGCCGGCCACCGGACAGGCGGGGGCCGTAAGGGTCATCTGGATGGCGACCGAGCCGTCGTTGTGGATGTCCAACTCGTAGATCAGGCCGAGGTCATAGATGTTCACCGGAATCTCCGGATCGTGGACCTGGCGCATCGCGTTTTCCACGGTCAGCTTCTCGGCCACCGGTAGGCCGGGCTGCAAAGGCGCCCCGGCTCTGGCGGTCAGGCCTTCCGGTGCGGCGCCGAAGCCGAAGCTGTCCAATCCCAGGGGATGATCGTTGGGCGGATGGTCGTTCATCTTATCCCTCTATTCCGCGCTTCATTCCGTTGTCGCTTCGCCGCCGCCGGAAAGCGCTGATGTCATGGCGTGCCAGGCCAGCGTGGCGCATTTCACCCGCACCGGAAACTCGCGCACGCCGGAAAGCACCTGAAGACGCTCCAGGGCCTCGCGGTCCTCGGCTTCAGCCTGATCGAGAGTGAAGTCGTTTTCCGTGCAGAGACGGTGGAAGTCGTCGAAGAGCCGTCGCGCTTCGGTTTCGGTCTTGCCGCGCAACACCTCCGTCATCATCGAAGCGGAAGCGATGGAGATTGCGCAGCCCTGGCCCTCGAAAGCGACGTCCTGGATGCAGCCGCTGTCGTCGGCCGCCAGATAGACCGTCACCTGATCGCCGCAAAGCGGGTTGTAGCCGCGCGCGGAGCGGTTGGCCTCCGGCGGATGGCGGTGGTTCCGCGGATGCTTGCCGTGGTCCAGGATCACTTCCTGATAGAGATCGCGGAGGGCGTCTTCCATGGCGCTAACCGAACAGGTCCTTCACTTTTTCCAGTGCCCGGGCCAGCACGTCGACCTCCGACGGCGTGTTGTAAAGGCCGAAAGAAGCCCGGGCGGTGGCGGGTACGCCCAGGCAGGCCATCAGTGGCTGGGCACAATGGTGGCCGACACGAATGGCCACACCCTCACGGTCAACGATGGTGCCGATGTCGTGGGGGTGGATGCCGTCCAGGGAGAAGGAGACGATGGCCGCCTTGTCCTTGGCGGTACCGTGAATCGTCAGGCCTTCGATCTGCTGCAGCCGCTCCGTCGCATAGGCGAGCAGGCCCGCCTCGTGGGCGGCGATGGCGTCGTGGCCAATGGCGTTGACGTAGTCGATCGCCGCGCCGAGGCCGATGGTTTCGACGATCGGCGGCGTGCCGGCTTCGAAGCGGTGCGGCGGATCGGCAAAGGTGGTCTCGGCAAAGCTGACGGAACGGATCATATCGCCGCCACCCAGGAAAGGCGGCATTTCCTTCAGAAGCTCGGCCTTGCCGTAGAGGACGCCGATCGCGTTCGGCCCATAGAGCTTGTGCCCCGTGAAGGCGTAGAAGTCGGCGTCGAGCTCGCGCACATCGACCTTGCCGTGGACGGCGGACTGGGCACCGTCGACCAGAACCCGGGCACCGGCTTTATGGGCCAGCCGGATGATGTTCTTCATCGGGTTGACCGTGCCCAGCACGTTGGAGGTATGAGTCATTGCCACCAGCCGCGTGCGTGGCGAGAGCATCGCCTCGAAGGCCTCCATCTGTAGGCTGCCGTCTTCGGCGATGGGAACCACCTTCAGCGTGATACCCGCCCTGTCCCGAAGCAACTGCCAGGGCACGATGTTGGCGTGATGCTCCATCTCGGTGATAATCACCTCGTCGCCGGCCGCGAAGCCGTTACCGAAGCTGTGGGCAACCAGATTGATCGCCTCGGTAACGTTGCGCGTGAAGACGATTTCCTGATCCGAGGCGGCGTTGAGGAAGGCCGCCACCGTCTTGCGGACGCCTTCATAACGGTCGGTCAGATGCTGGCTGAAGTAATAGGCCCCACGGTGCACATTGGCGTAGCAGGTTTCCTGGATCTCGCGCATGGCATCGATCACGGCCCGCGGTTTCTGGGCCGAGGCGCCACTGTCTAGGTAGGTCAGCGGCTTGCCGTGAACCTCTTGCTGCAAAACCGGAAAGTCTTCGCGCACCCGCGCCACGTCAAAGGCAAGGGTGGAGTTGCTGCCGGGGCCGATCTCGGCCAGGGTCTCGGTTGCAAATCCCATTTCAATAGTCTCCGCGGCTGCCGGCCAGCCAGTGGCCGATGGAGGCCATCAGCGCCGGGCAGAGACCTTCAGCGGCGATCTGATCGACGCTTTCGCCGAGGAAAGCCTCGATCAGCATGGAACGGGCCGCGGCTTCGGGAATGCCGCGGGCGCGCAGATAAAACAGCGCATCGTGGTCCAGGTCGCCGGCGGTGGCGCCGTGGCTGCAGACCACGTCGTCGGCATAGATCTCCAGCTCCGGCTTGGCGTTGATTTCCGCCCGGTCCGACAGCAGCAGAACCTTGCTCAGTTGGTGGCCGTTGGTGTGCTGGGCATCGCGATGCACCTTCAGCTTACCCTGGAAGACGGCGCGGGCCTTGTCATCAACAACACCCTTGAAGACTTCCCGGCAGGTCGTATTGGGCACCAGGTGGTCGACCACGGTGGTATTGTCGCAGTGTTGCTCGCCGCGCACCAGATAGGCGCCGTTCAGGTGACAGTCTGCGCCTTGGCCGGAGAGCCGCACCGAGACCTCGTTGCGTGACAGCCGCGCGCCGGTGGTCATGCAAAATGAATCATAGGTTGCATCACGTCCGACCTCGGCCTTTACGGTGGCCAGATGAAAGGCGTTAAGCGCGTCGGCCTGGAGTTTGTAGTGCCGCAAAGTTGCGCCGTCGGCGACGCTGATCTCGGTCATTGAATTGCTGAGATAAGGCTGCTCGCCGAGATGACTGCAGTGTTCGATCAGAGTCGCCTGGCTGCCTTCCTCCAGAACCACGAGATTGCGCGGATGATAGGCGAGGGGCGCATCGCCGGCGCCGCCCAGGTGGATCACCTCGATCGGGTGAGGCAGAACTGTGCCGCGCGCCAGCCTCAGGACAAAGCCGTTCATCATCATTGCCGTGTTCAGGGCCAGCATCGGCTGAACCAGCGGCGCTTCCAGGTGGTCGAGATGGCCGTGCAGCCAGTCGGGATCATCCACCATCTGCTCGCCCAGGGTCGTGATCCGGGCACCTTCCGGCAGCTCGCCCAGCCGCGACAGATCACTGCGAAAATGACCGTCGACGAAAACCAGACGGTGGCTCTCGGTCGCCTCCGGCAGCAAGCTGGGCGCCCGGTCGATCGAGATGCAGGCCCGCGGCACACCCTCGGCGGCAAAGTCGACCTTCTCGATGGGACGCAGGCTTGTGTATTTCCAGGCCTCCATGCGCGGGGTCGGCAAGCCGTTCTTGGCAAAGCGGTCCAGGCCGCGCTGACGCAGCGCCGTCAGCCAGGAGAGGTTCTGCCCCGGCAGGTGGTCGCGCAGGGCGCCGAAGTGTTCGTTAAAAGCTTCTGTCATCGTGATCTCTAGCCAAGCTCTTTGATCTTCTTCGGTATCAGGCGGCGGCGCCGGTGAATTCGGCGTAGCCTTTCTTTTCCAGCTCCAGCGCCAGTTCCTTGCCGCCGCTGCGCTGGATCCTGCCCTGGGCCAGCACATGCACCTGGTCCGGCACGATGTAGTCCAGCAGCCGCTGGTAGTGGGTGATCACCAGCATCGCATTGTCCGGGCCACGCAGCAGATTGACCGAGTTGGCGACGGTTTTAAGCGCGTCGATGTCGAGGCCGGAATCGGTCTCGTCTAGCACGGCGAGGCAGGGCTCCAGCACCGCCATCTGCAGCGCCTCGTTACGCTTCTTCTCGCCGCCGGAAAACCCGACATTCACCGCGCGCTTCAGCATCTCGTCATTGATGCCCAACTGTTTGGTCTTCTCGCGCACCAGCTTCACGAACTGCATGGCGTCAAGCTCATCCTCGCCGCGGTAACGGCGCACCGAGTTCATCGCCTCTTTCAGGAAAGTGGTGTTGGGCACGCCGGGGATTTCGACCGGATACTGAAAGGCCAGGAACAGGCCTTCACCGGCGCGCTCCTCCGGTTCCATCTCCAGGATGTTCTTGCCTTTGAACAGCACTTCGCCTTCGGTCACTTCGTAACCTTCGCGGCCGGTCATGACATAGGAGAGCGTGGACTTGCCGGAGCCGTTGGGACCCATGATGGCGTGCACCTCGCCGGCCTTGATGGTCAGGTCCAGACCCTTGAGGATTTCCTTGCCGTCCACGGTGGCGTGCAGATTTTTGATCTCAAGCATGTTTCGCTATGATCCTTGTTACGCTTTTTCTTTGCTTAGCCGACGCTGCCTTCGAGGGAGATACCGACCAGCTTCTGGGCCTCGACGGCAAACTCCATGGGCAGTTGCTGCATGACCTCACGGCAGAAACCGTTCACCACCAGGGCGACCGCATCCTCTTCGGAGATGCCGCGCTGGCGGCAGTAAAAGAGCTGGTCTTCGCTGATGCGCGAGGTTGTCGCCTCGTGCTCCAGGATGGCATTGCGGTTCTTGCTTTCGATGTAGGGCACGGTATGGGCGCCGCAGCGGTCGCCGATCAGCAGCGAGTCGCACTGGGTGAAGTTGCGCGCGCCCTCGGCCTTGGCGGAGATCCGTACCAGGCCGCGGTAGGTCGAGTCCGACTGCCCGGCGGAAATGCCCTTGGCGATGATGCGCGAGCGGGTGTTCTTGCCCAGGTGGATCATCTTGGTGCCGGTGTCGGCCTGCTGATGATTGTTGGTGATGGCGATGGAATAGAACTCGCCCACCGAGTTGTCGCCCTGCAGGATGCAGCTCGGATACTTCCAGGTGATGGCCGAGCCGGTTTCCACCTGGGTCCAGGAGATTTTGGAGTTGCGCCCGCGGCAGGCGCCGCGCTTGGTGACGAAGTTGTAGATGCCGCCGTTGCCGTTCTCGTCGCCGGGATACCAGTTCTGCACGGTCGAGTACTTGATCTCGGCATCGTCCAGCGTGATCAGTTCGACCACCGCAGCGTGAAGCTGGTTCTCGTCGCGCATCGGCGCGGTGCAGCCCTCCAGATAGCTGACATAGGACCCTTCGTCGGCGATGATCAGGGTCCGTTCGAACTGCCCGGTATTCTCCGCATTGATGCGGAAATAGGTGCTGAGTTCCATCGGGCAGCGCACGCCCTTGGGGATATAGACGAAGGAGCCGTCGGTGAAGACCGCCGAGTTCAGGCAGGCGTGCTTGTTGTCGCCGTAGGGCACCACCGAGCCGAGGTACTTCTTCACCAGTTCCGGATGGTTCTGGACGGCCTCGGAGATCGAACAGAAGATGACCCCGACCTCTTCCAGGTTCTTCTTGAAGGTGGTGGCCACGGAGACGCTGTCGAAGACGGCATCGACGGCGACACCCGCCAGCATCTTCTGCTCTGTGAGGGGGATGCCCAGCTTCTCGTAAGTCTCCAGCAGCTTGGGGTCGACCTCGTCCAAACTCTTGGGCCGGTCCTCCGGCGACTTCGGTGCCGAGTAGTAGTAGGAGTCCTGATAGTCGATCGGCGGAAACTGCACCTTGGCCCACTCAGGCTCCGGCATGGTCAGCCAGTGGCGATAGGCTTTCAGGCGCCACTCCAGCAGCCATTCCGGCTCGTTCTTTTTGGCCGAGATGAAGCGGACGATGTCCTCGCTGAGCCCCTTGGGCGCGGTTTCGGTCTCGATGTCCGTGACGAAGCCGTACTTGTACTTCTCGATTCCACGGACCTGTTCGACTGTCTCTACTGTGGCAGCCATCTAAAAAATCTCCTGATTGCCAAAAGCTTGACGGGCATTCTTTGCATCAGTTCTCAATCTTACCTCTGGGCCGGAGCGGCACCTTGGTTCCGGCCGTCGGCAGGCCGAAGTTTTCGGGGAAGGCCGACATCTCGGCCAGACTGACGCTGGTGAGAGCGTCCTGAATGGCGGTGTTCACCTTGTCCCAGTTGCCGCGCATGGGGCAGAGCGATTCCACATCGCAGGAGTCCGATGCGCCGGTGACGCAGGCGGTGAGGGCAATCGGACCTTCCAGTGCCTGGATGATCTGGGCCACGGAGATCTCTTCCGGACTGCGGCTCAGGGCATAGCCGCCGGCGGCGCCGCGCTGGGAAGTGACCAGACCGGCCTTGCTGAGCAGATTGAGCAGCTTGGCCACCGTCGGCAGGGGCACGGCGGTGTCATCGGAGATCTGCTGGGCAGAGCGCAGCTCCCCGCCGCGCAGGCTCATCTGCGACATCAGCACGACGCCATAGTCTGTCAGGCGGTTTAACCGGAACATGGGAAACCTCAAATCCGACTAATCTAGTATGGATTTAAATATAAGATATCGCGGGAGAATCAAGTGATAACCGCTCGCAACTGACAGCTTTTGAACGATGTTTGGCGGCGGACTGGGGCGCAGCGTGGCCGGATAGTTCATCAATCCGGTGATTCGTCAGTGCTGGGCGGCTGTTCCCGGGGAAAGGACTGCCTGCCTGCGCAGCGCCAATGAAAAAGGGGAGACAGCGATGCCTCCCCTTGTGAAGTGTTTTTTGGAATCCCTGTTGCGGTCAGCGCAAGGATCAGGGCTCACTGCTGTTGGCGCAGTTGCCGGGATAGGAGGTGCCCGTGGTGTCGCTTTCGCAGCCGCCGGTTGCCTCGTACTCCTCATGATAGTCGCAGGAACCTTCATAGGACGTTTGCGACGCCCCGTCATGACAGCCGGATGTATTGGCCGTGTTCCCTGAGCCGGTCGTGGTCATCTTCTGCGGCCCGGCGACCGGCCTGGTGCCGCGGGTGGGTTTTTTGAATTTCTGTGCACTGGCAACGACCTCAGCCTTGGGAAATGCCTTCGCATAAGTGGTTGCGGCACTCCCGACTGCGCTGGCGGCGCCCACGCCGGTCATCAGTGCCATCAGGGCGGCGGCAATCGAAATGGTTGCGGTTTTGCCAATATCTGAACTGGTTAGCATTGAATGGCCCTCGTTGTCCTGAAAGTGAAAATTGCTGGGATCGCAGCCTTTCAGCAGGTTGCTGGAAACTCGATCGATACCCCTGTGTCGTCCAGCAGGACGCGATGGTTCAAAATGAATGCGCCGCGTGGAAAGAGGCTGAGGGGCCGGCCGGAGGGTCGCACCTTCACGCTTTCTTGAGGTGTAACCGCCGGGCTTTGATTTGCGTCTCAGGCGGTATCCCGGCTGATATGGATCGCGGACGGCGTCGGTGTTCCGGACCTGGCCCGGGAGCGCTTTCATGGGGATCGGGACACTATCGGGAGAGAGATGATGTTGCGGACAGTTTCGGCCGGTATTTCGGCGGCTTTCCTTGCCCTAGCGCTTTCAGCGCCGGCTGTGGCGGCGGGGGATCCGGCCAACGGGCAAAAGCTGTTCAAGAAATGCGCTGCCTGCCACTCCCTGGACGGAGGTAAGAAGAAGGTCGGGCCAAGTCTGTACAAGATCTTTGGCGCCACCCCGGGCCAGGTTGCCAAATTCAGGTATTCCAAGGGGATGGTGGCTTATGGAGCGACCGGCGTCGTGTGGAATGAGGAGACCCTGGATGCTTGGCTGAAGAAGCCGAAGGACCTGGTGAAAAAGACCAAGATGGCGTTTCCCGGTTTCAAGAAAGAGCAGGATCGCGCCGACGTCATCGCCTACCTGAAAAACCTTTCCGAGTAATCTGAATCGGAAGGGGCCGTTTCTGTAGGCCTGCGACACTTCGTAACTTGTCTTTTAAGGCTGACCGTCCATAGTCTGCTGCTGCTTCGGCGGAATGTCGTTGCTGCAGGAGAGATGACCCCGTGCGGGGACCAACAAGACCGGAGTGTATTAATGCGCCTAAAGAATTCGCTTCCTATTTTTGCCTTTGCCGCGGCCTCTCTTGTGGCGGTTCCGGCTATGGCCGAGGGTGACGCGGCCAACGGCGAGAAAGTCTTCCGCAAATGCAAAGCCTGCCATGCCGTCGAAGAAGGCAAGAACAAGGTTGGGCCAAGCCTCTACAACATCGTCGACCAACCCGTCGGCGTTGTTGAAAAATACAAATATTCCAAGGCGATGAAAGCCTATGGCGAAGGCGGAGCCATTTGGGACGCCGCCACGCTGGATGCCTATCTTGAGGCGCCGCGAAAGGCCGTGAAGGGCACCAAGATGGCCTTCGCCGGTCTCAAGAAGCCGGGTGACCGCGCCGACGTCATTGCTTACCTGATGCAGTTCAAGCCGGAGTAGTCTCCCCAAGACTGATCTTTCTATTTTTTTGGGCGCCGGCAGAACTGTCGGCGCCTCTTTATTTAGAGAAAGCTCAACCTCTTGTGATGTTGAGTTGATCCGCCGATCCCATCTTTTGCCCGCACAATGAACCAATAGCGCGGAACCCGGTATCGTCGACCGAGGCCGAGCCGCCGCTGGACTTCGACAGGAGGCTGGCTTGGTTTGTTGTTCCCCACAGTTCTCTCGGGTCTTTCAGTTCTTCCTTGCCCGGCATCTGCCGCAGGTGGTTCGGGGCGGGCTGGTTCCCTTGGCGGTCTCTGCGGCATGGATTGCGCTCGGGAGCACTTCGCCGGCACAGGGACAGTCGACCGACTTCACCAGGCCGGAACACCATTTCTCCGTCGAAGGGCCGGCGGATCTCCCCGCCGCGGATGCGCTGGTGATATACGAAAAAGTGCGCGACCGCATGGTCGCCGGTTATCGCTTGTCGCATGACCGAAGCGCGGAGTCTTTTGCGCGATGGCGGCGTTTTAACTCGGCGCCCTATCGTTCGGCGACCCATGGGCAGCGCTACGTGAACAACTATGCCAATGCCATCGGCAGAGCCTACGGGCGCTATGAAGCCGCCGGCCCCATGCCGGTTGGTGCGATCCTGGCGAAGGACTCCTTTGCCGTCACACAGCGCGGAGACGTCTTCACTGGTCCGCTGTTCCTGATGGAGAAGATGCCGCCGGGCTTCCGGGCTGACGCCCATGACTGGCGCTATTCCATGATCATGCCCGACGGCAGCCTCTTCGGGGTGACAAACGGGGAGGGCAGTGAGCGCGTGGAGTTCTGCATCACCTGTCACGAGGCCGTCGAAGAAGAGCACCACCAGATGTTCTTTGTGCCCGACGAATATCGGGTGGAGTTTCTCAATCTCCAGTAGCTTCATCTGTCTTGCATCACGGGTGACAACGCAGCGCCGTCAGGCGGCATTCTCAAGCCGGAAAAGGCTCTGCTCTCACGACATCGTGAGCCGCCGTGACTCTACAGAATCGTCCATGAGTCCTAGGCTTGGAGACCGAAACCTGCAGTCAAAGACAGGTTTCGCAAATGAACAAAAAACCAAGAGTATCTGTCTGGGAGTGATCTGATGAAATCCAGGAAACGCTTGTTAATGTCGACCGCCGTGGTTCCGCTGGCGGTTTTGGCCGGTGTGGCGACCGGTGGCCTGCTTGTCACAGGGCATATGGGCGTTCCCATGGCCCAGGCAGCCTGCAATCCTTGCAATCCCTGCGCTGCGAAGAAGCCGGTCAATCCGTGCAATCCCTGTGGGGCCAATCCCTGCGCCGCCGCGAACCCCTGTAACCCTTGCGCGGCCAACCCCTGTGCTGCAAACCCTTGCGCGGCGTCCAACCCCTGCAACCCCTGTGCGGCAAATCCCTGTAATCCCTGCGCGGCGGCAAACCCCTGCAACCCGTGTAATCCCTGTAACCCCTGCGCAGCGGGCGGTGGCGGCTCGGTTGCCGCTTGCGCGATCCCGCGAATTCAGGCGGCGGCCCGGGCCAACCCCTGTGCGGCGAAGAATCCTTGTAATCCTTGCAATCCCTGCGCAGCCAAGGCGTGCAACCCCTGTGCAGCGAACCCCTGCAACCCTTGCGCAGCAAATCCGTGCAATCCCTGCGCGGCAGCGAACCCCTGCAACCCTTGTAACCCCTGCAATCCCTGCAACCCCTGTGCGGCCGACGAGGCCCCTGAGTTGACGGACGCCGAGGCGCTGGCCGCCTACGACTGCATGTTCGAGACCATGAAGGCCGCCTATGCGAAGTCGGACAAGGGCGATGCCTCCGGCTATTCTAACTGGCGGCAGTACAGTACCCAGGCCTATGTCTCGGCCACCCATGGCGGGCGTTATGTCCAGAACTGGGCCAATTCCGCGGCAAAGGCTTACGGGCTCTATGAGAATGCGGGGACCTTCCCGCAGGGTGCCAAGCTTGCCAAAGACAGCTTCGGGGTGAACGCCAAAGGCGAGGTCTCCGTCGGGCCGTTGTTCCTGATGGAGAAGATGCAAGCCGGCTTCAACCCTGACAGTGACGACTGGCGTTACACGATGGTAATGCCGAACGGCTCGGTCTTCGGCACCACTAACGGGGCGGGCTCCGATAACGTTGCCTTCTGTATCGGCTGCCACCAGTCGGTAACGCCGGAGCAGGACAACGTCTTGCTGCTGCCCGAGGAATACCGGGTGAAATAGCAATGGGCAGAGACGGATGGCTGCTTTGCTGACCGGTTCCCTCCGCCTCTGTTCCGTGTTCGTGATTGTACTGGCCGCCTCGGCCCTTGGGTCGGGGCGGTCTGTCTTTGCCGACTTCATCGATGGTCTGGCCGCCTATGATTCGGGTCAGCTTCGCGATGCCTACGAAGAGTGGTTGCCTCTGGCGGAGGCCGGAGACCTTCAGGCACAGGTCGCGCTGGCCGGTTTGCTCCAGGTCGGCGGGCGGGGCATGGACCGGGATCTGCCGGCGGCAGCCGCCTGGTACCGGCGTGCCGCCGAACGCGGTGACCCGGTGGCGCAGATGAACCTTGGCGACCTCTATGCCGAGGGTCAGGGGGTGGAGCGTGATCTGGTGCAGGCCGTTGCCTGGCTTTCGCTGGCCGCCGAGCAGGGCCGTCTGTGGGCGGCCCAGCGGCGTGCGGCGCTGGTCGGCTCTTTGAGCGAAACCCAGTTGCGCGCTGCCGATGCCTTGTCGGCGCGCCTTCGGCGCGACGAGTGAACACCGCGGCGATTTGCATCGCCTTTTCATTGCGCCGAGGGCGAATTCGGCGGTCTCAATCCGAAACGCGAACGCTCGCCCACTGGTGTCCTGGGTTTTCTCATCCAATGGGTCTATAGTCTTAGTGATTAGCCACCGCGGGGTGCGGCGTGGACCTTCGATTCTCAATTCTTCTTTCGGTTCTCCTGTTGTCCTTTTTCACGCTTGGCGCCGCCCAGGCCCAAGTGACCGGCACCGAGTCTCCAGGCGAAGAAGCGACGGCTCTGGAGGAACTGCGGGCCGGCGGCGCGGCGCTTTCGGAAGAGGCCGTCCGTGATCTGGTCGCCCGTCTGGATGATGCCGAGGTCCGCAGCCTGCTGCTGGAGCGCCTGGATGCGGTGGCGGCCGGCGGGCGGGGGGAGAATGAAGACCTGGGCAGTCTGCTGCTGCAATCTCAGAACCAGGCCGAGGCTGTCCGGGACGGCTTTGCCGGCCTGATCGGAGCGGTGCCGCGGGTTCCGGCGCAAGTCTCTCTGGCGCTCGAGCGCCTTAGAGACGGCCGGCCGGCGGGTGTGTTGCTTTGGATCGTCTTCGGTTTCGGCGTGATGATGGCGCTGGGCTGGTTCGCCGAATGGCTGGCGCGCCGCGCCATGAACAGGATTTTCCGCCAGATCGTCGAGGGCCGTTCCGACTCGGCTCTGGGCCGCTTTGGGCGCCTGTTCGCGCGGCTGGTGCTGGAATTCGTCTGGCTCGCCGTCTTTATCGGCGTTGCCCTGGCGGTTTTCTTCGCCCTGACCCAGGGTAACGAGATCACCCGCACGGCCGTGATGACCTATATCGCCGCGGTCATCATTGTGCGCAGCTATGCGATTTTCTCGCGTTTTCTGCTGGCGCCCTATCTGCCCGGGCTTCGCCTGGCCATGATGTCCGATATTGATGCCCGCTACTTGCACCGTCAGAACCTGGTTATGGCCTCCATCGCCGGTTTCGGCTTCCTGACCTGCAGCCTGCTCCATAGCCTTGGGATGCCGGACGATGGACATCAAGTCCTGAGCTTCGCGGTCGGCTTCGTGCTGATCGCCACGGTCGTCTACACGATCGTCAGGGCCCGCCGTGCCATCGCCGGCGATCTCAATTGGGATCTTGAGAATGCGGCGCCCCTGCGGGCGATGATTGCTGAGGTTTGGCCGCTCGCGACGGTTATCTACACCATCCTGCTCTATCTGGTGATTATCGTGATCGAGCTTGGCGGCGGGACTGCCTCTTACTTCGCTTCCTTCGGCAGTCTGCTGACGGTGCTTTTCCTGCCGCACCTGGATGCGATCCTGGAGCGCGCCGCGCAACGTATGGAGCGGAGCGACAACGGGGTTGCAACAGCCGTCGGCCAGTTGAAAATCGTGGTGATCCGGGCTTTTCGGTTTCTGCTGTGTATTGCGGCGGCGCTGTTCCTGGCGCGCATCTGGGGGGTCGATCTTTTTTCTCTGGCGGAGGAGGGTTTCGGCGCCCGCGTCGCCGGGGCCTTGGTTGACATCGGCCTGACGGGCCTGATCGCCTATGTGCTCTGGGAACTGGCCCGGATCACCATTGATCGCAAGCTGGCCGAGGATGCGGCTGCGGCGGCCGGTGATGCGGAGGGCGCGAGCGAGCCGGAGCCGGGCGAGCAGGGCGGTGCCGGGGCCTCCCGTGTCCGTACTCTGCTGCCGCTTCTGCGCGTCGCCATACAGGTCACCATCATCATCATGGCCATCATGCTGATTCTCAGTGCGCTCGGCGTGAACATCGGCCCTCTGCTGGCGGGGGCCGGTGTGGTTGGATTGGCCGTGGGTTTCGGCGCCCAGACCCTGGTGCGCGATATCGTTTCCGGTGTCTTTTTCCTGGTCGACGATGCCTTCCGGCTTGGTGAGTACATTGATGTCGGGGTGGTGAAGGGAACCGTGGAAAAGATCTCCCTGCGCTCGCTGCGCCTGCGTCACCATCGGGGCGCTTTGCACACGGTGCCTTTCGGAGAGATCCAACACCTGACCAACTACAGCCGGGACTGGGTGATCGTGAAGCTGCAGTTCCGCCTGCCGTTTGACACTGACGTCAACAAGGTCCGCAAGATCTTCAAGGCCATCGGCCAGGAACTGCTGGATCACGAAGAAATCGGGCCGGATTTCCTGGCTCCCTTCAAGTCCCAGGGCGTCTTCGCGACCGACGACAGCGCCCTGGTGATCCGGGGCAAGTTCATGGCCAAGCCGGGCCGCCAGTTCATGATCCGGCGCGAAATCTATGCCGCCGTCCAGCGCGCCTTTGCCGCCGAGGGCATCAAGTTCGCCAACCGCCAAGTCACTGTGCAGGTTCCCGGCGTTGAGGGGCTGCCGCCGGACCAAAAGGCGGCCGTCGAGAAGGCTGCCGCCTCTGCCGTCGCCGAAGCCGAGGGGGAAGGCGAGGGACCGGGGGTGGCAGCGGGCGCGACCGGCAAGGCCTGAGGTCGTTTTTTGCCTTGTGCCGGTTCAAGCTCGGGCTCGACAGAATCGTCTTCGTCTTTTAACACTCCGCCTCAGCCGCCGGGTCCAAAAGCCGGCGGAGGTCAAACGAACCGATCAGAACAGGCGAGGCAGAGGCATGGAAAAGACAGTCGCGAACCATAAAGTCACTGTGGTCGACCACCCTCTGGTTCAGCACAAGCTGACCCTGATGCGCGACACCGAAACCGCCTTGCCGGAGTTCAGGCGCCTCTTGCGGGAGATCAGCCTGCTGCTGGCTTATGAGGTAACACGGCATCTGGAACTGAAGACCGTTTCCGTCGAAACGCCGGTCGCCAGGGCGGAACTGCCCCTGCTGGCGCAGCAGGAGCCCTGCTTCATCACCATCCTGCGCGCCGGTAACGGGCTGCTCGACGGGATGTTGGACCTCATTCCGGCTGCCTCGGTGGGCCATGTCGGGCTTTACCGTGATCCCAAGTCGCTGGAGGCGGTGGAGTATTACTACAAGGTCCCCCGGGATATGGGGGAACGCTTGGCGATCGTTGTCGACCCGATGTTGGCGACCGGCCATACCGCCGTTGCGGCCCTTGAGATGCTCAAGCGAGACAGCGCCAAGGACATCAGCTTCGTCTGTCTTGTGGCAGCGCCGGAGGGCATTGACGCCCTCCATCAGGCGCATCCCGACGTGCCCGTCTTTACGGCGGCTGTTGACGATCACCTGAATGAAAAGGGCTACATCGTGCCTGGCCTGGGCGATGCCGGCGACCGGATCTTCGGCACCAAGTAACCCCAATTCGCGGCCTGGCCGGCAGGGTCTTGGAAGGATGTGTTCGATCACGCATCTGTGATGTTCAGATAGCCGTGAGAAGCACTATATCCTTTTTAAATCAAGACCGTAGGGGGGTAAGGGAACGGTCATTGTGAGGAGACCGTTTTGCTATGCTTGCCCGTTTTTTTGCGCTTCCAGGCGCGCTACTCCTGCTTACCGCGGCAGCCGGCTGCGCACCGACACAGAACTCCAGCAGCACCCCCGCGAACACTGATCTTGAAGGTCAGCAGGCTCAGGGCTTCGAAGATGAACTGGATGAGCCGCTGCCGTCTTTCAGCGCTCAGGGGGCGCCCGAACAGCAACGTCACGACCGGATCCGGAATTCAGCCGCGTTGACCGCGCAGGAGGCGGCGGCAATCTATCGCGCGCTGGCCGACGAGCTGGCGCAAACCTATGCGCTCAGCGGCGACCCAGTGAGCGCCGGCTATCGTGACTGGCAGCGCTTTAACACCGCCCCCTACAAGTCGATGACCCATGGCCGGCGCTATGTCAGCAACTACGCCAACGCCATCGCCCGCGACTACGGCAAATATGAAGCGGCCGGGCGGCTGCCGGTAGGCTCTGTTGTTGCAAAGGACAGCTTCGTCGTGACCGAAGATGGCACGGTCAGCGCCGGGCCGTTGTTTGTCATGGAGAAGATGGAAGCGGGTTTCAACTATGTCAGCGGCGACTGGCGCTACTCGATGATCTCAGCGGACGGCGCATTGCTGGGCCGCACCAAGGGGGCCGGCGCCGAGCGGGTCGAATTCTGCATCGCCTGTCATCTTGCGGTGGAGGACCAAGACCATCTGTTCTTTGTGCCCCAACAAGTCCGACTTTCGCCCTAAACCGAGCCGTCCCACTGCGGCTCGGTTTATCATCAGAAGCCACGCTCGGCAGACGGATTCCGACGTGCGTTTTTGAAGTTCCTGGCACTGGAGGCCGAAAGCCTCCGTCAATCGACCTTCATTTCTCTCCCCGACCGGCTGTTGTGCTTCAGGACGCGGCTGCGCTTTGCGGCCGATCCCATCGACGCTCCGGTATATGGACCTCGCTGGGTTTCTGCTTCTTGCTCGGCCGTTGGGACTCCATCTGGCGATAGAGCTCTCCGGGCCGGAAGCGGATCAGATGCTCAAGATCTTCGCGCGCCATCCACACGATCCACTCAGCGAAGGATTCAGAACTGCCGGGAGCGTGCCAGAAGCCCGGCTCCATATGCATATAGCCTTCGCGTGCCGCCAAGCCCCTGCAGGCGGCGTCGGGGTACATGAAGCCGAAGACAAAATCCGGCGACCACTCCATCAGGCTCAAGGCCAGGGCCATGCGGGGCAGCACCGTCGTCAGGCCGCTGCCGCGGAACCGCTTGCGGCCGTCGTTCTTCAGCCAAAGCTCGCCGTGGTAACAGACCCGCCCGGATATCCGCTGGGTGGCCGGGGTCGGTGAATAAGTGAATTGCGATGGATCGTCGGTGTCGCCGGGGGTCATGTACTTGTGGCGGTGCAGACGGAAGTGATCGGCCAGAGTGATCCCCGAGAGATCGAGCAGGCAGACAGCCTGGGTGTGAACAAGGTCGCCGTTCTCATCGACCCCCTTGATCCAAAACCCGTTCCTCGAATCGATGTAGGAAGAAGCGGTGTCGTACATCGGGTAGAGGGTCGATCTGTCTGTTTGGGCCATGCGAACCCTTCGAAACTCCTCAAAGTCGGTGGAGACCTCCAGGGTGAGGCCTTTTTCTTCGCCGATCCGGATAATCTCGGAAATGTAGCGAATTTCTTCGTAGAGGCTGCTGGTAGACATAGGTGAACGCTTCCTTATCTCGCTAAGAGGTGAAGTGATAAGGTAACGTGATACGTGCCTTGCGGAACGGAGTTCGTCTGGCGCGGAGAACGGGTTTCGCCGCTGACCCTAAATCTCGAAGTCCATGACAAGGTCATCGGACATGGGGTTCACCCTATCCGGGTCAAAGTCTTCGATCGCGATACGCTTTGTCCTGGCGACCAGAACGGCCAGCGCCATCTGCCCGTCGGGGAAAGTGCAGCACATCAGAAGGCGTTGAAAACTAACAGGAACCGGCGGGCCTCCGCGTTCCCTGGGGATCTGGGCATAGACGTGATCCAGTCTTGCGCCACCCTGACTGAAGATTTGCGAGTGGGCGCCGGAGATGAAGTCATTGAACTCCGCACCTGCGGGATCGTCCTTGGAAAAGCGGCCGATTGCGCTCTTGGCCCAGACCCGGTCGAACCAGGTCGCATAGGAGGATTCTTCGCCGATGGCGACACAGAGCCAACTGTCATCGTGCTGCCGGTAGAGCAGCAGATAGGGCATCAGCGCTTCCATTTCCGGTGAGTCGACCTGAAAACGCGCGTTGGCCCAGGCGAGAAAGCCTTTTTGAAGGATGGGCGGGCTGTCTACCCAGAGCCGGCTGAGCGGGTGCTGCTGGGCGTAGAAATCGCGGCCTTCCTCATCGTGGAACCTGGATCGGTCCATCCCCGAGGCGGTGGCGCCGTGCAAGCGCTGTCCGCCGAGCCAGGCTTCAGCCTGCTCGAGCACTTTTTCGGCCTCGGTCATTGCCTTCTTGCCGGCTTCCGTGAGGGCGTAGTGGCGATCCCGGACCTCGAAGAAGGTGGCGCCCTTGATCTCCTCCAAGGCACTGATATGGCGGCGTACGGTTTGGCGCGAAACGCCGAGCTTGTTCACCGTCTGCGTGAGATTGAGCGTTTGCCCCAGGGTTATCAGGGACTTCATCATGTCGAACAGCACTGGGGGTCGGCGCAAACTAGGCATGGCAGTTTGAATGGTCCAAACGATCAACCGAGGATTGTTGTGCGTTTTATACAACAAGCTCTTTGTTTAGGAAATCCGCTTCTATGGTTAACAGTAGAAGCGGAGATCTTCTATATAAACAATACAGCGTAGCCGGAGAAATACTGTGCTGTTCGTCACGGTTTTTGTTACAGGATCTTTGGTCCAGAGCGCTCAGCGGCGGCCTACCGGCTGCACGCGCGATCCGGGCATCGGCCGCCCACGCGGCCCTTGAGGGATCGGCGAAGGCATTGCTTCGGCGGCTCGGCTTGGCGCAGTATAAATTCCATGGAGCTGGGGCTGGTAAAAAACGGGGCGGACCGAAGCGGGTCCTACTACGCGGAGTTTTCCGTTGACGACGCGGCGGCGGGCGGCGGCGGGCCGGTCTTTATGGACGGCGACGCTTTTGAGGCGCTCTGCTTCATCGCCGGCAACTTTCGGGTTTCCAGCACCACCACCCTGTCGGGCTTTGCCATCGATCGCCTGGTCGAAGAACTGCGGGATGCCGCCCAGCGGATCTCCCATAGCGATAGCCCGAAACAGGTTTGGCCCTTGAGCGCCAGCTATGGCTACACTCAGTTCAACTCGATCACGGATTGGGAGGCCGGGCGCCGCGATTTCAGCCTGATGCTGCGCGAGCTCGGAACGTGGCTGGAGGCGGCGCGTGCCCGCGATCTATCTGTCACAATCAGGGGCGTTTAGGTGAAGGCCTTGAAGGCAATCAGGGTGAAGGTGTCTTTGATGCCGGATAAGGTCTGGACCCGCTCATTGACGAAATGACCGATGTCGTCGTCGTCCTGCAGATAGCATTTCACCAGGAGATCGTACTCGCCGGACGTCGAATGCACCTCAGAGACCTGTTCGACGCTTTCGACCAATGCGTCGGCCACCGGATAGGCTTTTCCAAGCTCACACTTGATCATGATGAAAATCGTCTGCATCGCATTCCGTCTTTCGCCTGTTGGCCGCCGCCGGTCCCGAGTCGTTGATCGCCATCATAGCCGCTTGAGGCCGAAGGCCAAGATCGCTGCCTCTGGGGCGTGGCGGTGAGCTATCGCATCCGGCCCGCCCGCGCTGCCGATGCCGATGTTCTGGCTGCCATGGAAAGTGCTGCCGCCCAGCGTTTCGGCGACATCGGGCTGACCGCGATCGCGCAGGGACGTCCGCCCGAAAGAACAGAATATGAGCGCCAGATCGCAGAAGAACTGGCCTGGGTCGCAGAGACGGCGTCGGGGGAGCGGGAGATTGTTGGGCTCGCCCTGGCCGATGTGGTGGACGGGCAGGGCTTTCTCGCCGAACTCTCGGTGCATCCGGATCATGGAAGACAGGGCCTGGGGCGCCGCCTGACTCAGGCCGTCGAAGCCTGGGCCGGCGCAAGCGGCTTCAGGACACTGTCGCTGACGACATTCGATAGCGTGCCCTGGAACCGGCCTTACTATGAGTGCCTTGGCTTTTCCGTCCTCGACGATGAAAATATCGGCCCGGAGCTGAGAAGGTTGCGCGAAGGGGAGAGGGCGCGCGGTCTTGACGATCTCAGCCCCCGCGTCTGCATGCGGAAGAGTCTTCTGAAGTCCTGAGGCAGCTTGAGAGGGTCGGCGTCAGGCGACCTTTGCAGGACGCAGCAGGAACGCGGGGATGTGATCGCCGAAGGCGGTCTCGCCCGGTGCCAGTTCTTCATTCTCCGGCTTTTTCTTGCCGCGTCGCGGGGACCGCTTTGCGTCCCGGTTCTTGGCGGGCTTGGAAGCGGCCGCTTTCGGTTCGGCGGTTGCCTCGAAAGCGACAACCTCGACGGCGGCCGCCTCGCTTGGCTCCGTCGCTGTTTCATCTTCGACCACGGCGGGCTCGCTTGCCGGGCTTCCTTCAGAGGGCGCGGCCTCTGCCTTCTTGGCAGAGCGGCGCTGGCCGCCGCGGCGCCCGGACTCGCTGCTGCTGCGGCCACCGCCACGGCGCCGCCGGCCGCCTCTTGAGTCCTCGGCCGCGTCACCGGCTTCCCAGCCGCTGTTCTGGTCAACCGTGATCTCGGGGATGTCCTTGCCCAGCATGCGGACAACATTGGCGAGATATTTGCCTTCTTCCCGCAGCGCAAAGGTGAAGGCCTTACCGCTGCGCCCGGCCCGGCCGGTGCGGCCGATGCGGTGGACATAGTCCTCGGGGTTGGAAGGGACGTCGAAGTTGAAGACGTGGGACACTGCCGGGATATCCAGCCCGCGCGCCGCCACGTCGGAGCAGACCATGAACTGGACCTTGGCGTCCTTGAAGTTCTGAAGGGTTTCCATGCGGACAGGTTGGGCCATGTCGCCGTGCAGTGCGGCAACGGAAAAACCATGCCGCTCCATCGAACGGAAGACGATATCGACATCGCGCTTGCGGTTGCAGAACACCAGCGCCGATTTCACGTCCTCGCCGCGGATCAGATCGCGCAGGGCGGCCCGCTTTTCCTTGGCCGCGCCCTTTACCTTGATGAGCGCCTGGGTCACCGTCTCGGCGGCGGAGGCCGGCGGATCGACCGAAATCTCTTTCGGGTTCATCAGGAAGGTGTCGGCCAGACGGCGGATTTCCGGCGGCATGGTGGCCGAGAAAAAACAGAGTCTGGCGGATCTTCGGCAGCAGGCCGACGATCCGCTCGACATCCGGCATAAAGCCCATGTCCAGCATGCGGTCGGCTTCGTCGATCACCAGGATCTTCACGTCCGCCAACAGGATCTTGCCGCGCTCGAACAGGTCGATCAGCCGACCCGGCGTGGCGATCAGGACATCGACACCGCGGTCGAGCTTTTGTTCCTGTTCGACGAAGGAGGAGCCGCCGATCAGCAGCGCCATCGAAAGCTTTCCGTGCTTGCCGTAGAGTTCGAAGTTCTCAGAGACCTGGGCCGCCAGTTCGCGGGTCGGCGCGATGATCAGCGAGCGCGGCATTCTCGCACGCGCCCGACCGCTCGAAAGGATATCGATCATCGGCAGGGTGAAACTGGCTGTCTTGCCGGTACCGGTCTGGGCACAGCCCAGCACGTCGCGCCCCATGAGCACTACCGGTATGGCTTTTTCCTGGATCGGCGTCGGCGTGGCGTAACCCACTTCGTCAACGGCCTTCAGGACCTCTGGACTGAGTCCAAGATCTTCAAACGTCATGCAATCCGTATATTCGCTTTGGAGTATCAAGGCCGACTGAATTCACTTCAGTCGTAACCGTGGCGGATCATAAGAAATAAAGGCAATATGTCAATCATTAGCAGCAGTCGTCATGAATTAGTCGCGGCTTCTCGTTCCAATTAAAATAATGTTCCTATATCCTCGCTCTAATATGGTTAATATTTCTGGACTCGAAGTGCTGCAGCCAGAGGTGGATACCGGTAACTTGGGTCTTCTTCTGGTCGATTTGCAGACGCGGCTTGCCCCGGCGATCGCCGAAAGTCCCGCGGTTATCGATCAAGCGGCTAAGCTGCTGCAGGTTGCGCGGGCGGTTGATCTTCCGATACTCGCGACGGAGCAGTATTCCAAGGGTCTTGGCGCCACGGTCGGGGCCTTGCGTCGTTTCTTGGACCCGGCGGAGATCATCGAAAAGACCGCCTTTGGCGCCCCTCGGGAGGAAGCTTTCCGCCGTGCTCTGGCGGCCCGGGGCATCGGTGAGGTGGTGGTGGCGGGCATGGAGGCGCATGTCTGCGTTCAGCAAACCGTGCTTTGCCTGCTGGAGCAGGGCGTGGCGGTCAGCCTCGTGACCGACGCTGTTGCCTCGCGGGACCCCTTCAACAAAGAAGTAGCGATCAACCGCATGGCCGCGGCCGGTGCCGGTACGGTAACTGCCGATGCCGCTATCGCCCGATTTCAGACCTCCCGTTGTGCGAACGGCTGAACGCCAAACAATTCCTGGAAACGAGAGACAAGAAAGACATCATGGCCGACAAGCTTCCCCTTGCGCTGCTGCCGGGTCTGCTCTGTGACGCAGCCCTTTGGCAGCCGCAGATCGCCGCACTTTCTGACCTTGCCGATTGCTGGGTTGCCGATTTCACGACCCAGGACTCGGCCACGGCCATGGTCGACACGGTGCTGGCGGCGATGCCGGAGCGCTTCTCTCTGGCCGGTCTTTCCATGGGCGGCTATGTCGCGCTGGAGCTGATGGCCCGGGCCCCGGAGCGGGTTGATAGGCTGGCCCTGATCGACACCAAGGCCCGGGGCGACAGCGCGGAACAGACCTCGCGCCGCCGCGGCCTGATCGAACTGGCCGAGAAAGGCCAGTTCAAGGGCGTCACCCCAAGGTTGCTGCCGCTTTTCATTCATGAAGACCGTTTGGAAGATGAAGTGCTCACCGCCATCGTCACCGGCATGGCCGAGCGGGTGGGGAAGGACGCCTTTATCTCCCAGCAGCGCGCCATCATGACCCGGCGGGATCACTTCGAGACCCTGGCAGGCATCGCGGTGCCGACGCTGATCCTCTGCGGCCGCCAGGATGTCCTGACCCCGCTTTCTGAACATGAAGACATGGCTGCCGCCATTCCTAATTCGGAATTGATGGTGGTGGAAGACTGCGGTCATCTCGCTACCCTCGAAAGGCCGGAGGCCGTCACCGCCGCGCTGCGGCGCTGGCTTGGCTCTTGAGGCTGAGCGACGGTCGCAGCCGCCGTCTGTTCCATGCGAAAGATGCATAACAGACGTGATGAAGAAGCGAGCCGGGCGTCTTGACGAAAGCCGCCGTCTGGCGCATTTGCTTGCTGCCGCCGCACTTGATTGCCGAAGCCGTCGTGCAGACCATTCAGTCTCCCCGAACGTGTGATTCCCGGTGTTCTAGATGAGCGGACTTTGCGCAGGTCTTTAGGACGACGAAACAATGGAAATTGCTCTCGAAACACCGGTTCGAGCGACCCTGGCTGTTGAACGCAACAAGGCGGATACCTGGTCTGTCGGCTTCTATCTGATCGATGCGGATGGCCGTCGCGACCGCCGCTGCCTCGGGGTCTACGAGTCCGATGTCGACGCTACAGAGGCGGTTCGGACCTTCTGGACCAAGTTGGCGCTGTAAAACGCCTGCTGCTGCCGCCAGCGGCGGCCGGAGCAGGTCAACCGCCTCGTTCAGCCGAGGCGGCGTTGGAGCAGCAGCACCACGATGAAGCTGGCGCCAATCGACGCGGTGACGATCCCGATCGGGAGTTCCTGAGGGGCAAGCAGCACGCGTGAGACGAGATCGCTGGCCAAAAGCAGCAAGGCGCCAAACAGCGCGCTGAGCACAAGGCTGGCGCGGTGCAGCGGCCCGACCAAAGCCCGCGCCATGTGCGGCACCATCAGCCCGACGAAGCCGATCACACCGGTTACCGAGACAAAGATGGCCGTTGAGAAGGCTGCGGCGAGAAAGACCTGCAGGCGAAAGCTGTTTGCGTTTACGCCCAGGCTGTTTGCCGTCAACTCACCGCCCAAAAGTGCGTCCAGATGACGGTGACGCGCTACAGCGAAGACCAGGAGCGCGGCAAAACCAAAGAGGACAAGGGGCAGGTTTTCCCAGCGTGCCAGGCCGAGTCCGCCGAGGCTCCAGAACAGGACCGAATGAGCGGCGCGCTGATCGCCGGCGAAGACCATGTAGTTGGTTGCGGCTGTGAAAAGAAAAGAGACCGCCAGGCCGGCGAGCACAAGCTTTTCCGGCCCCTGAAACCCCATACGCCGGACCAACGCGAGAACGATCAGCGCCGCCAGCATGCCCCCGCAGAAGGCCGCAAGCGGCAGGGTCCAGATACCGAGCCGGTCGCCGGTGACGGTAATGACAAAGACCGCGCCGGCTGCGGCGCCGGACGAAAGACCGAAGAGAAACGGGTCCGCCAGATCGTTGCGCGTGACGGTTTGCAGCAGGCAACCAACCATCCCGAGACCGCCGCCGACCAGGATCGCAAGCAGGGCACGCGGTGTTCGCAGGTCAATAACGATACGGTCGACCGGCGTGGCCCCGGCTCCTTCCGCCAAGCCGAGTGCCCGTGCGAAGGCAGCAAGGAGATCCGCGACAGGGATGGGGGTGGCGCCCCAGCCGACGGACAGCAGTGCCAGGGCGACAAGCCCCGCCACTCCCGCCGCCGCTGTGAAGGAGAGGCGGATCACAGGCCGATCAGAAGGCTTTGGGATTCATCGCTTCTGCAATCTTGGCGATGGCGGCGATGTTTGCAGGGCCGGGCGTCAGTTCCTCATAGCGAAGCGCAACGAAGCGTTCGGCCTTGACCGCATCGGTTTCCTTCATGGCCGGATGGGACCGCAGCCAGTCGAGAAGGCCCTGGGCGCCGGTACCCTGCTGATAGTCGAGCAAAATCAGAAACTGGGGATTTGACGCGGCGACGGCTTCCCACGACGACCGTCCCCAACTCGTTTCCATGTCGCCGGTGACGTTGACGCCTCCGGCAGCTTCGATCATCGCGTTGACAAGGGCGTACTTGCCTGCAGTGAAGGGTTTGTCCTCACCTGAGTCGAACAGGAACACCCGGGTTCCCTTCGCATCACCAATCTTGGCCGTGATGTCCGCAAGCTGGGCTTGCCAGCCCTCCACCAGCGCTTCGGCTTCGGCGCGCTTGCCGAAGACGGCGCCCAGACGCAGAACGTCTTTGTAGAGCAGATCCATGGAGGCCGGTGGCTGGGATTTCTTCAGGTGGATGCAGCTTTCGGAGAGGATCAGGGTCTTGATGCCGTGGGGGGCAAGCGTGTCGGGGGTGACGTCCCCGCCGGGCTTCATCCCATAGTACCAGCCGGCAAAGAATGCGTCCGGGGCCGCCGCGACCAGCGTTTCGACCGTCGGGTACTTGGGCGCCAGTTCGGGGATAGTGCCCCTCTTGATCTCGAACTCCGGGCTTGTTTTGTACCAGCCCGAGATTCCAGTCACGCCGACCATCCGGTCCTGAAGGCCGAGCGCAAAGGCCATCTCGGACATATTGATGTCGTGGACGACCATGCGCTCTGGTGCCTTCTCGAAAGTCAGAGGTTCTCCGCAGTTGTCCACCGTGACCGGGAAGGCCTGGGCCGTGCCCGCGACTGCGAGGCTGAACAGGGTAGGCAAGAGGTACTTCATCGAACGAACTTCCTTCAATTTGAGGCGGAATGATTGTTGCTGACGGGGATATCCAGGACGGAAACCACGCGGTCCTCCGTCGGATGCGCCAGATGCAAGAAATCGACACCGAAGACCTGGTGCACCGCTTGCGCGGTCAGTACGTCTGCGGTGCGCCCGGCTGCGACCACACGGCCGCGGTTCATGAGAAGCGTGTGGCTGGCAAGCTTGGGGATCAGCGCCAGTTCGTGCAGCACACACAGACTGGTGATGCCGCGGGCGAACAGAAGGGACAAGAGCGTCCCCTTGGCCTTCGGATCCAAGTGGTTGGTGGGTTCGTCCAGAAACAGGATGTCCGGTTTCTGGCACAGCGCACGCGCCACCGAGGCGCGTTGCAGTTCGCCGCCCGAGATCTGTCCGAGAGGGCTCGATTCCTTGCCGGCAAGCCGAAGCTCTGCGATTGCTTCTTCGATTGCCTGTTCATTTTCCGCGCGTGAGGCTTTTGTCCTATGCGGGATGCGGCCAAGGGCAACGTAATCGTAGACGCTCAGCCGACGATCCGGTTCGTCCAGTTGACCGACATAGGCAATCCTGCGGGCGCGCTGCAGCGGTGTGTAGTTTTTGAAAGGTCTGCCGCAGAGGCGAAGCGAGCCCTTTGTCGGGGCCAGCAGGCCGGCCAGCATGCGCAGCAGAGTCGACTTGCCCGCGCCGTTGGGGCCTGCGATGGCCACCATATCACCGGCCCGGACGGTGGCACTTGCATCCGCCACAAGGGCGTTGCCGGCGCCGGCCCGGTAGGTGAGCCCGCTGGCTTCAAGCACGGCTGGATTGCCGGACGACTCCGTCATGGCGCGATCTCTCCATCGATACTGGTGAGGCTGTTCAGCGCGGGCACCCTGGCCAGCGTTTTTGTGGCGAGGGCGGCAGGCCGCTCGTCACAGCGGGTCCAGCCGTTGGCGGAAGTCTTATAGAGCCGCGCGAAAGCGACAAGCGCCTCTGTGTCGCTCGGCTCGATATCGCCAAACAGGTAGGTTGCCTTGCCGTCGCCCTGAAAGGCGACAGTAGCGGGGCGGTCGCAGCCGGCCATACAGGCAATTCCGATAACCGAAAAACTCTGCGATACGCCGTCACCAGCCGCGGTTCCGACAGTGGTCCGCAAGCTCCCGATCAGATCGTCGCCGGAATTCTCTCCGGTCTTCGGATGTCGGCAGGTTGTACAGACGACGATACGATGGCTGCGGTCGGCGGGCTCGGAAAGGGTTGTCATGGCCAGTTCTGGTCTTTGCGTTCGGACGAGAACAGCGGAACAACCGGCAGAGCAAACAGTGCGTGCCATTCCATCCCTCGGAAACACCCCGTCCCGGTTTAGACTGTGGCGATGGCAGGTCTCCTGGCTCGCGGCTCGTCGCTTTGCACCCGCCTTCCCGACCCGTCGGATCAGTGGCTCTGTCAGGTGCTCGCTCACCGCTTACAGTTGCGGGGGCAGCCACGGTTTTGGTCCCTGATGGGTACGCCTCACCGTGTTCCCTTTTCATCCGCCTTACGTTCGTATCGGCAGAACCATCGGCTCGCACTTTGGGATAGTTTGCTTGCCGTTGCAATCAAATTGACGGGTTACCGGCAGGCGTCCCGCTGTGGCGCTCCTCGACCGCGCCAATGATGCTAGCGGCTCAGACGTCGATCTCTTCGACGAAGCGGGCGTTCTCCTGGATGAAGGCGAAGCGGGCCTCGGGCTTGCGGCCCATCAGGCGCTCGATCATATCCGCCGCCTTCTTCTCCTCCGCTGCCGGGCTCTTGTCGCCTTCGGCGGCGATGGTCACCCGCAGCAAGGTGCGCTTGGCCGGGTCCATGGTGGTTTCCTTGAGCTGCCGCGCCGGCATCTCGCCCAGGCCCTTGAAGCGGCTGACGTCGATCTTACCGCGGCCCTTGAAGTGGGACTTCATAAGCTCGTCCTTGTCCGCGTCGTCCATGGCATAGACGCTTTCGCTGCCCTGGGTCAGACGATAGAGCGGCGGTTGGGCCAGATAGAGACGGCCGCTTTCGATGAGGCCGGGCATTTCGCGGTAGAAGAAGGTGATCAGCAAAGAGGCGATGTGGGCGCCGTCGACATCGGCATCGGTCATGATGACGACGCGCTCGTAGCGCAGCTTATCGATATCGAAGTTGCCGCGGGTGCCGCACCCCAGTGCCTGGGTAATGTCGGCAATCTCCTGGTTGGACTTCAGCTTGTCGGCCGAGGCGCTGGCCACGTTCAGGATCTTGCCGCGCAGGGGCAGCACAGCCTGGGTCTCGCGGGCGCGTGCCTGCTTTGCCGAGCCGCCGGCAGAATCGCCCTCGACCAGAAAAACCTCCGTTCCCTCCGAGCGGTTGCGGCTGCAATCCGACAGCTTGCCCGGCAGGCGCAGCTTGCGCGTCGCCGACTTGCGGTTCTGTTCCTTTTCCTGACGCCGGCGCAGGCGCTCTTCGGCGCGCTCGACGAAACGCTCCAGCAGCATGCGCGCGCGTTCCGGGTGGCCGGAGAGCCAGTGGTCGAAGTGGTCCTTGATGGAGGTTTCCACCAGCTTCGTCGCGGCTGCCGTTGCCAGCTTCTCCTTGGTCTGGCCCTGAAACTGTGGGTCGCGGATGAACAGCGACAACATGGCGCTGGCGCCGCCCAGGGCATCGTCCGAGGTGACCTGGCCGGTCTTCTTGTTGCCGGTCATCTCGCCGTAGGCCTTCAGACTCTTTAACAGGCCGGAGCGCAGGCCGGCTTCATGGCTGCCCCCTTCGGGTGTCGCCACGGTGTTGCAGTAGGAATTGAGGAAGCCGTTCTCATCGGCCGGCCAGGTGATCGCCCACTCGACCCGGCCCTGGCCGTCGGGCAGCTTGGCCTCGCCCTCAAAGGGGTCGGGCGTCAGGGTCTTGCGTTTGCCCAGGGTCGCAGCGAGATAGTCGGAAAGACCATTGGGGAAGTGCAGGGTGTCGTTCTCCGGCACCTCGTCGCCCTTCGACAGCAGCTTCTTGTCGCAGGCCCAGCGAATTTCCACGCCGCGATAGAGGTAGGCCTTGGAGCGCGCCATGCGATAGAGCTGCGCCGGGCGGAAGGCTGCTTCCTCACCGAAGATCGTCGGGTCGGGATGGAACAGGATCGTGGTGCCGCGCCGGTTGTTGACCGGTTTGCCCTTGGACAGCTTGGTCTTGGGCTTGCCCTTGTTGTAGGTTTGTTCGTAGAGCTTCTTGTCGCGGGCGACCTGAATGATCAACTCGTCCGCCAGAGCATTCACGACGGAGAGGCCGACCCCGTGCAGGCCGCCGGAGGTCTCATAGGCCTTTTGCGAGAATTTCGCACCGGAGTGCAGCGTCGTCAGGATCACTTCCAGGGCCGACTTGGGCTTGAACTTGGGGTGGGGGTCGACCGGGATGCCGCGCCCGTTGTCGGCGACCACCACCACGTTGCCTTCGTGCAGTTCCAGTTCGATGCGGCTGGCGTGGCCGGCGACGGCCTCGTCCATGGCGTTGTCCAGCACCTCAGCGACCAGGTGGTGCATCGCCCGCTCATCGCTGCCCCCGATATACATGCCCGGCCGCCGGCGGACCGGCTCCAGCCCCTCCAGGACTTCGATATCCTTGGCGGAATAGTTGTCCGGTGATTTCTTCGATGTCGATTGAAAGAGGTCTGCCATCTTGGCCCGTATTCTGACTGAAGAACTGTTCTTGAAAGGTTTAAGTAGGCGACCATCCTGCCGCTGCTCGGGGGACGGCTGCTTGGCAAAAGAATCGCACTATAGGGTATGGTACCTTATGTTGGTCCCCGATATCTAGTTGTGGAGAGGGGACTTGTCCATGCCCAACCGCTATGACGTCTGAGACATCCGAACCGGCCGGCCAACCGCGTGGCGCGCTCGCTACTCGTACGCTGGCGATGCCGGCCGACGCCAATCCCAGCGGCGATATCTTCGGCGGCTGGGTCTTGTCGCAGATGGATATTGCCGGCGGGATCACGGCCGGAACCTTTGCCGCAGGGCGCGTGGCGACGGTGGCGGTGGACGCCATGACCTTTCACCGCCCGGTCTATGTCGGCGATGTGCTCTGCACCTATGCCGATATCATCCGGCGCGGCCGCACCTCTCTGGCCATCCATATCGAAGCCTGGGCCCAGCGCGGGCGCCAGGGCGACCGGGTGAAGGTGACCCAGGGCGTTTTCACCTTTGTGGCGATCGATGACCAGGGCAAGCCACGGCCGTTACCGGAGGTCACGGTCAGCGGGACCGATCACCTGACAAACAACGAGGAACCGGCTGTATGAGAAACGCTACGCTGAGTGCCTTGGCCGCAGCAGTCCTTGGCTTCTCGTTCATGGCCGCCCTGGCAGGCGAGGCCGATGTGATCGCCGTTGAGGCGGCGCAGGAGGGGGATAACACCTGGCGCTTCTCCGTGACCGTCCGCCACGCCGACGAGGGTTGGGATCACTACGCCGACCGCTGGCAGGTGGTGGCGCCGGACGGGACAGTGCTGGGTACGCGGGTGCTTTTGCATCCGCACGAGAACGAACAGCCTTTCACCCGCTCGCTCGGCGGCGTGGTCATACCCGAAGGCGTGGATGAAGTGGTCGTGCGCGCGCACGACTCGGTTCACGGTGACGGCGGCGCGGAGATCCAGGTGAAGCTGAAACGCTGACCGCGCTCAAGCTGTCGGCAGCTTGCGCCACAGGCCGAAAGGGGCCCCCGGGTCTTCCCGCGCGATCCAGCGGTAGGGGAGCCGGCGCCAGGGCTCCACGTGGCGGCGCCGGTTATCGAGGGCATAAACACCCCTGTCGCTGTGCACGAGCAATACCGCGTGCCCCTGGCCGCTCTCGATATGGCAGGCAGCCAGGGTTAGGGCCGAACGGGGCCAGCCGTATTTCTGACAGAGCGTGAACAGCTTGCGGATGGCGTAGTCCTCGCAATCGCCTTCCGACTCCACCAACTGCCAGCGGTCGGGTCCGTCTGGGCGAAAGCGGATCAGGCGATTGACCTGTTGGTGGACCAGGGCCAGCTCGACTTCGCGCGCGTGTGTCAGTGCCACGGGCGCCAGGGGCTCGGCCGAAAGATCGAGTTCCGGATGCTGTTTGATCAGTTTGAACCAGGCCGCCGGTGCCGCGCGAAATCCGGCCGCACGCATGGCGGAGGAGGGTGGCAAGGTAGCCGGCAGGGTGGTCAGGTTGGCGCCGCCGGGTGCGGGCAGTGCACAGGTCGCCGTGACGCCCGCAAGGACGCCGATCAGGCGGCGCCGGGAAAGGTCGGAGGGCTTAGCGGCGGCCTCGGACGAGGCGTCGCGTTGGTTGTCTATGGAAGGCACGCTGAACTCCAGGCAATGGAATTGACTGCCGGAGTGATAGGCTAATTACTGTGGTTGAGGCGTGCTATATTGGAGGTGTTATTATGATATCAAAAAGAAAAAAGGATGTTATTTAAAATACATTAACTATCAATTAGTAATTAGGAGATAATTCCAATTCATTATTCATCTTTTTTCAATAAATGGACGCTGTGCATACACCCCTGACAGGCACGGCAGAGGCGCTGAGCCAGGGTCAGTAAGCGGTGCCGCCGAAATTGCCGTTTCGTTTCTTCAGTTGGCTTCAGGGGCCAATGTGATCGGCATTTCCCGTCGCTTCTGCTGCAGAATCCCGCCGCCGCGCTTCGGGTGCCGCAAGACTGAGCCTTTCTTCCGAGATCGCCATGCGCGGTGGTATGGGCCGCGCCTCTGCCGTGGTGACCCACGGCACATAGGTCGCCCGCGGAAAGGCGACGACACCAAGAACTAAGAAGGACGCCACGACGACGCTGCGCCAGGTCACTGCTATCAACATCACAACAACAAACCACCTCAAGAAACGATGGTCCCTTCTTAGAGTGTTTCTTGTGCTTCGGGCGTGATCTCTCGGCGGCAGAAATATGGTGAAAATAAAGCCGTTCTGTGTTCTCGCACGACTGTTTACGCTTCCTTAACCTCGATCAATATCGGACAGCAAAAAAAAGCCCCGCCGACTCGCGCCGGCGGGGCTTCATACGCTTGTGTGGTCTGACGGCGGACTTCCCTCCGCTGAGGATCAGACCGAGTAGTACATCTTGAACTCGACCGGATGCGGGGCGTGTTCGAACTGGTAGACCTCTTCCCACTTCAGTTCCGCGTAAGCTGCGATCTGATCTTTGCTGAAGACGTCTCCGGCCAGCAGGAATTCGTGGTCGGCTTCCAGAGCCTCGATGGCTTCACGCAGAGAACCACAGACAGTCGGTACGTCGGCCAGCTCTTCCGGCGGCAGGTCATAGAGATCTTTGTCCATGGCGTCGCCCGGGTGGTACTTGTTCTTGATGCCGTCGAGGCCGGCCATGAGCATGGCGGAGAACGCCAGATAAGGGTTGGCCGTCGGATCGGGGAAGCGCACCTCGACGCGCTTTGCGTTGGGGCTGTCGCCATAGGGAATGCGGCAGGAGGCCGAGCGGTTGCGCGCCGAATAGGCCAGCAGCACCGGCGCCTCGAAGCCCGGGATCAGGCGCTTGTAGCTGTTGGTCGAGGGGTTGGTGAAAGCGTTCAGCGCCTTGGCGTGCTTGATGATGCCGCCGATGTAGTGGAGGCAGGTTTCCGACAGACCCGCATAGCCGTCGCCGGCGAACAGCGGATTGCCGTCTTTCCAGATCGACTGGTGGGTGTGCATGCCGGAGCCGTTGTCGTCGGCGATCGGTTTCGGCATGAAGGTCGCCGACTTGCCGTACTGGTGGGCGACCTGGTGCACGACATACTTATAGATCTGCATGCCGTCGGCGGCCTGCACCAGCGGGGCGAACTTGATGCCCAACTCGTGCTGGGAGGGCGCCACCTCGTGGTGATGTTTTTCGACCGCCAGGCCCATATCGCCCATCACCTTCAGCATCTCCGCGCGCAGGTCCATGGCGGAATCGACCGGCGGCACCGGGAAGTAACCGCCCTTGATGCCCGGCCGGTGACCCATGTTGCCGTCCTCGAAAATCGAGCCGGTGTTATAGGGGCCTTCGTCGGAATCGAGGAAGTAGTAGGTCTGGTTCTGCGATACGTCGAAGCGCACATCGTCAAAGACGAAGAATTCGGCCTCAGGGCCCCAGAAGCTCTGATCGCCGACGCCGGAGGACTTCACATAGTTTTGGGCCCGCACGGCGGTGGAGCGCGGATCGCGATGATAGAGCTGGCCGGTGGAGGGCTCGACGATGTTGCAGAAGAGAATCAACTGCGGAAGGTTTGAGAAGGGGTCCATCACGGCGGAGGAGAGGTCCGGGCGCAGGATCATGTCGGACTCATTGATCGCCTTCCAGCCGGCAATCGACGATCCGTCGAACATGATGCCTTCGGTGAGCGCATCTTCATCGACCGCATCGACATGCATTGCCAGATGCTGCCATTTGCCGCGCGGGTCGGTGAAGCGGTAGTCGACGTAAACAACTCTCTGATCTTTGATCATCTCGAGGATGGTTTTTGCATCTGACATGGATGTTCTTTCCGTTTCTTCGAACCTTGTGATGGATGTTTGTTCGGCCGCCCGGAGCCTGTTGGTTTCCTGCGGGCCGAGATGATACGGCTAGACCGCCGCGGCCCCGCGTTCTCCCGTGCGGATGCGGATTGATTCTTCGATACCGCTGACAAAGATCTTGCCGTCGCCTATGCGGCCGGTATGGGCGGCCTGCTGGATCGCCTCGACGGCCCGTTCGACCAGTTCGTCTTCAAGAACCACTTCGACCTTCACCTTCGGCAGGAAGTCGACGACGTATTCGGCACCCCGATAGAGCTCGGTATGACCCTTCTGGCGTCCGAAGCCTTTGGCCTCGGTGACAGTGATGCCTTTGATACCCACTTCGTGGAGCGCTTCCTTCACTTCATCGAGCTTGAAGGGCTTGATGATCGCTTCGATCTTTTTCATCGCGTGTTAGGGCCTCATATCCGGTGCTGATCGATCCCGGCAGCAGCGTGCCAGACTGACGCCTAAGCAGGAGGCGTGCCAAAAGGCGCGGAGACCGGAAGATCACGGTGTTTAGGGCTTTGCCGGCGTGCGATATCGCCGCTGCTTTGGTTTGTCTGCCTACAAACTGTGCAGTCTGGGCAAAAACTGATCACGCGGCGCCGGATTGCCGGCTTTCCAGATGGGCGCCGATGCGCTCCAGCGCCAGACGGATGTTGTCCAGGGAGTTGGCGTAGGACAGGCGGAGATAACCTTCGCCGAAGCGCCCGAAGGAGGTTCCGGCGATGGTGGCGATTCCGGCCTCTTCGAGAAGCTCCAGCTCCAAGGTCTTGGCCGGGATGCCGGTCCCCGTGATGTTGGGGAAAGCGTAGAAGGCCCCCGCCGGCTCAACACAAGAGACGCCGGGCAGGGCGTTGAGGGCGCCGTGGATTGCCCGCCGCCGCACATCGAAGGCCGACATCATTTCCGCGACTGCATCCTGCGGCCCGCGCAGCGCGGCCAGGCCGGCAAACTGGGCCGAGGCATTGACGCAGGAGTGACAGTTGATGGCCAGACGCGTGGCCGTCTCCGCCAGGCCCTTGGGCCAAACGGCGAAGCCGAGCCGCCAGCCGGTCATGGCGTAGGTCTTGCTCCACCCGTCCAGCATGATCACCCGGTCGCGGATTTCCGGATACTGCAGCAGGCTGACGTGCTCACTCCCGTCGTAGAGCATCTGGCTGTAGATCTCGTCGGAAAGGATCGTGACCTGCGGATGGGCGGCCAAGCCTTCGACCAGCCGGTCGACTTCCTCGCGCGGGGTGACGCCTCCGGTCGGGTTGGCCGGGCTGTTGATGATGATCAGCCGGGTTTGCGGGGTGATGGACTCGAGCACGGCCTCGGCGGAGAAGGCGAAGCCCTTGTCTTCGGAAAGGGCGATGGGGACGGCCTTGGCGCCGGAGAAGTTGATCACCGACTCATAAATGGGGAAGCCGGGGTTGGGATAGAGAATCTCCGCGCCGGGTTCGCCGAACATCAGCATGGCGAAGAACATCGTCACCTTGCCGCCGGGCACCACCACCACCGTGTCCGGATCCACCTGGACGTTGTGGCGCAGTTCCAGGTCTTCGGCGACGGCTTCGCGCAGTTCCAGAATGCCGTTGGCCGGGGTATAGCCGTGATGCCCGTCGCGCAGCGCCTTCACGGCGGCCTCGACGACATGCTCCGGCGTCTGAAAATCGGGTTGGCCGATGCCCAGGTTGATGATCGACTTGCCCTGCTGCTCCAGCGCCTTGGCGCGGGCCAGAACTTCGAAAGCGCTTTCGGTACCGAGGCGCCCGATGGCTGTGGCCAGTTGATTCATTTCCGCCGTTTCCTTCTTTTCCAACCTTTTTTCAGGCGGCTGCACACTAAGGCAGGGGTACGGGATGCCGCAAGAAGGCAGGGGGACGGGATGCCGCAAACCCATGCGTTGCCGAAACCGGCCGTTTCGGGTTCTTTGCCCTGGGGTCTGAGAGTTGAGGGCGCCGTCGGTGGCCGGATGAGCGCGCGTCGGTTTGACAATCCGCTTTTTGGCCCTAGGCTCCGCCCGCGTCAGGACGATTGCGGATCGTCGGCTGGCAGATCATTGCGAACCGGAGGACTCAGCTATCAAAACCGAGAGCCTTAGTGCAGAAGATCAGGGTCACGCGGACACCATCGGCAGCCGGATTGGCTGCGCCCGGGAAGCCGCCGGGCTGACGGCCGCGCAGGCTGCCCGTCGCCTGGCGGTGAAAACGGCCACTTGGCAGGCCTGGGAGAGCGACCGGTCGGAGCCCCGGTCCAACAAACTGATCATGATCGCCGGCACCCTGGCGGTCAGCCCGGCTTGGCTGCTGACGGGGCGGGGCGAGGGTCCCGTTGAAGGTGTTGGCGATGATATCCAGCTGCTCATTCAGGAACTGCGGCTGGTCTCGCGCGAAGTCGATACAGCCAAAGCCCGCCTGGATGCCATTTTGCGCCGGCTCGAGACCTTCCACTCCTATAACCACGTCGAGTCGATGTAACTTTTAGTGTCAGCGCTGCCTGGAGCCGGAGCAGAGGGCTCTGCGCAGCCAGCAGCCCGGAGCATGGCCGGGGGTATGGCTGGGGCAGGGGGGCAAGGCGCCGCAAAGCGCGGACGATGCCGGCGCGCGGCGCTTGACGCCCCCGAAACAAGGGCTTAAACACGCCCCTTCGAGAGCGCGCGCCGATGCCGTGTTCTCCGTCTTCGGATGGTGGCTGTAGCTCAGTTGGTTAGAGCGCCTGGTTGTGGTCCAGGAGGCCGTGGGTTCAAGTCCCATCAGCCACCCCATTCCCCCGTTACCTTGATGCCGCCCCTATGGAAGGTCGCCGACAGCCGGTATGCCGAAGCTGTCGCGCACGGCGGTGTTGCTGCGGCTTCTCTGCAGATTGGCGAGCAGGCTCGAAAGGCGCCACTCCTGTACTGCAGGCCCCGGACCGAGGTCGAGCGACAGCGTGAAGCCGATGGCATAGCCCCCGGCGCTGTCGGCCGACAGGTCGGAGCCGATAAGAAAAGGTCCGAAACGCTGGTCCAGGCCGACGCTGGCCTCCGACAACGCGGAGGCCGGCTTGTGCGTGACATCGATGGTTGCGCCGATGCCGTCATTCATTGGCCAACGCGAGCCGAAGGCCAGCTCGGTGATTTGCCTGTCGGGCAGAATCCCGTAATCGATGCGGCCTTGATGGTCGCCCCCCATCCAGTCGAAACCAAAGGAAAGCCCGCCCTCGATGGCCTGGGTCGTCTCGCCGTCCGCTGCAAAGCCCTGGTCAATGGAAAGGCGGGTGCCAATGCGCAGATGCGGAAAGGTCAGGCCGCCGTCGACTGCGACATCGAGATCCTGCTGCCCCGATTGACGCTGGCGGTATTCGCCGCTGAGACCGAGCGGCAGGGTCACGCCCTCCGCCACACCGAAACTTCCGGACATGCCGAGCCGGCTTTGCCGCGTGACGCGGTCCGCAATCTCATCCTCGCCGTCAGATTGGCCATCCGCGATGTTCAGCCGGGCGAGGTGCTCCTGGTGCAGGGCGGTGAGACGCAGCGGCCCAAGATTGAGGCGCGCCGTGACCTCGCCGGTGGCCGCGCCCCCTTGGTCCATGACCAGGTCCAAACCATCGATCCAGCCGAAGCGATCGAGAATCCCCCAGCCTTTCGAGAGGTCGAAGCCGTCACCGCGGCTTGCGGAGTTGGCGCTGAGGACGCAAGAGGCGGCTAGTCCTGCAAGGAGGCTGCTTTTCAGCCGTCGACGCAGAGGTGATCTGTTTTTCATGAAACGGCTAACTCTTGAAATCCCTGGCCCTTCGCGGCGCGGTAACCTTTCATTAAGAAATCATAAAGTAATTCTGTTAATATTCCGTAAACCATATTTAGAAAACACGTTTCACGTGAAACAAGGGATTTTGGTAAGTAATATAGAATCAGAATGCTGAATATTAATTAAGTAAACGTGCTGAAATACACTGTCTTTGATCCGTTTCGTGGGCTGCTCGCAAGAATTCTGTGGCACTGAAGTGTCCTGTGGCAGAACTGTGACCAGTCAACGGTTTCAGTTTGTTGTCGGCCAGGCTGAAATGTTGTTTCGGATGCGCTCAACGCAGGGCGTGGGCGGGAGGAGGAATCGCTTCGCCTTTTCAGGAAACCTGCTATCAGGCCGCGAATACTTGGCCGAAGGTTCTGCGGCGTCACTTTGACGCGTTCTTAGGGGAAACCCACGCTGGCCGATGCAACCCGGCGCCTTGCGCGCTAGACTGCTGAAAGAAGATGCAAATTTGGGGGAGGTTGAGGTTGCAGGATCAGTTAAAGGCGGCAATGCGCGCAGGGCGTCCCGCCGTTGGGTTTTGGTGTGAGCTGTTCAGCCCGGCCGCGGCCGAGATCATGGCCTCCGCCGGCTATGACTGCGTGATGATCGACTGCGAGCACGGCCCGGGCGATACGGGCTCGGCAATCGAGATCATGCGCGCTATCGATTCTTCGGGCTGTACGCCCCTGGTACGTGTTCCGGGCAACGATCAGGCCTGGATCAAGCGCCTGTTGGATGCCGGCGCCCGGGGGGTGATGGTCCCGGCGGTAAACAGCGCGACCGAGGCCGAGGCCGCGGTTGCCGCCTGCCACTATCCCCCAAGGGGCGTACGCGGCATGGCGGCGCCCATTGTACGTGCTTCGGGATATGGTCGGGACTGGCAGGGCTATGTCAGGCAGTCTGCCGAATCCCTGTTGGTTATCTGCCAGATCGAGAGCAAACAGGCTCTGGACTGCGTCGATGCGATCGCCGCCGTCGAGCAATTGGACATGATCTTCATTGGTCCTTTTGATCTCTCGGCCAGTCTCGGCTTCATGGGCGAGCCCGACCATCCGGAGGTACGGCGCGCCATCACCGAGGCGGAGAAAGCCGCGAAGGCGCAGGGCTGCCTGCTGGGCGGTATCCCGACACCCGAACGCCCGGCCCAGGCCCTCTATCAGGCCGGCTATGACCTTGTCCTGGCGGATATGGACGTGGTGATACTGCGCGACGGTGCGATGGCCAGTGTGTCATCGCTGATGACGGCGGCGGGCCGGCGTTGAGGGGAAGGGCCCACTTTGACCGCTTTGCCTTCTCCTTTGGCCAATCAGGGCGCTTCAGGCTCGGAAATCCTGACGGTGGAGCAAATGTACGCCGCAGATTGCCTGACCATCGCTGGCGGGATTGCCGGACGTGATCTGATGGAGACGGCGGGCGCGGCGGTTGCGGAAAGTGTCCGCCGGCGAGCAGCGGCAGGGGACGCGATCCTCGTACTCTGCGGTCCCGGGAACAACGGTGGAGACGGTTTTGTCGCGGCGCGGCACTTGAAGAAGGCCGGCTATCCCGTGCAGCTCGCGCTCTTGGGTGATCTCGCGGCGCTGAAAGGCGATGCGGCTGCGGCGGCAGATGACTGGGATGGCCCCGTGGAACCCCTCGACGCGGTCGCTTTGGAAGGTATCGCTCTGGTCGTGGACGGGCTCTTCGGCGCCGGGCTCAACCGGGCGTTGGAGGGCGCCGCGGCGGCGGCGGTCCGCGCCGTCACCGCCGCCGGGCTTCCCGTCGTCGCCATCGACGTGCCGAGCGGCGTCACCGGCGACCGTGGAGAGCCCTGGGACGGGCCGGTCTTTCAGGCCGATGCCACGGTAACCTTTTTTCGTAAGAAACCTGCACACCTTCTTGTCCCCGCTCGATTTTTCTGCGGGGAAGTTGAAGTCGCACAGATCGGCATCGCTGACGATGTGCTGCAGGAGATAGCGCCCCGGCAGTTCGAGAACGGGCCGCCGCTCTGGGGCGCGGCATTTCCCCGGCGGGCGGCGGCGGCCCACAAGTACCAAGCGGGCCACGCATTGGTCCTGGGTGGTGCGGAGATGACCGGCGCGGGCCAATTGGCGTCGCGGGCGGCGCTGCGCATGGGGGCAGGGCTGGTCAGCCTGGCCTGCAGCCCGGAAAGCCTGCCGATCTACGCCCTGGCAAACCCCAGTGTCATCACACTGCCGGGGCCCAGAAGCACGGCATTTCGGCGCGGGTCTGAAAGGGCCGAGGCGAAGTCTCCAGCCTTGTGCAGCGGCA
>JANQMC010000004.1 GCA_028280305.1 Pelagibius sp. | reverse complement strand
GTCACCGTCATGTTGCAAGCGCCGGTAATCCTAACCATCGTCGCAACGGTCATGATTGGAAAGACACTCAACGCCTCAGGGTTGGAACTGGCCTTTCGGAGAGACTTTGATATTAGCCGTGAGGTCAAGGGCGTGGGCATTGCCAATATGGTGAGTGCTTGTGTTGGGGGGCTTCCGGGCTATCACAGCCTGAGCGAATCCATTCTGGCCAACAGGCTCGGTTTGATTGGACCCATTGCGGGGATCAGTAGTGCCTTTGGTTGCGCAGCGGTGCTCTTCTTGGGCGCCGGCATGATGTCCGCCCTGCCTGTCGGCCTTTTCGCGGCAGTGATCGCGTTCCTGGGTCTCGATCTGCTTTACGCATGGCTTTGGGAGGAGCGGCGGCGTCTAAGCATGCGCGACTACACGATTGTTGTTTTGATCCCCATCGTTGCCGTCTCTTATAGCTTTCTGACAGCCATTGCGATTGGGCTGTTGATGGCATGCGTCTTCTTTGTGATCGCTTACGCCAAACTCGATTTGATCCGTTCAATTAGTAGTCTGGCCGCGAGGCGATCGTGTGTTGAGCGCCCCGACACTGAGCTGCGTGTTTTAGCAGAAGCGGGTCTTCGGGCCCAAATTGTGGAGTTGTCCGGATTTCTCTTCTTTGGATCTGCCAGCGTACTGCGCGAACGGATGCAGGCTGTCATGGACGGTAAGGGCCCGGAGGTTCGCTGGCTGGCTATCGATTTCAGGCATGTGAGCGGCATTGATGTCTCCACGCTACGGGTCCTGCAGCGTTTGGTGTATGACGGTGCGCAGAATGAAGTGCAGCTGATCCTGTCCGGGCTTGCGCCCTCGGTGGAAGCGGCGTTACGGGAATCGATCGGCACGCGGGAAGTCGGCTTTTTCACTTCGCTCGACGAGGCTTTGGTGCATCTTGAAGATACTCTCCTGGCGCAAAATCAGGCCGATGATCGCGCAGCTGAGGAGAGTATCCGAAACCGCATGGAAGCACTGTTCACGGAGACCAAGTTGGATGGATATGCCGAACAGATAACGCTGGATGCGGGCGCGGTGCTTGTGGAAAGGGGCGCGGCTTGCAATGACATCTACCTGCTGCGTTCGGGTCAGTTGAAGGTTGCGGCGCCGTGTGGCGAAGGACAGACCGCGATTGTTGCAAAGATCCGCCCGGGATTCGTTGTCGGGGAAATGGCCTATTACTCCGGGCGCGGCAGGTCCGCCGACATTGTCGCGGATAAGCCGTCAGAGCTGCTGCGGATCGATATGGATCGCATGGAAGTCTTGGAGAGAGACAAGCCTGAGTTTGCGTCGCTGTTCCACAAGCTGATCGCACGCGATCTGGCGCGCCGTCTCAATCGGACGACAACCCTTCTGCGCGATTTCGGCGTTTGAGGGTCCGGTGAGGCACCGGCTTCGCGACGCGATAAGAAAACGCCCGGGTCAGACCCGGGCGTCTCGTATTTCAATCTCGTTTACGAGCGTAGCCATAAGCCGCTTCAGCGCTTATCGATTGGCACGTAGTCGCGCTTGGTGTGCCCGTTGTAAAGCTGGCGCGGACGGCTGATGCGCTGCTTCGGGTCCTCAATCATCTCACGCCACTGCGCGACCCAGCCGACGGTGCGCGCGAGGGCGAAAAGCACTGTGAACATGGAGGTCGGGAAGCCCATCGCCTTCAGGATGATGCCGGAATAGAAGTCGACGTTCGGGAAGAGTTTCTTCTCGGCGAAGTACTCGTCCTCCAGGGCGATGCGCTCCAGCTCCATGGCGACGTCGAGCAGGGGGTCTGTAACGCCCAACTCCGCCAGCACCTCGTGGCAGGACTTCTGCATCACCTTGGCGCGGGGATCGTAGTTCTTGTAGACCCGGTGGCCGAAGCCCATGAGCCGGAAGGGATCGTCGCGGTCCTTGGCCCGCTCGATGAACTCGGGAATGCGGTCTTTGGTGCCGATCTCCTGAAGCATCTGCAGCACGGCCTCATTGGCGCCGCCATGGGCCGGTCCCCAGAGTGATGCGATGCCCGCGGCAATGCAGGCAAAGGGATTGGCGTTGCTCGAGCCCGAGATACGCACCGTCGAAGTGGAGGCGTTCTGCTCGTGGTCGGCATGCAGGATGAAGATACGGTCCATGGCGCGCGCCAGCACTGGACTGATCTTGTACTCCTCGCAGGGGACCGAGAAGATCATGTTGAGAAAGTTCTCGGCGTAGTTCAGGTCGTTGCGCGGATAAACGAAGGGCTGTCCGATCGAGAACTTGTACGCCATGGCGGCAATCGTCGGCATCTTGGCGATCAGGCGGTGGGAAGCGACCATGCGCTGGTGCGGATCGCTGATGTCCGTGGAGTCATGGTAGAAAGCCGACATGGCTCCCACAACGCCGACCATGATGGCCATCGGATGGGAATCGCGGCGGAACCCCCGATAGAAGTAGTTCATCTGCTCGTGCAGCATGGTGTGGTAGGTGATAGAGCGCTCGAACTCGGTCTTTTCATCCGCTTTCGGCAGCTCGCCGTGGAGCAGCAGATAGCAGACGTCCATGAAGTCGCTGTGTTCCGCCAGATCCTCGATCATATAGCCGCGGTGCATCAGGATGCCGACTTCGCCGTCGATATATGTGATCGCCGAATCACAGCTCGCGGTTGAAGTGAAGCCGGGGTCGTAGGTGAAGCAGCCGGTTTCGGCGTAGAGGCGGCTCACGTCAATGGCACGCGGCCCGACCGAACCGCCGAGGATCGGCAGTTCGATGCTTTTTCCTGTCGAATTGTCTGTCAGGGTGACGGTCTGCTTGGTGCTGCTGTTAGGCGTTACATCATTCATTTTACCATCCCCATGACTATCGAAGGAGCTTTCCACTTGGCCGGCAGCATAGAGAAACCGACCCTTTCAATCAATTACCGCGGTGCAGCAAAACACACCGGCGGCGCGATGCTAATATTGGTTTCCCAATGCTTGGTAAACAGGCCGCCAAGCCATTGAAACTACGGAATCTCCCGCCCTTGCGGACAGTTGTTTCCGCCAAACGCCGGGCAATCAGGTCGCCCTGGCCTGATCGGCAACCCTGGCGAGAGCCTCGTCGCGGCCCAGGATGTCCATCACCTCGAAGATTCCCGGTGACGAATTCGACCCTGAGAGCGCCGCCCGCAGTGGCTGCGCAGCTTCACCAAGCTTGCAGCCCTCAGCCTCGACAAAGCCTCTTACAGCCGCCTCGATGGCGTCTTCACTCCACGAATCGAGCGTCGAAAGAGCGTCTTGCAGACGGGCAAGACGCGACCGGGCTTCGTCGTTCAGGATCTTCTCGGCCTTGGCATTCAGGGCGAGGGGCCGATCAACGACGTAGAACATAGCATTTTCCGCCAGTTCGACCAAATTCTTTGCCCGGCTGCGGAGACCATCCATGCCACGTTCCAGCCTGGCGCGTTGCGTGTCGTCGAGTGGGTGGCCCAGCTTTTCCTCAATGAACGGCAGGACGGCGGCCAGCAACTCGGCCGGATCCGTCTCTCGCATATAGATGCCGTTCAGGTTACCGAGTTTTACAAAGTCGAAACGTGCCGGCGACTTTCCGACGCCATCCAGATCGAACCACTCGACGGCCTGCGCTGTGGAAATGATTTCGTCATCGCCGTGGCCCCAGCCGAGGCGAAGAAGATAGTTGCGCAGCGCGGCGGGCAGATAGCCCATATCGCGATAGGCATCGACTCCCAACGCGCCATGGCGCTTCGACAGCTTAGCGCCGTCGGCGCCGTGGATCAGCGGGATGTGCGCAAAGAGCGGGGCCTGCCAACCAAGCGCGGCATAGAGCTGCGTCTGACGAAAGGCATTGGTCAGGTGATCGTCGCCGCGCACGATGTGGGTGACGCCCATGTCGTGGTCGTCGACGACGACCGAGAGCATGTAAGTCGGCGTGCCGTCGGCGCGCAGCAGGATCATGTCGTCGAGCTGCTCGTTGCCGACTGTCACCGACCCCTGGACGAGGTCGGCGATTTCAGTTTCGCCGGACTGCGGCATCTTCAGGCGCACCACCGGTTTCACACCCTCTGGCGCCTCAGCCGGATCGCGGTCGCGCCAACGCCCGTCGTAGCACATGGGGCGGCCCTCTGCCCGGGCGGCGGCGCGCATCTCTTCGAGCTCTTCCGGCGAAGCATAGCAGTGGTAGGCCTTGCCGTCGGCGAGGAGCTGGCGGGCGAGGGCAGCGTGATGGTCGGCGCGGGAGAACTGGAAAACGATCTCGTCGTCCCAATCCAGGCCGAGCCACCCCATGCCGTCGAGGATCGCGTCAATGGCTTCCTGGGTCGACCGCTTGCGGTCGGTGTCTTCGATGCGCAGCAGAAACTTGCCGCCGTGATGCTTGGCGAAGAGCCAGTTGAAGAGCGCCGTCCTGGCGCCACCGATGTGGAGGAAGCCCGTGGGGGAGGGCGCAAAACGGGTTACGACGGGGGCTGAGGTGGAAGTCATCTGAGGATACCGCTCCTGAAATCGATGGCGGGGTTTAGCACAGCACCAGCGGCAGTCCAATCGGTCTGAAACTCTCCTTTTGCGTGTTCGTTGGGCGCTCCTATAATCGCCAACCGTTCAGCGCGCCGGGGAAGGAGAGAGGGCTTGGAGCGCAGCGTTGATCCCGATCTTCCTTCCCGTGATGCCCAGGAAAGCTCTGCGCCGTCGCTGCATTCCGCCGGCAGCCGCTTGGCAGGCTGGTTTGCCGCGCGATTCCTCGCGGATCGGGAGCGCTGGCCGCTCTGGTTGCCGGTCTGCTTCGGTCTGGGGATCGCCCTCTATTTTGGCCTCCCGGCGGAACCCCCGCCCTGGCTCGGCGGCGCCTGCTCTCTTGCATCTCTCGTGGTCTTCTTCCTGGTCGGACGCCGCTTCAAGGCGCGGTTTGCCGGTCTGGCGCTGCTCGTTTTTTGTCTCGGCTTTGCTGCTGCGCAGTTGCGCAGCGCCTGGGTCGAGGCGCCGGTTCTCGACGGGCGCTGGGGACCGGCCGCCCTGACGGCGGAGGTGTTGGCCGTGGAGCAGCGCGAGCGCGGTTGGCGGTTTCTGCTGCGCCCCCTTGTCATGGAAGGCTTGGAGCCCTCGGCGCTGCCCGCCAAGGTGAGGGTCACGGCCCTGCGGGTGGTGGGGGCGCCAAGGCCCGGAGACAGCGTCACCCTGCGCGCCCGGCTAAGGGCGCCCAGTCCGCCGAGCATGCCCGGCGCTTTTGATTTCGCCCGCCAAGCCTATTTTCAGCAACTCGGCGGTATCGGCTTTGCCCTCGGCCCGCTGCGGACGCTGACGGAGCCCGGCCGCGAGGTTGGCAGCCGCAGTCTCACCGACCGCTGGTCGCTGTTCTGGGCCGAGGCCCGGCAGGCCATCGCTGTTCGGATCGCTGCCCTGTTGCCGGGGCAAAGTGGCGCCGTGGCCGTTGCCTTGGTCACCGGTCAACGCGGCGGTCTTGCCGAGGCGACGCGCGAGGACATGCGCGGGGCCGGCCTTGCCCATCTCCTGGCGATCTCCGGTCTGCATATGGGCCTTGTCGCCGGCCTGCTGTTCTTCAGCCTGCGGGCGGTCCTCGCGCTCATCCCCGATCTCGCCCTTTATCGGCCGATAAAGAAGTGGGCGGCTGTTGGCGCCGGTCTGGGAGCCTTCATCTATCTCTGTCTGGTCGGCGGTACCATTCCGGCCCAGCGCGCCTTTCTGATGCTCTCCATCGTTCTGCTGGCGGTTCTTCTGGATCGCCGGGCGATTTCACTGCGGCTGGTGGCGCTGGCCGCGCTGGTGGTTTTGCTGCTTGCGCCCGAAAGTCTGGTCTCGGCGAGTTTTCAGATGTCTTTCGCGGCGGTCATCGCCCTGGTCAGTTTCTACGAGGCCTGGCAGCGCCGGGAGTATCGAGAAACGGCAGTCGAGCAGACGGCGCTGCGGCGGCTCGGTCTCTATGTCCTCGGCGTTGCCGTCACCTCCCTTATCGCCATTCTGGCAACCAGTGCTTTTGCCGCCTTTCACTTTCAACGCCTGGCGCTTTTCGGACTGTTGGCCAATCTGCTGGCCGTGCCGCTGACGGCCTTCGTGATCATGCCGGCAGCGGTTATCGGCATGCTGCTCATGCCCTTTGGCTTCGAAGCCATAGGTTTCGTGCCGATGGGATGGGGGATCGATCTGCTGCTGATTCTGGCCGAAGCCGTGGCCGGGTTTCCGGCAGCCCATGTCCAGGTGCCGCCGATGCCGCTTTGGGGGCTCGCGGCCGTGGTTCTCGGCGGCCTCTGGCTCTGTCTCTGGCAGAGCCGTTGGCGGGTCTGGGGTCTGGTGGCCATGCTGCTCGGCGCGGTCTCGCCTGCGGGTTTTGCGCCTGCGGACCTGCTGGTCAGCGGGGATGGGCGTCAGGTGGCTCTGCGCGACCTGGAGGGCCGGCTTTGGGTCCCCGACCAGCGCGCCGGACGCTTCACGCTCGACACCTGGCGCCGCGGCAACTATGCCCCGCAGATCGAAACCTGGCCGCACAATGGAACGGCTGCCGGAGATCTGTTGAGATGCGATCCGCTGGGGTGCCTCTATGAGGGAGCCCACGGAAAAGCCGCCGTTCTGCGCAACCCGTTGGGCGCTGCGGACGACTGTGCTGCGGTGGATGTCATGGTGAGCCTGGAGCCGCTACGCCGGCACCCCTGTAGCGGCCCGGCCCTGGTTATCGACCGCTTTGACCTTTGGCGCCACGGCGCCCATGCCATCTGGTTGACGCCACAGGGACCCCGCGCCGCAACCGTGCGCGACGAACAGGGCAGGCGGCCCTGGTCGCCCTACCTCGGACGGCCGCGGTGAGACGGTTCTTGTTTCCCGGATTTAGTAGCGGCGCAGCAGTCCGACCAGACGGCCCTGGATGGTGACCCGCTCCGGCGGGAAGAGACGCGTTTCATAGGCCTGGTTGGCCGGTTCCAGGGCGATCGCGCCGCCCTTGCGCCTGAGACGCTTCAGGGTCGCTTCCTCGTTGTCGATCAGAGCCACGACGATGGAGCCGTTTTCCGCCGTGTCGCCGCGCTCGATGAGCACCGTATCGCCATCCAGAATGCCGGCGTCGACCATCGAGTCCCCGTCGACCTCCAGCGCGTAGTGTTCGCCGCTGCCGATCATCGCGGAGGGCACATCCACGTGGTTGGAATAGTCTCTCAGGGCTTCGATGGGCGTACCCGCTGCAATCCGCCCGTAGAGCGGCAACTGCATGGCTTCGGAATCGTTGGCCGCCTGGGCGCCGGGCAGCGACCCTGTGAAGTTGCCCTGGATGACCTTCGGTGCGAAACCCGGATTGATGCCGCTCAGCGGTGCCGGTTCTTCACCCTTCGACCCCAGATCGTCGGGCAGCCGCATGACTTCAACAGCCCGGGCGCGGTGGGGCAGGCGCTTGATAAAGCCGCGTTCTTCGAGGCCGGTGATGAGCCGGTGGATACCGGACTTCGATTTCAGCGCAAGAGCGTCCTTCATCTCGTCGAAAGACGGCGAAACGCCATGGCGCTGAAGGTGGCCATGAATAAATGTGAGAAGTTCGTGCTGCTTTTTCGTGAGCATCTGCTGACTGGACCCCCAGGGTATCGACGGCGGCGGTTCGGATGACACAAGATATGGAACAAAACCAAAACCTAGGCACATGTTCTAGTTTGGTTCTTATTTCTCGTCAAGGAATTTGTCCACAGTGCTACCTATGGGATGGCAATCATCATCCAGGGTTGCAATGGGGAAGGAGATCCTGGCCGGCTTCAGAGGCCTGCTGCGAGGTCCCGCAGTTCCAGAACCGACACGGCAGTGCCCTTCTGTGCCGCTTCGGCGTGCGGTGGCCGGAGGATAAGGCCATCGGCGGCGGCCAGCATCGCCAGCATCGACGAATCCTGGCGGCCATAGGGCGTCGCAGTCTTCCGCCCGCCCGCGTCCAGAGACACCCGGGCCCGCAGATAGTCCTGACGCCGGTCGTTGGCCGGCAGATCGGCGCCCAGGATCATCGGCGTCAGCGGGTGTGCCGGGCCGTTCAGACCGCGCATGTGGTTCAAGGCGGGGCGGGCGAAGAGCAGGGCGCAGACCAGGGCCGAAACCGGATTACCGGGCAGGCCCAGCATGGGCGTTTCGCCGAGGCGCCCGAACATCAGCGGTTTGCCCGGCCGCATGGCGATCTTCCAGAAGTCCAGTTCCAGGCCCTGTCGCTCAAGCGTGCTCTGCACGAGGTCGTGCTCGCCGACCGAGGCGCCGCCTGCGGTCAGCAGCAGGTCCGCGCCCCTGGCCCCTGCCGCCAGGGCGCCGAGCTGCTCGCTGCGGTCCGGCGCGATGCCCAGTTGGATCGGCTCGCCGCCACAGGCACGCACGAAGGCGGCCAGCGCCGGACCGTTGGAACTGAGGATTTGGCTGGGGCCGAGCGGATCGCCGGGCATCACCACCTCATCGCCGGTGGCCAGGATCGCGACCCGCGGCCGCCGGTGAACCTGAACCCAGGGGTGGTTCATCGCGGCGATCAGCCCGATATCGCGGGCGGTCAGCAGGCGCCCGGCGACGGGCCCGGAGTCGCCTTCTGCGAAATCAAGGCCCGCCGGTCGCACGTAGTGTCCGACGGGGCTGCTTTCCTTCACCGTCACCTGGCTGTCCGAAGCCTCGGTATCCTCCTGAATGACGATGGCATCGGCACCCTCCGGCAAGGGTGCGCCGGTGAAGATGCGCACGGCCTCGCCCGCGCCGACACGGCCATCGAAAAGACCGCCGGCCGGCACTCTGCCGATAACCCTGAGGTCGGCGGGCACGGCCGCCACGTCCTCGGCCCGCACCGCATAGCCGTCCATGGCCGAGACGGCATGGGGCGGCTGTGTGACCCGGGCGGTGATGTCCTTGGCCAGGACCCGCCCGAAGGCTTCGCTGAGCGCGACCGTCTCACTGGGCAGAGCCGTGAAGTGATCCAGTATCCGGGTGAGCGCCTCTTCAACTGATATCATCAAGGAGCCTCATAGAGGCCGGATTTGCCGCCTTCTTTGCGAAGCAGGCGAATATCGCTGATCTGCATGCCCCGGTCGGCCGCCTTGCACATGTCATAGACCGTCAGGGCGGCGACGCTGACTGCCGTCAGGGCCTCCATCTCGACCCCGGTGCGGCCCTTCAGTTTGCAGCGGGCGGTGATGTCGACGGCCGAGCGCGCTTCGTCGAGCGTCAACTCCAGGCTCACCGAGGTAAGGGCAAGCGGGTGGCAGAGGGGGATCAGGTCCGGCGTCTTCTTGGCCCCCATGATGCCGGCGAGGCGCGCCACGGAAAGCACGTCGCCCTTTTTCACGCCGCCGTCGCGGATCAGCGCCAGGGTTTCAGGCTGCATGATCACCGAACCTTTGGCGACGGCAATACGCTCGCTGATGTCCTTATCGGAGACATCGACCATTACCGCCTTACCCTCGGCATCGAAATGGGTGAAACCAGCCATGTTACTTACCCTCAGGCGCTGCCGCTGGCGGCTTCGCGCGGCGCATTGTCATGGGCTTGGACAAGCGCCCGGGTGGCCGCCGTCACATCGCTTTGGCGCATCAGCGACTCGCCGATCAGAAAGGCGCGGGCGCCGACAGCGGCCATGCGCGCCAGGTCGGCCGGTTCGTAAAGCCCGCTCTCCGACACCAGCAGGCGCCCTTCCGGCAGGCTTGCGGCCAGAGCTTCCGTGGTCGCGAGGTCGACGCTGAGGGTCTTCAGATTGCGGTTGTTGATACCGATCAGCGGCGAGCGCAGCCTCAGGGCGCGCTCCAGTTCCGCAGCGTCGTGCACCTCGATCAGGGCGTCCATACCGAGATCCCGGGCGGTCGTCTCCAGTTCTTCGGCCTGAGCATCGCCGAGGGCGGCCATGATCAGCAGAATGCAGTCCGCACCCAGGGCACGGGACTCGACGATCTGATAGGGGTCCAGCATGAAGTCCTTGCGCAGGCAGGGCAGGGGAACGGCCGCCCTGGCCGCGACCAGGAATTCGTCCGCACCCTGGAAGTATGGAACGTCGGTCAGCACCGAAAGACAGGCCGCGCCGCCGGCCAGATAAGCCTCGGCAAGGCGCGGGGGGTCGAAGTCGGCGCGGATCAGCCCTTTGCTGGGCGAGGCCTTCTTGATCTCGCAGATGAGGGCCCGCGCGCCTATTGCGGTCTTTGCATCCAGCGCCGCCTTGAAGCCGCGCGGCGCGGAGGCAGCCCCGGCGCGCGCCTGCAACTCGGCGAGACTCGTCCGCTGTTTTGCGGCGGCGATGTGCTCCAGCTTGTCGGCGCAGATGCGTTGTAGAACATCACTCATCGGCCGGTACCTCTTCGTTGGTGATCCGCACCAGACCCTCCAGCACCTCCCGGGCCTTCCCGGAATCGATCGCTTCGGCGGCTAGTACGGCCCCTTCTTTCAGATCCGCTGCCTTATCGGCGATAATCAGCGCCGCGGCACTGCCCAGCACGACGATGTCGCGATAGGGCCCCGGTTCTCCCGACAGAAGGCCGCGCAGCTTCTCGGCGTTATGATCCCGGTCGCCACCCACCAATTGATCGAGTGTGGCCGTCGGCAGCCCGGCTTCCGCGGGGGTCACCTCAAAGGTCGTTACCTTGCCGTCTTTCAACTCCGCCACCTGGGTCGGCCCCAGGGTCGAGACCTCGTCGAGCCCGCCTGCGCCGTGGATGACCCAGGCTTTCTCATGGCCCAGATCGCGCAGCACCTGGGCCAAGGGAACGATCCATTCCGGTGCGAAGACACCGATCATCTGGCGCCGCACCTTGGCGGGATTGGAGAGCGGCCCGAGCAGATTGAAGAGCGTGCGGGTGCCGAGTTCGACGCGGGTCGGCCCAACGTGGCGCACGGCGGCATGGTGGCGCTGAGCCATCAGGAAACAGGTGCCGACCTCGTGCAGCGCGCGTTCCACCAGCGTCAGGTCGGCGTCGATGTTCACGCCCAGGGCTTCCAGGACGTCGCTCGCACCGCTTTTGGACGAAGCCGCCCGGTTGCCGTGCTTGGCGACCGGCACCCCGCAGGCGGCCACGACGAACTGGCTCGCGGTCGAGATGTTGTAGGTGCCGCTGCCGTCGCCGCCGGTACCGCAGATGTCGATTGCCCCTTCCGGCCGCCCTATGGTCGTCATCTTGGCGCGCATGACCGTCGCTGCGCCGGTGATTTCCTCGACCGTTTCACCGCGGACCCTGAGGGCCATGAGAAAGCCGCCCATCTGGGAAGGCGTGGCGTCGCCCGACATCATGATATCGAATGCCTGTTCGGCTTCGCCCCGGCTCAGGCTCTCGCCCTTGGCCGCCTTGCCGATGAGGTCTTTCAGGTTTCTCGCCGCGCCGTTCATGCCCGCATCCCGTCTCTATCGCCCGGCTTAAGCCGCGACGGCCTGGTCGGCGAGGCTGAGGAAGTTGCGCAGCAGGGCGTGTCCCTCTTCGGAGGCGATGCTCTCCGGATGAAACTGCACGCCGTGGAGGGGCAGTTCGCGATGCTGCAGGCCCATGATCACGCCATCGGCGGTCTGCGCCGTCACCTCCAGCTTGTCATGGGGAAAGCTTTCCGGATCCAGGGTCAGCGAATGATAGCGCGTTGCCGTCAGCGGCGAAGGCAGGCCGGCGAAGACCCCTCGGCCCTTATGCTCAACCGGGCTCAGCTTACCGTGCATCGGTTGCGGCGCCCGCACCACCTTGGCGCCGAAGACCTGGCCGATGGCCTGATGACCCAGACACACGCCGAGGATCGGAAGCTTGTCGGCGGCTTCGGTGATCAGCTCCAGGCAGATTCCGGCGCGGTCCGGATCGCAGGGGCCGGGTGAGACGATGATTCCCTGCGGCTGCAGGGCCAGGGCCTCGGCCACCGTCACCTTGTCGTTGCGCCGGACTTCGATCTCGGCACCCAGCTCTCCCAGGAAGTGGAAGAGGTTGTAGGTGAAGCTGTCGTAGTTGTCGATTAGCAGAAACATTTCAGATGCTTGCGCCGGTTCTTTGAGCCGTTCCCTGGGTTGATCGGCTCCTCTTATAACAGGTCGTCACGGCCCACGGAAAGCAGGCAGATCGCCTTGCTTGACCTTCCAGTCGCTGGAAGCTTTTATCTGTCTTCATGATCGCTCCCCAAAGCAGGAGAACGCCATGAACATCGGTGCCGCAGCGCGGCGCTCGGGTGTGCCGGCCAAAACCATCCGCTACTACGAGTCGGTCGGCTTGATCGCTCCGGCTGAGCGCAGCGCAACCGGATACAGGGTTTACGGCGACCGGGATGTGGAGACCTTGCGGTTCGTTCAGCGGGCCCGCGGACTGGGCTTCTCCGTGGAGGATGTCGGCAGTCTGCTGGCCCTCTGGCAGGACCGCCGCCGCAGCAGTGCAGAAGTGAAAGCACTGGCCCGCCGCCGGATGGCCGATATCGACCGAAAGATCGAAGAACTGGGGGAGATGCGGGCCACCCTGGGTCATCTGATGGAGCGCTGCCACGGCGACCGGCGGCCCGATTGTCCGATCCTGAGCGGCCTCGCGGGCAACCCGGAGCAGGGCCGCTGAAGCCGATTTGGGTCCCGCTTCGTTAACCAAGCCGTGCTAGGGTCTGCGCGCCATGAAACCGCGCGAGTCGAAAAAGCTTAAACCCTTTGGCACCGAGACCCTGTGGAATGCCGCGGCGGTCACCGGGCTGCTGCTGATCGGCCTGGTGATCGGCGGCTTTGCGGGGGTGATCCTGGACCGCCAGGGCCTGCTGGGAGAGCGCGGTCAGCTAGCGGAGGATGCGCAAGCGCCGAAAGAGCAAACCGCGTCCGCGCCGCCGCCGAGGCGGACTGCCGTGCAGCAGTCCGAGCCGGCCTTTGACCGCGAGGCGCTGGAGGCGGCCATCCAGGCTGCGGGATACAGCGAGAGCGAGGCGCCGCCCGAGGAGACCGGTCCCAACGATCTCTCCTTCGTCCCGGTCATTCCGGTTCCGGACCGCGGTCTGACGGGGCCGCAGCCCTGGCAGTTCCATGCCGTCGCGGTGGCGCCCAGCGAAGGCCGCCCGATGATCGCGATCGTGTTGGACGACATCGGGGTGAACCGGCGCAACGCGAAGCGGGCGATTGCCCTGCCTGGCCCCATGACCCTTTCCTTTATGACTTACGCCGAAGGCCTCTCGGAGATGACCGAGGCGGCGCGGCAGGGCGGTCACGAGCTGATGCTGCACGTGCCGATGCAACCCCTGAGCCCGACCATAGATCCCGGTCCCAACGTGCTGGCCGACAGCCTTCCCGAGGTTGAACTGACCCAGCGCCTGGCCTGGGGCCTCGACCGTTTCGAGGGCTACGTCGGGATCAACAATCACATGGGCAGCCGCTTCACGGCATCGCCCGAGGGTATGGCCTTGGTGATGGGGGAGTTAAAGGCGCGGGGCCTGTTGTTCCTAGACTCCGTGACCGCCCGCAATTCGGTTGCGGGGCGTCTGGCCGAGCGCGCCGGCGTTCCCTTTGCCGAACGGGATGTCTTTCTCGACAACGAACCCAACGACCGCGCCGCCATCGACCGGCAGCTTTCGCTGCTTGAACAGGTCGCCCGTGATCGCGGTTACGCCGTCGGTATCGGCCATCCCCATCCAACGACGGTGGCGGCCTTGCGGGACTGGGTGCCGGAGATGCAGGCCCGCGGCTTCGCCCTGGTGCCGATATCGGCTGTTGTGCGTCACCGGGCAAACCTCGCCGCTTCGGGACACGGTGACGGCTGAGCCGGTCGGGTTGCGCCTCTAATTGTAACGCGCGTGGATTTCGGCCTGGGTGCCGTCGGCGATCATCTCCGACAATGCACTTTGCATGCGCTCGACGATGCTGTCAGGTGTGCCGAGCGAACAGGCGACAGAAAAAACCTGTTCGTAGAGCACAGCGACTTCCTCTACGGGAACACCCTGCTTGCGCAGGCGATGCAGATAGGATTCCGAAACCGCCATCAGGTCGACACGGCCGTTCAGCAGCTTGGTCAGCGTCAGATCCAGGTCGCGGGCCAGATCAATTTCTGTGAAACCCGCGTTGCGCAACAGCTCGACCGTATAGTCGCCGGTCTGCGTGCCGGTGCGATAGGCGGTCGCCGCCTCCAGGTCGGCCGGATCGACCTTCGAATCTTCGGCCCGAATGATGAGCGTTCTCTCGACCAGAAGCGGCTCGACCCATTTGAAACGTTTGTTGCGGTCCACTGTGTGTGCGGTTGTGAAGACGCAGGTCATCGGTTGTGAACCGGCAAGCCCGATTGCCCGCGACCAGGGCATCAGGGTCATTTCATAAGCGATGCCGCTGCGGCGCATGACCTCGCGAACCTGATCGGCGCCCAAGCCGGCGATTCCACCGTCCTGTTCGAAATTGAAGGGGGCGTATTGCTCGGTCGTCAGTTGCAGCACTTCTTCCGCTGCGGCTGGGCTGTCGTGAAGAACAAGGCTTATTGAGACGATGACGGCGCTAAGGGGTCCAGCAATCCACTTCATCATTGATCTCCGAGAGAGCATTCCATCGAAAAACTGGTCTGCTAATTCCTATAGAAAAAGAACATGAGATAAGAACGGTTTTTCAAGTGAGCTTCGCTGACAATCAGTAACCGATTTCGCGTAAACAATAGTTTAAGGTAAGTGATTTATCGTGCCTTGGTTGTTCGCTGCAATGAACAGAGTATTAAAATGACGCTGCACCAAGGCCGGCCCAGGCGATGTGATACGGGTCGATAGGCCGCAATGAAGCACAAGCGCACAAGGCTCTCTGGCACGTCGATCCGGAATCGGATCGTGGTGACCGTGCTTGCGACGGTGGTGCTCGTCTCACTGCTCGGCACGGCGCTCTCCGGCCGCGAGCATGCCGCCCGATTGATGAGCGGCCTGAAAGCCGAGTCCCAAGTGCTGACCTCCGTGTTCGGCGATACTCTGTCGGACCCGTTGTGGGACTATGACTACCTCATGGTTCAGCAACGCCTGGAGCATCTGGTGGATACTCGGGCAGTGATCGGGGCCAGGGTCTTCGACAACAGGGGAAGCAAGCTTGCGGAAGTGCTGACCGATCGCTTCGATCCCGATGCAGCAGCCGACTATCTGGTCTTCGACCACCGGATTGTCGCCCAGTCCGGTGAGTGGGTCGGAACCCTGTTTCTCTGGGTGTCCACGGAGGGAGTGTCGTTTGAGGTTTGGCGGGCTATTCGCTATGACGCCGCGACGGCGGGCATTCTGGCGGTCATCACCGCGGTGGTGGTCTTCGTCGGCGTCAATCTGATCTCCGGGCCGCTTTCCCGGGTCGCCGATGCGATGGTGCGGATCGGCGAGGGGGCTCTCGACACCGAGGTGCCGGAGCGTGGCCGTGACGGCGAAGTCAGCCGAATGGCCGACGCTTTGGAACAGCTTCGCTTGAAGAGTCTGCGGGTGGAACAGGCCGAACGCGAACTGCGGCGCGCCAATGCGCACCTGGAGCAACGCGTTACGGAGCGCACCGCGGAGCTTGAAACGGCGCGCGAGCAGGCGGTCGAAGCCAACCGGGCCAAGACCGAGTTCCTGGCCAACATGAGCCATGATCTTCGAACCCCGCTTAACGCCATACTCGGTTTCAGCGAGATCATGCGGGCCGGCGCCTTTGGCCCCCTCGGGGACCCGCGCTATGAGGAATATGTCGAGGATATTCATCACAGTGGTTCGCTATTGATCAGCCTGATCAACGACCTCCTGGATATCTCAAAGGTCGAGGCCGGTAAGTACGAGCTGACCGAGGAGGTCGTGGATATTCGGACCTTGGTCCACAACGCTCTGCGGCAGATCGCAACGGCCGTCGAGGGTGCGGCACTGACCCTTGCCACGCACATACCGGCTGACATACCGGCCCTGCGCGGGGATTCCAGGGTCATGACCCAGATCCTCAATAACCTGCTTTCAAACTCCGTGAAGTTCACGCCCAGAGGCGGACATATTGATGTCAGCGCCTGGACCGATGCCCAGGGCCTGATTCATATGAGTGTCGCCGACAACGGTATCGGCATGACCAAAGAGGGCGTTGCCAAGGCTTTGCGCCCCTTCGAACAGGCCCACAATGCTCGCGCCCGTGAACACAACGGCACCGGCCTCGGCCTCCATCTCTGCGACAACTTCATGCAGCTCTTCGGAGGCTCGCTGGAAATCGTGAGCGAGGAAGGCAAGGGCACCACGGTGATCGTCGTCTTCCCGCTGGAGCGGGTGATCGAACGAAAGCGTTCCGCCTAACGAAAGCGCCAGGCCTGGGTGCGTTTCAACACGCCTTTTGAAATAACCAAGTGCAGGATGCGGGCGCCGGCGTTGGTATAGAAGATCATCATGCCCATGGCAGCGGCTGGGGCGATGTCGCCGGCATCGTCCATATTGAGCACGGCGACGGAAGCCAGAGTCGTCGTCGGTGAGTACAGGAACACCACCGCTGAGACGGTCGTCATGGCATTAACGAAGAGATAGATCGAGATGTCGAGGATGGTCGGCAGGCAGACCGGTACCGTCACCACACGGAACAGCCTGGTGAAGGGCTGCTTCAGCGAGGCGGCGACGGACTCGAATTCCCGGTCCATCTGTTTCAGAGCGGTCACGGCGGTCAGGTGCGAGACCGTATAGAAGTGGGTGACCGTGCAGATCACCAGGATCGCCATGGTGCCGTAGAAGAAGTTCAATGGGTTTTGCGGGTTGTTGAAGAAGAAGATGTAGGCCAGCCCGAGCACCATGCCGGGGATTGCCATGGGCAGCATCGCCAGCAGTTGAAAGAGCCCGCGTCCACTGTTGAAGCCCTTGGTCTTCTCGACCATATAGCCGCCGGTGAAGACCACCAGGGTGCCGATCAGGGCGGTCAGCAGGGCCATCTCAATGGAGTTGTAGTAAGAGGCCCAACCACCGCCGTCCATCAGGTCGAAAGCATAGTTGTTGAGGCTGAGGCTGAGGTCGTAGGGCCAGAACTTGATCAGCGCGGCGAACTGGCAGACCGCCAGCAGGCCGATGATGAAGACGGCCACGAGTCCGCAGTAACCGAAAGCCAGCCAGTCGTTGCGTGGGTTGGGCCGCGGCTGGTAAGGGACGGAGCGGGCCGACAGCAGGGCGACCTGCTTCTTCTGAACCTGCCGGTCCACGGCGAAGGCGACCAGCGCCGGAATCAGCAGCACCACCGAAACCACGGCGCCCATTTCGAAGTTCTGCTGACCGATGACCTGCTTGTAGATGTCGACCGCCAGCATGTTGTATTGCCCGCCGATCACCTTGGGCAGGCCGAAGTCGGTGATCACCAGATTGAAAACCACGAAGGCTGCGGAGATCAGGCCGTAGCGGGCGCCGGGCAGGGTGACGGTCCAGAAGATCTTCCAGCGGCTGGCCTTAAGAGATTCCGCTGCCTCATAAAGCCGTGCATCGGAAATGGCCAGGGCCGTGGTGATGATCAGCATGGCGTGGGGGAAGGTGAAGAACACCGAGCCTATGACGATACCGATGGGCCCGTAGATCGACTCCCCCAGCAGCAGGCCCTTGATCATGCCCTGGTTGCCGAAGAGGTAGACCAGGGCAATGCCGGGCAGGAGGGAGGGCACGAGAATGGGCGCCAGAGCGATCAGCCTGAAAAACCCTTTGAAGCGCATGCAGCTGCGGCTGAGGGCATAGGCAAAGCCGAAGGCGAGACTCACGGTGATCACGGTGCTGAGTGCCGCGATGAACAGGGAATTCTCGATCGACTGGAACAGCGACGGCGTCGAGAAATAGGTAACGTAGTTCTGCAGGCCCTGGGCGCGTGAAGGCCGCAGCATGACCCGGCGGAACGTGTTGGAGTCCACCTCCTGCCACTGCGTGCCGGTGAACCGTTCGGAGCCGATCAGGAAAACCGCATCGGCATCGCTGCCGCGAATGCGGTAGAGCACCGGGCTGCGGAAGCTGAAATCGGGGAAGAAGCTGGTGGCCGGCAGGCGTCCGTCCCCGCTTGTCGCCAAAGCTTCCGGCGGTACTGCCTGCAGGGTTTCGTTCAGACTTGCCGCCGATACCGGCGGTGTATCGAAGCGGCCGGCTTCGTCGCTGACCTGAAACTCGTAGGCTTCGAGGTCGAAGCTGTAGGTCGAGAACGACTTCGACAGCATGGCATAGAGGGGAAGGGCAAGCGCAATCAGCAAATAGAGCGCGATCACGACCATGAAGCCGCGCATCACAAAATCGTCGCGGCCCAGGCTGGCTTTGACCGGCCGCCTTTTCGGCTGAAAGCTTTCAGCCGTTGCCGACACCGTCACCTCCTGCGGGAAAGGCGATCAGCCGGTCGGCGGGCAGCTCAATGGTCAGCGCGGCACCCGCCTCGAGCGAGAGGCGGCGTACCGCGTTGATGGAAAAGTCCGCATAGAGTTCTTCATCGCCCAGTTCCGCGCCGGTCAGACGCGAACGCCAGAAAGAGCCGAGAAACTCCATCTCGGCGACAGCAACCGCCAGAGCGCTGTGCGTGCTCCCCGCCCTGTGGCTCCCTGCTTCATGAGGAATGATATCTTCGGGCCGGATGGTCACGATGACTTCTTGTCCGAGCGAAAACCCGTGCGCACTGCTTTTCAGGTCGCACCTCCCGACGGTCAGTTCGTCAGGTGCCGTAATGGTGGAGCGGATCTGGTTGGTCTCGCCGATAAAGTCGGCAACGAAAAGCGATCGAGGCTCGCGGTAGATCTGCGTGGGCGTGCCGACCTGCTCGATCACACCGTGATTCATGACCACGATGCGGTCGGCCATGGAGAGGGCTTCCTCCTGGTCGTGGGTCACCATGACGGTGGTGACGTCCAGCTTGCGCTGCAGTTCCTTGATCTGATGGCGCAGGTGAACCCGAACCTTGGCATCCAGCGCCGAGAGCGGTTCGTCGAGCAGCAGCAGCCCGGGCGAGGTGGCGATGGCCCGGGCCAAGGCGATACGTTGCTGCTGGCCGCCGGAAAGCTGTGCCGGATACTTCTGCCCCTGATCCGCCAGATCGACGAGTGCCAGCAGCTCTGCGACACGGTCATTTATTTCGGTTTTCGATCGGCCGGCGTTTTCCAGACCGAAGGCGATGTTGCGTTCGATCGTCAGGTTGGGAAACAGCGCGTAGGACTGAAATACAATGCCGAAGTCGCGCTGCGCTATGGGCAGGGCGGATATGTCGCGGCCACCCTGTTCGATGCTGCCGTAGCTTTGCAGGTCGAGGCCGGCGATGGCGCGCAATAAGGTGGTCTTGCCGCAACCCGAGGGGCCGAGGAAGCAGACGAACTCGCCCTCCTCGATATCCAGGGAGATGTCTTTCAGCGCGGTAAAGTCGCCGAAGTCTTTTTGGAGGTTGCGGATACGCAGATAGTTGGACACCAAGGAAGCCTCGCTCAATTGCACCTAAGTATGCGCAGGGGCGTGCCGGATCGAAAGAGGGCGCCGCAAGCGGCGCCCTCTTCGGCAAGCCCAGGCTGCAATCAGCTTTTGGGTTCGGACTTCGAGTCGTAACGCTTCTGCCATTCCTCAAGGATGGCCTTGCGGTTGTTGGCCGCAAACTCGAAGTCGTTGTCGATCATCTTATCGACCAGACTGGGCGGAAAGTGCTCGACCGGCTTGGCCACACCGGGCATGGCAACCACGGCATAGCCGCTGTTGTACATCTCGTTGGCTTTCCGCGTGATCGACCAGTCGACCAGGGTCTTGGCAGCCTCCAGATTCCCGGTGCCGGCGACAATGGCGGTTGCTTCCATATCCCAGCCCACGCCCTCTTCGGGCACGATGATCTCCAGCGGCGCGCCGGCGGCCTTGGACTTGGCGCCGCGGAACGCGAAGGACACGCCGATGGGGATCTCCCCCGCGGCGGCGAGCTTGCAGGGCTTGGAGCCGGAATGGGTGTAGCGGGCGATATTGCCGTGCAGCTTATCCATGTAGTCCCAGCCGCCGTCCTCACCGAAGATCTGCAGCCAGCTTGAAACATCCAGGAAACCGGTGCCCGAGGAGTTCGGGTTCGGCATGATGACGTGACCGGCATATTCCGGCTTGGTCAGGTCCTTCCAGGTTTTCGGCGGCGTCAGGCCGAGCTTGGCCGCCTCAACGGTGTTGTAGCAGACCGAGGCGACCCAGGCGTCCATGCCGACCCAGGCCGGCGGGTCGCTCTTGTCGACGAACTTGGGATCCAGCTTCTCCACCCCCTTGGGGGCATAAGCTTCCAGCATGCCTTCGGTCTTCAGCAACAACAGCGAGGTCGCCGCCAGCCCCCAGACCACATCGGCCTGCGGATTGTTTTTTTCCGCCAGCAGTTTGGCGGTGATGATGCCGGTGGAATCGCGAACCCAGTTGATCTCGATATCCGGATGATCCTGATTGAAGGTCTCGGCGTAACGCTTCAGGTCTTCCGCTTCGACGGCCGTGTAGACCGTGAGCTTGGTTTGTGCCGCCGCCGTCGTGGCGATCAACAGGCTGGCCGCGACAGCGGTCAGACAGGTCCTACGAAAAGCCATGGTGTTTTCCCCTGTTGCCTAGCGAACGTTTTCGTTCTTCGTGAATTGCTTTTGGGCCTGAGTGGCACAGCGCGCATCCCTGATTTCTGCCCGGCAGCCATCGACCCTTGGGGAATTGTGCATGGTCCCCTTCAATAGAGAAAATCTATTATTTTTATGCGTTGAAAGATTTTGCTGATAGTTGGAGCTACCGGGTGAGAGCCAGCATCAGCACGCCGCCGCCGACGATGACCGCCGCCGCAATCCGGCTGGCCCAGGGCCGCTCGCGAAAAATAACGACGCCGAAGAGTGCGGCGAAGATAACGCTGGACTCGCGCAGGGCCGAGACCATGCCGAGCGGCGCCAGGGTATTGGCGTAGATCACCAGGCCGTAGCTTGCGACGGCGCAGAGCCCGCCCAGATAGCCGACACGCAATGTGGCGCGTACCTCGGGCGTCAGCCGGGGGCGCAGCTTTACGATAACGAAGAGGCTGACCAGAAACTCGCTCAAGAACAGCCAGCCCATGTAGCCGAAGGGGCTGCCGGAAAGTCTGACGCCGATGCCGTCAATCACGCTGTAGGTGGCGATGATGAGGCCGGTGGCGACGGCGGCCAGGGTCGAGCGCTTGTCGGGGACGCTGGGACCTCGGGAAAAGAAGGCCAGCAGGCAGACGCCGGCAGAGACCAGGGCAACCCCGGCCCAGCCCTGGGAGGTAAGCATCTCCCCGGCAAAAAACAGAGCGCCGAGCGACACCAGCAAGGGTGCGATGCCGCGGGAGATGGGATAGACCCGCGACAGGTCACCCCATTTGTAGGCCATCGACAGAAAATAGTAGTAGCCGTAGTGGGTGGTCGCCGAGGCGGCGATATAGGGCCAGGACGCCGCCAGCGGTGCCTCTGCCCAGAGGATCAGAACCACGCCGACGGTCCCATTGGCGCCGGCCACCGCCGCCAGCACCAAAACCCGGGCCCGCGTGCCCTTGACGATGGCGTTCCAGGTGGCGTGCAGCACCGCCGCGCTGAGCACCAGCACTACCGCAAATTCAGACAATCAGGTCCCTAGCTCGGCCGGTTCACGGTTGGTTGGAAGGCTGCCGACTGCATCTAACTCCACGGCAGGGAGAAGGTCTTCACGTTGGTGTAGCTCTTCACCGCCTCGATAACGCCTTCCTTGTAGCCGAGGCCGGAATCCTTGATGCCGCCGAAGGGCGACATCTCGATGCGATAGCCGGGCACTTCCCAGATGTTCACCGTGCCGACCTTCAGGCCTTTGATGTAGGCCTGCATGCGGTTGAAGTCGTTGGTGCAGACCCCGGAGGACAGGCCGAACGCCGTCGAGTTTGAGACCTTCATCACCGCTTCGTCGTCGTCGGGCACCCGGGCGATGGGAACGATGGGGCCGAAAGTCTCCTCCATCACCAGCTCGGATTCATGGGGCACGCGATCGACCACGATCGGCGGCAGCAGGGCGCCCTGGCGTCCGGGATTGTAGAGAACCTCGGCACCGGCTTCAGCGGCGGCCAGGACCCTGTTTTCGAAGGTTTCAGCGGCCTGTGCGTGAACCACGGTGCCAAGATCGGTGTCCTTGGCCATGGGATCGCCAAAACGAATTTTCCTGGCCCGCTCCAGCACCAACGGCACGAAGCGCTCGGCAACGCTCTCCTGGCAGAGGATGCGTTTTACCGCCGTGCAGCGCTGGCCGGAATTCTTTGTGGCGCCGGCAACCGCCAGATCGGCGGCCTTGGCCAGGTCGTCGTCATTCAGATCATTCAGGATGATCAGCGGGTCGTTGCCGCCCAGTTCCAGCACGGTGCGCTTGTAGCCCGCCTTCTCGGCGATCATCTTGCCGACCGGTACGCCGCCGGTGAAGGTGATCAGCTCGATCTCCGGGTTCTGGATCATTTCCAGGCCGATGTCCCCGGGCAAACCGGTGACCACTGAGAACATCTCCGGCGGCAGGCCGGCCTCGTAGAGCACGTCGGCGAGGATCAGCGCCGTCATCGGGGTCAGTTCGGTCGGTTTGCAGACCATGCAGTTGTTGGTGACGATGGAAGGCGCGATCTTGTGCGCCACCATATTGAGCGGGTGATTGAAGGGTGTGATGGCGGAAATCGCCTTCAAGGGCTCGCGGGTGGTGAAGATCTTGCGCGCCTTGCCGTGGGGCGTCAGGTCGCAGGAGAAAATTTCGCCGTCGTCCTGGATGCAGAGCTGCCCGGCCAAGGTGAAGACGTCATAGGCGCGGCCGACCTCGTAGAGCGAGTCGGCCTTGGAGATCCCAAGCTCCAGGGTAATGAGGTCGGAGATCTCCTCCTTCCGCGCGACAAGGATCTCAGCCGTCTTGAAAAGGATCTGCTGGCGTTCGTAGCGGGTCAGCTTGGGTTCGTAGGCGGCGGCGATGTCGAAGGCCTGGCGCGCGTGCTCGCTGGAGCCTGCGGGCACCGTACCGATCATTTCGTCGGTGTAGGGGTAACGGACCTCAATCACGCCTTCGGCATCGACCTTGCGCCCGGCGATGCGCATGGGCTCGTGACGTGGTGCCGCAGCGAAGCTTTCAGCGATACTCATAACGAAGTCTTCCTTTACTCGGCGGCCACGGAGCGGCTGGCTTCAGCATGATTGAGGGCGATGTCGAAGGCATCGAAGTTGCGCAGGTTCCGGCCCTCGATACCGGAGACCGGACGATTGACGACCAGCGGCACGCGCTGCTCGCTGACGCCGCCGTGGGAACGCAGCGGCACTTCCAGGCCCGACAGGTCATGGTTCTCAGGGCTGGTTCCGACCGCCCTGGTTCGCTCGGTCACGACGACCAGGTCACCGATGCGGTCAGCCGGCAGCTGATAGTCCTTTGCCGCTTCCTCACGGGTCAATACCCGCTCGACGCCTTCCAGGCCTTCGATGAACTCGGCAACGGCGGCAAAGTCGGCTTCCTTGGACAGATAGACCGTGGCATAGGACCCGAGCGCCCCGTGATGGACCACATAGGGGTCGGTGATCGGCAGGATGGTACGGGCCTTGGCGGCGCCGAGAAAGTCATCCAAAGCACTCTGCAGATAGAGCACGTTGGGGCTGCCGTCGTGCCTGTGCTTTGCGTTCATGCCGTGGTCGGCGGTCAGTACGATGGTCGCGCCGGCCGTATCGAGCTCGGCGAAATAGCCGTCCATCATGGCGTAGAAAGCGTTGGCCCCTTCGCTGCCCGGAGCGTGTTTGTGCTGGATGTAATCGGTGGTGGAGAGATACATCAGATCCGGCCGCATGGACTCCATCAGTTTCACCCCGGCGGCGAAAACGAACTCCGAGAGATCGGCGGAATAGACGCTGGGTAGCGGTTTGCCGACTATCGCCAGCACGTCCTCGATGCCGTTGTCGGCGAGGGAGACCGCGTCGGCTTTCTCGGCGGAGAAACTCACCGCTTCGCCCGCTTTGAGAGCCAAACCGTTGCCCAGCAGGCGGCGCAGCTTGTCCTTGGCGGTGATCACGGCGATCTTGGCCCCGGCCTGCTGGAAGGCGGCGAAGATGGTCGGCGCGCGCAGGTAGGCCGGGTCGTTCATCATGACTTCCGCATCCTTGGCGGGGTCATAGAAGAAGTTGCCGCAGATGCCGTGGACGGCGGGCGGCTGACCGGTGACGATCGAGAGATTGTTGGGGTTGGTGAAGCTGGGCACCACGCAGTCGGCGCGAAGATCGGCACCGCCGGGCAGTATTGACGCAAGCCAGGGCATGCGCCCGGCAGCCATTGCTTCTTCCATATAGTCGGGCTCGGAGCCGTCGATGCAGACGACCACCACCGGACCCTTCGGAAAGTTGTAACTGCGACCGTTGACCGTCACGGACGAGGGGGTATTCATAGGACTTTCCTTCTTATCTCAGGCGACCAGCTTGGCCCGTTCATTCATGGCGGCGCTTGGCGGCGCGGCGTCGTCGACGCCCATCTCCTTCAGCACTTCACTCACGGCATCGACAAGCTGCTGCATGATCGCGCTGTCCAGGTGCCCGATGCATCCGATACGGAAACTGTCGACCACCGTCAACTTGCCGGGATAGATGATAAAACCTCTGGCCTTCAGCAGATCATAGAAACGCTTGAAGTCAAATTTCGGATGCGCCGGATTGAAAAAAGTGACGATGATCGGCGATAGCCAGTCATCCTGCAGCAGAGTCTCGAAGCCCAGGGCACGCATGCCCGCCACCAGAGTATCGCGGTTCGCCGCATAGCGTGCGCTGCGGCCGGCAACGCCGCCTTCGGCTTCGTGCTGTTTCAGTGCTTGCAGAAAGGCGGCGACGGCGTGGGTCGGCGGCGTGTAGCGCCACTGCCCGGTTTTCTCCATGACGGCCCATTGATCATGGATGTCGAGACTGAGCGAATGGCTGCGCCCCTTGGCCGCCTCGATCTCGGTTTTACGGGCGATGACGAAGCCGAAGCCCGGCACCCCCTCGATGCACTTGTTGGCGGAAGAGACCATGGCCGTGTAGGGCACCTCCTCGGGGTTCAAGTCCAGGGCGCCGAAGGCGCTCATGGAATCGATCAGCAGCTTACGGCCTTTGGCAGCGACCACCTCGGCAATTTCCTGCAAAGGGTTGAGAATGCCGGAAGAGGTTTCGCAGTGAACCAGGACAACGTGGCTGATCGCCGGATCGGCGTCGAGCGCCGCAGCCACTTCCGCTCCGCGCGGGGGCAGGTAGTCACCCTTGTCGATCATCCAGCAGGCGCGACCGAGATAGCCGAGGGTCTGGACAATCCGCTGGCCGTAGGCGCCGTTCACCAGAACCAGCGCCTTGCCGTCGCGCGGCAGAAATGAGCCGAGCATGGCTTCGACGGCGAAGGTTCCGCTGCCTTGCAGAGGCACACAGTCATAGTAACCCTCGCTGTCACCGGCGATGGCAAGCAGATGCCGCCGCAGTTCAGCGGTCATGGCACGGAAATCACCGTCCCAGGACCCCCAATCCTTCAGCATCGCCGTCTTGACCTCAGCCGAGGTCGTCAGCGGGCCCGGGGTCAACAGATAGGGCTCGCCCTGCGCGGGCGGATCGAAGGGCGCATTTGCGCCGCTGGCCGGGGTCATCAGCCTCGCTCTCCTAAAGTCCAAGATGAAGTCAGAAGGGGTCTTTCAAGGCATCCTCCAGCTTTTTGATTTATCTGTAAAATCGCTATTTCATATGCTTTCTATCGATTCTTCTGATATGAGAATTCGCTACTCATCGTCCCTTTGACGGAGCCTTCGGGTCTTGCGCTACGTTCAACTGAGAGCTTTCCATCATGTCGCCGTCAGCGGCGGGTTTTCCCGCGCCGCCACGGCCTTGGGCCTTACCCAACCGGCGATCTCCGATCAGGTCCGCAAGCTTGAGGAGGAGTACGATGTCATTCTCTTCAACAGGCACAAGAAGCAGGTCAGCCTGACGAGCGCCGGACAACGGCTCTTGGAGATCAGCAGGCGCATGTTCGAGGTGGAGAAGCAGGCTCAGGAGCTGTTGTCCGAATCCCGGGCGCTGCGCCTGGAATCCCTGCGCGTGGTTGCGGATTCGGCGCATCACATGCTGCATATCCTCGGCCGTTTCCGCGACCGCTATCCGGGCGTCGCCATGGTCGTCAGCGCCGGCAACTCCGAGGAGGTTATCGCCCAGCTTTACGATTACGAGGCCGAGGTGGGCATCCTGGGGGAGATGCCCAAGGGCCGCGACTTTGAGACCATCAAGTTGAGTTCGACGCCGCTGATCGCTTTCGTGAGCACCGAGCACCCTCTTGGGAAACGCAAGTCTGTCAGCCTGGCAGCACTCTGCGAGCAGTCCCTGGTGCTGCGCGAGCGCGGTTCCAAAACCCGGCAGAGCTTTGAGGCCGCCGTGCGTGCGCGGGGCCTGACCCTGACACCGGCGATCGAGGCCGAAGGCCGCGAGGCGGTGCGGGAGATCGTGGCGACCGGTGGCGGCGTTGGCGTGGTCTCAGCCGCGGAGTTCGGGCAGGACCCGCGCCTGGTGCCATTGCGGCTGTCGGATTGCGAATTGCTGATGGATGAGGCGCTCGTCTGCCTGCGCGAGCGGGCCGGCAGCAAGGTGATCCGGGCGTTTTTCGAAACCGCCCGCGCGGTGTCGGGAGGCTAGAGCAGATCCGGGTTTGATGGGATCGCCTTAGCGATCCATCAAACCCGGTGAATCTGCTCTCACTGTTTGATGGCGATCGGATTCACATGTTTTGGCGAAGCCACGAAGTGGTTTCGTCAAAACATGATCCGATCTAGCCGACCGGCTGGGGCGCGTCTGTCAGCCCACCTTCGGAACCCAGAACCCGGCCGGCGCGCTCAAGCCGCAAGAACCCCATCGGCGTCAGGCCGTAGGCTGCCTTGAACCAGCGGCTGAAGTGCGCCTGGTCGGCGAAGCCGGCTTCCGCGGCGGCATCGGCGGGGCGGTCGCCCTGACGCAGCCGCTGCCGGGCAAAGGCAAGGCGGCGCATGATCTGATAGCGATGCGGGCTGGTTCCGACATGGGCGCGAAACTGGCGCGCCAGGGTAAAGCGGCTGAGCCCGGAGACGGCCTCGAGTTCCGAGGAATGGATACTGCGGGCAAACTCAGCATCGAGCAGTTCGCGGGCCCTGGCGACCGCGGCGGGATGCAGACCGGCAGGGCGTGGTGATCCGATGCGGCTGCGGTCGAGTTCCAAAACCCCGGCGGCAAAGCAGAGCAGCAGACTGTCGATGGCCAGCGGCGCCGCTTCAGCCAGGAAGGCATAGTTGAGCGCGTGCATCAGGCGGGGCCGGTTGCTGACGGCCTCGTTGGCGAAGGGCAGGGGGCCGACGCGTCCGGTCAGGGCCTCCATGGCTTCGGCGATCAGGGCCGGCGCGACATAGGCGCCGCGATAGGCAAAGCCGTCATCGTTGCCCGCATGGCCGTCATGTTCCTCATCAGGATGCAGCACCACGATCTGGCCGCGAAGGCTGTGTTCATGAGCCCCGCGGTAATTGAACCCCTGAACCCCGGAGATCGTCTGGCAGATCGTATAGGTGTCGTGACGATGACGGCTGTAGGGGTAGCCGCGAAAACGCGCCTCGACCAGTTCTATCCCCTCGGCGGCGGCGACAACCCGCAGCATGTCGCTCTGTTCGTCCCGGTCCCGGTCGCTGCACGGACGTTCAAGACCGCGCCCGGCCGATCTGCTGTTCTTCAGCCTCATGGAGCCAGTTTACACCTTTTGTTCCTTCAGCCGAAGCCCATGCCGATCGATCAAGCCATCGCTTTCTTTGTTTTCGCCCTGGTGGCCGCCGGAACGCCGGGGCCCAGCAATGTTCTGCTGACCACGGCAGGCGCCAATCTGGGCATTCTCGGCGGCATCCCGACAGTGCTTGGGGTGTCCCTCGGCATGGGGCTGATGCTGTTTCTGGTCGCCCTCGGCCTGGGCGGGTTGTTGCTGGACAACCCGGTCGCGCTGGAAGCGCTCAAGTGGGGCGGCGCGGTGTTTCTGCTCTGGCTGGCCTATAAGATCGCCAGCGCCGACGGCAAGTCCGGCGGGGCTTCGCACTGGGCGCTCGGGTTCCTGCCCGCCGCCGCTTTTCAATGGGTGAACCCGAAGTCCTGGCTGGTATCCGCCAGCGCCGCTGCAACCTATTTGGGGGCCGATGCGGGGAACGCCGGTTTGGCCGCTTTCTCGCTGGCGGCGGTTTTCGTGGCGGCGGCGTTGCCGAGCTGCCTGGCTTGGCTGACCTTTGGGGCGGCAATCCATCGTGTGCTGCAGAACGAGCGCCATCTGCGGCTGTTCAATCTGGCGATGGGCGGATTGCTGGCAGCTTCTGTTCTCTGGATTCTTTTCTAAGCGCGGACTTCTGGGCACTGAGAAGCAAAAGGGGCCGCATTCCTGCGGCCCGAGTCGAATCAAAAGGGGCCGCATTCCTGCGGCCCCCCATGAGCTGGTGTGTCTTACGGGCCCGAAACGGGACCCCGCTTCGAAGGTGTCATGAGTCGGAAGAAGGCTGCTCCGTCAAACCCATGAAACATCCAAGGCCCTCAGACTTCACCGAAATCTCACTAGACATTGGATCACCTCCTTTCAGCTGTTGAAACAGGACTTCAACTATCACCCTGATTCGCGATTCCCGGCAAGGAAAAACAGTCGGTAATCAAAATTACCCAAATACAATCAATGGGCTAACTTGCCGACCAGCTCGTCGAAGGGGACACAGACCGCGGCCTGGAAGGGCGGGCGCTGTTTCAGACGGTCATGCCAGGCGTCGAGGTTCGCCAGGGCCGGACGCTCAATCGGCATCTCGAACCAGCGGTAAAGTGTCATGCCGGCGGCGACGTCGGCGAGGCTGAATTCCAGGCCTGCGACAAAGGGCCTGTTGGCCAGCTCGTTGTCGAGGAAGGTGAAGCGTTCGGCGGTGCGGGCACGGCGGGCCTCGATGCCTTCTGCGTCCTGGCGTTCGGGTGGGGTGCGCACGCACATCCAGAAGAGGTCGATCCAGTCGCGGTAGAGGCTGGCATTGGCCCAGGCCAGCCACTGGTCCACCGCCGCCCGTTCCGCTGGCGCATCGGGCCAGAGGCTGCCCCGGCCATAGCTGGCCGCCAGATAGCGGATGATGGCGTCGCTGTCACAGACCACGGTCGCCCCGTCTTTAAGGGTCGGCACGGTGCCGTGGGGGTTCATCGCCCGATAGGCTGGATCGTCGAGGCCGCCGAAATCGCCGCCGGCGTCGATACGCTTGTAGGGCAGGGCGAGCTCTTCCAGAACCCAGACCGCCTTTTGCACGTTACAGGAGGAAAGGCGTCCCCAGAGGGTGAGCTGTCCCATGACGGTCTATGCTAGTTCCCGCGCCGGGCGGCGAAGCGCACCGCCCCTTCGGCGGAGCGCAGCAGGGCGCGGGCCTTGTTCCAGCTTTCCTGATACTCGGCTTCGGGATCGCTGTCGGCCACAACGCCGCCGCCGGCCTGGATGTGCATGACGTCGTCTTTCACGACGGCGGTCCTGAGCGCGATGCAGGTGTCCATGGAGCCGCCGGCGCCGAAGTAGCCGACACAGCCGCCATAGACGCCACGGCGCTCCGGCTCCAGTTCGTCGATGATCTCCATCGCCCGCACCTTGGGTGCGCCGGAAACGGTGCCGGCCGGGAAACCGGCAACCAGGGCATCCATGGCGTCCTTGCCTTCGCCGATCCGCCCCTCGACGTTGGAGACGATGTGCATGACATGGCTGTAGAGCTCGATCACCATCTGCTCGGTGACCTTCACGCTGCCGACCGCTGTCACCCGGCCGACATCGTTGCGCCCGAGGTCGAGCAGCATCAGGTGTTCCGCCAGTTCCTTGGGATCGGCCAGCAGGTCGTCGGCAAGGGCTCGGTCCTCCGCCGCATCCGCACCGCGGGGACGGGTGCCGGCGATGGGGCGGATGGTTACGGTGTCGTCGCGCAGCCGGACCAGGATCTCCGGGCTGGAGGCAACGATGGCGAAGCCACCGAAGTCGATGAAGACCAGGAAAGGCGAGGGGTTCAGCCGCCTGAGCGCGCGATAGAGCGCAAAGGGCGGCAGTTTGAAAGGTAGGGAAAGACGCTGTGAGAGGACCGCCTGGAAGATGTCGCCCGCCAGGATGTAGTCCTTGGCTTTGGCTACCATGGCGTGAAAAGTCTCACGCGTCATGTTGGAGCTCGGCTCCGGCAGCGCCTCCAGGTCGGCGACGACATCGCGGCGCTGGGGCAGGGCACGCTCGAAGTCCTGGGCAACGTCCGCCAGACGTTCGCAGGCCTGGGCATAGGCCGCCCGGGCAGAGACGTCGCCGCGCGGCCACACCGGCGTGAAAATCGTGACCAGATCTTCCACGCGGTCGAAAACGGCTATCACCGTCGGGCGGATGAACATGCCGTCCGGCACATCCAGCGCCATGGGATTGTCGTCGGGCAGATCTTCCATCAGCCGGACGGTGTCGTATCCCATGTAACCGAAGAGGCCGGAGGCCATCGGCGGCAATCCCTCCGGCAGATCGATCCGGCTCTCCGCGATCAGGCTGCGCAGGCTGTCGATGACGGCGCCCTCCAGCGGCTCGAAGCTCTCAGGATCGAAACGCGCCTGGCGGGTGATCTCAGCCCGGGTGCCGCGGCAGCGCCAGATCAGGTCCGGCCGCATGCCGAGAAAGGAATAGCGTCCGATGATCGAGCCGCCCTCGACCGACTCAAAGAGGAAGGAGTTGGGTTTGCCCTCGGCAAGCTTCAGAAAAGCCGAAACAGGGGTTTCCAGGTCGGCGATCAGGGCGGTGTGCACCACCTGGGCATGGCCAGCCGTGTAGCCGGCCTCAAAGGCCGCAAAGTCGGGCGTTGTTTGCATGGCGGCGTCTAGTGGTTCTGGCCAGCATAAGACGGCCCGCCGGTCAGGGTTTGTTCAACAAGACGCTGGTTGACCGTCACGTCGAGTTCCTGTTGCAGCGAGCCCAGGAACTGCTGGAAGATGTCGTCCTTGATCGAGGCTTCCAGTTGATCTGAAAGCTGGTCGAGCCGTTCCTGCTGACCGTCCTGATCGGCCCCCAACACCTCCTCCAGCTTCGCGATGATCTGGCTGCCGGGCGTTGCCGCCAGGGTGACGTCGCCCTGATCGATGTCGAAAAGCTGCTGCGACAATGCCGGGGCCGGCGTGCGCTGCGGATTGTTTTCGAAGCGGGTGATCGGTTCCGTGCGTTGAAGGGACAGGCCTTCGGCTTCCGCCAGGGCGGCGAAGTCCTCGCCGGCCTCCAGCCTTTCGACGAGGGCCTCAGCGCGCTCCTGGCTGATGCGGCCGAGCTCGCGGGCCTGCCACAGCCTGACGACGTCCTCGCGGACCTCTTCCAACGGCCTGAGCGCCGGTGCGATAAGGGCGTCAACCCGTATGACGAAGTAGTCGCCGTCCAGCGTTTCCGTCAACAGGCTGGTGTCGCCCTCGGCCGTGGTCCGTAATACCTCGATGAACTGATCCAGGGCCGGCAGGCCCTCCACCACGTTGCCCTCGGCATCGCGGCCCTGCAGGTCGATGGCGGCGATCCGGCGGGAGGGGATTCCCAGGTTGCCGGCGGCCTCCTCGATGGGCAGCCCTCCGGCGATGGCCTCGTCGTAGCGGTTCGCCTGCTCGATCACCACATCGATGGCCTGATTGTCGGCCAGTTCGCGCTCCAACTGGTCGCGTAGGGTTTCCAGATCGGCTTCCTCCCCCGGCTCGACCGCGCCGACCTGGGCAACGTGCCAACCGAAGGCACTCTGGATGGGTGCGCTTGTCGCCCCGGATTCAAGCGCGAAGACAGCATCGCTCAAGGCCGCGGGCAGTTCGGCCTTGGCGACAAGGCCCAATGCGACTGGCGCGCGTCCGGTCGCTTCCTCGGCGGCGGCTGCGAAGTCAGCGCCGCCGGCGATCGCCTCGGCAAGGGCCTGAGCCGCTGCCTCGTCCGACAGGACCGCCTGGGTGACTTCCCGGCGCTCCGGCTTGGAAAGCTCCTCGCGGCGCGCCTCGAACTCCGCCAGCAGATCCTCCTCCGATATCGCGATTTCCGCCGCAGCGTCGGCCACCCGAAGGTGGACCAGGGTCACAGTTTTGAATTCCGGCGTCATGAGGCTGGCGGAGGCACTCTCATAGGTCTCCTGTATAGCCGCATCATCCGGCTGCCCCAAAGCGCTGGCATCGCCGTTCTCCAGGACCACATAGTCCGCAACGCGGCGCTCTTCCCGATAGGCGAAAAGCTGCCGGGTCAGGCTTTGCGGGGCAACCGCTCCCTCGGTGACGGCCTGGGTCAGCTGTTGGCGGCTGGTGTCGCGGCCGAGGATCTGGAGAAAGCCGGCCTCACTCATGTTGCTGAATTGCAGCGCCTGGATGAAGCGGTTGCGGTCGAAGCGGCCGGTGGCGTCCTGGAAAGCCGGGTTCTCCAGGATTTCGGTCCGCATCTGCTCCTCGGTCATGATCAGCCCCATGCGCGACGCCATCTCATCGAGCAGCGCGCGGCTTACAAGCCTGTTGAGAACCTGCTGGGGGATACCGAAAATCTGGGCCTGTTCCGGTGTCAGCTGAGTGCCGAAGCGGCGGCTTACAGTGGCGATCTCCTGCGACAGCTCCTGGGCATAGGTCTGCTGGTCGATCACCATGTCGCCGACCGTTGCGACGCTCTGGTTGTGGCCCTGTGTCCGGAAGATGTCGCCGATGCCCCAAACCGCGAAGCTGAGAATCAACAGGCCGAACAGGGGGATCAACATGATCTTTACAAGGAGACTACGGCTTTTCATCGCTTGGTGCTGACTCTCTTGGTGGGAACCGTTTTCTGGCGGCTCAGATTTCACGGCCCGGTGTTGCATGGTAAGGGCGGCGGCAGTTTAGAAAGGCCCCCCGCAGCGGGCAACACGCAAATCCATGGTTTTCTATGGCTTTCGCTCACTTTCTCGCGGGGATTGGCCGGGGGGTACGCCTGTGTTAGGAAAGCGATCCGCCGTTTGGAAGGGGAATCGCCAGCGATGAAGCCGTTAATTGCCGGCAATTGGAAAATGAATGGCTTGGCGGCTGACGCCAGAGCCCTGGCCGAAGACCTCAAGGCAAGCAGCCAGGCCGCGGGTCCCGCCTGCGAGCTGCTGGTTTGCCCGCCTTTTCTTCATGTCCCGCTTGTGGCGGAGATTCTTGGGGGCTCCAGCATTCATGTTGGCGGACAGGACTGCCACGCGACGGCCTCCGGCGCGCATACCGGTGATACTTCCGGCGCGATGCTGCGCGATCTGGGCTGCAGTCACGTCATCCTGGGCCACTCCGAGCGCCGCGCCGACCATGGTGAAAGTGATGCGTTGATCAGGGCCAAGGCGGAAGCGGCGCTGGCCGCCGGGCTGGTGCCGATTGTCTGTGTCGGCGAAACCGCCGGCGAGCGGTCGTCCGGCCAGGCGCTGACAGTGATTGCCCGACAGCTCAAGGGCTCGGTCCCCGTCGGTATGGCTGCAGAACGGCTGGTTGTGGCCTATGAGCCGGTTTGGGCCATCGGCACGGGCGATACCGCAACCCCGGGTGACGTTGCCGAGGTGCACAACGAGATCCGCCGTGTGTTGGCCGGTTTGGTCGGGGAGGGCTCAGATCAGGTCCGTATCCTCTATGGCGGCTCGGTCAAGCCCGAAAACGCGGCGGAGCTTCTCGCGCAGAGCAACGTGGGCGGCGCCCTGGTCGGCGGTGCCAGCCTGAAACCCCAGGATTTCCTGGCCATAGCGGCCAGTTGCCCCTGAAGCTGCCGCCGCCCGGCAATCCCCTCTCGGGCGGATTTTTCTGGTCTTTCCGGGCCGAAGACATTACATAGCCCGCAATTGTCGAGGGTTATTGTCGTCGCCGCCCTCCGGGTGGCGCGCCGAGCCCGGGGCGATATCCCTGAAACAGTTTTCGGCGCGGCGTGGATCCGACTATACGCACCGAGCCCATGAAGGACGCTGACCCCAGCGCACGGACAGCATGCAGGAAGTACTTCTCGTCGTTCACATTCTCCTGGCCCTGGCGCTGATCGGGGTGGTGCTGCTGCAGCGGAGCGAAGGCGGCGGCCTTGGTATCGGCGGTGGCGGCGGCGGTGCCGGCGGCGGCGGTATGGGGGGCTTTCTGACCGGCCGGGGGACAGCCAACCTGCTGACCCGGACAACGGCGATCCTGGCCGCCTGCTTCATGATCACCAGCATCACCTTGACCATACTGGCCGGCGGTGGCGGCGAGAGCCGCTCGATTGTCGATGATCTTCCGCCCGGTCCGGCCCATACGGCGCCGATGGGGTCCGACCCTGTCGAGTCCACCCCGGTGGTGCCGACCGAGCCTACGGTCCCGACCCAGTAAGGCGTAGTCAGCGCAGACCCGACTCGGGACCGTTCAGGTACGGCAGCTTTCAGATCCAGCTTTTACGCAAGGCGACTCGGCGGCGGCGATATCGTGCGCCCGCGAAGGCCGTCCTGCGGCGGCTGCTGGTCTTTCCCGAAACGGCCATTGAAGCGCTCGGTAACTGTCGCTTCGCCCCCGGATTACCACCGACTTTCCCGACCTTCGCGGCCCCATTGCGGCAAAGTGAATTTGACCGCTCCGCAAGGCTTGCTTCCGGGCCTGTGATGCTTCAATAGTCTTGGCCCATGGCGCGGTTTATTTTCATCACCGGCGGCGTGGTGTCCTCCCTCGGAAAAGGTCTCTGTTCCGCAGCGCTTGGAGCGCTCCTCCAGGCTCGCGGATTTAAGGTCCGGCTGCGAAAGCTCGACCCTTACCTGAACGTGGACCCGGGAACCATGTCGCCCTATCAGCACGGCGAGGTCTACGTCACCGACGACGGGGCCGAAACCGATCTCGACCTGGGTCACTACGAACGCTTCACCGGCGTCCCGGCGCGCAAGAGCGACAACGTGACCACCGGACAGATCTACTCAAACGTTCTGGCGCGGGAGCGGCGCGGCGAGTATCTGGGCGCTACCGTCCAGGTCATTCCCCACGTGACCGATGCCATCAAAGCCTTCGTGCTCGGCGATCTGGCGGACGAAGACTTTGTGATCTGCGAGATCGGCGGCACGGTCGGCGACATCGAAGGCCTGCCTTTCCTGGAGGCGATCCGCCAGCTCGGCAATGAGCTGGGGCGAGACCGCAGCCTGTTCCTGCACTGTACCCTGATCCCCTACATTGCCGCCGCCGGCGAATTGAAGACCAAGCCGACACAGCACTCGGTGAAAGAGCTGCAGTCGGTCGGCATCAAGCCGGACATCCTGGTCTGCCGCAGCGAGCGGGAAATTCCCAAGGAAGAGCGCCGCAAGATCGGCCTGTTCTGCAACGTGCGCGAGGAAGCGGTGATTCCCGCTCTGGACGTACGATCGATCTATGCCGTGCCCAGGGCCTACCACGAAGAGGGGCTCGACGACGAGGTCTGCCGCCATTTCGGTCTTGAGGTCGGGCAACCGGGGCTGGAGAACTGGGACCGGATCATGGGCCGGGTCGACGAGCCGGACGGCGAGGTCAACATCGGCGTGATCGGCAAGTATGTGAGCCTGCTGGACGCCTACAAGTCTCTGGCCGAATCCCTGACCCACGGCGGCATCGCCAACAACGTGAAGGTGAAGGTTTCCTGGCTGGATTCAGAGATCTTCGAACAGGAAGGCACGATCCAGCAGCTTGAGGGCGTGCACGGCATTCTGGTGCCCGGCGGCTTCGGCGAGCGGGGGGCTGAGGGGAAGATCGCCGCGGCGCGCTTTGCCCGCGAACATCAGGTGCCGTACTTCGGCATCTGCTTCGGCATGCAGATGGCGGTGATCGAGGCGGCCCGCAATCTTGCGGCGCTGCCCCACGCCGGCTCGACGGAATTCGGCAGCCCTGCGGATCCGGTGGTCGGCCTGATGACCGAGTGGTCGCGGGGCAATCAGGTCGAACGGCGTAACAGCCAAAGCGATCTGGGCGGCACCATGCGTCTCGGCGCCTATCCCTGCGTCTTGAGCGCGGGCAGCCGGGTTCGCGAGATCTATCAGTCTGATTCGATCACCGAGCGGCACCGCCACCGCTACGAGGTGAACATCAACTACAAAGAGCGCCTGGAGCAGGCGGGCATGCTGTTTTCAGGCCTGTCCCCGGATGGGGAACTGCCGGAAATCGTTGAGCTCCCGAGCCACCCCTGGTTCGTCGGGGTTCAATTCCATCCCGAACTGAAGTCCCGGCCCTTCGATCCGCATCCGCTGTTCACGTCTTTCGTGGCGGCAGCGGTGGAGCAGTCGCGCCTGGTTTAGACGATGGGGGCGCTGCCGCCGGTTAAGGAGCGCTGTTGAGGGTGCCGTGAAGCGCCTTCAGGCGGCCAAGAAGATCCTTTGCGGCGGAGAGGGGCAGGCAACTGGGGCCGTCGCACTTCGCCTTTTCGGGATCCGGGTGAAATTCCAGGAAGACGCCGTCGGCGCCGGCGGCCACCGCTGAGGCGGCGATCACCGCGACACCTTCACGCCGTCCGCCGCTGGAAACGCCGTCACCGTCGGCCCGGGCGCCGGGCAGTTGGACGGCATGGGTCGCATCAATGGTGACCGGTGCGCCAAGCTGCTTCATCGCCGGGATGCTCAGCATATCCACCACCAGGTTGTTGTAGCCGAAGGAGGTGCCGCGCTCGCAGAGGATTACCAGATCCTTGCCCGCGGCCTCTTCGACCTTGCGGAGGATGCTGTGACAGTCCAGGGGGGCGAGAAACTGTGCTTTTTTGATGTGGAGGAGGCCACCGGCCTCGGCCGTCGCCTTGGCGGCCGCGACCACCAGATCGGTCTGACGGCAGAGGAAAGCCGGGATCTGGACCAGGTCGGCCACCGCGGCGACAGGCGCGGCTTGCTCGACCTCATGGAGGTCCGTGGCGATGGGCAGGTTCTCCCGGGCTTTCACCTCGGCCAGGATCTTCAGACCTTCGTTCAGTCCGGGGCCCCGGAAGCTTTTGAACGATGAGCGGTTGGCTTTGTCGAAGCTGGCCTTGAAGACGAACGGCAGATCCAATTGGGCTGCAACCTGCTTCAACTCCCTGGCGGTTTCCAGGGCCAGGCCAAGATCCTCCAGCACATTGAGGCCGAGAATACAGAAGAGGGGCTGACCGCTGCCGATCGACAGATCCCAGTTTCGGAGAGCCAGCTGCATCTTGAACATCCCTTGGACGGTGGAGTGGGTTGGAAAGCGGACTCTGGCCGCCGCCGCTGGGGTGCTTACTAGCGATAGTCCCCGGACGCCGCAAGTCGAGAGGGGATGGTTATGTTAGAAGCAGGATGAAGTCGCGGCTTGCTGAAGATCGAAACGCCAACCAGTTTGGTCGAAGCTTTAGACTATTTTAACCAGCGAACCGATTGATATATTTTAGCATATTATTGAATTAATTGATTCTACACATAAAGATTATAAACATCCGCAAAATATCAAAAGAAGAACGCAATCATGCTTGGGTGCCGCAATCCTGATCGGAGAAGGTTATGCCTAAGTTATCAATTCATTCATCCTTCAAGAACCTGAAGCTGCGGTCCAAGATCCTTGGCCTCGTGGCTGTCCTGCTTGCCATACTCGGTGTAAATGCCGGTGTCACACTTTGGAAGCTCGATCTCATCGGTGCCGAGATTGCCGAATTGGCGGAAATCGATCTGCCCCTGACCCGCGGCGTTACCGAAGCCAGCGTGCTGCAGTTGGAACAGGCGATCCTTTTCGAACGCGCTGGGCGCCTTGGGGAGGCGCTGGCCTTGGGACATACCGACAGCGAACGCTATGAGGCGGTGGTTGAGCGCTTTAACGCGATCAACGGCAAGGTCGAGGCGCAGATGCTGGAAGCTGCTGCATTTGCGGAAACCGCTATCAGTCAGGCGCATGGTGACTACCAGCGCGCCGAGTATGAAAGGGTTGCCGAGCAGTTGACGAACATTGTCGCGGCGCATGAATCCTATGCCGAGCACGCGGCCGAGGCTTTCGCGTTGTTCGGGGCTGGCGAGGTTCTGCGCGCCGAAAAAGCAACCGAAGAGGTTGAGGGTGAGCAGGATATGCTGACCCACGAAATCGAAGCGTTGCTCTTCGAGCTGGAAAATTTCACCCAGGCGGCTGCGACCAAGGCAGAGAGGGATGAAAAGCGTGCCGTTGTGCTGCTGGCGGGTATTTCTCTTGCCGGGATGGTTCTGGGCCTGGGCCTTGGCTGGGTCATTTCAAGCGCTATGTCGAAGCCGCTGTCCCGCGCGGTCGCAACAGTGAAGGCCCTGGCCGAGGGCGATACCTCGGTGGAATTGAAGGCGGACTCCGAGGATGAAGTCGGTGAACTGGCGAAGACGATTGAGGTGTTTCGCCAGACCACCATCGAGGCCAAGGCGCTTGCGGAACGGCAGAAGGTCGAGGAAGCCCGCGAGAAGCAGCGTCTTGAACGCCAGGCTGAACTGACGCGGAACTTCGACAACAAGATCCAGGTGGTCTTGGAAACTGTCGCAGCGGCTGCGACCGAGATGCAATCGACCGCCGGGTCGTTGACCGCGACGGCGGAGCAGACGTCCGAGCAATCAGGTTCCGTCGCCTCGGCGTCCCAGGAAGCATCCACCAACGTACAGACCGTCGCCGCCGCTGCCGAGGAGCTTTCCAACGCCATTGCCGAAATCAGCAATCAGGTGGCGCAGTCCACCGCTGTAGCACAGGGCGCAGTGAACCAGGCGGATGCGGCCAATGAAGAGATGCAGGGTCTCGACGAGGCCGGTCAGCGGATCGGCGAGATCATGTCGCTCATTTCGGATATTGCCGAGCAGACCAACCTGCTCGCCTTGAATGCCACCATCGAGGCGGCCAGGGCCGGTGAGGCCGGTAAGGGCTTTGCCGTCGTGGCCAACGAGGTGAAGTCCCTGGCTAATCAGACCGCCAAGGCAACGGAGGAAATCTCCCGCCAGATTGGTGAAATGCAGGCCGCCACCGGCGGTGCGGTCGGCAAGATCAAAGAGATTTCCAGCACCATTACCACCATCAGCGAGATCGCCACCGGTATCGCTTCGGCTGTGGAGGAGCAGACGGCGGCAACCCAGGAGATCGCCCGCAATGTGGAACAGGCGGCGGCCGGGACGGCAGCGGTCGACAAGAATATTTCCGGTGTTTCCGCTGCGGCCGAGGAAACCGGTAGCTCCGCAAAGGATGTTCTGGAGGCGGCGGGCGAGTTGGCGCGTCAGTCGGAAACCATGAAGTCCGAGGTCCAGGGTTTTCTGGACGGCATCCGTCAACTCGACGAGGTCGAGGCCGCTTGACCGGCTGACAGCCTGCAACTCTCCGATCGTGCAGGTGAAACGGCGGTCCCTTAGGGGGGCCGCCGTTTGCCGGTTCTGACCGAAGCGGAAGCCATTCGATTCTTCCTTCTCCGCATCCTTGCGGCAAAGATCGCCGGTCGACATTTCTGCGCCGCTCGCCTATAGCCTATCGCTGCCGCGGGCGTTCAGCCCGGAGCGGCACCCGGGGGTCTCAATTCCCCGGAGATCTCAATTCAAGGAATGCTGAAAAGGTCATGACCGCAATCATCGATATCAGGGGGCGGGAGATTCTGGACTCCCGCGGCAATCCGACCGTCGAGGTCGAAGTGACACTCGAAAGCGGCGCCTTTGGACGGGCTGCGGTGCCGTCCGGCGCCTCAACCGGGGCTCATGAGGCGGTCGAACTGCGCGACGGTGATGCGCATCGCTATGGGGGCAAGGGCGTGCTGGCAGCGGTCGAGGCGGTCAATCACGAGATCTTCGACGTGCTCTCCGGCCTGGAAGCCGAAGACCAGGTCCATATCGACCAGACCATGATCGATCTGGATGAGACCGAGAACAAAAGCCGCCTGGGCGCCAATGCCATTCTCGGCGTGTCTCTGGCAGTGGCCAAGGCGGCAGCGGAGGAGGCTGGCCTGCCGCTCTATCGCTATGTCGGTGGCAGCTACGCCCGGACCCTGCCGGTACCGATGATGAACATCATCAACGGCGGCGCCCATGCTGATAACCCCATCGACATCCAGGAATTCATGATCATGCCGGTGGGCGCCGACAGCCTGGCCGAAGCGGTGCGGGCGGGCGCCGAGATCTTTCATGCCCTGCGCAAGGGCCTGAAGGACGCCGGCCACAACACCAATGTCGGCGACGAGGGCGGTTTCGCCCCCAACCTGGCGTCGACTGATGAGGCCCTGGGCTTTGTGGCGCGGGCCACGGAGGCTGCCGGCTACAAGCTGGGCGACGATGTCATGCTGGCGCTCGATTGCGCCTCGACCGAGTACTTCAAGAACGGCAAGTATGAATTGGAAGGCGAGGGCAAGAGCCTGGATAGCGCGGCCATGGTCGACTATCTGGCGGCGCTCTGCGATCGCTACCCCATCCTCTCCATCGAGGACGGTATGGGCGAAGACGACTGGGACGGCTGGAAGCTGCTGACCGATGCCCTGGGCGACCGGGTGCAACTGGTCGGTGACGACCTCTTTGTCACCAACCCGGCGCGGCTGCGCGACGGCATCGCCAAGGGCGTGGCGAACTCGATCCTGGTCAAGGTGAACCAGATCGGCACGCTTTCGGAGACCCTGGAGGCGGTGGATACGGCCCACAAGGCGGCCTATACCGCAGTGATGTCCCACCGTTCCGGGGAGACCGAAGACGCCACCATTGCCGACCTGGCGGTGGCGACCAATTGCGGTCAGATCAAGACCGGTTCGCTGTCGCGTTCCGACCGCCTGGCGAAATACAACCAGTTGATCCGCATCGAAGAGGAATTGGGCACGGCCGCCGTCTATGCGGGGCGCGGCGTGCTGCGGGGATGACCCGAACGGGTGTGGTTCAGGTGCATGACGGCGGTTGGCATTCTACCGTCTGAAGCGTCCTGAATGAGTCCAAAGCCGGAACAGGCGCCTTCGAGAAGGGTTTCCTGAATCTCTTTGGAATCTATGACTCTTTTTTCCTTGACCTGACGAATCGCGATGTGATTCGTTGGGCGCATGCGGCTTGTCAGAGAGATCAAAAACCGCGCCCGTCAGGCGGCTCCCCAGGTTGTTGCCGCCTGCATGGTGGCCTACTTCGCCTATCACGCGATGAACGGTGATCGGGGCTTTTATGCCTGGATCATGCTGAAGCAGGAGCGCGCCCAGGTGACGGCGACTGCCGAGAGCCTGCGGGCCCAGCGCGCCGAGCTGGAATCCCGTGCGGGCCTGCTGCGCGGCGAGGCGTTGGAGCCGGACCTGTTGGAAGAGCGCGCGCAGGCGATCTTGAATTACGGCAGCGACCGGGATCATGTTATCTTTCTGCCCCCTGATTTGCGGCGCCCGGAGAAACCTCTCTGAGCGACAGGAGGCAACGGCTTCCTGTCTTTAACTTATATTGTGTTAATCGTAATATTTTTTATATAAAACAATAGATTAACCACGATTGCATCACCTATCTCCCTGCGGTAAGCTGCGCGCTTAGACGGGCGGATTTCAACCGCTCATGGCCCCATCCGCAACGCGGGGAGTTCCCTATGGCAAGCAGTAAGGCGGCGGCATCGCGCGCCGGCAGCAAACGCAAGGCTGCCGCGGCACCGATCAAGGCATCGGTGGAAGAGCTTCAGAAGTATTATCGCGACATGCTGTTGATCCGCCGCTTCGAAGAGAAGGCCGGCCAGATGTACGGCATGGGGCTGATCGGCGGTTTCTGCCACCTCTACATCGGCCAGGAAGCAGTGGTGGTCGGCGTGCAGGCGGCCATGGGTCCGCTGGACACGGTGCTGACCTCTTATCGCGACCATGCACACATGCTGGCCTGTGGGATGGACCCCAAGGGCGTGATGGCGGAACTGACCGGGCGCAGCGGAGGCTACTCCAAGGGCAAGGGCGGCTCCATGCACATGTTCAGCCATGAGGAGCGCTTCTACGGCGGTCACGGCATCGTCGCCGCCCAGGTGCCGATCGGCACCGGCCTGGCCTTCGCCCACCGCTATCTGGAAGAGGACGCGGTCTCGGTCACCTATCTGGGTGACGGGGCGCTGAACCAGGGCCAGGTCTATGAGTCCTTCAACATGTCGGCGCTGTGGTCGCTGCCGGCGGTCTACGTGATTGAGAACAACAAGTACGGCATGGGCACCTCCATCGAACGGTCTTCGGCCAAGTCGACGGAGCTGTATCACCGCGGCCAGGCCTATGGCATTCCCGGCATCCAGGTCGACGGCATGGATGTGCTGGCGGTGCGCGAAGCAGCCGAAAAGGCGCTGGGACATGCACGCTCCGGCAAGGGGCCCTTCATCATGGAGATGATGACCTATCGCTACCGCGGCCACTCGATGTCCGATCCGGCCAAGTACCGCTCCAAGGAAGAAGTGCAGAAGGTGCGTCAGGAACGCGATCCGATCGAGCGCCTGCGCGGCATCATGATCGAGCGCAAGGTGATGGACGAGGATCATCTGAAGGCCCTGGATAAAGAGGTGAAGGCCATCGTCTCGGAGGCGGCGGACTTTGCCCAGACCAGTCCGGAGCCCGATCCCGCCGAGCTCTACACCGAAGTCTACGTTTAAGTCATCGCGACCAAGCCAGCACCGGGCAGCGTCCAAGGCCGCCCGAACGACTGGCCGCAATTCCCGGGAGGGGACATGCCAATCGATATTCTAATGCCGGCCCTTTCGCCCACCATGACCGAGGGCAAGCTGGCGAAGTGGCTGAAGCAGGAAGGGGATGAAGTCACCTCAGGCGACATCCTGGCGGAGATCGAAACCGACAAGGCGACCATGGAGGTCGAAGCGGTCGATGAAGGCGTGATCGGCAAGATCATGGTGGCTGAGGGCACGGAGGAAGTGCCGGTGAACCAGGTGATCGCCGTGCTGCTGGAAGATGGCGAGGATGCTTCGGCGATCTCGGCGGCCCCGGCAGCGGCGCCTGCCGCGGCTGCGCCCGCTCCGGCCGTGGAAGCGCCCGCAGCGGCGGCCCCAGCCGGCGCGCCGCCCATGGCGGCACCGGCCCCGGCGGAACCGGAATGGACGGGCGCCACGATTACCCAGACCGTGCGTGAGGCGCTGCGCGACGCCATGGCCGAGGAGATGCGGGCCAACGAACGTGTCTTCCTGATGGGTGAGGAAGTCGCGGAATACCAGGGTGCCTATAAGGTCAGCCAGGGTCTGCTCGACGAATTCGGCGCCAAGCGGGTGGTCGATACCCCGATCACCGAGCACGGTTTTGCCGGTCTCGGCGTCGGCGCGGCCATGTATGGCCTGAAGCCCATTGTCGAGTTCATGACCTTCAATTTCGCCATGCAGGCGATCGACCACATCATCAACTCGGCGGCCAAGACCCATTACATGTCCGGCGGCCAGATCACCTCGCCGATCGTCTTTCGCGGGCCCAACGGCGCGGCGGCGCGGGTCGCCGCCCAGCACTCCCAGTGCTACGCCTCCTGGTACTCCCATATTCCCGGGCTGAAGGTGGTGTCGCCTTACTCGGCGGCGGACGCCAAGGGCCTTCTGAAGTCGGCGATCCGCGACGACAACCCGGTAATCTTCCTGGAAAACGAAATCCTTTATGGACAGAGTTTCGATGTGCCGGACTCGCCGGACTGGACCGTGCCCATCGGCAAGGCCAAGGTCGTCCGACCGGGCAAGGACGTCACCATCACCGCGTTCTCGATCATGGTCGGCAAGGCGCTGGAAGCGGCTGAGCAACTGGCCGCCGACGGCATCGATGCCGAGGTGATCGATCTGCGCAGCCTGAGACCTCTGGACAGCGAGACCATCGTCGCCTCGGTGCAGAAGACCAATCGTCTGGTCACCTGCGAAGAGGGCTGGGGCTATTCCGGCATCGGCTCGGAGGTCGCTTCAGTTGTCATGGAACAGGCCTTCGACTGGCTCGACGCGCCGGTGAAACGCATCTATGGCGTCGACGTCCCGATGCCCTATGCCGCGAACCTGGAAGTGCTGGCCTTGCCGCAGGCAAGCCATATCGTCGATGGTGCCAAAGAAGTCTGCTACCGCGGTTAAGGCGGCGCAGGAGGGGACAGAAACATGCCAATCAATATTCTGATGCCGGCGCTTTCGCCGACCATGACCGAAGGCACCCTGGCCAAGTGGCTGGTGAAAGAAGGCGACGAGATCGCCTCGGGCGACGTGATCGCCGAGATCGAGACCGACAAGGCGACCATGGAAGTGGAAGCCGTGGACGAGGGCACCATCGGCAAGATCTTCGTGACCGAAGGCACCGAGGCGGTGCCGGTGAACCAGGTCATCGCCGTCGTCCTGGAGGAGGGCGAGGATGCCTCGGCTATCGGCGACGCTCCTGCGGCCCCGGCTGCTGCCGCCCCGGCACCGGCGGCACCGGAAACACCGGCGCCTGCGGCGAGCACCAACGGTGCGACACCGCCGCCCGCCGCCGTGCCTGCTCCGGCAGCGCCCGCAGCTTCCGGCGGCAGCCGGATCTTCGCCAGCCCTCTGGCCCGGCGTATTGCCAAAGACAAGGGTGTCGATCTTGCAAGCCTGAAAGGCAGCGGCCCGCATGGCAGGATCGTGAAGGCGGACGTTGAAAGTGCGCAGCCCGGACAGGCGGCACCCGCCGCAGCGGCCCCGGCACCGGCAGCCGCAACAGCCGCGGCTCCGGCGGCGTCGGGACCGGGTGCAAAGGAGATGGCCGATCTGCTGGGCATGACCTACACGCAGGAGCCGCTCAGCGGCATGCGCAAGGTGATTGCCAAACGCCTCACCGAATCAAAGCAGCAGGTGCCGCACTTCTATCTGACCGTCGACTGCGAAGTGGACGAACTGCTGAAGGTTCGCAAGGAGCTGAACGGGCGTTCCGACGAATACAAGATCTCGGTGAACGACTTCGTTATCCGCGCTGTGGCCCTGGCCCTGAAGAAGATTCCGGCGGCCAATGCCTCCTACGATGATTCGGGCCTGCTGTTCTACGACCATGCCGACGTTTCGGTGGCCGTGGCCACGCCGGCCGGCCTGATCACGCCGATCATCAAGGCGGCGGAAAACAAAGGCCTGGCCGCCATCTCCAACGAGATGAAGGACCTGGCGCTGCGCGCCCGCGACGGCAAGCTGAAGCCCGAGGAATACCAGGGCGGCACCTTCTCGGTCTCCAACCTCGGCATGTTCGGCGTGAAGGACTTCTCCGCCGTCATCAATCCGCCGCAGGGCTGCATCCTGGCGGTTGGCGCCGGTGAGCAGCGTCCGGTGGTTAAGGACGGCGCACTCTCCATCGCAACTGTGATGAGCTGCACGCTTTCCGTCGATCACCGGGTCGTCGACGGAGCCGTCGGCGCCCAGTTCCTCGCGGCCTTCAAGAAGCTGATCGAAGACCCGTTGAGCATGCTGTTGTAACGGCGCCTTTGCAACGGAGAGGAGAGCCGTGAAAGGTCTTTCCAGACTATTTTTTGTTTTCCTGTTCGTCGCCTTGGCTACACCTGTCAGCGTCAAAGCCGATCCGGCCGCTGTCGATCAGAGCTTTGCCGCGTACAAACAGGCGCTGGTCGAGGGCGACGGAGAGGCAGCGTCGAAGCTGACAGCCTCTGACACCCACGCCTTTCTGGACCAGACCCTGGATCGGGCCTTGACCCTGAAAGAGGCGGAGGTGCGGGCGCTGCCGCTGCTCGACCAGATCTCGGTGCTGATGCTTCGGCACAATATGAAGCCGGACCAACTGCGCGCGATGAAAAAGAGCGATCCGGTTGCCTACGCCGTGAACCAGCGCGCCTTCGACATGGAGGATGTGGAGCGGCTGTCCGCCGGGCCTTTCGAGGTTGCCGGCGATCAGGCCCAGGCCAAGCTGTCGAACCTGGAAGGCTCACCGATTCCGGTGAATGTGCATTTCAAGGAAGAGGCGGGGACCTGGCGCTTCGATCTGCTGTCTTCGATCGCCCCCTTTCGCGCGCTCTTCGAAGCTCAGGCGGGCCTGCTGTCGAACCTGAAAACCAGCGACGGCAACAGCGGTGTGGTGCCGCTGCTGCTGCACCTGATCACCGGGCGGGCGCCCGACGCGAATATCTGGAATCCGCCGGGATGAACCCGGCGTTTGGAGGTTGATGTGGCTGATACGAACTTCGATCTGATCATTGTCGGCGGCGGGCCGGGCGGTTATGTCGCGGCGATCCGCGCCGCGCAGCTGAAGATGAAGGTTTGCGTGGTAGAGCGCGAACATCTGGGTGGCATCTGCCTGAACTGGGGCTGCATTCCGACCAAGGCGCTGCTCCGCTCGGCGGAGATCTATCACTACATGCAGCACGCCGACGCCTACGGCCTTTCGGCCAGCAACACCGGCTTCGATCTGGCCAAGGTGGTGCAGCGCTCCCGCGGTGTCTCCAAACAGCTGAACGGCGGCGTCGGCCACCTCTTGAAGAAGAACAAGGTCACGGTGATCGATGGCGAAGCCAAGCTGAACGGGCCGGGCAAGCTGGTCGTCACAAAGGACGGCAAGAAGCTCTCCGACCTCACGGCGCCGCACATCATCATTGCCACCGGGGCCCGGCCGCGCGCCCTGCCGGGGATCGAGCCGGACAAGAAACTGATCTGGACCTACTTCGAGGCCATGGTGCCTCAGACCATGCCCAAGAAGCTGCTGGTGATCGGCTCCGGCGCCATCGGCATCGAGTTCGCTTCCTTCTTCCGCACCATGGGTGCCGAGGTGACGGTGGTCGAGGTCATGCCCCAGGTGATGCCGGTGGAGGACGAGGAGATTTCCAAGCTCGCCCGCAAGCAGTTCGAAAAGCAGGGCATCAAGATCATGACCGAGACCAAGGTCGTGGCGGTGAAGAAAGGTGCTGACAACGTCACCGCGACCATCGAGGACAAGGCCGGCAAGAAGTCCGAGATCACCGTCGACCGCGTCATCTCCGCCGTCGGCGTGCAGGGCAACATAGAAAACATCGGGCTGGAGACAACCAAGGTGAAAACCGACCGCGGCTGCATCGTCATCGACGAGTACGGCCGCACGGCGGAGCCCGGCATCTATGCCATCGGTGACGTCGCAGGGCCGCCAATGCTGGCCCACAAGGCCGAGCACGAGGGCGTTATCTGCGTCGAGAAGATCGCCGGGCTGAACAACGTCCACCCGATGAAGAAAGAGCAGATCCCCGGCTGCACCTATTGTCATCCCCAGGTGGCCAGCGTCGGCCTGACCGAGGCCAAAGCGAAGGCGGCAGGCCATCAGGTGAAGGTCGGGCGCTTCCCCTTCATCGGCAACGGCAAGGCCATCGCCCTCGGCGAGCCGGACGGCATGGTGAAAACCGTCTTTGACGCCAAGACCGGGCAGCTTCTGGGCGCCCACATGGTTGGGGCCGAGGTGACCGAGCTGATCCAGGGCTATGTCGTTGCCATGGGCCTGGAGACCACGGAGGAGGAGCTGATGCATACGGTCTTCCCGCATCCCACCCTCTCCGAAATGATGCACGAGTCGGTCCTTGATGCCTATGACCGTGTCATCCATATGTAAGTACGGATAGTAGTCATAGACTCCTGCCGAGGGATACGCACCATGACGATGACAGGTTTCGAAGAATGGTTAGACGGTCAAGAATTCACAATTGAAGAAATTTCTCACATAAAAGATGCAATTGAGTGCGAAGGTAATGTCGGGATATGTAATGCTAAGAAACGCGGGGACGCTTTATTGATAGAAGCAGGAAACGGTGATTGGCTACTCCTCGCCACTCCAAAAGCAAGAGGAGCTTTCGTTTCTCTTCTGGAGGAGCGCTACGGCGGGGAATTAGGAATAGACGGCGAAGCAGGATTTCGTCGCGCAATGAGCAAAGATGACTGAAAACACCACCGAGACCCCACGGGTCCGCCACCCAGAGAAGGCCCACAAGCCGGATCAGGAGGTGAAGCGTAAGCCGGCCTGGATCCGGGTAAAGGCGCCTGTCTCCAAGGAGTATCACGCGACCCGCGAGATTATCCGTGAGCATAAGCTCGCCACGGTCTGTGAGGAAGCGGCCTGCCCGAACATCGGGGAATGCTGGGCCCAGCGCCACGCCACCATGATGATCATGGGCGAGATCTGCACCCGCGCCTGCAGCTTCTGCAACGTCTCCACCGGCAAGCCCGGCGCCCTCGACCCCTTCGAGCCGGTGAACGTCGCCCAGGCGGTCGCCAAGCTGGGTCTGAAGCACGTAGTCATCACCTCCGTCGACCGAGACGACCTGGATGACGGCGGCGCCGAGCACTTCGCCCAAGTGATCCGCGCCACCCGCGAAGCCTCGCCGGAGACCACCATCGAAATCCTGACGCCGGACTTCCTGCGCAAGGAGGGGGCGGTCTCCGTGGTTGTGGAGGCCCGGCCCGACGTCTTCAACCACAACCTGGAAACCGTGCCGCGGCTCTATACCGAGGTGCGGCCCGGTGCCCGCTACTTCCACTCCCTGCGCCTGCTCGACGAGGTGAAGCGCCAGGACCCAAGCCTCTTCACCAAGTCCGGCATCATGGTGGGCCTGGGCGAGAGCAAGGAAGAGGTGCTGCAGGTGATGGATGACCTGCGCTCCGCCGATGTCGATTTCCTCACCATCGGGCAGTACCTGCAGCCGACGCCCAAACACCATGTGGTCGACCGCTTCGTGACGCCGGAGGAGTTCAAGCAGTACGAGGCCATGGCCTACGGCAAGGGTTTCCTCATGGTCTCGGCGACGCCTCTGACCCGCTCCTCCTATCACGCGGGCGAGGATTTCGCCCGGCTACGTGCGGCGCGGGAAGCCAAGCTGGCCGCCGCCGGTTAGTAGTCTCTCAAGCAAGTCTCGGTTACACTCCCGCCCATGCCGATTCACAAGGAAAAGCGCGTGCTGCCCTACACGCCGGGGCAGCTCTACGACCTCGTCGTGGATATCGAACGCTATCCCGAATTCCTGCCCTGGTGCCTCGGTGCCCGGATCAAGACGCGCCAGGAAGACCTGATCGTCGCCGACCTCATCATCGGCTTTAAGATGTTCCGCGAGCGCTTCACCAGCCGGGTGATCCCCGACGCCGCGGCCCAGCGGATCGACGTCACCTATGCCGAGGGGCCCTTCAAATACCTGGAGAACCACTGGGTTTTCGAGGATCACCCCGAGGGCTGCCAGATCGACTTCTACGTCGACTTCGAATTCCGCAACAAGCTGCTGCAGAAGGTGATCGAGGCCCTGTTCCACGAGGCCGTGCGCCGCATGGTCGCCGCCTTCGAAACCCGCGCCGGGGTGCTCTACAGCCCCACGGGTGCCGTCATCTCCTCCCAGCAGGGCGACTAGCCACGGCACCTGATCCCGGCGGTCGAAGCCGGGAATTGATCGGGCTATCATAATCGCCTGGGTTGTTTGTCCGGCGGCGCTGCGCCGGCATTATCGAAGCAGGGTGATCACCGTTAGAAGTTCGGATCTCATGACCGTTGGGCGGGCTTACGGCCTGGCGGATGCGGCTCTGGCCGAGGCGATGCTGACCGCCCACGGCATCAAGGTCTTTCCCGATATCCGCTACAGCCATTCCATGGCCTGGCACCTGACACACGCCTTCGGCGGTGTGGAGTTGCGCGTACCGGTTTCCTTGGCAGGCGACGCTCTGGAGCTGCTCGCCGACTTCCAGGCCGAACCCTGGCCCAAGGCTCCGGGATGGCGCCTGTCCGTTACTGCTGTCAGCTTGGTCGTACTGGTGCTGCTGAATACGCCGCTGCCGGCGTCTGGCTTCTACGCCTCAGGCTTGCGGCGCGTAACCGCTCCGGCAGCGGCCTCACCCGCAAAGCCAACCTAAGCGGTCTTGGTTTTTTAACCTGGATCGGTTATCTAAGGTTCATGAGAAACATCGCTGTCACTACCGCGACTACCACCACCACGACCCGCAACGGCGGGCCGCGAGGGGTTTTGTCGCGCTGATTTCAGCACCATAGAACACCCAAGGGGCCCCGCCATTCGGACGGGGCCTTTTGGTTTTCCGGTCTCCGTCCGATCCGGCAGGCTCCGCCGCTTTGCGAGAGGACAGGACAATGGAAGAACAGGATCACCGGGTTATCGCCCGGCGCATGGACCTTTTCCATCAGCAGGAAGAGGGGCCGGGGATGATCTTCTGGCATCCCCGCGGCTTTGCCGTCTATCAACTGATCGAAGCGGAGATCCGCCGCCACATGCAGGCCGCCGGTTTCGCTGAGCTGCGCACGCCGCAACTGCTTGACCGGGCCCTCTGGGAGGCGAGCGGTCACTGGCAGAAGTTTTCCGAGGCGATGTTCGTCTTCGAGGACGGCGAGCAGCAGAAAGCGCTCAAGCCCATGAGCTGTCCCGGCCATGTGCAGGTCTTCAAGAGCCGCCTGCGCTCTTTCCGGGATCTGCCGCTGCGCTACTGCGAGTTCGGCGCCTGTATGCGCAACGAGCCCTCCGGCGCACTGCTCGGCCTGATGCGCACGCGGGCCTTCGTGCAGGACGACGCCCACATCTTCTGCCTGGAAGAACAGGTGGAGGACGAGGTGGCAAAGTTCTGCCGTCTGCTGAAGGCGATCTACGCCCGCTTCGGTTTCGACGACGTCGCCGTCGGCCTTTCCACGCGCCCGGCGGAGCGCGCGGGCGAGGACGCGGTCTGGGACCGGGCGGAGGATATGCTGGCGGTCGCCGCGACGGCGGCGGGCCTGGACTTCAAACTGCAGCCGGGGGAGGGCGCCTTCTACGGGCCCAAGCTGGAGTTCGTGTTGCGCGACAACAAGGGCCGCGCTTGGCAGTGCGGTACCATCCAGATCGACATGGTTATGCCGGAGCGGCTGGACGCCGCTTACACGGACAGCGGCGGAAAGCAGCGCCGCCCGGTGATGCTGCACCAGGCGGTGCTCGGAAGTATCGAGCGCTTCATGGGCGTGCTCCTGGAACACCACGCCGGCAAGCTGCCCTTCTGGCTCGCGCCGGATCAGGTTGTCGTCGCCTCCATCGGCCCGGCGCAGGTTGACTATGCCGAGGAGGTTGCCGCTGACTTGAGCGCTGAAGGCTTCCGCGCCGTGACCGATCTCCGTCCCGAACGCCTCGCCAAGAAGATCGTCGATGCGCGGCAGTTGGGCATTCCGCGTTTTGCTGTTGTCGGTTCAAGCGAGGCCGCAGGGAAGGCTGTTTCGCTGCGCCGCGACGATGGTGAGTCGGAGGTGTTGCCCGTGGCGAAGCTTGTGGAACTCCTCAGGAGTCATGAGCTTCAGAAGCCCCCGCCCTCCAGGGCGATGACGGTGTAGAGAGTGGTGACGTTGAGGGCGTTGAAGAGGCCGTGGATGATCATCGGCGGCCAGAGGGAGCCGCTGTATTCTCGGGCTGCGGCCAGCACAATCCCCATGATCAGGAAGGCCGGGATCAGCGGCACGATCTGGTGCAGCAGCGCGAAGCAGAGGCCGCTGATAAGGGCAGCGAAGAGGAAGCGCATCCAGCGGCGCAGCAGGGGAAACAGCAGGCCCCGAAAGAGGATTTCCTCGATCAGCGGCGCCAGGGCGGCGACGACGAAGAGGGTGGCCAGGAAACCGGTCCAGGTGAATTCCTCAGGGCTCAGCAGAGCGACCTGCGGGTTTTCGAAGTCCTCGCCGAACAGGGGCTCGAAGAGCAAGCGGGAACCGGCGACCAGCGGCACGCAGAGCAGGCCGGCGGCAAGCGATAAACGGTACCAAGCGGGGTCCGCCGGGCGGAAGCCGAGATCGGCCCAGGTGATGCCGCGCCGCTTCACGATCAGCAGATGCACCAGCAGGACCGGCACCAGGGACTGCAGCAGCATCAAAGGCAGCAGGCCGTTCAACGACAGGTCGGGACCGAAGAGCGCGGCAAGCCGGTCGATCTGGCTGGCGAGCACAACCGCCACGACCATGAAGATCACCAGCAGCAGGATCACGTCCCAGAGGGTGACAGCCGGTAGCGGCCGTTCGTTGGCGCGGGGTGGAAAGAGCACCTAGCCCGCTGCCTCGCGTAGCAACCGCAGCGCCTCGACGACGGTGGCGATCCGCACGGCCTCGCGGTCCCCAGGGAAGACGAAACGATCTGCCCGGACCGGACCGCCGCGCCGGGCAATGCCGAGATAGATGAGACCGACAGGCTTGTTCGGCGTCGCGCCGCTGGGCCCGGCGATGCCGGTGGCGGAGACGGCGAGGTCGGCGTGGGATCGGTCGAGTGTGCCCCGGGCCATAGCCTCGGCCACCTCGGCGCTGACGGCGCCATGGGTTTCGATCATGTCGGCGGGAACGCCCAGCATCTCGTTCTTTGCTGCGTTGGAATAGGTGACGAAGCCGCGCTCCACCACGTCGGAGGACCCGGCGATTTCGGTCAGGCAACCGGCGATCAGACCGCCGGTGCAGGATTCTGCTGTGGCGATCTGCAGGCCCTTATCGCGGCAGAGTGCCAGCAGTGCCTCAGCGTTTTCCAACAACGTAACGTCGAAGGTCATGCCTGGCTCCAGAGCCAAAGGGCGCCGTAGGTGGCCGCGGCGGCATAGAGGCCGGCGAAGATGTCGTCCAGCATGATGCCCGGCGCGCCGGAGAGCGCGCGGTCGGCCCAACTGGCCGGCCAGGGCTTCAGGATGTCGAAGAGACGGAAGAACACAAAGGCGAGGACGACGCCGAGAGGATCGAGCGCCGTCGGCAGGAGCGCCAGCCACTGCCCGGCAACCTCGTCAACCACGATCTCACCAGGGTCCTTGCGGTCGAGCCCGCGCTGATAGACCGCCGAGGCCCAGAGCCCGAGCGCGAAGATCAGGGCCGCGGCCAGGGCCAGGGCGATGGGACCGCCGAGCCAGAGAATGACCAGACCGAAGGGCAGGGCGGCCAGCGAGCCCCAGGTCCCCGGCGCCCCCGGCAACAGCCCGCTGCCGAACCAGGTGGCGAGCAGCGAAGACGGCAGCCACGGCGAGGGGCCGGCCATAGGCTATCTTCCAAGAGGGAGTGAAAGGGTGGCCATGGCCTGGGCGGCCATGCCTTCGCCGCGCCCGAGATATCCCAGCTTCTCGGTGGTGGTGGCCTTCACGCTGATGCGGTCTTCGGAGAGCTGCAGCAATTCGGCAAGCCGCGCCACCATGGCATCCCGGTGCGGGCCGATCTTGGGTCGCTCGCAGATCAGCGTGACGTCGACGTGATTGATACGGCCGCCACGCGCGCTCACCATGTCGCGGGCATGGGTGATGAAGACGGCGGAGTCCGTTCCCTTCCACTGCGGATCGCTGGGCGGGAAGTGGCTGCCGATATCGCCGGCCCCCAGGGCGCCCAGGATGGCATCGGTCAGGGCATGCAGGCCGACGTCGGCATCGGAGTGGCCGACCAGCGCGGCATCGTGATCGATGCGCAGACCGCAGAGGGTCACGTGATCGCCGGGACCGAAGGCGTGGACATCGAAACCCTGGCCGACCCGGGTCTCGAAAGCGACGGCGCCGCGCAGCCAGCGTTCGGCGCCGTCCAGATCTTCCTGGGTGGTCACCTTCATGTTTTCCTGGCCGCCTTCCACCAGCGCCACCGGCAGGCCTGCTAATTCGGCTACCGCCGCGTCATCGGTCAAGTTTTTGTGGGCGGCGGCACGGTGCGCTTCGGCGATCTCGCTGTAGCGAAACCCCTGGGGGGTTTGGGCCCGCCAGAGACCGTTGCGGTCCTGGGTCCCGGCGACGCAGCCGTCCTGGCCGCGCTTCAGGGTGTCAACGACCGGCTGGGCGGCAATCGCCCCCGGGCTGCGCTGCAGGGCATCGAGTACCCGGCCGATGGCAATCTGGCTGACAAAAGGCCTGGCGCCGTCGTGGATGAGCACGAGGTCAGGCGGGTCCGCCGCCAGGCTTTCCAGGCCGAGGCGCACCGAGGCCTGGCGGCTGTCGCCCCCGGCGACCGGTTGTTCCAGGCTCAGCCCCTCGGCCGCCCGGTCGTAGAGATCGCGGTCGTCGGGATGGATGACGACCCCGACCCGGTTGATCTGCGGGTGGGCCAGGAAGGTCAGCAGACTGTGGCGCAGGACCGGAACGCCACCGAGTTCCGCGTATTGTTTGGGAAGCTTGCTGCCGAAGCGCTGGCCTCTGCCGGCGGCGACGATCAGCGCTGCTGCGGTTGTCACGTGGTAGGCTCTCTGCGATACGCGTCCCGGTCAAAGGACTCCGAATTCCGATTGCGGCGAGACTAGAGCCTGGACGGGGTTCTTGGAAACACTTTCATGGCGCTGGTGGCTTGGCCGCGAGGTGATATATAGAGGGATATGAGCACCTTGGCACTCTCCCTCTCCGCGCTGGTTTCCCTTGTGCCGGCGACCCTGCTGCCCTTCGCCCGGCGGATGGCGAAGGCCGACCTTCTGTTCTGGCTGTTGCTCGCCGCGGCCATCGCCGGGCCGCTGGGCTATAGCCTGACAGCCTTGACGGGGCATTGGGAAAGCAGTTTGCCGGCCGCTCTATGGCTGGCAGTGGCCGTTTCCCTGGCGCTTTTCGCCCTGGTGGTGGTCTTGGCTCCTTCGGCGGCGCGCTTGGCGCCGCTGCTGCTGCCCTATGCCTTCCTGTTGGGTGCTCTGGGCACTGGATTGTCGCCGCTCAGCGCCGAACTGGGGCTCAGCACGCCGCTGGACGCCTGGCTGGCCGTTCATATCGCCGTGTCGGTTGCGACCTACGCGCTCTGCACCCTTGCGGCGGTGGCGGCTGCCGCCGCTTTCATACAAGAAGGGGCCCTGAAGCGCCGCAAACCCAGCGGTTTCACCCGCATGCTGCCCTCTGTCAGCGATGCGGAGTGGCTGGTGCTGAGGCTTCTGGCCGCAGCAGAGGTGGTGCTGGGGTTGGGGATCGCAACGGGCATCGCCAAGCTCTACGTCTCATCCGGTACGGTTCTGGCCGTTGATCACAAGACCCTGCTCTCGGTTCTGGCCTTCATCGTCATTGCGGCTCTGCTGTTTCTGCACCATCGCAGCGGCCTGCGCGGGCGACGGGCGGCGCGGCTGGTGCTCATCGCCTACCTGCTGATCACACTCGCCTATCCCGGCGTGAAGTTTGTGACGGACTATCTGCTCTGACCGCTGGATGTAGAGCGGGTAATGCTTTGTCGAAACCAGTAAGTGGTTCTGACAAAACGTTACCCATTCTAGAGAAACTCTTGATTTAGTGTCCTTTTCGGCGCTCCTCACGCCGAATTGCCCGTTTTGCGGGCAGTCATTATCAGAATCCGCCCAAAACCGGCTATTCGGCGTGACAGCGCCCAATAATTGTGCATCATTCCCTGCGCCCGGGCGGCACCGGCTTTTTTGAGGTGCCACTGGGGATTGGTTTGCGCCGGCCCGGCGGGCCGGTTCGGGGAGTAGCCGCATCATGGCCTTTGCCATCGGAAATCTGCAGATCGAGGATCCCGTGATTCTCGCCCCCATGTCGGGGGTTACGGATCAGGTTTTTCGCGGTCTGGTGAAACGCTTCGGCGCCGGTCTCGTGGTGTCGGAGATGATCGCCAGTCAGGCGATGATCCGCCAGATGCAGGAATCGGTGAAAGAGTCCCGCAAGATGTCCGGCTCCTGTGCCGAGGAATTTCCGCTTTCCGTCCAGCTTGCCGGCAGCGACCCCGAAGTCATGGCCGAGGCGGCGAAACTGAACGCCGACCGCGGGGCCGCCATCATCGATATCAATTTCGGTTGCCCGGCCAAAAAGGTGACCAATAAGGCCTGCGGCTCGGCGATCATGCAGGACGAGCGCCTTTCCGGCGCGATCATGGCGGCGGTGGTGAAGGCGGTCGACCTGCCGGTGACGGTGAAAATGCGCACCGGCTGGAACCTGGAAAACCGCAACGCCCCGGTCATTGCCAGGATTGCCGAGGACTGCGGTGTAAAGATGCTCACGGTCCACGGCCGCACCCGCTGTCAGAAGTATTCCGGGGAGGCGGACTGGGATTTCGTCGGCGAAGTCAAAGACGCGGTCGGCCTTCCGGTTGTCGTGAACGGCGACATCACCGGCGTGCGGGACGCGGCGGAAGCGCTTGCGCGTTCCGGGGCCGACGGCGTGATGGTCGGCCGTGGCGCCTATGGACGCCCCTGGTTTCCGCGGCAGGTGATCGACTACTTGCGTGACGGAACCCTGCCGGCCGATCCGCCGCTCGCCCAACGTATCGCGGTAATGCTGGAGCACTACGAGGGTCTTTTGACGCTTTATGGCGCGCGCACCGGGGTGCGCATCGCACGCAAGCACCTCGGCTGGTACTCGAAAGGGCTGGAGGGTGCTGCCGAGTTCCGCGCCGCCGCCAATCGCGAGGATGAGCCGGAGCGGGTCAAAGACCTGATCCACAAGCTCTTCGAGCCTGCTCTCTTGCCGAGGGCGGCGTGATGGCGCGGGCATCGGAAGTCCTTGCGACCGGAAACCTGAATGGCGGATTGCCGGACTCTGCGGCCGTCCTGACAGCGCTTTCCGTCCCGCTTTTTGTTGTCGATGCCGAGGGGCATATCAGTTTTGTGAACCAGGCGACCGAGCAGTTCTTTGCCTCGTCGCGCAACAGTCTGGTCGGCCGCCCGCTGCTCAGCCTGTTGTCTGAAGACAGCCCTGTCGTTGGCTTGGTTCAGCAGGTGCGCGATGGCGGCCACTCCGTCTCGGAAAGCGGTGTGACCCTCTCAAGTCCCAAAATCGGTTCTCACTTCGTCTCCATCGACGCGGCGGTCATGACGGACCTGCCCGGCAGTGTCGTCGTGTCGATCCACGAACGTTCCATCGCCCGCAAGATCGATCACCAACTGGTTCATCGCAATGCTGCTCGGTCGGTGACGGCCATGGCGGCAATGCTGGCGCATGAGGTCAAGAACCCCTTGTCGGGAATTCGCGGTGCGGCGCAGCTGCTGGAACAGAATGCAGACCCGGAAGATCATCAGTTGACCCGCCTGATCTGCGAGGAGGCGGATCGAATCGTGGCCCTGGTGGATCGCATGGAGATGTTCTCCGACCAGCGTCCCCTGGCGCGCGAGGCGGTGAACATTCACGTGGTTCTGGAACACGTCCGCCGCCTGGCGGAGAGCGGTTTTGCCCGGCATCTGCGCTTCGTGGAGACTTACGATCCCTCTCTCCCGCCGGTCTATGGCAACCGCGACCTCCTGATCCAGGCCATTTTGAACCTGGTGAAGAATGCCGCGGAGGCGGCTCCTCAGGACGGCGGGGAGATTACGCTTTCAACCCGCTATCAGCAGGGTGTGCGTCTGGCGGTGCCCGGCAGCGGCGCGCGCATCGACCTGCCGCTTACGCTGATCGTGCAAGACAACGGCCCCGGTATTCCTGAAGATCTGCAGCCCCATCTCTTCGACCCTTTCGTGACCACCAAATCTGGCGGCAGCGGCCTCGGACTGGCATTGGTTGCCAAGATTGTCGGGGATCACGGGGGGGTGGTCGAGTTCGACAGCAAGCCGCGGCGCACGGCGTTCCGCGTGATGTTGCCGATGGCTCCTTCAAACAGTGAAACCGGCGCTGCCGCGCCGGAGGGCAAAAGCGCATGACGGCCGCCACGATCCTCGTCGCCGATGACGACAAAGCCATTCGGACGGTGCTGACCCAGGCGCTTGGTCGGCAGGGGCATGTGGTGCGGACGACGGGTAACGCATCGACCCTCTGGCAGTGGGTTCATGCCGGCGAGGGTGATCTGGTGATCACCGATGTGGTGATGCCGGACGAGAACGGCCTCGATCTTATTCCCCGCATCAAGAAGCTGCGGCCCAGCCTGCGCATTCTGGTGATGTCGGCTCAGAACACCTTGCTGACGGCGGTAAAGGCAACCGAGCGCGGCGCTTTTGAGTATCTGCCCAAACCCTTTGACCTGCGTGAGCTGGTGGCCGTGGTGAACCGCGCGCTTTCGGAGCCCGCAACAGGCGAGGGAAATCTGTCGCAGCAGGGCGATGAGGAAGACGAGCAACTGCCGCTGATCGGCCGCTCTCAGGCAATGCAGGAGATCTACAGGGTTCTTGCGCGTCTGATGCCGACCGATCTGACGGTGATGATCTATGGCGAGTCGGGAACCGGCAAGGAACTGGCTGCCCGCGCCCTGCACGACTACGGGAAGCGCCGGCGTGGCAGCTTTGTTGCGGTGAATATGGCCGCCATCCCGCGGGAGTTGATCGAAAGCGAACTCTTCGGCCACGAAAAAGGCGCCTTCACCGGCGCGACCACCCGCTCCTCGGGGCGCTTTGAACAGGCGGCAGGCGGCACGCTTTTCCTTGATGAAATCGGTGATATGCCGCTTGAAGCCCAAACCCGCCTGCTGCGGGTTCTTCAGGAAGGCGAATACACGACGGTCGGCGGACGCACGCCGATCCGCGCTGAGGTGCGGATTATCGCAGCGACCCATCGGGATCTTCGCCAGATGGTGCGCCAGGGACTGTTCCGCGAAGACCTTTTCTACCGTCTCAGTGTCGTTCCGATCCGCCTGCCGCCTTTGCGGGAACGCAGCGAGGACATTCCCGAACTCGTCCGCCATTTCTTTGCCGAGGCTCAAAGCGAAGGGCTGACGGCAAAGTCACTGGACGGCGAGGCGATGGAGGCGCTACGGGCTTATTCCTGGCCCGGCAATGTCCGGGAACTGGAGAACCTGGTTCGGCGTCTGACCGTGCTCTACAGTCAAGAGACGATCGGCCTCGATGTTATCGCCGGGGAATTGAGTGACGGCGACGCTGCCGAGCCGGGGGAAGTGGCGGCGCCGGCGGAGTCGCTCGGCAGTGCGGTGGAACATCACCTGCGTTCCTATTTCGCCGCCCATGACGGCAACCTGCCCGCGCCGGGGCTCTATGACCGTGTTCTGCGGGAAATGGAGCGGCCCTTGATCGAACTTTCGCTTTCCGCCACAAGGGGTAATCAGATCCGGGCGGCAAAGCTGCTGGGGCTCAACCGAAATACTTTGCGAAAAAAGATACGGGACCTGGACATTCAGGTGGTTCGCGGCCTTAAATAGCCTGTGGCAAATATACAACAGACCGATGGGACTCCCGGCAGTTTGAACGTGGAGGCCGAAGCGATGAGCGGGCGGCCTGCCGGGCGCTGGATGCAGGCTTTCCTGCAGTGGGCCCGTCATATCAAGTTCGAGCGCAGCCTTGCGATCCTGCTGCTGGCAGCGGGTGTGACCAGCGGTATTGCCACCTTCATTGCCATGACCGGCAATCTTTCGGTGGTCGCGAATGCCGACCACGTGCTGCTGTTGCTGCTCACCGACCTCGTAATCATCCTCGGGCTCGCGGCCCTGATCACGCGGCGTCTGGCGATCCTTTGGATCGAACGGAAAAAGGGCAGGGCCGGATCACGGCTGCATGGCCGCCTTGTGGCGCTCTTCTCAGTAGTGGCGGTGGCGCCGACCATCCTCGTGGCGGCGTTCTCGGTGATCATGTTCGATCTGGGGTTGGAGTTCTGGTTCAGCGAGCGCGTTTCCACGGCGATCAAGAACTCGCGGGCCGTGGCCGCTGCTTACCTTGACGAGCATCAACAGACCATCGCGGCGGATGCCCTGGCGATCGCCCAGGTACTGAACAAGGGGGGCCCAACGCTGGCTTACAACCCCTCGCTGTTCAACAACGTCATGACCCGTCAGGCAAGCCTGCGCTATCTGACGGAGGCCGCCGTCTACGACAGCTCCGGGCGCATGCTGGCCCGCTCCTCCAGCTTTCTTCTGGCTTTCAATCCTGACATTCCCGAATGGGCTTTTGAGCGGGCGCGCAGCAGCGGCCTGGCGATCATGACGTCGGAAGAAGAGGACAGGGTGCGGGCTCTCGTGCGGCTGGATCTGGCGGCAGACGCCTTCCTCTACATTGGGCGGCTGGTCGATTCCCGGGTGCTGGGCCACATGGAGTCCACAAGTTGGGCTGTGCAACGTTACGAGGAATTGGAAGGCGATCGTTTCAGTCTTCAGATCACCTTTGCGCTGATTTTCCTGGTCGTGGCGCTGTTGCTGCTGCTCGTGGCGGTGTGGATCGGTCTTGCTTTTGCCAATCAGCTTACAGGCCCGATCGGCAGCCTGATTTCGACCGCGGAACGCGTGGGTAAGGGTGACCTGAAGGCGCGGATCAAGGGACCGGCGCGGCGCGACGAGATCGGCAACCTCTCCCGCGCTTTCAATAAGATGACCAGCCAGCTTGAGCGCCAGCAGGACGCACTCCTGGACGCCAATGCGCAGCTCGACTATCGCAGCCGTTTCATCGAAGCCGTGCTGGGCGGGGTTTCCGCCGGCGTTATAGGCCTGGATGATGCGGGGCGTATCAACCTGGCGAACCGCATGGCCTGCGACTTTCTCTCCATGTCTTCACAGGAACTGCGCGGACAACCTCTGCCCGAGGTGCTGCCGGCGATGAGCGATCTGTTGGACAAGGCGCGTCGGCGTCCGCGGCGGCTGGCCCAGCAGCAATTGACGATGCCTGACAGCAGCGGTGCCGAACGGGTTTTGCTGGTACGGATCTCGGCGGAAGTGGAAGACGAAACGACCATGGGTTTCGTCATCACCTTCGATGAGATTACCCAGCTGTTGGCCGCGCAGCGTAAAGCCGCCTGGTCTGACATTGCCCGGCGGATCGCCCACGAGATCAAGAACCCGCTGACGCCGATCCAACTGGCCGCCGAGCGTTTGAACCGGAAGTACGTTGACCAGATCGTCAACGACCCTGAAACCTTCAAGGTCTGCACCGACACCATTGTCCGCCATGTCGGCGACATCGGCCGCATGGTTGATGAGTTTTCCTCTTTTGCGCGCATGCCCGCGCCTTCGATGCAGTCTGAGAATATCTCCAAGCTTGTCGAGCAGGCGGTTTTTCTTCAGCGTACCGCCCATCATGAAATCGCATTCAGTGTTTCGCTGCCTGAGTCGCCGATCTATCTGGCCTGTGACAGCCGGCAGGTGGTTCAGGCGCTGACCAACCTGATCCTCAATGCCGTCGAATCTATTGAGGGCCGGCACTTCCGTGACGGAGCGGAGGCGCCGTCGGGGACCATCGATCTGCAGGTAAAAGTCGACTCGTCGCGCTGCGTGATCGTGATCACGGATAACGGAAAGGGTCTTCCTCAGCAGGACCGCGCCCGCTTGACTGAACCTTATGTCACCACCCGTGAAAGGGGCACCGGCCTTGGACTGGCGATTGTGAAAAAGATCATGGAAGATCACGGCGGCAACCTGGTCTTGAAGGACAGAGAGAGTGGTGGTGCCGTGGTAAGCCTGGTATTCCCGCTGCGCGACGAGCAGGCCGACGGTGCTGCGTCTCGTGACGTACAGGCGACCGCATTGCTGGGCGGGAGAGCGGCTGGTAATGGCTGACGAGATCCTGATCGTCGATGACGAAAGCGATATCCGCCTTCTGATCAAAGGCGTCCTTGAGGACGAGGGTTACGAGACCCGGGATGCCGGCGACAGCGACACGGCCCTCGATATGCTCCGCGACCGTCGGCCGAGCTTGGTGGTTCTGGACATCTGGCTGCAGAACTCTGCGCTGGACGGAATGGAGATTCTGAGCGTCATCAAGAAAGAGCACCCTCTGGTCCCCGTGGTCATGATCTCCGGCCACGGCAATATCGAAACGGCGGTCAACGCCATCAAGATCGGCGCCTACGACTTTATTGAGAAGCCTTTCAAATCGGATCGCCTGCTGTTGATCGTCCAGCGCGCCATCGAGGCGGCAAAACTGCGCAGCGAAAATGAAGAGTTGCGACTGCGGGTCGGTCAGCCTTCGGATCTCATCGGGTCCTCGCCCTGGTTCCATCAAGTAAGCCAGGCGGTGCGGAAGGTGGCGCCCACCGGCAGCCGGGTGCTGATCACCGGGCCGGCCGGCGCCGGCAAGGAAGTCGTGGCCCGTCAACTCCACGCTTGTTCCCATCGCGCCGAGGCCAGTTTCGTGGCGCTCAACTGCGCGACCATGCACCCGGACCGTTTGGAGTCGGAGCTTTTCGGAACCGCGCCCGGTCTTGACGGCAGCGATTCACCGGGCAAGGTTGGCACCTTCGAGCGTGCCCATGGCGGTACTCTGCTGCTGGACGAGGTGGCCGACATGCCGATGGAAACCCAGGGCAAGATCGTACGGGCTCTGCAGGAACAGACCTTTCAGCGGGTCGGCGACGACCGCCGTGTTGCCGTCGATGTCCGGGTGATCGCTTCGACCAACCGTGACCTGCCGGAACTCATAGAAGAGGGGCGGTTCCGCGAAGACCTCTTTTACCGCCTGAACGTGGTGCCGCTGGAGGTGCCGGCGCTGCGCGAGCGGCGGGAAGACATACCTGATCTGGTCTCGTTTTTTATGGAACGCGCGGCGGAGAATGCCGGGTTGCCGCCACGCAGCCTGAGTGACGACACCCTGGCCGCGCTGAGGGCCTATGACTGGCCGGGCAATGTCCGCCAACTCCGCAACGTTATCGAATGGGTGCTGATCATGGCGCCGGGCGGTCCGCACGATCCGGTTCGCCCGGATATGCTGCCGCCTGAGATCGGCGCCTCTGCGCCGGCATCCTTGCCGGGCGAAACAGGGGAGGAAATCATGTCGTTGCCCCTGCGCGAAGCCAGGGAGGTTTTTGAGCGTAAGTACCTCGAAGCGCAGGTTATGCGCTTCGGCGGCAATATCTCTCGAACCGCAAATTTCGTCGGCATGGAGCGCTCGGCGCTGCACCGCAAGCTGCGCTCTCTGGGCGTGGGCACAGCCGACCGGGCCTGAGCGCGAAAACGGGGCACAGTAGTCTATGAAGGTTATTATCTGCGGCGCGGGCCAGGTCGGCTTCAACATCGCGCGCTATCTTTCCAGCGAGAACGCGGACATTACGGTGATCGATCAGTCACGCGAACTGGTTGAGAAGATCACCGATTCACTGGATGTGAAGGGCCTGGTCGGTTTCGCGTCTCATCCCAACGTGCTGGAGAGCGCCGGCGCCTCCGATGCGGAGATGGTGATTGCCGTCACCTATGCCGACGAGGTCAACATGGTGGCCTGCCAGATCTGCCACTCGATTTTCGAGGTGCCGACCAAGATCGCCCGAGTGCGCGAACAGAGCTATCTCGACCCGCTCTGGTCTGACCTTTTCAGCCGCGACCACATGCCGATCGACGTCATTATCTCGCCGGAGATCGAGGTGGCCAAGGCGATCGAGCGCCGCCTCCAACTGCCCGGTGCCTTCGATGTGCAGCCCCTGGCGGATGGAAAGGTCAGCCTGGTCGGCTTGCATTGCACCGAAGATACGCCGGTCATCCACACGCCGCTGCGTCAGCTTACGGCCTTGTTTCCCGATCTGCATATCGTGGTGATCGGCATTTCGCGCGACGGTCAGGGTTTCGTGCCGACGCCGGACGACGACCTTCAGGTGGGCGACGATGTCTATCTGGTTGCCGACACGAGTCATCTTGCGCGCACGATGTCGGCCTTCGGTCACGAGGAAAAAGAGGCCCGCCGGGTCATCATCGTCGGCGGCGGCAACATCGGCCTTAATTTGGCGACCGCCGTCGAAAAGAACCATCCGCACGTGAATCTCAAAGTCATCGAAGTGGATAAGCGGCGCGCCGAAACGGTGGCCCAGGCCCTGGAGCGCACGGTCGTCATCCACGGCGATGCCCTGGATACAGAGATTTTGGAGGAAGCCAACGCCTCCGTCGCCGAAACGGTCATCGCGGTTTCCAACGATGACGAGGTCAACATCCTCACCTCGTTGCTCGCGAAACGTTACGGTTGTGCGAGAGCGGTGACCCTGATCAACAAGACTTCCTATGGGCCGCTGATCGGCACCTTGGGCATTGATACGGTGGTCAGTCCGCGGGCCATCACCGTATCGACCATTCTGCAGCATGTCAGGCGGGGCCGCATCCGCTCCGTTCATTCGCTGAGCGAGGGCTTTGGCGAGGTTATCGAAGCCGAGGCGCTGGAAACCTCCAGTCTTGTCGGCGTGCCGATCCGCGAAGCCCGTCTGCCGGAAGGTGTGATCGTCGGCGCCATCGTACGCGGCGATGAGGTCATCATTCCCCGCGGCGACACGGTGACGCGCGCCAACGATCTGGTGGTCATCTTCGCGCGCTCGGAAGCGGTAAAGAAAGTCGAGAAGCTCTTTGCGGTGAAGCTGGAGTTTTTCTAGAATTGCCGGCTTGGCGAAGCAGCCCTTCGTCGCCGCAATAAAGGGAAAGAAACCGATCATGCCTCGTCAAGCCTACGTCAATGGCCGTTATCGCCCTCACGGGGACGCTGCCGTGCATATCGAGGATCGCGGCTATCAGTTCGCCGACGGTGTCTACGAGGTCGTTCCGGTCTACAACGGCATTCTTGTGGATGAGGACCTTCATCTCGACCGCCTGGATCGCTCCCTCCGGGAACTGCGGATCGAAGCGCCGATGTCGCGGGCATCGATGAAGCTGGTGGCGCGGGAACTGATGCGGCGCAACAGGCTTTCCAACGGGTTTCTCTATATGCAGGTCACGCGGGGCGTGGCGCCCCGCGACCACAAGTTTCCCAAGAACGCGACGCCTTCCCTGGTCATGACCACGCGTCAGATGAAGCCGCACAGTGCGGCGATGCTGAACAACGGTCTGAAGGTCATCACCGTGCCGGACGAACGCTGGGCGCGTTGCGACATCAAGTCGGTTTCTCTGCTGCCGAACATTCTGGGCAAGCAGGCGGCCGTGGACGCCGGCGCCGACGATGCCTGGCAGGTCGACCGGGAAGGGCAGGTGACAGAAGGCACCTCCAACAATGCCTGGATCGTTACCGAGGGCAATCAGGTGGTGACCCGCAATGCGAACAACGCGATCCTGAACGGCATCACCCGTATCACGCTGTTGGAACTCATCAAGGCCGAGGGCTACGAACTGGTGGAACGGTCGTTCTCGGTCGAGGAGGCCAAAGCGGCGCGGGAAGCCTTCCTCACTTCCAGCACCTCCTTTGTCCTGCCGATCACCCAGATCGACGATCAACCGGTCGGCAACGGCCACCCGGGCATCCTCACCGGCAAGCTGCGTCAGCACTATCTGGACTACATGCAGTCCCTCGGGAAGACGGCCTAGGCAGGCCAGACGCACACAATCCCATGACCTTGCCTTCTCCAAAAGCCATCCTGTTTGATTGGGACAACACCCTGGTGGACAGTTGGGCGGTGATTCATCACGCGCTCAGTGCCACCTTCGAGGCCATGGGACAGCGCCCCTGGACCCTGGAGGAGGCCCGCCAGAAAGTGCGCAAGTCGGCGCGCGACAGTTTCCCAGAGATTTTTGGCGACCGCTCTGATGAAGCGATGGAGGTGTTTTACGGGACCTTCGAGGCCAGTCATCTGGAACGGCTCACACCCTATGCCGATGCCGAGGCGATGTTGCTGGAACTGACGGCGCAGCCGGGCCTGAAGCTCGGCGTGGTGAGTAACAAAAAAGGGGTATTACTGCGGCGGGAAGTCGTCCATCTGGGCTGGGACCGGCATTTCGTTTCGCTGGTCGGCGCCAACGACGCGGCAAAAGACAAGCCGGCCCCGGAGGTCGTGGACTTTGCCTTGGCAGGCAGCGGTATCGCGCCGGGACCGGCTGTTTGGTTCGTCGGCGACACCGATATCGACCTGATCTGCGCGCAAAACAGCGGCTGCACCGGTATCCTGCTGCGCGAGGATCCACCGGGCCCTGGGGAATTCGAGGTAGAGGCCCTGAAACATCATGTTTTCGGCTGTGCGGATTTGTCCCGGTTGGTTTTGCAAAACCTGGGATAACAAAGGGTTGAATTTGAATTCATCGCGCACACCTGTTGCACAGCGGATGAATTTTCATTTCACCGAAGCCATGCTATGGAAAGCTGCAAATGGGTGCTGGCTGGGTTAGACTCGCCAATCTAAACAAGCCAATGACTGCGTTATTTGAGCCGCACAAAAGCTGGTCAAGAAAAACAAGTCGTTACTAAGAACAACAATAAAGGTACGAAAAATGGCCGCTGAAAAGAATCAAAGCGTGCAGGACGTCTTCCTCAATCACATTCGCAAGAACAAGGTGCCGGTAACGGTATTTCTGGTGAATGGTGTCAAGCTGCAGGGAATTGTTACCTGGTTCGACAATTTCTCAGTATTGCTTCGTCGCGACGCTCACTCGCAGCTGGTTTACAAGCATGCGATTTCAACGGTAATGCCGGCGACTCCGGTGCAGCTGTTCGAGCCGTCAAAAGAAGAGGAAGCGGCGCAAGGTTAAGGCTGTGGGTGCCAGCTTTGCTGCGCCCTGGCTTTGAGCGCTTCTGGGTCCTGCTCCTCCGGGCCGTGACCCCACAGATGATATCGTCGGTTCCTGCTTCCTGAAAGAAAGGGGCGGCTTCCTGTGCCGCCACCGTTGATGACCGATTACGCCCTGGTCTTGCACCCGGACATACAGCAGAGCGGCCAGCAGAATGATGGTGGCCCGGCTCTCCGTGCGCCTGAGGCCCGCCTGGAAGAGGCGGTCGGCCTCGCCGCGGCCATTGGCCTGGAGGTTGTGCAAAGCGAGGTCGTCACCGTAAAGAAGGTCCGCCCGGCGACGTTGATCGGCGGCGGTGCCGTGGAACGTTTCATCGAGGAAATCCGCGCCCGGGATATCGGGGTGGTTGTCGTCGACAGCGCGCTCAGTCCGGTCCAGCAGCGCAATCTCGAGAAAGCCTGGGACTGCAAAGTCATCGACCGCACCGGCCTGATCCTGGAGATTTTCGGGGCCCGGGCGCGCACCAAAGAGGGCAAGCTGCAGGTTGAACTGGCGGCCCTCAGCTACCAGCGCTCCCGCCTTGTGCGGTCCTGGACCCACCTCGAACGCCAACGCGGTGGTGCGGGTTTCATGGGCGGCCCCGGTGAGCGTCAGCTCGAAATCGACCGGCGCCTGATTACCGAGCGGATTACGCGCCTGAAGAAGGAACTGACACAGGTCCAGCGTACCCGGGGTCTGCACCGCGGCGCCCGTCAGCGGGTGCCTTATCCGGTGGTTACCTTCGTAGGCTACACCAATGCCGGAAAGTCGACCCTCTTCAATCGCCTGACCGAAGCCAAGGTTCTGGCGCGCGACCAGCTTTTCGCAACCCTGGACCCGACCATGCGCCGGGTCGTACTGCCCTCCGGACAGGTTGTTATCCTGTCGGACACCGTCGGCTTCATCTCCGACCTGCCTACCGACCTGGTGGCGGCTTTCCGCGCCACTCTGGAAGAAGTGCTGGCGGCGGATCTTATTCTGCACGTGCGCGACGCGGCCCATCCCGACAGCCGGGCCCAGCAGGCTGACGTCGAAGCCGTCTTGGCCGACCTTGGCGTCACCGACGCCGCCGAGCACCTGCTGGAGGTCCTGAACAAGTGCGATCTCTTGGCGCCGGAGGAGCGGGCCCGCCTGAGCCTGCGCGATGCGGAGCAGCCCAAGGCCGTGCTTTGCTCGGCGCTGACGGGGGAGGGTTGCGACGAGGTGCTGGAGATGATCGACCGCGCGCTCTCGGCCAAGCGGGTGGAGGCCAGTCTGGAACTGCCCCTGTCGGCCGGAGCGGCTCTTTCCTGGCTCTATGACCGGGCGGAGGTCATGGAGCGGCGGGATGACGGGATGGACTGTTTTCTGACGCTGAAAATCGCACCCGCCGATCTGCGGCGATATCTTAAGAAATTTCCGGAATCAGCAGAAATCAATAAAGAATTGGCCGAAACCTACGGTCAAGCTCAATCAGCCCGCGAAAAGGATCTGCAGAGCGGTTGACTCTTCGCCTGTGGACTTCTATATGCTGGCTTGGCACTCGCTTGATGGGAGTGCTAACAGAGGATCGGGGGAGGGTTCTGGCAGCTTTCTTCCATCCCAAAGCTGATTCAAACCAACTCACACAGGGTGGAGTTCCATGAAATTTAGGCCTCTGCATGACCGTGTCGTGGTCGAGCCGCTTGAGGAAGAAGAGAAAACCGCTGGCGGCATCATCATTCCGGATACTGCGAAAGAAAAGCCGATGCAGGGCAAGGTCCTGGCTGTCGGCAATGGCGCCCGCGGCGATGACGGCAAAGTCACCGCTTTGGACGTGAAGAAGGGCGACAAGGTCCTTTACGGCAAGTGGTCGGGCACGGAAGTGAAGCTGGACGGCAAGACCATGCTGATCATGCGTGAATCCGACATCATGGGCGTTATCTAAAAAGGAAGAGATCCAGAAATGGCTGCGAAAGACGTTAAGTTTGGCGCCGATGCACGCTCGCGTATGCTGCGTGGTGTCGACATTCTGGCCGATGCCGTAAAAGTCACCCTCGGTCCCAAGGGCCGCAACGTGGTGATCGACAAGTCCTTCGGTGCCCCGCGCACCACCAAGGACGGTGTCACGGTGGCCAAGGAAATTGAGCTCTCGGACAAGTTCGAGAACATGGGCGCCCAGATGGTGCGCGAAGTTGCTTCCAAGACCAACGACATCGCCGGTGACGGCACCACCACCGCTACGGTTCTGGCTCAGGCCGTCGTCCGCGAAGGCTCCAAGGCCGTCGCCGCCGGCATGAACCCGATGGATCTGAAGCGCGGTGTGGACGCGGCTGTCGAAGCCGTGGTCGCTGAGCTGCAGAAGAAGTCCAAGAAGATCTCCACCACCGGTGAGGTTGCCCAGGTCGGCACCATCTCCGCCATCGGCGAGGCCGAGATCGGCTCCATGATCGCCGAGGCGATGGAGCGGGTCGGCAAGGAAGGCGTGATCACGGTCGAAGAAGCCAAGTCGCTCGAGACCGAACT
>JANQMC010000177.1 GCA_028280305.1 Pelagibius sp. | reverse complement strand
GTCCTCCAGCGCCTGGCGCGAGCGGCGCACATCCTTGGCGAACTCCTTGGGGGTGAGGTCCTTGATCCGGTTGTGAAAGTAGCCCTGACAGGCGATCTCGTGGCCACTTTCGACGATATGGCGAAGGATCTGCGGATGATTGTCCGCGATCCAGCCGCAACTGAAGAAGGTGGCCCTGCGCCCGGTCTCCTCCAGAAGCTCCAGGGCGCTTTCGGTGTTGCGCTTCAGATTGGTCTCGAAGCGTCCCCAGTATCCGCTGGGAATGAGATGACTGAAGGCGCCGACCTGGAAGTAGTCCTCGACCACGATGGTGAGGATGTGCTTATGGCCGGATTTCCCGTCGCTGTTCACGGCACCAGACTCGCCCGATCCACCCGCTTGGAGAGGAAGTCCGCGAAGGCTGCGGCGATGCGTGCCGGGCTCTCCAGGTCGCCGAAAGGGTTCGCTACGACGTCGACGGACTCGATCCAGCGGCTCAGAGCGTCGCGGTCGTCCAGCAACTCCTTGAGCTGACCGGGCCATTCCCCTGCCATCTTTGCGACCCCGATCTCGATGGCCTCCGGCCGTTCGGTCTTGCCGCGCAGCACCAGCAGGGGTTTGCCAAGACTGGCCACCTCTTCCTGCACGCCGCCGGAATCCGAGACGATCAGCCAAGCCGCCCGAAGCAGGCCAAGGAAGGCGGCATAGTCGAGCGGCTCGATAAGGAAGACCCGTTCGCCACCTGAGAGGATGCCCTCGACGGCCGCCTTGACCTTCGGGTTGGGATGGACCGGGACGACCAGGGCGGTGTCCGGGTTGTGGGTGACAAAGCTCCGGAGGGTCTGGAGATTCCGGTCCAGGGTAGCCCCGAAGCTTTCGCGGCGATGGGTCGTCAGGATGATCGGCTTGAGGCCCTCCAGGGCGCTCAGCAGGCCCTTGAGTTTGGGGCAGGCCGAGGGGTCCTGCAGGACGCCGTGCAGCGAGGCGACGACCGGGTTCCCGGTCACCAGCACCCTCTCCGCCGCGATTCCTTCGGCCAGCAAGGCAGCGCGGTTGTGAGCCGTGGGTGCGCAATGAAGAGAGGCCAACTGGGAGATGAGCCGCCGATTCATCTCTTCCGGGAAGGGGCTGTTGGGATCGCCGGTGCGCAGCCCCGCTTCGATATGGGCGACGGGCACCGCGCGCATCTGGCCGGCCAGCGCGCCGGCAAGGGCGCTGGTGGTGTCGCCCTGCACCACGATCAAGGCCGGCGAGACTTCGGCGATGACCGGGTCCAGGGCGGCGAGGGTCCTGGACAGCAGCGCGTTGATCGACTGCCCGGCGGACATCGCGCCAAGCTGATAGTCGATCTCGGCATCGAGCAGCCCATGGAAGGCCGGCATCAGATCGGCCTGCTGGGTGGTGGAGACGATGGTGACGCGAATCCCCTCAAGGCCCTTCAGTTGGCGCACCACCGGTGCGACCTTGATCAACTCAGGCCTTGTTCCGACGACAAACATGAGTCTGCCGCTACCTGCGGGAAATGCCTTGGTCATTGACCCCTTGAGCCCAACGCCCGACGCTGGCAAACACACTCACCCGTTGCCCACGTCCAATTATTGCCACACCCGGCTCAATACTAAGTGAAATCCCGGTTCATTCATAAGTGAGATTGATTAACAAACAGCCCGTGCAGGGACGCGAACAAAAATAGAACGGGCGGTGGCCCACAGGTTCGCGGATATGAGGTTCGGGAGCGAATTGGCAAGGGCGGGGTTTGGCTGGGGGACCTGGATTCGAACCAGGGCTGCTCGGGTCAGAGCCGAGAGTTCTACCGCTAAACTATCCCCCAAGCGGCCGGGCCGCGGGCCGGTGAGCGCGCGGATGCCCTTCATAGTCCGTCCGGGGGGGCCATTTCAACCGATTTCGATGGCTTGCATGAGGGCTTGGGGCGGGCTTGCGGCGCGGCCCAGGCGTCGGGGGCCAGGCGTCGGGGCTCTGGCGTCGCGGTCCTGGCGTCGGGGCTCTGGTGTCAGGGGACGGCTTCACGCTATCATCGCGGGCCAACGGCCGGCGGCCAATGCCCGGCCGGAGAGAACAGGAGCAGTTTTTCGGTGTCAGCCTTCGGCAACGGACGGCGCCGGACCGAGGGGATCCGGCG
>JANQMC010000173.1 GCA_028280305.1 Pelagibius sp. | reverse complement strand
GGGCGAGCGCCGTGCCGATCTCGCTCTGCTGCATGGTGGCGAAGGGGAAGGCCGGACCGGAAAGGTCCGCCGAGGTCAGGGGCTGCAGCAGCGCGCGGGACGTCGGCCCCATGACGCAGAGCACGGCCTCCGACGGCGTCACGTCGGTGGCGACGCAGTGGGCCTCCTCCGGAATGTGGCGCTTCAGCCAGGTGAGATCGCGCACGCCGACCGCCGCGCCGGTGATCACCAGGAAGGCGGTCTCCGACAAGCGCGTGACGGTGAGGTCGGCCTCGATCCCGCCGCGCCCGTTCAGCCACTGGGTATAGACGATCTTGCCGACGGGCACCGAGATGTCGTTGGCGCAGACCCGCTGCAGCACCGCCTCGGCATCGCGGCCCTCGACCCGGATCTTGGCGAAGGAGGACATGTCGAAGAGGCCGACACCCTCCCGCACCGCCTTGTGTTCCTCGGCGGCATAGTCGAACCAGTTCTGGCGCTTCCAGGTGTAGCGGTAGTCCGCCGCCTCCCCTGCTTGTTGAGCTTCCTTGGGTAGGAACCAATTGGCGCGCTCCCAGCCCGCGACCTCGCCGAAGCAGGCGCCGCGCTCGGCCAGGCGCTCGTGCAGCGGCGACTGGCGCACGCCGCGCGCGGTGGCGAACTGACGGTAGGGAAAGTGGTCGGCATAGAGCAGGCCCAGGCTTTCCGTCGCCCGCTGATAGAGATAGCTGCGGTTGTTCTGGAAGGGCTGCATGCGGCGGATATCGACGTCCCAGAGATCGAAGGGCGGCTCGCCGCCCTCCATCCACTCGGCCAGCGCCTTGCCGGCGCCGCCGGCGGACTGGATGCCGACGGAGTTGAACCCGGCGGCGACGTAGAAGTTCTTCAGCTCCGGCGCCTCGCCCAGCAGATAGCGGTCGTCGGGGGTGAAGCTCTCCGGCCCGTTGAAGAAGGTGTGAATGCCCGCGGTCTCCAGGATCGGCAGGCGCGCCACCGCGGCCTCCAGGATCGGCGCGAAGTGGTCGAAGTCCTCCGGCAACTGGTCGAAGCAGAAGTCCTCGGCGATGCCGTCCATGCCCCAGGGCTTGGCCACCGGCTCGAAAGCGCCGAGCAGGATCTTGCCGGCGTCTTCCTTGTAATAGGCGCATTCGTCGGGAATGCGCAGCACCGGCATGTCGCGCGGCAGGTCGGGAATGTTCTCGGTGACGATGTAGAAATGCTCGCAGGCGTGCAGCGGCACCTTCACGCCGGCCATCAGGCCCACTTCCCGCCCCCACATGCCGGCGCAGTTCACGACATAGTCGGCGGTGATGGTTCCCTTGTCGGTCTCGACGCCGGTCACCCGGCCGCCTTCCTGAAGGATGCCCGTCACCTTGGTCTGCTCGAAGATCTTCGCGCCCTTCTGGCGCGCGCCCTTGGCCAGGGCATGGGCGATGTTGGCCGGGTCGGCCTGACCGTCCTTGGGCAGGAAGACCCCGCCGGTGACATCCTGCAGGGCCAGCTGCGGATAGGCCTCGGCGACGTCGCCGGGGGTCAGCACTTCGACCTCCAGGCCGAAGGTCTTGGCCATGGAGGCGCCGCGCTTCAGCTCTTCCAGACGCTCATCGGTGATGGCGACGGAGAGCGAACCGTTCTGCTTGAAGCCCGTGGCCACACCGGTCTCGGCCTCCAGGGTGCCGTACAGCTCGGCGGAATACTTGGCGAGTTTGGTCATGTTGGAGGTGGCGCGGAGCTGGCCGATCAGGCCCGCCGCGTGCCAGGTGGTGCCGCAGGTGAGCTGCTTGCGCTCCAGCAGCACCACGTCGCTCCAGCCCAGCTTGGCCAGATGATAGGCCAGAGAACAGCCGATGACCCCGCCGCCGATGATGACCGCGCGGGCCTGTGTCGGAAAATCACTCATCGCAATGGCCCTCCCTCAGGCCCCCAGATCAAACCTCTCGGTCAAGCCCGCAGACGCTCGTTCTTCGGATCGAAAAGCGGCGAAACCGCGACCTTCGCCGGGCAGCGTTCGCCCAGGATCTCCACCTCCAGGTCCTCGCCTTCCTGGGCCAGGTCGGTCTCGACATAGGCCAGTGCGATGGACTTGTTGATGCGGTGGCCGTAGCCGCCGGAGGTTACCAGCCCGACCTGGCGATCACCCTTCCAGACGATGGAGCAGAAAGGCGCGTCCGCCGTCTTCGCCTCCACGACCAGGGGCACGAAACGCTCGACGGAGCCGGCCTGCTTTTCCTTCAACAGCGCCTCCCGCCCGATGAAAGCTTCCTTGTCGAGGCGGATGAAACGGTCGAGGGAGGAACGCAGCGGCGAGTACTCGCTGGCCAGATCCTGTTTCCAGGCCATGTAGCCCTTTTCCAGGCGCAGCGAATCCATGGCGTACATGCCGAAGTCGCGGATGCCGTGTTCTTCGCCGGCCCGCCACAGCAGGTCATAAACCGGCGCGACGGCCTCGACCGGCAGGTGCAGTTCCCAGCCCAGCTCGCCAACATAGTTCACGCGGATCGCATAGCCGCGGGCCTGGGCAATCTCGATGGGCTGCACCGAGAGCCAGGGAAAAGCGCCATTGGAAAGGTCGCTTTCAGTGACTTGACTCAGCACCTCGCGGGACTTGGGACCCGCCAGCACCAGCGTCGACCAGCGCGGCGTGACGTTCGTAAGCGTGAAGGCCGCATCGGCAGGCAGATGGGCCCGCAGCCAGTCCTCGTCATGCCACTCCCCAGCCGCGGCGGAGATCAGCCAGAAGCGGTCTTCGCCGAAACGGGTCAGGGTCATCTCCGTCACCACGCCGCCGCGCTCCGAACAGAAGTAGCCGAGCGAAACCCGCCCGACCTTCGGCAGCGGACCGGCGATGAGACCTGTCAGCCAATCGGCGGCGCCGGGGCCGGTCACCTCGAACTTCGAGAAGCCGGGCATGTCGAGAATGCCGACAGCCTCGGAGACGGCTTTGCATTCCGCTGCCACGGAGGGATACCACTTGCCCTCGCGGTGATAGGTCAGCTCCACCTCCGGCTGCGCGCCGGCGGCGGCGAACCAGACCGCCCGCTCCCAGCCGCCGCGGCCGCCGAACTGCGCCCCCTTAGCCGCCAGCTTTTCATAGAGCGGCGAGACCTTGGCGGGGCGCCCGGCAGGCCGCTCTTCGTGCGGAAAGCCGATGGCGTATTCGTTCTGGTAAAGCTCCACCGCCTTGTCGACGACATAGCGCTTGGTGGCGAAGTCCGTGTAGCGGCGCGGGTCGATGACCCAGAGGTCCCACTCCGGCTCGCCCTCGACGATCCACTCCGCCATGGTCTTGCCGGCGCCGCCGGACTGCGCGATGCCGAAGGAGAAGACGCAGGCTTCATAGAAGTTCGTCAGACCCGGCGCCGGCCCGACCAGCGGATTGCCGTCGGGCGTATAGGGGATCGGTCCGTTGATCACCTTCTGCACGCCGACGGAGCCGAGGATCGGCACCCGGGCGCAGGATTGCTCGATGTACCATTCCAGGCGGTCGAGATCGTCGGGATAGAGCTGGAAGGAGAAATCATCCGGCATCTTGTCGAGCCAATGGGGCGTTGCCTGCCACTCATAGGGGCCAAGGATCAGGCCGTTGCCCTCCTGACGCAGGTAGTAGCTGTCGTCGGGATCGCGCAGCAGCGGAATCTTGTCGCCCAGCGCCGCCAGTTCCGGAATCTCCTCGGTCACCAGGTATTGGTGCGACATAGCGACCGAAGGCACATCGCGGCCGACCATGCGGCCGATCTCCGCGGCACGGTAGCCGCCGGCGTTCACCACCTTTTCGGCGATGATCGTGCCCTTCTCGCTTTCCACCTTCCATTCGCCCGAGGGAAGCTGCGAGATCGCCGTGACGGCGCAGAAGCGCACGATCTTCGCGCCCATGTCGCGGGCGCCCTTGGCATAGGCCTGGGTCAGCTGCGAGGGATCAATGTCGCCGTCGTCCGGGTCCCAGAGGCCGCCCTCCAGGCCATGCAGTTCCAGGAAGGGATAGCGGTCCTTCAACTCGTTCGGCCCCAGCATCTCGTAGTCGAGGCCCTGGTAGCGCGCCATTGCCGAGACGTGGCGGAATTCCTCCATCCGTGCTGTGTTCTGGGCCAGGCGGACGGAACCGGTGCGGTGATAGTTCATCGGATAATCGACCTCTTCGGCCAGACGCCCGAAAAGCTCCGACGAATACTTCTGCAGCTTCATCATGTTCCAACTGCCGGAAAAGGTCGGGCAGTTGCCCGCCGCATGCCAGGTCGAGCCGGAGGTCAGCTCGTTCTTTTCCAGCAGCACCGTATCGGTGCAGCCCATCTTGGCGAGATGGTAGAGGGTGGAAGCGCCAACCGCGCCGCCGCCGATGATGACAACTCTTGCATGGCTCGGAAGATCTGCCATGACGCACTCCCCTGTTCGTTGGCCCTTGGCCCTTGTTCGGCGGCCTTCAGGCCGTATCGGTTCTTAGTAGATCGGTGGTGCAACCACCCAGATGACTTCGGCGCGGACCCGGCCCGGGTTGCGCCAGCGGTAGGGTTCATGATCGATGCGAAAGCTGTCTCCGGCGGCAACGCGAACCCACTGTTCGCCAATCCAGAGGTCCAGCTCACCAGCGACGACATAGCCGGTTTCCTCGGTATCCCGCTCCTCGGCCTCGGCCATTTCGGCGCCGGCCTCAAAGAGGCTGCGGATCACCTCAAAGGCACCGCCGAGATCCGGCGACAGCAGTTCCTCAGTCAGGCCATCGGCTACGGAGCCCAAGGTGCGCCGGGAGGCGGCGCGCACCACAACACCGCGCTCCTCCGGCGGCACGCCCTCGTGGACGAAGAACCACGACAGCGGTGCGTCCAGCGCCTCCGCCAGCTTGCGCAGGTCGGCGATGGACAGTTCGGAGAGGCCGCGTTCGATCTGGCTCAAATAGCCGACCGAGCGGCCGACCTTCAGGGCCAGCTCGCTGAGGGTCAGCCCCTTGGACTTGCGCAGGGCGCGCAGATCACCGCCCAAGCTGGCGGAACTCGGCGGGACCGCCTGCTGGCTCAGACCCGGCTGGACGGCCCCATTTCTGCTGTTGCTGGTCCTGCTACTGCTTGTCGCCACCCTCTGCGCCTCTTGTATCCCGTTCAGCCTGGAAACCTGACTCCTTCGTCATGAAATTTCTAGTCATTTTTTCACAGAAACCTGAATATCCCTTTTCTTGAGGGCATTCCCTCAAATCACCGGAGGGGCACCATGACGGTTCAAACTGAGGGCGCTTGGCTTTAAAGTGCCCGCCTTCCCTCAAGCTTTCCAACGCGCCACCTGCCAAGAGCGCCATCAGAGAGACCTGTCCAAGATGAACCTTTCCCCCGACGTCATCCTTCCTGACGATCAAACCGCTGGGCTGCTGATCGGCCGCGCCTGGCTGCCCGATACCCCGGCGGGACCGAGCCCGGTGGTGCTGGCGGATGACGCCGTCTACGACCTTTCCACGCTTGCCCCCACCGTCTCCGCGCTGCTCGATCTGGAGGAGTTGTCGGAACGTATCCGCGCCGCACTGCAAGGTGGCAAGCTATCGGCGGTCGGCATGCTCGACGCCATCCTGGCGAATTCTGCCTGGGATGCGCGGCATGAGGGAACCGCCTTCTTTCTCGCACCCTGCGATCTACAGGCTCTGCGGGCCAGTGGCGTCACCTTCGTCGATTCGATGCTGGAGCGGGTGATCGAGGAACAGGCCAAGGGCGACCCGGCCCAGGCCGAAGCGATCCGCGACGGCCTGGCGGCAGAGGTCGGCGCCAAGCTGGCCGACCTCAGGCCCGGATCGCCGGAGGCCGCCAAGCTGAAGGAAAGCCTGATCGAACGGGGGCTCTGGTCGCAGTATCTGGAGGTCGGGATCGGCCCGGACGCGGAGATCTTCACCAAGTCCCAGCCGATGTCCGCCGTCGGCTGCGGTGCGGAAATCGGCATTCTGGCGTCCTCGGTCTGGAACAACCCGGAGCCGGAAGTCGCCCTGGTCCTGAACAGCCGCGGCAAGATCGTCGGCGCCACCCTGGGCAACGACGTGAACCTGCGCGATGTCGAGGGACGCTCCGCCCTGCTGCTGGGCCGCGCCAAAGACAACAACGCCTCCTGCGCCCTCGGTCCTTTCATCCGCCTGCTCGACGAAACCTTCGACATGGAACGGCTGCGCAACACCGTAATCGAGGTGGAGATCGCCGGCATGGATGGTTTCAGTATCTCCGACACCTATCCCCTCTCCGCCATCAGCCGCAGCCTGGAGGATCTGGCCGGTCAGGCCCACAACGCCGATCACCAGTATCCCGACGGCCTGGTACTCTTCCTCGGCACCATGTTCGCGCCGATCCAGGACCGCGGCGTAGCCGGCGAAGGTTTCACCCACAAACTGGGCGACACCGTCACCATCCGTTCGAAAGAGCTGGGCGCACTGATCAACCGGGTTAATCACTGCGACAAGGTGGCGCCCTGGACCTTCGGCAGCACCGCCCTGATGCAGAACCTTGCAGCCCGCGGGCTGCTCTAAAATCTATCTGCCGCCTTGACCGGGCGGCCCGCCAAACGCTACAGCAGTCACGCAATCAACCCCCACTTCCGTCAGGAGACGTCACCCGTGCAGAAGAATCTGATCGCCGGCGCCTGGGTCGAAGGCCCCGATGCCGTTGAAAACATCAATCCCTCCGACACCAACGACGTCATTGCCAGCTTCGCCCGCGCCGATGTGGCCCAGGTGAACGAAGCCGTGGCCGCCGCCAAGGCCGCCTTCCCGGCATGGTCCACCGGCTCGATCCAGGCCCGCGCCACCATGCTGGCTACCATCGCGGCCGAGATCATGGCCCGCAAGGAAGAGCTGGGCGAGTTGCTGGCCCGCGAAGAGGGCAAGACCCGGCCCGAAGGCATCGGCGAGGTCATGCGCGCCGGTCAGATCTTCGAATTCTTCGCCGGCGAGGTTGTGCGCCAGAGCGGCGAGAAGATCGCCTCGGTCCGGCCGGGCATCGATGTGGAAATGACCCGGGAACCCATGGGCATCATCGGCCTGATCACGCCCTGGAACTTCCCCATCGCGATCCCCGCCTGGAAGATCGCCCCGGCCCTGGCCTACGGCAACTGCGTGGTGATCAAACCGGCGGAACTGGTGCCCGGCTCGACCCACGCCCTGGCCGAGATCATCCAGCGCGCCGGCGTCCCCGAGGGCGTCTTCAATCTCGTCATGGGCAAAGGCTCGGTCGTCGGTGAAACCCTGGTGAACCATCCCGACGTGGCCGCCATCTCCTTCACCGGTTCGGTCGATACCGGCAAGCGCATCGCCGCCGGCTGCGCTGCGCGGCTCGCCAAGGTGCAGTTGGAAATGGGCGGCAAGAATCCACTGGTGGTCCTCGACGACGCCGACCTCGACACCGCCGTCGACTGCGCCCTCAACGGCGCTTTCTTTTCGACGGGGCAGCGCTGCACGGCTTCTTCGCGCCTTGTGGTGCAGAAGGGCATTCACGACAGCTTCGTCGATGCCCTGACACAGAAGATGCAGGCACTGAAGGTCGACAACGCCCTGGCCGAAGGCAGCCAGATGGGCCCGGTGGTCGATCAAAGCCAACTCGACCAGGACCAAAAGTACATCGAGATCGGCCGCGACGAAGGGGCCAAGCTGGCCTGGGGCGGCGAGTTGCTGAACCGGGCGACCCCGGGCTTTTATCTGCAGCCCGCGCTCTTCACCGAGACCGACAACAAAATGCGCATCAATCAGGAAGAGATCTTCGGCCCCGTCGCTTCGGTCATCGCCGTGGACGACTACGACCAGGCCCTTGAAGTTGCCAACGACACGGTCTTCGGCCTGTCGTCGGGCATCTGCACCGCCAGCCTGAAACACGCCAGCCACTTCAAGCGTCACGCCCAGGCCGGCATGGTGATGGTCAACCTGCCAACCGCCGGCGTCGACTATCATGTCCCCTTCGGCGGCCGCAAAGGGTCTTCTTACGGCTCGCGCGAACAGGGCCGCTACGCCGCCGAGTTCTATACCACGGTGAAGACTGGCTACACTCTGCCCGTGTAGGCGCCAGCCCGTTACGACCTGGGGCAACGGAAGCTGAGGCCATTCACTTGGCGCGGCGGGTCGAACTGACCTATGCTGGCTGATCCTGTGCAAGCCGCGCTTGGGACGTGATCTATGACCTTGGATCCACGGCAGAAAGAGATCTACGATGCCTGGTGCCGCGAACAAGCGGCAGAGGGGGAGGTCCCACCGCGTGCGGCCTTCGATCCGGTCGCCTTTCCCCGCGCGCTTTCCACGCTCGTGCTGGTCGAGCGGATCGAGAACGACGAGCTGTGTTTCCGGTTGGTGGGCACCGATATGGTGGAGGCCTGGGGCGGTGACTTCACCGGCCGGCGCCTGCATGAAATCATGAAAGGCGAATACCACGACTTTATCCGTGGGCTGTTCGACGAGTGCATCGCGCGCCGTGGCCCGATCTTCTCGCACAGTCGTTTTCAATGGGACAAAGGGCGCGCCCTCGATACCCGGCGCCTGATGCTGCCGTTTCGCCGGGATACGGGGTCGGATGACATTGCATTCATCCTTGTCAGCCAGGTTTTCGACCATGGCAAGCAGGGCCCATCAAAACCCATCGTACAGGCCGGCGACACCTTCGAGATCGTAGAGCTGGAACGCCAGCACCTTTTGGCAACGCCGCCCAACTGATCATTGACTCATCCAACGCCGAGGCCGGATGCCTCGATCCCAATGAGGAGGCATGCCATGTCCGAAGCCGTTCACAGGGCCACCCTCTCCCCGGCATCAAGAACGCAGATCGCAAAGATCGGCAGTACCGTGTTGGCGCAGAGCGAGCGGGCCCTGATCCTGCAGGAGGTCTCGCCGCGAAAAACCTATCCGCCGGTGGTCTACTTTCCCTTGGAGGACGTGGACCAGGACCGCCTCCTTCCCAGCGACCACAGCAGCTTCTGCCCGATCAAGGGGGAAGCCGGCTACTATTCAGTCAAGAACGGAGAAGAGGTCGTGGAGAACGCGGCCTGGTTCTACCGCGACCCGCTGGCCGGCGTCGCCGCCGTCAAAGGCCATGTCGCCTTCTTTGGCAACAAAGTGACGGTGGAAGAGGTCTGAAAGTCGTTTCTGCAGTCCATCCTTCGAGACGGCGCCCCCTTTAAACACGAGGGGCGCCTCCTCAGGATGAGGAAGCACAAACCTCATCCTGAAGAGCTTGCGGAGCAAGCGTCTCGAAGGATGGGAAGCCTCCACCTAAATCAGCCGCTTGCGCAGTTGGGCGGAGAGGATGTCGATGATGGAAACGACGACCACCACGACGATGATCACCGCCGAAGCGCGGTCGTATTGGAACGAGCGGAAGGACTCGTAAAAGGTGAAGCCGATCCCACCGGCGCCGACGATACCCAGGACCGTGGCGGAACGCACCAGCGTTTCGAAGCGGTAGAGCGAGTAGCTGCTCCACAACGGCATGACCTGTGGGATGACACCGTAGATCACCTGCTGCAGGCGGCTGGCGCCGGTGGCGCGGATGCCTTCCACAGGACGCGGGTCGATCGCCTCGACCGCTTCCGAGAACAGCTTTGAGATTACACCCAGGTTGTGAATGAACAGCGCCATAACCCCGGCAAAGGGTCCAAGGCCGACGGCGGCCACGAAGAGAATGGCGAAGACCAGTTCGTTGATCGCCCGGGCCGCATCCATCAAACGGCGCATGGGCTGCACGATCCACGGCGGCGCGATATTGTTGGAAGACAGCAGTGCGCAGGGAATGCCAACAAGGATCGAGAGCACCGTGCCCCAGAGGGCGATCTGAACCGTCTCGATCATTTTCAGCACGAAGAAGCCGAGGTCGGTGAAATCCGGCTTCAGGAAATCGGCGATGAAGATCGCCATATTGCCGGCGTCGGTGATGAGATAGATCCAGCGGTCGACTTCCGCCGGATAGTATGAAAGGCCGAGCAGCACCGCGATGACCAACGCAATACCGGCCTTGTTCATGAAGCCGGACCAGCGCGGCGCCAGGGCATCGCGCACCTCCGGCGAAAGTCTTGCCGGATCGCTTGAAGACAGGTTGGCGCTGGCGATAGTCATTTTGGTTTTCTCGAAAAAGGCCGTAGAGGTCCGGATAGGCAGGGAATGAAGGGGATGGACGCAACGCCCACCCCCGTCACCCGCGGCTAAGTGTTAGTAACCGGCCGTGCCGATGGCGCCGGAAAACTCCTGCAGCTTCGCAAGCTCTGCTTCAGCGGCCTTGACGGCCTCTTCATCGCCGGCGTTTTGTGCCTTCACCTTGTCCTTGAAAGCCTCGATCTGACGAACCTCCAGCAGCTGCGCGTTGGAAGACGCCAGGAAGGGGCCCCAGCCGTCGGAAACACTGGCGAGAATGGCACGCTCAGTCTTCACCTTCTCCATGTCGCCGAACCGGCCGTACTGCATGAAGAAATAGTAGATCTTCTGCTTGGCTTCATCCGACAGCTCCTTGCGCCAGACCATCGGGTCCGAGGGGATCATCGGCGAACGCCAGATCTCCTTGATGTTTGCAGCCGCTTCCGGGTTGGTCTTGGCAAGGCGAGCATAGATGGACTCGGTGTTGTTGGTTGCGACATCGACCTTGCCGTTGGCGACAGCCATGGCGTTGCCTTCGTGATTGGAGTTGGTGACCCGCGCGAAGCAGTCTTCCGGCTCCTTGTTGTTCAATGCCCAGACGTAGTAACCGGGAATCGCGAAGCCAGAGGTCGAATTCGGATCGCCGTTGCCGAAGCTCAAGGTCTGATCGCAAGCCAGAACGTCCTCAAGGGAATTCAGCTTTGAATCCTTGTGGGTGATGAGCAGGGAGTAGTAGCCCTTGGAGCCATCGTCCTTGATCGTCTGGGCGAAGACCTCACCGCCGGCGCGATCGACCGCCTCGATCGCCGACTTGTTGCCGAACCAGGCAACGTCAACCTTGCCGAAGCGCATGCCCTCGATAACACCGGCATAGTCGGAAGCGAAGAAGGTATTCACCTTCACGCCCAAGGACTCGCTCATGTCGTTGAGGAAAGGCCCGAAGGAGGATTCCAGGGCCGAGGTGGATTCAGTGGAGATGATGCCGAAGTTGATCTCATCGGGCATGTCCGCATGCGCCAGCGTGGCGCTCAGCGCCAAAACGGCAGCGGCGCCCGTCGCGGCTGTTGTAAGTGTCTTGAACATTGGATGCTCCTGTTTCCCTGATACGAAAGCGAAGTGAAATTCAGACGCCGACCGCGACTCGCGCGGCAAGGTCGTCCTGGTGATCAAGGCCGTTGCCGGGACGCAGCGGAACGGCTTCCGGCCTGGCCGGCTTGGCCTTGATGAGGTCGAGGCTCCCCGCCTCGACGCCATAGAGGTCGGCAATGTCGTCGGGCGTGATCCCCCCGGTCGGGCCATTGTGGATGACCCGCCCCGCCTTCAGCGCAATGATGCGGTCGCAGTGTTCGAAGGCATGGTCAATCTGGTGCAGGGAGACGATTACCGTCGTCCTGTCCTGTCGGTTGATCTGGCGCAGCGTCGACATGACGAGCTTGGCCGAAGCCGGGTCGAGCGAGGCAATCGGCTCATCGGCGAGAATGAGCCGGGCTTCCTGTGTCAGCACCCGCGCGATGGCGCCGCGTTGCTGTTGGCCGCCGGAAAGCGTGGAAGCGCGCTGATGCGCCTGCTCAATCAGGCCGACGCGCTCCAAAGCCTGCAACGCCTTCACTCTGTCCGTTTTCGGGAACAGGCCCGCGGTCCCGCGCCAGCGTGGAATGCGGCCGAGTCGCCCAGCCAGCACGTTGGTCAACAGCGAGAGGCGGGAGATCAAGTTGAACTGCTGAAAGATCACGCCCACGTCGCGGCGCAGCGCTTCGCTGTGAGAAGTGAAGCGGCCGTCTTTTTGGGTCTCTCTGCCGAAGAGCGCGATGCGGCCGCCTTTCCCGCGGTCCATGTTCTCCAGCCCGCAGATCAGGCGGATCAAGGTCGACTTCCCGGAGCCGGAAGCACCGATGAGGCCGACCATCTCCCCTTCGCCGACCTCAAGGTCGACATCATGCAAGACGGTCTTCTCGCCGAAAGACTTGTTGGTACGCGACAACGCGATGATGGACATACGAAGAGCCCCCTGAGCCGAACGACGTCAGTCGTAACGGCCCAAGCTCTACAGCCCGCCCATGACGGTATGATGACAAGAATGCTTCGGTTTGTTTGCGCGGCCGCGACAAGAGGTCAGATCGGAGTCCACCTCTCCTTAAGCTTGTAGCCCGGCGTGATAATCGCCTTGTCGGATGGCTCGAGAACCGGCCCCTAAAGGCATTCAGGTACGGATTCGCCGGAACAGACTACCGCCTCAGCGTTTCAACTCGGCGCCGACGATATCCTCCATCACCCGGGTGACGATCCAGTTGTCGCCGTCCGGGTGCTTGGTCTTTCCAGCCTGGAAAAGCTGCATCGCCGCACTGGCGGTGAACAGCGGCACCCCCAGGTCACGTGCCAGATCCAGGCTGATGGTCAAGTCCTTGTACATTGTCGCGATATGGCTGCCCGTGCCGACGAATTCGCGGTCGATGATTTTCTCCAGCGCCGTATTGGCCGCCGTGCAGCCGGCGCTGGAGGTGGAGACCACGTCGTAAAGCACTTGTCCGCTGACCCCGGCCTTGGCCGCCAGCGCCGCCGCTTCGAAAGTCGCCGAGAAAATACCGCCGATCAACGACTGAAGGCAGGCCTTTACGGTCTGTCCCATGCCCGGTGCATCGCCGACCCGGTGAATGGTCTTGCTGACCGCCTCCATCGCCGGGCGCGCCTTTTCCATGGCGGCATCGCTGCCGGCCGCCATCATCGTCAGCGTGCCACCCTGCGCGCCGGGGAAACCCCCGCTGACGGGCGAGTCGATCAGATCGATCTCGCTCCCGGCAAGACCTTCGCCGATCTCCCGCGCCTCGGCGGCATGAATGGTCGCGCTGAGGACGATCACCGAACCGGCGCTCATGGCCGCGGCAAGTCCGTCGTCGCCCAGAATCACCGCCTTGGCCTGAGCACCGGTCATGACCATCACGAAAACAACATCCGCCGCACGTCCGACGTCGGCCAGGCCTGACGCTGCCGTTCCGCCCAAAGCCACGAAGGCATCCATACGTTCTTTCGAAAGGTCGAAGCCGCTGGTCGCAAAGCCCTGGGCAATCAAATTCTTCGCCAAGCCGCTTCCCATATCGCCAAGCCCGACAACGCCGCAATTCAGCATCTCGCTTCCCCACTTCTGTTTTTGAATTGGCGGCGTTTTGCCACCTCAAGAAACTCAGGTTTCTTAAGAGTGCCATATCTCGTCAAAGGCTGGGAGTGTTAGCGCCCGCCGGTCTGTAACAATTTACCAACCACCCTGCCTGGCGATCTATAGGCGCAGGCCATAAGGCCGTCGGCGCGCTTGAGGCTCCGCTGCAGGAAGGCCTTGGTCCGAACCTGTCCTTCCGAGCGGTCGCGGCACCATCGCGCAAGGGTGGAGAGAAAGATCAACGTCATGCCGATCTCTTCGATCGAACGGCGTTGTCCCTCACCGTCGAGCAGCGCAGCCTCGCGCCACCACTGCACCGTGCGCGACGTCCAGGTAATGAGTTTGAGGTTATGGTGCACATGCACCGGCCAGAGCTTGGCCCCAAACATTTCCGCCGTCACCTTGCGATGCGGCGCCAGAGCATCCAGCCAGGCCTCCAGGCTGATCTGCAGGCGCTCTTCCGCTGGCAGCGCGGCGAACCCCCTCGCAGGCTGGGCGAGCATCGCGTCATCGGCCCGTGCGATCCAAGCATCGGCAATGGCATCGCCATCGCGAAACTCCGAACGGATGACCGTCAGCGGCACCTTTAACCGTTCGGCCACGTGGTGCAGGCGGATGTCGTACCAGCCCCAGTCCTCGGCGATGTCCAGCGCTGTCTCGATGATCCGGAGCCGTAGCGCGGCCCGCTCCTGGTCCGCGGCGGCCTTGGGAGCTTGCGTCCTACGCGGCGCGCCCTTGCCGGCGCCGGCGTGCTGCTTTTCAGACCCTGGCTTTGCAGCGGCCAAAAGGTGTCTCCTGTGGACGTTGCATCTCAGTTGGATGCTACGACCTGAGGAGGGAGGCTGTCCACAGCTTCCGGAGATACCCCTGGACGCTATGCCCAGCCTCAGCCGAGCAACCTGCTTGCCATCCACTGGTGGAAGCAATGGGTCGGGCCGTCCATAACAGGCGAAAAAACGCCGCCTTCAAAAGCCGGCGAGGCGCGCCCGGCCTGCATACCCTCGACCACGCCGCGATCCTCTTCGAAGATACCGCGCCATTGATGGGTGTTGGCGACACGCAGGTCTGCGAGGTCGTCACCCAAGGCTGCTTTGTCGAAGTAATAGATCTCGAAGTGTTCCCGCGTACGGTCCGGCCCCAAGGGTTCCAGCACGACGGCGTAAAAGTGGTCGGCATGAACACCGAACAGCACATTGGGAAACAGCGCCAGGTATTCGGCGGCGCCCTGCCACTGTTCAGGCAGATCCGGGTGCTCGGGAAAGGCACGGCCATCGTCGCTGAGGGTTGGGCGATAGGCCGTGGAGCCCTGCCCCGCCATGTGACTGTCGACCGCCACGTTGTAATGGTCTTCCAGGCGGGAATACTGATTGAGGCCCGGGTGTATCCACGGCAGGTGGTAGGCCTCGCAGTAGTTCTCGACCGCCAGTTTCCAGTTGCAGTTCAGCTCGATAGTGAAGCGCGAGTCCGGACCGCCGTGATGCAGACGCGCAGCGTCAAAGGCGCGCCAGCGTTCGGCAAGCGGCGCGATGAAGCTTTCGAAGTCCTCAGCCTCGCCGGAAAGGTCGACGAAGACGGCATCGCACCAGACGGCTGCACGCACCGGCTTCAGGCCGTGCTTCGCCTTGTCGAAGCCCGCACAGTCGCGGGTGCCGGGACCGCCGATGAAGGGCGTCGCCTTCAAGGTCCCGTCCAGGCCGTAGCTCCAGGAATGATAGGGGCAGCGGATCAGCCCCTTGGAGCGGCAGGGTTGAGACACCAGTTCCAACCCCCGGTGACTGCAGACGTTGTGGAAGACCTTCACCGCGCCGGCGCGGTCACGCAGCATCAGCAGGGGCAGGCCGAGCAGCTTCACCGGCCGGAGGTCGCCGGGCTCCGGCACCCAGGCGCCGACCCCGATACAGGCCCAGCCGCGAGCGAGAACCAGATCCCGTTCCAGGGCCGCGAATCCATCGGCGGTATAGGCCTCGTTCGGCAGGCCGCTTGCCTCTTCTATAGGCTTTAAAACGCGCAGCAGGGCGTCACGTCGTGCCTCGATCTCCCGCGGCAACCAGGTGCTCATGCCAGCCTCCTCGGTTCAGAGGCAACAGTCTGGCGCGCGAAGCGCGGGCTTCGCGTCCCTGTAAACGACAGTCCTATTTCAGCAGCGACGCCTGCCAGGCTGCCGGCACATTCAACACATATGCTTGATATGGCCCTCAGCACGCCGCGTTAAAAAAGACTCTATTTCAAAGAGTTGAGGCCGAAGATATTGCCTTCAGTGTCCTGACAAAGGGTGACCCAGCCAAATTCTCCGATTGAGAACTTTGATCTGACAACTTTGCCGCCTGCGTCGGCGACGCGGCCTTCCTCAACCGCACAGTCTTCAGCCATAAAGTACACAACGGTGCCGCCCGGTCCGGCGGCGGCATGAGGTGACTTCGTCAAAGCGCCCCCTGCCCCGTATACGCCCATGTCGGCAGGAAAGCTCATCATCTGGGATTCACCAGTGGGGTCGCCCATTGGCTCAAGCTTGGTACCCAGCACGGTTTCATAGAAGGCCACTGCCCGGCTCAGGTCACCCACATAGATGTCAAACCACCCGACTGCGTTCATCCTGGTCATGGTCAACTCCGTTTGTTGTCTCCAGGCTAGTCACCTAACAAGGCGCAGTTGCTGTGTATTGTAGATTTCAGACATCGAACTTTCGAGAATACCTGCCGGGTGTGTAGCCTGTCGCCTTGCGAAAGGAATGGATGAAATGCGACTGGTCGGCGTAGGACCATGTGTCCTTGCCGTTCAAGGCCTCTTGCAGGCGCAGCACCTTAAGGAAATCGTGGGGCGCAAGTCCCGTGGTTTGCTTGAGCCTGCGCTGTAGCTGGCGTGGCGACAGATCTGAAACAGCCGCCATGTCTGCAACGGAATGAATCTCGTCAAGGCTCTGAAGTATCTTCTCGGTCATTGGGTTTACGGCGACCAACCCGCTCTCCATCAGCTCCTCCACGAGTCCTGACAGAATTGGCTGCTGCTCCGCAAAGCTGCGACCGGAAAGGTCGTGGTTTATATCGACCAGCGGTAGATCACCCGCATAGGGCATGTCCACCATGCCATGGGAAATCGGCTCGCGGCTCAGCTGCCAAACGCCCGGCAAGAATCGGATGTTCACATAGTGGAACGACCTGCCCAGGTTGAACTCCACGGACTCGGCCCGCAGCTTGGAGACGCCTGTAACGTTTCTACTGCGCTGGTCAAAAACGATGTAGACGCAGGCGTCCGGCAAGGCGTGAAACCGATAGTCCTCTGACAGCGCGCCGTCTGTCCTAAGCTCCAGAAAGCGATGTACGATGCCGCGTAAATGACCTGGCGGCTCCGCCTCGACAAACTGCACAGCCTCGACTGCTCTCTGTCTGCCGTTTCCTTTGGGATCGTACATGCCCGAACTGCTTCACATGTTCAGAGTTTCCGCGCCGCCGGCATACTTTAACTGCGCCAAATGCAACGGCAAAGCGCTTAGGATCGCGCCGATTGTCGGGCGCTCCCCATCGACATCTGACATGCGCGGCTTCGCCGGACTTCAGTAAGCAAAGCTCGCAACAGAGGCCGACGTCGGGACGAGGCGCCAGGGACGGACGTCACGACCCATGCCGCGCGAAGGCTTCAACGATTGTCGTGGCCATCGCTCTGCCGGCAGCGGAACGGGCCCCGGGCCCTTTCTCCAAAACCAATAGGGATTCCGGCATGGACGGGAAGCCTTCCGCCGGTGACAAGGGCTGCAAGCCGTCGCGCAAAGAACTCTCTCCCAGTAAGCCCACGGCGACACCGGCCTCGATTGCGGCCACAACGCCCGTCACGCTTTCGCTTGTGTAGACCACACGATAGCGCCGGCCGGCTGCTTCCAGCGATTGCAAGGCCCTGTCGCGCCACCAGCACGCCCGATCGAAAAGCGCGACGGGAAGCGGGTCCTGCTCGTGCACCGAATGAAGCCGCGATCCGACCCAATAGGTCCTCTCTCTTGCGAGGATCTGCGAAGCAGGCGGTGTTGTCTCAACGGCATGCACCGCCAAATCGAGTTCACCTTGCGAAAGTGCGGAGGGGAAGTCGGCGCTGAAGGCACAGCGTACGACCAATTCCACACGTGGATGATGGCGGGCAAAGCGGGCGACGATCCTGGGTAGGACAGCCTCACCATATTCGTCCGGAACGCCGATACGCAGAGATCCTTCGAGGCCGTCTGACCTCAGATCGCCGATTGCAGTATCCAGCAGGTCGGCGACCTGCTGCGCCAGGGGCTGCAGTTTCTCGCCGGTTGCGGTGAGTGAAACACCGCGCGCATGCCGCTCGAAGACCGGGGTGCCCAAGAGACCCTCCAGCCGCTTGATCTGCAGGCTGGCCGCTGACTGCGACCGCAGTATCCGTTCGGCCCCGCCGGAGACGCTGCCGGCCTCCGCAACGGCCAGAAAGGTGCGCAACAACTCGCTGTCCAGTCTCTCGGGGGACCTCGACCTATCGTTTGGACTCATAACTCCTGCCTATATTATTCATTTTTCAGAAGCATAGGCGCAGGCTAGCGTTTGGTGCAATTGGGTTTCCTGACGGAAAATGACGATGAGCGAGATCACGCGGGAGTCGAAACCAGCGACCAGCAAAGCAAAGGTCTGGGGCCTGCTCGCTCTGGCTTTTGTTTTAGGTCTCTACCTTTGGAGCCCGCAACAGGCCACAGCGACCCTGTCATTCGTGATCGGCGGTATGCTGGACATCGCTCCGCTCGTCATTCCCGGCGTCCTCGCATCGGCCTGGGTGAATGCCAGCGGCGCCGGCGGACAAATCGCACGGGTGTTCGAAGGCAACCGCGCCCTCGCAATCCTGGCCGCGGCGGCGGTCGGCGCCATCACACCGGTCTGCGGCGTTGCCGTCCTTCCCCTGATGGCAGGCCTGCTGGCCTCCGGCGTGCCGCTGGCGCCGATCATGGCATTCTGGCTTTCCTCGCCCGTCACCGATCCGGCGATGTTCGCGGTCACAGCAGCGACGCTTGGTTTCGACTTCGCCATCGGTAAAACCCTGGCGGCTTTCGGCATTGGACTGCTCGGCGGCGCGGTCACCGCCGCGTTGTCCGCCTTCACCTGGACCCGGGCGCCGTTGCGGCAGAAAGGCTTTGCTGCTGCCCTTGGCGGCGGATGCTGTGCGGACACTCCTTTCCGGCTTGCCATCTGGAAGGAACAAGAACGGCGTGCTCAATTCAGCAGAGAGATATGGGCGATGACGAAACTGCTTCTGGTTTGCCTCGGCTTCGCCTTTGCAGCGGAACACCTGATGCACGAACTGCTGGCACCCCAGGCGCTGGCTGCTTATGTCGGCAGCCAATCCAAATGGGCTGTCCCGCTGGCCGTATTCGTGGGTGCACCGGCCTACCTCGACGGCTACGCCGCCCTGCCGCTCACCCGGGGCCTGATCGACCACGGCATGTCGCCGGGCGCGGCCATGGCTTTCCTGGTGTCTGGTGGCGTGGTCAGCATCTGGGGCGCTCTGGCCATCGTTCCGGTTCTCAGGGCAAAACCCTTCCTGCTGTACCTGACTCTCGCAGTTGCCGGCTCGCTCGCGGCGGGCTGGCTTTTCGATCTCGCCGCCTGAGCGTCTTCAGGGCACGGCCCTGAGATAGCGAATCGGGCGGCCGGCGGTTGCGGCGTTTGCGGCGGCGACAACGGCATCGGTGTCGATCCGGTGGTGGCCGTAGAGATCCTGAACGGTACCGGTCTGGCCGAAGTGTTCGACACCCAGGGCCTGCACCCGGTGACCCTGCACGCCACCGAGCCAGGACAGTGTCGTCGGGTGCCCGTCGAGGAGCGTGACCAGACCGGCGTCGCGGTCGATGGGCGCCAGCAGTTCCTCGATGTGCGAGCGGGCCTGGCGCCGGCCTTCCTGGCGCGCCCGCTCCGCCGCATGCCAACCGGCGGAGAGGCGGTCGGCGGAGGTCACGGCCAGCACACCCACATCGCGGCGGTCTTCGGCGATCAGGCCGGCAGCGGCGACGGCTTCCGCCGCCACCACACCCTGATAGGCGATGACCACTTGGCAGTTCGGCCCCGGCGCGCGCAGCCAATAGGCGCCTTTGATGATCTCCTCGGCCAGGGTTTCTGTCATGGCACGTTTCGGCTGTTCCAGCGGCCGGGTCGAAAGGCGCAGATAGACCGAACCACCCTTCTCGTCGCGCAGCCAGGGACCGGCGGGCGCGCCCTCGCCGTCGCGCTGCATATAATCGAAGGACCAGGCCATGATGGTGGAGAGCTCATCGACGAAGGCCGGCTCGAAAGACGCCAGGCCGTCCTGCGCCAGGCCGATCAGCGGCGTGGAAACGGACTGATGTGCGCCACCCTCCGGCGCCAGCGTGACGCCCGAGGGCGTCGCCACCAGCATGAAGCGCGCGTCCTGGTAACAGGCATAGTTCAGCGCATCGAGACCGCGCTGGATGAAGGGATCATAAAGCGTGCCAATGGGCAGCAGGCGCTCGCCGAACAACTGATGGGACAAGCCCAGGGCGGAGAGCAACAGGAAGAGGTTCATCTCGGCGATACCCAGTTCCATGTGCTGGCCCTTCGGACCCATGATCCATTTCTGCGCCGAGGGCACCTTCTCCTCGCGGAAGGTGTCGCCCAGCGGAGTCCGGCTGAAGAGGCCGCGGCGGTTCACCCAGGCGCCCAGATTGGTCGACACCGTCACGTCCGGTGAAGTGGTGACGATGCGCTGGGCAAGGGGCGAGTCTTCCCGCGCCACTTCGTTCAGGATCTTGCCGAAGCCCTCCTGCGTCGACATCACTTCACCCGAGGGTGTCGGCAGTGCGGTGGGCAGCGGCACCCGCGCCGCCTCATAGCGGCGGCGGCCTCTACTGTTAAAGGGCGCGGCTTTCAGAAAACGCTCGATCTCGGCCGGCGGCGCTTCCATCGCTTCAAAAGGTTCCCACTCGTACCCGGGGCGGATGCCCAGTCCGGCGCGGTAGGTTTCCATCTGATCCGGTGTCATCAGGCCGGCATGGTTGTCCTTATGGCCAGCCAACGGCAGGCCGTAACCCTTCACCGTGTAGGCGATGAAGCAGACCGGGCGGTCGTGGTCGATGGCGGCAAAGGCCTCCAGGATCGCCGGCAGGTCATGGCCGCCCAGGTTGGTCATCAGGCGCGCCAGTTCATCGTCGCTGCGCGCCTCGATCAGGGCCGTCACAGGACCCTGATCGCCGAGATCGTCGAGCAACCGCTTGCGCCAAGCGGCCCCGCCCTGAAAGGTCAGTGCCGAATAAAGCTGATTGGGACAATTGTCGATCCAATCGCGGATCGCCTCACCGCCCGGTTCCTTGAAAGCGGCTTGCAGCAGGTGACCGTACTTAATGGTCACCACCTCCCAGCCCATCGAGCTGAACAGCTTGTCGAACTGGCCGTAGAGTCCTTCCCGCGCCACCGCATCCAGGCTCTGGCGGTTGTAGTCGATGACCCACCAGGTATTGCGGAGATCGTGTTTCCAGCCCTCCATCAGGGCCTCGTAGATGTTGCCCTCATCAAGCTCCGCATCGCCGACCAGGGCAATCATGCGGCCCTCGGGCTCCGTCTGCGACCAGCCCTTCAGGCGGACATAGTCCTGCACCAGACTGGCGAAGGACGTGATCGCGACGCCCAGGCCGACGGAGCCAGTGGAGAAGTCCACGTCGTCCACATCTTTGGTGCGCGAGGGATAGGACTGCGCGCCGCCGAAGCCGCGGAAGTTCTCCAGCTTCTCCCGGCTCTGATTGCCGAAGAGGTATTGGATGGCATGAAAAACCGGGCTGGCATGGGGCTTCACCGCGACCCGGTCGTCGGGCCTCAGCACGTGGAAATAGAGCGCCGTCATCAGGGTCGCGAGAGAGGCGCTGGAGGCCTGATGCCCGCCGACCTTTACCCCATCGACCTTGGGGCGCAGATGGTTGGCGTTGTGGATCATCCAGGACGACAGCCAGAGAATTTTCTTCTCCAGCGCCTCCAGCATTTTCAGGTCTTGGGTCTCGATCATCGCTTCTATCGGAACTCTCTGCTGAAAGGATGCGGCGCCAGGGCCGCAGATTACGCCAATCAGCCCTGGCAGGACATGCCAAAGACACCAGGAATTTTCTCAATATTGGCACATAGCGATAGAAAATCACTTCTGAGCAGCATAACCTGCCAAGCATGGAGCTTGATGGGATTGACCGGAAGATTCTGGCGGCGCTTCAGGCCGACGGCCGCCTTAGCAACGTCGAGCTGGCCGATCGGGTTGGCCTCTCGCCTTCACCCTGCCTGCGCCGCGTACGGCTGCTGGAGGAAGCCGGCATCATCGACCGCTATGTGGCGCTGGTCGACCAGCGCAGCGTGGGCCTGCCGGTCTCGGTCTTCATCTCGATCAAGCTGGAGCGCCAGCAGGAAGAGGACCTGGACCGCTTCGAGGCAGAGGTCAGCGCCTATCCTGAGGTGCTGGAGTGCTATTTGATGACCGGCACTCAGGACTACCTGTTGCGGGTCGTGGTGGCCGATCTGGCGGCTTACGAGCGTTTCCTCAAAACCAAACTGACGCGGGTCGGCAATGTCGCCGCCATCGAATCCAGCTTCGCCCTGAAACAGGTGAAATACACCAACGTGCTGCCGCTCTCGATCACAGATACCTGAGACGAAACGGTGGCGCCCAGAAACCGCTAACCCTCGTGGCCCGACCATTGACGCTCCAGCGACTGCCGGATAGCGTGCCCGCCGAACACGATTCCCAAAAAAACAAAGACTCTGCGCTTCCGGGGAGGAATTTCGACTATGCAAAAGTCTCGGCGCCGCTGCCTCTCAGCCACCTTACTGACTCTCGGTCTCTCTTTGGGCCTCTGGGCCACGGCCCTGCCCGTCCAGGCGGCGGAGAAGATCACCATCTCCGCCCTCACCTTCGTCTCTTCCTCGCCACTCTTTATCGCTCAGGACAGGGGCTACTACGCCGACGAAGGCCTGGAGGTCGAGTTCAAGTTCTTCCGTGCCGCACAGCCGGTCGCCGTCTCCATTGCCTCCGGCGATGCCGACTTCGGCGTTACCGCCTTCACCGGCGGTTTCTACAATCTGGCCGGCAAGGGCGCCCTCAAGGTCATCGGCGCCCAGAGCCGGGAGGAGCCGGGTTACAACTTCTCTGCCTACATCGCCTCCAACCAGGCCTATGACGCCGGTTTCGACAGCCCGGAGAAGTTCCCCGGCAAATCCCTCGGCATGACGCAGAAAGGTTCCTCCTTCCACTTGATGATCGGCATGCTGGCGGAGAAGCTGGGCATCGACCTGGATGAGATTCAGCTTAAGTCGCTGGAGAAGGTGCCGAACATGATCGGCGCGATCAAATCCGGCCAGGTCGACTCGATCATCCTGCCGGCCCATATCGCAACGAAGCTGGAACGCGACGGCTCCGCCCGGATCATCGGCTGGGTGCAGCAGTACACGCCTTATCAGTTGGGCGGGCTCTTTACGTCGACCCGAAACGTTGAAGAACGCCGCGATGTGGTGGAGCGCTTCGTGCGCGCCTATCAGCGTGCCGCAGCCGATTACGCCGAAGCTTTCATGCAGACCGATGCCGCAGGCAATCGCGTTTTCGGGGAAAAAGCCGAGGCGCTGATTCCCATCATCGAGAAGTATACCAAGGCCAAACCCGCCTCGATCAAGGCCGGCGCGCCTTTCATCGATCCTCAGGGCCGCCTGAAGGTTCAGTCGATCCATGATCAGGTGGCCTGGATGCAGGCCCAAGGCCTCGTCGCCAAAGACGTCGATCCGGCAGGCTTCGTTGACCTCAGCTTCATCGAGGGACACCTGGACGTTCCGACGAACTAGGCGCCGCCGCGGGCCGCGACCATGGAACTGCGTCTCGAAGGGATCAGCCATCGCTACGATGCGCTGACGGTGCTGGAAGACATTTCGCTGACCGTCGAGGAAGGCGAGACCCTCGCCCTCATCGGCCCCTCGGGCTGTGGCAAGTCGACTCTGCTCGGTATCCTCGGCGGCCTGCTGCAGCCCAGCGCCGGCAGAGTGGTCGCAGAGGGCGCGGTGCCGGCGAGTTGCCTCAACCCCCTCACCTATGTGTTCCAGGACTTCGCCCTGCTGCCCTGGCGCAGCGTGGCGGACAACGTCTCCCTCGCCCTGGAGCATCACCCGCTTTCCGCCAATGAACGAAGAGAGCGCATTGCAAAGGTGCTGCAAAGCACGGGCCTGAGCGACTTTGCCACCGCCTTCCCCGGCCAGCTCTCCGGCGGCATGCGCCAGCGCGTCGGCATTGCCCGCGCCCTGGCGGTGATGCCCGCGGTTCTGTTGATGGACGAACCGCTTTCTGCGCTGGACGCCCAGACTCGCGATCTCCTGATGGAGGATTTCCTCGACCTCTGGGTCCGCGAGCGCACCACGGCGGTCTACGTCACCCACAACCTGAACGAGGCGCTGCGCCTGGCGGACAAGGTCGCCGTCCTTTCCCGCCGCCCAGGGCGCTTGCGCGAGATCGTGCCGCTCACCATTCCTCAGTCCGAACGCGGCAGCAGCGCAGCCCTGGCCGAACTGGCCCGGTTGCACGACCACCTTTGGGGCCTGATCAAGGACGAAGCCCGCACAGCGGAGCGGGAGGTGGCCGATGTCTGAGACGGGACAAAGAGGCGGCGCTATCCGCTTTCGCGGCGGCGGCTTCGCACCGGGTCAACGGCGTGGTCCGGCCATCGTCGTCTTCGCCGCCCTGATCGCGGTCTGGCAGGGCGGCAGCAGCCTGGGCTGGATCAATCCGCTTTTCCTGCCCAGCCCGATGAACATTGGCGAGGCGCTCTATGCCGTCGCCGCGAGCGGCGAGCTCTGGCGCCACGTTACCGCCTCGTTGGGCCGTATCCTCGGCGGCTGGGCGCTGGGAACCTTCGCCGGTCTGGCGCTGGGCACCGCCATGGGGCTCTTCACCCTGGCCCGCTCCATCGGCCTGCCGCTGGTCTCGGCGATCTTCCCGGTCCCCAAAATCGCGCTGCTGCCGCTCTTCATTCTCTGGTTCGGGATCGGGGAGCCGTCGAAGCTGGCGACGATCGCCCTCGGCGTTTTTTTTCCCACCGCCATCAACTGTTACAGCGGGATCGACGGAGTCGCCCGTAACCTGATCCGCATGGCCCAGTCCTTCGACCTGCCGCCGCGGGATATCGTCCGCAAGGTGGTGCTGCCGGGCGCCATGCCGACGATCATCGCGGGCTTTCGCATCTCCTCCTCCGTCGCGCTGATCCTGGTGGTGGCTGCGGAGATGATCGGCGCCGAGTACGGCCTCGGCGCCTTCGTATTGCAGGCCGGGCATCTCATGGCCACCGACCAGTTGCTGGCCGGCGTGGTTTGCCTTTCCATTCTGGGGCTGTTGTTCGGCGCGGCGATCAGCGCGGTGGAGAAAAGCCTCCTGCGCTGGCGCTGAATTTTCTCGCCGCTCCGGGAAACGTTTTCCCGAATCTCATCGTAACTCCTCTTGAACACCGGGGGCCAGGAGACGGAATTGCTCAACGAGTGAACCGCGCCTTGGCTTTCCGCGACCCAGTCAGGATGATCTGTTTACCAAGAGGAGGCGCAAAGATGTGGCGCAGGCTTTTCAGCGGTTCGACGCGCAGGGGCACAAAAGGACTCGATAAAGGGGATCTCCTGCGCCTGGCGATGGCTGTTGCGGTGGTTTTTGCCGGCGGGATCACCTGGCGCTACAGCCAGACCGAGACGGTGGTACAGGTGGAAACGACCCTGTGGTCGCAGCAGGCTCTTCAGATCCTCGGTCCGCTCGCCCTTTAAACCCGACCTCTCGCACAGTTGGGAAATTGCAGGGAATCGATTTGGCGAGGCGGCCTAAAACCCCTCGCAGTGCTTGGGGCCGATCAGGCTAGAAGTTGATCAGACCGAAAAGATAGGTCACGCCGACCACAACGACGACGGCGACCACGATCCCTTCGATCCAGCGCCAAACCCGACGGCGTTCACTTCCCTCTTGTTCGCTTTCGATGACAGACCGATACATCACGCCTCTCCCCTCTGCCTTCTGCTGGCAGTTGCCTTGACCCGGCAACCTTTTTGCGAGACCCGGGGCTCCAAAAGAACCCCCCACGGCACCACCGCAGACTATTAGAGTATCAGACTACGGCCTCAGCGCCAAACCGCTGCAAACCTGAAACAGTCAGCTCTCGGACCTGCATGGTTATGGCCCCTGGGGATGCAGGTTTTTTATCCTATATCGAGAATTCCCAGCTCACCGGCCCGCCGTCTCGCAGCCCGGCCAACGAGCGCTCCGGCCCCACTTCGGCACCGAAAGCATGAGCGACATGCCGGCCCTTCCCGTCACATCAACCAAGGCGGCAGTATCTAGCCAAAACGATTAATTCAAGAAATCCAGGCTATGCGGGACCTGCAGGTCAGTCTTGCGCAAATCTGCCGCCGCACTGCAACATTTTTGTTGCATTAGAAACAGGGTAACGGTATCAACCCGCGCATGAGCAATTCTACAAAAAATTCGAAGCCAAAGTCCGACCGCTCATACGAGAAGAAGCGCCGTCCCTGCCTCATGTGCCGGACCGAATTCGTGAGCACTTGGCCGGGCGAGCGCATCTGCCAGTCTTGCAAGTCGACCAGCGCTTGGCGCGAAGGGATCGCCGCCTAGCGAGCCTCTGGCCTTTCGGCCATCAGCACGCTCAGGGGAAAGACGAAACCCGCCTCTTCAAAGAGTGCCAGGGGTTCGGTTTTGCGGTTTCCGTAAGCCCAACACTTCGCCGCTTGATTTCTCTGGCCTGAAGGCCTGGACCCGGCAGCTTTGGCATCAGTGAGCGAGAACGGTCAGCAGCTACCGCCAAGACGGCGCTGTTGCAACCGATCGTCACCCGGTGCGCAGCTGCTGGAGAAACTCGTCCAGTTTGGAGCGAAGGACCTGGGACCCTTTCGAAAGCTGGTCCGAAGCCTCCAGCACATCGCCGGCTGATTTGCCGGAATTCGATGCTGCGTCGGCAATACCGGAGACATTGCTGGTTACCTCCTGGGTGCCCCGCGCCACCTCTTGGGCGTTTCGCGAGATTTCCCGCGTCGCGGCATCCTGTTCCTCGACCGCAGCGGCGATGGCCGCCGTCGTGCTGCCAATATCCTCAATGATACCGCGCACCGCCTCGATAGCCGACACGGTGTTACCGGTAGCCGACTGCATGTCGCCGATCTGGGTCCCGATCTCCTCGGTCGCCTTGGCGGTCTGATTGGCGAGCGACTTCACTTCGTTGGCAACCACGGCGAAGCCCTTGCCCGCTTCGCCGGCCCTTGCGGCTTCGATGGTCGCATTGAGCGCCAGCAGATTGGTCTGCTCGGCGATGTCCTGGATCAGGTTCACCACGTCACCGATCTTCTGGGCGGCTTCGGCCAGGCTGTTCACCGTTGCGCCGGCTGTTTCCGCCTCCGTCATCGCCTTGCCGGAGATCTCCCGGGACTGGGAAACCTGGCGCGAGATTTCACCGATGGAACTGGAAAGTTCTTCCGAGGCCGAGGCGACGGTCTGCACATTGCCGGCCGCGTTGTCCACCGCAGAACTGGCGTTGCCGGCACGCTCGCTGGCCTGACGGGCCGCTTCGGAGAGACCTTCGGCTGTCGACCGCAACCGCCCGGAAGCGGCGGAAACCTCGTTCACCACCGGATCAAGGCTCGTTTCGACGTCTGCCGCGAGGGCGATCAGTGCTTCGCGCTTCTCGCGCTCGCCGCGCTCCCGCTCCCCTTTCTGCGCTTCATCAAGGCGGCGAGCCTCCTTGCCCTGATCCTTGAAGACCAGGACAGCGCGCGCCATCTCGCCGAGTTCGTCGCCACGGTCGGTCCCGTCAATCTCGACGGAAAGATCTCCGGAAGCCAGAACACTCATCTGATCGGTTATCGAGGCGACCGGGCCGGTGACGCTGCGCACGGCAACGAAGACGACGCCCGCTGTGGCAATCATCAAAACGACAAAGCCGATCACCGCGGCCATAAACATCTGCCAGGCCTGCCCTTCCAACGCGAACACCTGCGCCTGCAGGTCGCTGGCGAGCCGGTCTTCGACCTGCTTCAGGAGATTGATCTTCTGGGTGATGGCGTCGAACCAGTGGGCGCCTGTAACGCCACCGAGCGAACCGCCGTAGGCGCTCTCGCGTGCCACGTTGCGAAGGCCCGCCACTTCATCGACAACAGGACCCTTTAACGTCTCCTCGTAATACGCCTTCTGTGCCGCTGAGGCGTAGGCGAAGAAGTTACTGAGGAACGCCTGTTGCTGGGCAATCAGCGAGACGAAGCGCTGATGTATCGCGGGGGCGAAGTCCCCTTTGCCAAAACCGTTCGCGCCCATGGCACGCTCGATGCCGGTGCGCTCCTTGGCTTGCAAGAGGTTGATGTAGGCAACAATGGAGTTGGTGACCTCCACATTGCTGCTGAGCACCGCCATCTCTCCCACGGTATCCAGCAGTAAGGAGATGGTCTTGGTGTAGTATTTCGCCATCTCGCCAACGGTCAGGGAAAGGCCGCTGACAGCGGTCCGCTGCTCATTCAACTGGGCAACCATATCCAAGGCAGCCTGGAACTTGCCCTCGAAAACAGTGCCGAAACTATCGATGTGGGACACTTCAGCGACTTCATAAAAGTGTTTGAGCTGCTGATCCGTCAGTTCGCGCTGCTTGGTCAGCTTCTCCGCGAAAGCCCCCTCGCCCTTCTTGCCGATGAAGCCGGCGGAAATGCCCCGCTCCTTCTGCAGTTCATGGACCAGCGCAGAGACGTCCGGCGCCAGGACCGAAAGATCGTGAAGGCGCTGCATGTCGCGCGAGATCTGCACCTGCTCGCCGATCAAGACGCCCGACGTCATCAATACCCCCAACAAGGGCAAAGCCAGCGCTATCCCGATCCGGGTGCGAATTTTGAGACTGCTGAGAAGAGTTTTCATAATCTGAATGCCTACACACAGAGCGCCGGTTGAACGCCAACATGTAGACAAAAAATGATTACTTCATCGTTTACACCCTCTCTTTCCAGCTGCGAAGACCAAGCGGAAGCGTTATCTCCTCGGCCGTAGATTTGCCGGCAAGTAGAAAGCCTGTATTAAAACGCCCGCTACTATACCGGCGGCTCGCGCCCGCTGAGTCTCAGTTTTTCTACATTGAGAAAGGCAAGTCCGCGGTCGCCAAACCAGCGCCCGTCGAGAAAGAACACGGAGAGGGGATTCTGCGGCGGCTTAGGACTTTATATCCAGCAGGGTGTCAGTCACTTCGTCCTGCGTCCGGATGGCGGCCGCATTAGCTTCATAGGCGCGCTGCGCCTGAATCTGGGTCACCAGTTCCTCAGCCAGATTGACGTTCGGCCGATTGACCAGCCCCTCTGAATCGGCATCAGGGCTGCCCGGCTCATAGGTTTCAACAGAGGCGGGCGACACCGGCCGCACCTCACCCCTGACTCCGCCGCCGCTGGTGGTCACATCCTGAACCCTTTTGGGCTGGAAGGCGCCGGGCTGCTGCTGAGGGCCATCGGGATCGACGCCTCGGCTGCGCATATTTGCCACATTGTCAGCCGAAACGGCCAAGCGCTTACTCTGCGCCATAAGCCCGGAAACCGAAATCGCGAAACCCTGAATCATCCTGGCACCGATCGCCATTATCGAAACACCTTAGCCTACACGAATCGGGATTCTTATTCAAATATTTGATATTATTGGATTTTTTCATAAAACTTTAGACAAAGCCAAGCCTTGCAATCCCTGCATAGGCGCCATACCTATACTTTTCAGATATATCTCGACCCGATATATGATGATATACCTGAGGTCGATTGTTGTCGGACCCTGATTTTTGCATTCACCGGAGACCTAGCGGCCATGGACGTCAAAATTCTTTGCCTGGGCGTGCTCTCACGCGGCGAAGCCAGCGGCTACGAGATCAAAAAGGCTTTCGAGGAAGGGCCCTTCAGCCACTTCCATCAAGCCAGCTTCGGTTCGATCTATCCGGCACTGAATGCTTTGAGTTCGGAAGGCTTGGTTGAATGCCGGGCCCAGGCCCAGGAGAAACGGCCGGACAAGAAGATCTATTCCCTCACCGCCAAGGGCCAACAGAGCTTGACCAATGCCCTGCTCGCCGAACCGGACCATGACCGTGTGCGCTCGGACTTCCTCTTTATTCTGTCCTTCGCACAGTTTCTGCCGCCGGCGCGTGTCGCAGCGCTGATTGACCAGCGCATCGCCTGGTATCGAGAGTCCCTGGAGCGGATGGAGGGCTGCGCCGCAGCCAACACAGCGCCGCCGGGTGCGGCCTTCGTGCGCAACATGGGCATCGCCGTTTACCGCACCGCCGCCGAGTACCTTGAAAACAACCGCGACGCCTTGATCGCAGAAGTATCAGCGCCCGAGGTGCTGGTCGCAGAGTAATTCGCCCGAGGAGGTAAACGCATTGCCGCATTGCTGCGTACAACTCCTTGAAATCGCAAACACAGGAAAAATGAGCGCCCCCCCAAGATGAAACGCTCCTTTATCTTCGCAGTTCTTCTGGCCATCGCGGCAACGGCCTGGATTGTCTCGGGCCAGTTCGGCGACAGCGACGCCCAACCCGAGGCGCAGAAACCGCCGGCGGACCTGACCGCCCTCGATAATCCGCCGGAGGTGCGTGTACGCCTGTCCAAGGCGCAGAACCACGCCGTGGTCGATTTGCTGCGCGGAAGGACGGAGGCCAACCGCTTGGTTGAGATCAAGACGGAAACCTCCGGCCGGGTAGCGAAGCTGATCGTGGAAAACGGTACCAGGGTTGCCGCCGGCGAAGTCATCGCGGAACTTGACCCCGGCGACCGGCAGGCCCGGCTCGCAGAGGCCAAGGCGCTGCGCGCCCAGCGCAAGATCGAATATGAAGCCGACCGGAAACTCTCCCAGAAAGGTTTCCGCGCGGAAACCCAGATGGCCGCAACGAAAGCATCTCTCGAGGCTGCCGAAGCCGCCGTAAAGATTGCCGAGGTTGAGCTCTCCTACACCGTCATCCGCGCGCCCTTCGACGGCGTGGTGGACGACCATATGGTTGAGATCGGCGACTTCACCGACAAGGGCGACTCCCTGGCGCGGCTGGTCGAGCTTGATCCGATGCTGATCGTCGCTCAGGTCAATGAGCGCGAAGTCCAGCGTCTCTCCGTCGGCAACCCGGGTCAGGCCCGTCTGATGACCGGTGCGGTGGTCGACGGCACCATCCGTCATATCTCTTCGGTGGCCGATCCGGCGACAAGAACCTTCCGTGTCGAACTTGAAGTGCCCAATCCCGACGGCACCATTGCAGACGGCATGACGGCAGAGATTGCCCTTCCGCTTGAGGAAGGCGAAGCGCATCTGGTTTCTCCGGCGATCCTTACCCTGGCAGACACAGGCGTGATCGGCGTGAAGTCCGTCGACGCAAACGACACCGTCATCTTTCACCCCATCCGCATCGTCGACACCAACCAGGAAGGGGTTTGGATCGTCGGGCCGCCGGCTGAGACGACGCTGATCACCGTCGGCCAGGAGTACGTTAATGCCGGTGACGTCGTCCGCCCGGTCGAGGAACAGGCGATCAGCGCGCGCATGCGGGAGCTTGGCTCTTGAACGCGATCATCGACGCAGCCATCGGTCATGCCCGGACCGTCATCCTCGCCCTGCTGCTGATCCTGGTGGCCGGCAGCTTCGCCTATGTGTCCATCCCCAAGGAAGACTCGCCGGACATCAACATCCCGACGCTTTACATCGTGCTGGCACACGAAGGCATTTCGCCGGAGGATTCCGAGCGCCTGTTGATCAGGCCCATGGAAAAAGAGCTGCGCAGCATCGAAGGCGTAAAGGAAATGACTTCCACCGCCTACCTCGGCGGCGGCAATGTCATTCTTGAGTTCGACGCCGGATTCGATCCGGACATCGCCATGGCCGACGTCCGCGAAAAGGTCGACCTCGCCAAACCGGAACTGCCCCAGGATGCCGAAGAACCGACGGTTCACGAGATCAACCTCAGCCTTTTCCCAGTCCTGACCGTTACCCTTTCGGGCAGCGCGCCGGAGCGCACCCTGCTGCGTATGGCCCGCGATCTGCAGGACAAGATCGAAGAAGTCTCCTCCGTCTTGGAAGCCGATATCGGCGGCGACCGCGACGAGCTTCTGGAGATCATCGTCGATCCCCTGGCGTTGGAGAGCTACAACCTCAACGCGGCCGACATCCTGGACATCGTCGCCAAGTCCAACATCGTCGTGGCCGCCGGTTCTCTCGACACCGGCCTCGGCCGGTTCCCGGTCAAGGTGCCAGGCCTCTTCGAAACCGTAGACGACATTTTCAACACGCCGGTGAAGGTGAACGAGGATGCGGTGGTGCGCTTCCGCGACATCGCCAGCCTGCGCCGTACCTTCAAGGACTCCGACGGCTTCGCCCGCATCGCCGGCCAACCGGCCATTGTTTTGGAGGTCTCGAAACGGACCGGCGAGAACATCATCGAAACCATCGAGCAGGTCCGCGCCGTTGTCGAGGCAGAGCGTGAGAACTGGCCGGAGAGCATTGTCGTCTCCTACAGCCAGGATAAGTCGACGGACATCCGCAACAATCTGCTGGACCTGCAAAACAACGTGTTGAGCGCCATCCTGCTGGTCATGGTGGTGGTGGTAGCCGCGCTCGGCCTGCGCTCCGCCGGGCTCGTCGGTATCGCCATCCCCGGATCCTTCCTGACCGGCATTCTGGTGCTTTCCATCGCCGGGCTGACCGTCAACATCGTGGTGCTCTTCGCCCTGATCCTGGCGGTGGGCATGCTGGTCGACGGCGCGATCGTGGTGACCGAGTACGCCGACCGTAAGATGAGCGAGGGCCAGGACAAGAAGGCCGCCTACGGCCTCGCGGCAAAGCGCATGGCCTGGCCGATCATCGCCGCCACCGCGACGACCCTGGCCGCCTTCCTGCCGCTGATGTTCTGGCCGGGGGTGGTCGGTGAGTTCATGAAGTACCTGCCGCTGACCCTCATCGCCACTCTCAGCGCCTCCCTGCTGATGGCCCTGATCTTCGTACCGACACTGGGTTCGGTCTTCGGCAAGCCCGGCGGGGCCGTGGATGCCAAGACCATGAAGACCTTGGCCGCCGGCGAATCCGGCGACCTGAACGCGGTGGGGGGATTCACCGGCTTCTATCTGAAGACGCTGGGCGCCGCTCTTCGTCATCCGGCAAAGGTCCTTTCCGTTGCATTTCTTTTGTTGGTCGGCGTCTGGGTCGGCTATGGCACTTTCGGCAAGGGGGTCGAATTCTTCCCCGATGTGGAGCCGCAGAACGCCATCATTCAGGTTCATGCCCGCGGCAACCTCTCCATCGAGGAACGCGACATGCTGCTGCGCGAGGTGGAACAGGAAATCCTGGACCTGCAGCGCGAAAAAGGCGAGTTCCACGCCATCTATGCCCGTTCCATGGCGTCTTCCGGCACCCAGGGCGGCGATGAGGCCGAAGACGTCGTTGGGATAGTCACGCTGGAGTTCACCGACTGGTTCCTGCGCCGGCCGGCGGACGAAATCCTGAGCGAAATCCGCGAGCGCAGCGCACTTCTGGCCGGTATCTTCATCGAGCCGCGCAAGGAGGAATCCGGACCGCCGGTGGGCAAGCCGGTACAGATCGAAGTTTCGTCAGCCAACCCGGCGCTGATTGAGCCGGTGGTTCGACAGATCGGCGCGGCAATGAGCGAGATCGGCGGCTTCGTGGACGTGGAAGACGGCACCCAGATCCCGGGCATCGAGTGGGAACTGGTCGTCGACCGTGCCCAGGCCGCCAAGTTCGGTGCTGACATCAGCCTGATCGGCAGCTATGTGCGGATGATCACCAACGGCATGAAGCTGGGTGACTACCGGCCCGACGACAGCAAGGAAGAGATCGATATCGTCGTGCGCCTGCCTGAGCAGTACCGCACGATCGAGCAACTCGACCTCATACGGATGCAGACCGAGTCGGGCCTGATCCCGATATCGAACTTCGTCACCCGGGTCCCCAAGCAGAAGGTCGGCCTGCTGCGCCGCACCGACAGCCGCCGCGCCATGACCATCAAAGCCGACGTCGCGCCCGGTTTGCTTGTCGACGACAAGGTGCAGGAAGTGCGCGGCTGGCTCGCGAACCAGCGTTTCGACCCGCGGGTGATCATCAACTTCAAGGGCGAGGATGAAGAGCAGAAGGCGGCCCAGGATTTCCTCGGCAAGGCCTTTGCCGTCGCCCTCTTCCTGATGGCGATCATCCTGGTGACCCAGTTCAACAGCTTTTACAGCGCCTTCCTGATCCTCTCCGCCGTCATCATGTCGACGGTCGGCGTGATGATCGGCCTGCTGGTGACCAATCAGCCCTTTGGCATTGTCATGTCGGGTATCGGCGTCATCGCCTTGGCCGGCATCGTGGTGAACAACAATATTGTGCTTATCGACACTTTCGACAGGCTGCGGGAGACCACCTCTTCCACCCGCGAGGCGATCCTGCGGACAGGTGCCCAGCGCCTGCGCCCGGTTTTGCTGACCACGATCACCACCATCCTCGGCCTCATGCCGATGGTGCTGGCAATGAACATCGACTTCTTCTCTCGGACGGTACAGATCGGCGCGCCCTCCACCCAGTGGTGGCGTCAGCTTTCCACCGCCATTGTCTTCGGGCTTTCCTTCGCCACTCTGCTTACGCTGGTGGTGACGCCGAGCGCCCTGATGCTGCGTCACAACATCGCGGAGGCCTTCGCACGGCGGCGCAGAAAGAAGACGTTGCCCGAAGGCTGGCCGTCGGGTGACGACAGCGGCAACGAACGTCCCTCTACCGGCGGACCCGGCGTACCGGAGGCGGCGGAGTAGACGCGGGAAAACCGGATCAGTCGTCGTCCCTGCGGTCAGCGTCCGCCAACGACTCGTCTGACGGCTCGTCTGACGGCTCAAGGCCACCCGCCTTGACCTCGCGCCGATACTGCATGAGCGCTGCGGGAATGCTCAGCAGGTAAGCGAGCCCCGCCACCGTCAGGGTGATCCAGGGCTCCGATATCAGAAACGCGGCAAAGATCACCAAGCCGACCATGGCCATGCGGCGATGGGGCACCCGCAGCTTGATCCGCTTGGCGGAGAAGGTCGGCACCTTGCTGACCATGAGGACCGCCACCCCCAACAGAACCAGCAGGTTGATGACGTCGCTGCGCAGCACCATATCGCCGAACACGAAACTCATGGTCAACGGCAGCAGCGCCAGCCCGGCCGCCGCCGGCGCCGGCACCCCGACGAAATAGCGCGAAGCAAGCGGTGCCGGATTTTCCTCGCCCAGGGCGGTATTGAAGCGGGCGAGCCGAAGCGCACAGCAGGCGGCATAGACCAGACAGATCGCCCAACCGAGACCGCCGGCATCCGAGAGGGTCCAGAGGAAGATCACCAGCGCCGGCGTCACACCGAAGGAGATGACATCGGAAAGCGAGTCCAGCTGGGCGCCGAATTCGCTTGTCGCCCCCATGAGGCGGGCAATACGGCCGTCCAGCCCGTCCAGCAGCATGGCGACGACGACCGCGGTGACGGCCAGCTCCCAACGCTCCTGCATCGCCATGCGCACAGCGGTCAGCCCTGCGCAGAGCGCCAGAAGCGTCAGCGCATTAGGAATCATCCGGTTGATCGAGAGGACCGAAACCCTGCGTCGTCGCAAACGGGCCACGCTAGCGTTCCTCGCCCTGGCGGGCCGGTTCCTGCGACAGCAAGTCGGCAATCACGGTTTCGCCTGCAATGGTCGTCTGGTAGGGCACCACCAGCGGCGAGACGCCCTCTGGAAGATAGACATCCATGCGGCTGCCGAAACGGATCAGGCCGAAGACCTGCCCCGCTTTGACAGGCTGGCCAAGCGACACATCGCAGATGATCCGTCGCGCCACCAAGCCGGCGATCTGAACGAAGGCAAGATCCACACCGTCATAGCTGGTGACCTTCAGGGACATGCGTTCGTTGTCGACCGACGCCTTATCCAGGGCGGCGTTCAGGAACTTGCCGGGCCGGTAGGAAAGCCCGGAGATCTTGCCGTCCAGCGGCACCCGATTCACATGAACGTTGAAGACATTGAGAAAGATCGAAATCCGCGTCAGCGGGGCGTCGCCCATCTCCAACTCGGGCGGCGGCGCCGCGCGTTCGATCATCTGCACCATGCCGTCTGCGGGGGCGATGACCAGCCCGGGGCGGCTCGGAGTCACCCGCGGCGGATCTCTGAAGAAATAGGTACAAAATCCGGCCAGCAGCAGTCCAAGCCAGAAAAGCGGCGACCACAGCAGGCCGAGCAGAACTGCCAGGGCCAGGGCCGCTGCAATGAAGGGCCACCCGGCCCGGTTGATTGGCACTAGAACAGATCTAAACACGCGATGGTCTCGCCCTGTGGCTTGCTTGTGATCTGCAGTAATAGACCAGGGACCCCCCTTTCAAACAGCCGAAAATCAAGGCCGGCAACGCTTTACCGATCCTTAAAGGCTCCCATGCTACTCAAAAAGGCTGATGCAATGGGAGTATGTGCCTTGGACGCCTCGGGGAACGAGCCAAGCGAATCCGAAGCTGGAAAGAGCGCGGGACCGTCGACGGTCAAGAAGGTTGCGGAGGCCGCTCTGCCTCTGGAAGTGGGAAGTCTCGCCTTGGGGGAGGACGGCCACATCCAGCATGGCCGCGAAGACAGCCCTCTGCATTTTCGCTTTACCGCCTGTGGGTTGGATTTTGAGGCAGATCTGGCCGGCAAGGACGCGCCCCTGCGTCTGACCGCCCATCTCGGCAAGCTCCCCTACACCGCCCAGTCGCCTGACGGACGCCGGCTGGCACGGAGCGTCCTGGCAGCAACCGATCGTCTGCGCCGCGGCCAGATCCTGCTCACCGAAAATCAGGACATGATTTTGCAGGGCGAACTGACTCCGCCGAGCCCGAGAACCGCGGTGAACGTTATCGCCACGGCGACTGCGCTGATCCTCGACTTCAAGCCCTACATCGACCTTATGGCTGAAGCGCTCAACCTGCACCCGCCACGGCCAAGCGAACCCAAAAACGCCGAAGGGGAAGAGGCTGAGAGTGAAGATGTCGCTGCAACAGTTTCCTCTGACGAAGGCGCCACGATAGCCGAGACGGCGGATGACGAAGCAGCCGATGACGAGGCAGCCAGCAAAGAGACGGGCGAAGATGGTGACGCAGCCGCCAAGGCCGCAGCCGTCGGCGAGACCTGAACCGCCCCATCCTTCAACGCGGACCTACCGACAAGGCACCATCAAGCGGAGCCTCTTCAGTCAACGCGCTTCAGTTCACTCTGGGTAAGGTGAAGACCTGACCGGGATAAATCAGATCCGGATCGCGAATCTGTTCTGCGTTGGCCTGATAGATCACCGTGTACTGCAAGCCTTCGCCGTAAGACCGCCGGGCGATACGCCAGAGCGAATTGCCGGGTTGAACGATGACATAGCCCTCGTCGTCCTGAGCCAGCTTTGGAGCCTCCCGCGAGAACGGTGTCTCAACCCGCGCGACCACCGTGCCGTCGGCATTCACCTGATCGACCCGCAGGCTATGCAAGCCTTCGAGAATCGGAGAGGCCGGTGTCAGCTGCCAGCGGCCGTCGGCACCTGCCACGGCTTCGCCGATCGGGCGGTTGTTCAGATAGACCAGCATCTCTGCGCCCGGCGCCGCCCGGCCACCTAAAATGGCGCGGCCTTCCTCGTTATAATCAACAGAGTCCAGAACGAGACCGCCCTCCGCGATGCCTTCCGCCGGCCCCTGTGGCAGCACCTTGCTGGCGCCGCCTTCACGCGGCGTCAGGACCGCCAGCACAGGCGTGTCGTCCGCAACACTCGCAGCACCTTGCTGATCCGACGATTGGCCAGCCCCCCCGCTTGGCGTTACCGCGTTTGACGGTCCGGCGGCAGGGGCTTTTGGTTCCGGGACCATGACGACCACAAGGTTCTCAGAAAGCTGTTTCTGCCCGTCCGGCGTCTTTGCCTCGATACCGATCTCGTGGCTGCCGGGCGCCAGAGGCTGTTCACTGACAATAGCCCAGGCCCCGCTGCCATCGGCCTTTGCCGTGCCGACGGTCGCGCCCCCGGCCGATGTCACCTTGACCTCGCTGTCCGGCGCCGCACGGCCGGCGATTACCGTGTCGCCGCTCGGCTCGACTCTTACGACGTCGAAGGTCGGCCCACCGGCGGATGCAGCGGAATCCTGTCCTGCCGCTTCATCCTGCCCGCTGCGCAAAACCACCTGCGGCGCGGCGCTTTGCCCGGCTGAGGGTTGTTCACTTGGTGACTGCCCCGTGGAAGAGTCTGCATTGCCGTCGGCAACGGCGAGATCGCCGGACTGGGGCGGTTGCGGAGGCGGTGCATCGGCAGCTACGGCTGTTTCCCCGCCGCCGGACTGCGATGTTGCCGGCTGACTGGCAATGACCGGGGCCTCCTCTTCACCAGTGAAAAGCAGGTAACCCGCGACGACCGCCGCGACAAAGGCGGCGACGCCCAGACCAGCAACAAGCCTATTCAACTACCTAGCCTCCATACCCCACCTTACACCCTAGTACGCGGGCGGCGGAGGCGCAATGCCGTCCAGGTTGGGATCATGGTCCGCTAAGTGGCGGTAAACTCTTGAGATATATGGCAATTGCGGAAAGGTCATCGGCAGTCAGATGGCTGGTGCCATGCTCGATCACCTCACCCATGGAGTCGCTGAGGTAGTCCCCCTCCGGCGTGAGCCCGTCGCGGATCGCCCAAACGATGTCCGATTCGCTCCACCCGGCGAGCGCCCCTTCAGCCGGTGTCAGATTGGGCACCTTGCCACCATCGGGTCCAAGCGGATTCCCAGCCAGTTCGCGATCCGGGTCGACGGCCCCCAGGGAGCCCCGAGGACTATGGCATTCGCCACAGTGGCCGAGATGGCGGACGAGATAGGCGCCCCGGTTCCAGGCAGCCTCGCGCGCCGGATCCGGCTCAAAGGCGCCGGCCTCGAAATACAGCGTCTTCCAGATGCCCAGGGTGAACCGCATGCTGTAGGGAAAGTCCAATTCGTGCGGTTTGTTGACCGTCTCAACCGGGTCCTGCGCGAAGAGATAGGCCTTCAGGTCCCTGATATCCGCATCCGTCATGCCGGTGTAGGAGGTGTAGGGAAACGCCGGATAATAGGGATCGCCCGCCGGCGTAACGCCATGGCGCAGGGCATCGTGAAACTCCGCGTCGCTCCAGGCGCCAATGCCGTGTTCAGGGTGCGGGGTGATGTTGGGGCTGTAGAAGGTGCCGAAGGGCGTTTTCAGCGCACGTCCGCCGGCCAGAGGCGCACCGCCACCCTTCTCGTCCGTGTGGCAACCATAGCAGCCGGCGGCGCGCAGGACATAGGCGCCGCGCTGTACGGCTTCACTCGTGCCGGGGTCATCCCCGTTCGCCTGGCTCTCCTGGCCAAAGGCGATCGAGGCGACGCTGAAGGCGCACAACAGCGCGAGGAAAATGGTCGCAAGCAGTCCGCGTAGCTGAGTACCGGGCATGGGATCTCCCACGTCTAAGTCAGGCGCTCCAGTTTTTCACAGGACGCGGACAAGAAAAAGGTGGCGGGCGCAATAGCCGCACCCGCCACCGGTTCATCCGCGATCCGGAAGTCGGTCGCGTTTATCCGTCGACCTTCGGGCCGCGGTAGGTTTTGTGGCAACCGCCGCAGCCTTCTTTGCCGAAGTTGGCGAACTGCGCCTGGATCGCACCGGCGTCACCGCTGTTAAGGACAGCGGACAGCTTTGCCGCCTCCTCTTCCAGCACCTTGCCGCGCGCCAGGAACCCGTCCCAGTCCGACCAGATGTTCGCCTTTGAGCGGTTCTTGCCGACTTTGTCCATTTCCTCCAGGGTCGCCTCGACCTTGAAAACATCGGGGATTGCAGTGGCAATCTCGCCGATCTTGGTCGCAGCGGCCGAAGCTTCAGCGGCTGTTCCTTTGGAGTCTTTTACGAATTCGGCGATGATCTTCATGTTGCCACCGACCGCCTTCATCGCCTCTTGGCGTTCTTTCACGGCTGCCACCTGCGCTCCGTGGCCATCCGCCTGCGCGGGCTGAACCAGATTGTCAGAAACCAGCAAGCCCCCTGCGGCAATCGCCAGACTGCCGGCTGCTGCAAAGATCGTCTTTCTCAGCATTTGATCTGCTCCTTAGCTTGTTTGTGCCCTGTTCCCAGAACTGACGGGTTCCCAGAACTGACGGGCATTCTTAAAGCGTCTTGCGAGCGGCGCAGACGATCCCCCAAGCGACCTTCTATGGCGACTGACCGCCGGACTTGTGCTAAAGGTGACCGCGTTAAGATGACGCCAAATTACAGTAGCCTATCGCCAATCAATTTCAATCGCGCCCTGCCTCGCCCCCTCACAGTAACGAGTTTGTGATGACGAACCTGAATGCGCTCTGCGTGTACTGCGGCTCTTCCGGCCAGGTCCGCGAAAGCCATCTCGCCGCGGCCCGGAAGCTTGGTCAGCTCGCTGCCCAGAATGCCGTGGACATTGTCTTCGGCGGCGGCCGTGTCGGCCTGATGGGCGCAGTAGCGGAGGGCGCACTTGAGGCCGGCGGCAAGGTCATCGGTATCATTCCTGAGCACCTGGAGGTGCTGGAAGTCGGCCTGCGCAGCGCCAGCGAGTATATAGTCGTCGATTCCATGCACAGCCGGAAACAGATGATGGCGGAGCGCTCAGATGCCTTCTGCGCCCTGCCGGGCGGTCTCGGCACCCTGGACGAGACCTTCGAGATCATCACCTGGCGCCAGTTGAAGCTGCATGACAAGCCGATCCTGCTGGCCAATATCGACGGCTTCTGGGACCCGCTGCTACGCCTGATTGATCACCAGATCGCCGAAGGCTACCTGCGCGGTCCGACCGCGGGGCTTTATCAGGTCGTCGACCGGGTGGAGGATGTGCTGACGGCAGCCGCAAGCGCGCCCCGGCCGGCGATCCCCGACAAGATCGAGCAGATGTAAGCTGCAGCGGGCGCAAGAGCCCGGGACCGGCCGCGCCGCAGACCGGCTCCCCCTCTCTTGCACCGCCCGGCTGGCCTGCTATGTTGCGGCGCAAATCGACGGCCCGGCCGATCAGCGGCGCCTCCCGGGCCAGAAAATCCCAGATCAGTACTTCCGGAGAATTCAGATGGGCAAAATCAAGGTCAAAAACCCGATTGTCGAACTCGACGGCGACGAGATGACACGGATCATCTGGGAGAAGATCAAGGAAAAGCTGATCCTTCCCTATCTCGACGTCGATCTGAAATACTACGACCTCTCGGTCGAGAAGCGCGACGAGACGAACGACCAGATCACCATCGATTCGGCCAATGCTATCAAAGAGCACCGTGTCGGTGTGAAATGCGCCACCATCACCCCGGACGAGGCCCGCGTGGAAGAGTTCGGCCTCAAGAAAATGTGGCGCTCGCCCAACGGCACGATCCGCAACATCGTCGGCGGCACGATCTTTCGTCAGCCCATCATCATGAAGAACGTGCCGCGGCTGGTGCCCGGATGGACCCAGCCGGTCGTCATCGGCCGCCATGCCTTCGGCGACCAGTACCGGGCGACCGACTTCAAGGTTCCCGGACCGGGCAAGCTGACCATGACGTTCCAGCCCGAAGGCGGCGGCGAGGCCACCACCTATGACATCTTCGACTTCCCCGAGCCCGGCGTCGCCATGGGCATGTACAACCTGGATGAGTCGATCCGCGGTTTCGCCCGTGCCTGCCTGAACTACGGCCTGAACCTCGGATGGCCGGTCTATCTCTCCACCAAGAACACCATCCTCAAGGTCTATGACGGGCGCTTCAAGGACATCTTTCAGGAGACCTTCGACAAGGAGTTCAAGGAGGCCTTCGACGCCAAGGGCATCCACTATGAGCACCGCCTGATCGACGATATGGTGGCCGCCGCCATGAAATGGTCCGGCGGCTACGTTTGGGCCTGCAAGAACTACGACGGCGACGTGCAGTCGGACACCGTGGCTCAGGGCTTCGGATCACTCGGCCTCATGACCTCTGTGCTGATGACCCCGGACGGCAAGACCATCGAGGCCGAGGCCGCCCACGGCACGGTGACCCGTCACTATCGCCTGCATCAGCAAGGCAAGCCGACCTCGACCAACCCCATCGCCTCGATCTTTGCCTGGACCCGCGGCCTGCATTTCCGCGGCGTCTTCGACGAGACGCCGGATGTGGTGAAATTCGCCGGCGATCTGGAAAAGGTCTGCATCGACACGGTCGAATCCGGCTTCATGACAAAGGACCTGGCCTTGCTGATCGCCCCGGATCAGAAGTGGCTGACCACCGACGAATTCATGGACAAGCTGGACGAAAACCTGCAAAAGGCCATGGGTTAAGCCCACCCGCCCCGCAGAATTCTGGGCCCGGTAAACTTCTGGAGCGCTCCCCGTGAAGACACTCCTCTCACTTCTCGCAATCGGATTTCTCGTTATGACCACTTCCATCGATGAGGCAGCAGCCGCCCCGGACCCGGAGAACGTCCTGGTCATGGAGTTGAAGGACGGTATCGTCCGCATTGAGATGCTGCCCGACCTCGCGCCCCAGCACGTCGAGCAGATCAAGAAGCTGACCCGCGACGGCTTCTACGACGGCATCGTCTTCCACCGGGTGATGGAGGGCTTCATGGCGCAGACCGGTGATCCCACAGGCACCGGGCGCGGCGGCTCGGACCTGCCCGACCTTCCCGCCGAGTTCTCCGCCGAGCCCTTCGAGCGCGGCGTCGTCGGCATGGCCCGCTCGCAGAGCCCCAACAGCGCCAACAGCCAGTTCTTCATCACCTTTGCCCCCGCCCGTTTTCTGGACAAGCAGTACACGGTCTGGGGCCGCGTGATCGAGGGGATGGAGTTCGTCGACATGATCAAAAAGGCGCCGCGCAGCGACCAGAGCGGCACCGTGCGTGATCCCGACAAGATCATCACGCTGCGGATCGCCGCCGACGTCGACTAGCCGACCGGCAAGGCTGCGGGCTCTGTTCATCGCAACAGCGCCCGGCCTTGTCCCAAGACATCGACGTTCCCGGCTATGGAACTGAGCGGTACACAGTTGGAGCAGTTGGAGAGGCTGGGCGACCTGCTGATCGGCTATGGCGTGGATCTGGTCGCCGGCATCGTCATCCTCAGCCTCGGCTGGCTGTTTGCGGGCTGGGCCCGGCGCGCCGTGCTGCGGCTGCTCGACCGCACCCCGAGGATGGATCGCACCCTGCGCCCGGTGATTGCCAGCATCGTGCGCTACGTCATCCTGATCCTGGTGGTCGTCGCGGTACTGGCGCAGTTCGGCGTACAGACAACCAGCATCATCGCCATTCTGGGCGCCGCCGGCATTGCGGTGGGCCTGGCCTTGCAGGGAACGCTCCAGAACATCGCCGCCGGCATGATGCTGCTGTTCCTGCGGCCGTTCCAGGTCGGCGACTACATCGATGCCGAAGGTCTGGCCGGAACCGTCGAGGAGATCGGCCTTTTCGTCACCCAGTTGACGACTTTCGACGGCCTATACCGTTCGGTGCCGAACGCGCGGCTTTGGAATGCGGCCATCGTGAACTACAGCCGCCTGCCAACGCGGCGTCTGGATCTGCAGGTCGGCATCAGCTACGACGACGATGTGGCCAAAGCGCAGGCGCTGCTGCCCGGCATCCTGCAGCGCGACAACAGGATCAAAGACGCTCCGGCCCCACAGGTGCGGGTAACGGACCTGGCCGACAGTGCGGTCGTTTTGAACCTGCGCTGCTGGTGCGG
>JANQMC010000170.1 GCA_028280305.1 Pelagibius sp. | reverse complement strand
GGCTGCGGCGATGCCCCTGTCTTTCCCGGCGACATCCTGGTCGGCGATGACGACAGCGTCATCGTGATTCCGGCCTACCTCGCCGACGAAATCGCGGAGAAGGCTAGCGAGATGACGGCCTATGAGACCTTCGTCATCGAACAGGTGAAAAACGGCGCCAGCATCGTCGGCCTCTATCCGGCCACCAAGGACGAAAACCTCGAGGCCTTCGCAGCCTGGCGCAAATCGAAGGAGTGATCGTCCGACCGGCTGCGGACCGGGCTCTGCCGCCAAGTCTCAAGAAGGGCTGATAGGTGAAGGAAATGGTGGGCGTACCTGGGATTGAACCAGGGACCTCCTCGATGTCAAAGAGGCGCCAGTGTTCCCAGACTTGGGGGATAAAGGGGTTAAGCGGGCCAAGGCCTGCTCCCACACAATTCCGATGAGCCGCCCAGACTGCGTGACACAGATTTAGTCTCCCGAACCCCTTTATTCACTTCGGAAGGATGTAACAGCGCCACCGACAGCTGTTCGCGAGGCTTCCCCGCGCTACCGCAGGAAAAACTCGACGGGGACGACGAGTTCAAGCTGGGCACCGGGCATTTCATCGGGCATTCCCGGTAAGGGCCGGGCGCGTTCGATCATGGCCGTCACTTCCTGATCCAGCAGCCTGTGACCGGAGCTCTCCTGTATCCGGTACTCAAGCACCTGGCCTTCCCGATCCATCACCAGATAGAGCAAGGCCGTGCCCTGCTGCTGGCGCCGCTTTGCCCGGCGCGGATATTCCTTGTGTCTCTGCAGCCAAGCCAGCAACTCCGCCATGTAGTCGGTCACGGCAGCCGGCGAACCCCCTGCACTCCCGCCACTGCCGCTGCCGGCATCGCGGGTCTCCTTGGTGCCCGACTTGCCTTCCGATCCCGCCGGCATGGCAACATCGGTCCGTGTCTCCGTTGGCAGGCCGACCGGCCTGGTCGCTTGCTCAATTGTTCTTTCAGCGGTCCGCGCCTGCGCAACCGGCACGGCCGGTGCCGGTTGCGGTGGGGCCGATTGCAGTGGGGCCGGTTTGCGGCTCGGCCGCGGCGGGATGACGACGGGACGGGCTTCCACCGGAAGCTCAGATGGGGCGGTTTCGACCACATCCACCGGCTGGACAGCGGCAACCTCCTCCGGCTCCACGGGCACATCCGCACTCTCGGAAAAGTCCATGACCGGCACCGGTTCAGCCTCGACGGTTTCGACAACATCATCCGCGGTTTCGGTATCGACGGGCACCGGATCAGGCAGGATTTCCGCTTCCTCGTCGGGGATCACCGCCGAGGTTTCCTCGGGCACCCCGGCGGGTTCGGCTTCCGGAAGATCGCGGTCATCCGTACTGGCGCTGCCCGGTGCACCGCCCGCAGGTCCGAGTGCAACCTCGATACCGCCGACCCCGCTGCGTACGGCGCCGCGCTCCGGCGGCAACCACAAGAGCGCAGCGGCAAGGCCGGCGTGCAACAACAACGCCACCGCAGAGGCCAAAACCCAGTGCCGCGCGGTAATCTGTATCACTTGCCGCCCGCCACGGTGAGAAGCTGCACTTTCTCGACCCCTGCCTCGCGTAATACTTCCATCACCGCCACGACGCGCAGGGCCGGCGCCTCACCGTCTGCCTTCAGCCGGATCTTCATACCCTCCCGGCCGGCAAGGCGGTCGGCCATCGCTGCTTTCAGGGCGGAGTCTTCGAGGATGACGCCGTCCAGCGCGAGCTGGCCTTCGGCAGCAACCTGAACGACCAGTTCCTCGACCGCGACCTGGCCTTCGCCCAGCGATTGCGGCGGTACGATTCTGAATGGGTCCGCAGCGGAAAACTGCCCGGCCAACATGAAAAAAATCAACAGCAGGAAAACGACATTGATCAACGGCAGGATCCGCTCGTCGTCACTTCTGCTTTGGCGTGATTGAAAGCGCATGATGTCTGTTACCGGTCCCGGACCAGGGAAAGGTTGGCAGCTCCGGCCAATGTCAGCCTGTCGAGCACCTGGACAGCCTGTTGCAGGGAAACGCCCCTTGCAGGCTTGATCACAACACGGCGGTCCGGCGCCTGTGCAAGCCGACGGCCGACCCGTTCAGCCAAGGCATCCAGCGAGAGCGTCTCGCCGGCCAGGCGTAGCCGGTCCGGCATCACCTCCACCAAGAGCGCACCCTCCATCGGGCTCGCACTGCCGACCGGCGCCGGCGCATTGAGCGCAATCGCCCGCCAGTCCAGAAAGCTCGAGGCCAGCATGAAAAAGATCAACAGGATGAAGACCACATCGATCAGCGGCGTCAGGCTGACCAGGGACCGCCGCCGCGCCTTGTTGCTATCGGCCAGCCGCCGCTGAGGCGGCAGCGAAGCGGCCCGATGCATAATTCTGTTCATCTTCGACCTCGTCGACGAAGTGACCCGATAGATCCTCGGTGAAGACCTGGGTCACGATGCTGTCCATTTCATGCGCCAGGGCGTCGACACGCCGTTCCAGCCAATTGAGAAGCACGACGACCGGGATCGCGACGGCAAGACCAACGGCTGTCGTCAGCAGCGCCTCCCATATGCCGCCGGACAAGATCGACGGGTCCACCTGACTGCCCGCCTGCTCGAGCTGACGAAAGGCCTCGATCATGCCGAGGACGGTTCCGAAGAGACCCAAGAGAGGCGCCAGCGAGGCGATCACTTCCAGCGGCCGAAAACCACTGCGCAGCGCTTCCAGGACATCGCCGCCGAAACGCAGAACCTCTTCGCGCACCATGCTTTCATCGATGCCGCGCCGCTGCCCGCGGATCGCCCTGGCAACAGCCTGTGCCACCGGGCCGCGCGCAGCCGCCACCTGGGAAAGCGCCGCGTCCGACCGTCCGGCGCGATAGAGGCGCAAGGCTTCACGCGCTGTGCGGCGTTCGCCGACACGCAGGGCGCGGAACTGCCAGATCTTCAAAACCACAATCGCCAGAGCGACAACCGACATGACCAGCAGAAGGGCAACAACGGGACCACCCGTCTGAAGCAGGTCCAAAGCCCGCTCAGCCATGCCGGCAGATCCCTCCGATGCAACTGCATCGGCGGTCAAAACAGCGGTATCGGGCCCTGCCTGCGTGGCGGACTCCAGTTCGTCATTCATCGACGTGGACCTCAATCCTGTAAAGGTATCTAGACAGCACAAAAGGCCCGCAGAACCGGGCTATATTATGCGAATGAGAGTCATTTTCAGCATAATTCTGGCGCTCTGGCAAGGCGCTTGCCTGTCGCTCCAGTCAGGCAGTGCAAGCCGCCATCGTTACGCTATGCACCACGGCCTGCTACTTGATGAACGACAGCGGGGCCTGCGCCGTCGCCTCGATCTGTGCGAGGCAGTCATTGCGCGCGCCCGTCTCATCGCCGCAGGCCATGACGTCGTTCAACAGCACGCGGCCCAGGCGTTCGCAGGGCATGTCCCTGATGTCGAAGACCTTCAGGCTGGTCTTGCCGGCCGGCAACGGGGCCGCCTGAACCGCCAGGCGCTTGCTGACGATCCCCTCGCCGTCGAACATCACCATATCGAGCTTCAACTCGGTGAAGTCGCGGTCCGATCCGTTCTCCAGCACCAGATAGGCGCGGCAGGCTTCGCCCTGGGCCTCCAGCTTGTTGAGCTCGATCTTGAGAGCACCTGAACCTTCGGCCTGGGCCGCAGAGGCACAGCCGAGGATCAAAGCCGTCACCGCGCAGGCAAATCTGTACAAAGTTGTCGCCCCGAGTTTTTGAGTGGTGCCGGCCCGCCGAATGACAAAGCCCGGGCCAAGCCGAGAAATGCGACAATATCGCAAGTGAATATCATTCGCAAATGAGGATTGCCCCCGGTACAATTGGCGCTCTAGGAGACTTTCTCTCCCGCGAGAGCAGAGGCTGATGATCCACAAAAGATCCCTTACACGACGCGCCGCACTCGGTCTGCTCGGCGGCGGTGCCGCAACAGCCGGCGGTACCTTCGCCCTGGGAAGCGGCACGCTCGCCGGTAATCCGGCGGCGGCTCACAGCCTGAGGGCCAGCGTTATCGACCATGCCCTGCGCGACGGTCAGACGACGGCCGGCATGATGAGCTTTGCCCCGGACGGACCGCCGCCGGTTCTTCGGCTGCGCCGCGGCGAAGAGTCCCTCATCGACGTGACGAACGGTCTCGACGAACCGACAACGGTGCATTGGCACGGGCTGCGGATCGCCAACAGCCAGGACGGCGTGCCCTATCTGACCCAGTGGCCGATCATGCAGGGCGAGACACTGCGCTATGCCTTCTCGCCGCCCGATGCCGGCACGTTTTGGTATCACCCCCATTGCAATACCCTGGAGCAGATGGGGCGCGGCATGACCGGTGTCTTGATCGTCGAAGACGACGAAGACGCCGGTTTCGACCAGGATCTGGTGCTGAACCTTCGCGACTTCCGCCTGGGGCCGGACGGCCAGTTCATCAACATGTTCCGGGCGCGTCAGGCCGCACGCGGCGGCACGCAGGGCACCGTCATGACGGCGAACTGGCGCGAAGAGCCGACCTATGATCTGCCGGCCGGCAGCCTTCTGCGCCTGCGCCTTGTCGTGACCGACGTCACCCGCGTCTATCGGATTTCCCTGACCGGCACCGACGCCAGACTGATCGCTCTCGACAGCCACCCCACGCCAGCGTCCTACCAACCGGAGGAAATCGTTCTCGGCGCCGGACAACGTGCCGATCTCGCAGTCAGGATGCCGGGCACGGAAGGCGAGACGATTGTCATAAACACCCTGGTGGCGGGCCGTCCTGTGGCCCTCGCCCGGCTGCGCGCGACGGGTCAGGATGCCGGGCGGCGCCTCGAGGAACTGCGCCCGCTGGCGTCCAACCCGGTCGCCGAGCCGGTTCTTGCCGATGCCGAGATCATCCCCTTCGTGTTCGGCTGGGGACCCGGCGACCGGCCGGCTTCCAGCATCTGCGGCACCCTGGGCTATACCTTCTGGTCCATCAACCGCACGCCCTGGCCGGGCGACCTGCCGGATGCGCCCGGTGCCATCGCCCGATTGGAAATGGGCCGCAGCTATATCTTCCGTCTGCAGAACGAGACCCGCTACAACCACCCGATCCACCTGCATGGCCTGACCTTCCGCCTGCTTTCCTCAAACAAGCGCAAGCTGCCGCCTTTGCTCACTGACACCGCCATGCTGCAGGCCAACGAGACGATGGATATCGCCCTGGTCGCCGACAATCCCGGCGACTGGGCTTTCCATTGCCACGTCATCGAACACCAGAAAACTGGCCTCGCCGGCTACATCCGGGTCGGATAGCGCCCGAAAGTCGACTCTCGGCTCGGCGCCGCGGCAGGGCGTTCGGCGCTATTCGAAGTCGGTGTCGTTAGGTCTGGCTGCTTCGATTACCGCAACGGACATGCACCAGGCTGCCGGCGAAGCGGCGGCGCAAGGGGGGAATCCGAGAGAGTGCGCGATAGAGACGGGTCCGCTGCGGAAAGGGGTCGGCATAACTTTGCACGGAGACGACCCGGAGTCCGCGAATCCGCCGGATGAAGGCCGGGAGATCGTCGATCGAAATGCCCCAAGGCATTGGCGGCGCCGTGTAGCGCCTCGTCACCTTCAGTCCTCGTAGCGTTCTTCGTGAAAACCCAGGCGGAATGGCATCGAAGAAGATCTCGGCACCGGGAAAGGCCTCGGCAATCCGGCACAGCAAGGCAGCGACCTCAGCCTCCTGGAAGTACATCAGAAGGCCTGCCGCGGTGATGAATGGAGGCGCTTTCTTCGGCACGGCATCCATCCAGGACGGATCCAATGCCGAGGCTGCGATCAAAGCGGCACGCGGATGCGCCGGCAGCAGTTGTCGGCGCACATCCATGGCCTCCGGCAGGTCGACGCTGATCCAGCGCACGCGACCGTCGTCAACGCGCCAGAGTTGGGTCTCCAGGCCCTCGCCCAAGGCGACGACAACAGCGTCTTCGGTGACGGACTGAAGGTAGGCGCGAATCAGGTCGTCGCTGTAACGGGCCCGAACCGGATGAAAGACAGAGGGCCTGCCGAAGTGCCCTGCAAAGTCGTAGTCGATGCACGCCACCAGATCGGCCGCCATCGGGTCCTCGATCAAGCGGTCGGCACGGCGCATTTCACAGGCGCGGTTCCACAGTGTCCAGAGCATGGTCTCCGGAACGCCCGAAAGATCGACGGCATGTGCCTCTGTCGGAGCAGGCGTCTGATGCGGGGCTTGGTTCTGCGTCATGGCCGGCCCGCCTGCATGACATCCGCAAAGGCCTGAAGCCATCGAGGTATGGGCCGAGGTCCGCAACCGGCACAGAATGCAGGCGTGGCCCCTTGCGTATCTGCAAGGCCCTGATCTCTGGCGACGTCAGGCACCTGCGTCATACTCACCAAGCCCTCCTCCGCGCCAATCCGGGACCAGCAACGCCAGTCCAGGATGGAGGAACCACGACAAATCGTCAATGCAAATGAGACGCAATCGCGTTAGTCTGATGACCTCTCGAGGACCTTATGAATAATCGATCAACACCACCACCACTGTAGCTCGTTACGTGATCGCAGCCGTCCTCGTGCTGTCCGGCATGTCGGCTGGCTCGGCTGAGCCCGTCGAAGCGATCCTCCACGGCGCCGGGGCCGAAAGGTCCGCTGGAAGGAACCCTGCCGAAGCCCGCAGAGGTACACGCCAGGCGGTATTCATCATCCCGGGCTCCCGGCGACTGGGCTTTCCATTGCCACGTCATCGAGCACCAGAAAACCGGCCTCGCCGGTTACATCCGGGTCACCTAGCTGAACGCCGGACTCTCCGGCCGACCTATGCCGGCAGGCGCCCAGAGCGATATTCCTAAGCGCATTGACTATGAAAAGATGGCCAGCCAAGAACGGCCAGCAAGGGCTGGTCAAAGGGTAATTGCGAACCATTCTCATCATGGATACTATGCCGCCTCTCTAGGATAGGCTGAACCGCGGCACGACAAGGTTGCGGCAGGGTGAAAGGCGTCAGGAGATGACGGACAACGGCGCGGTTGAACCGGTAACGGCGGCTCTGCGCATGCATTACGACGAGCTGATTGCCTTTGTCCGGCGCAGGGTACGCTGTTCGGCGCTGGCCGACGATATCGTCCAGGAGACCTATGTCCGCCTCGCGAGTACGGACAAATCCGCTGAGATCGAGAACCCGAGGGCGCTCCTCTACCGGGTCGCCGGGAATCTCGCCATCGATCATCTGCGCCGGGAAAAAACCCGCGCCAAATACGTGATGCAGAAACCGCTCTCCGAGGAAGTCGCCGACGCCCAGCCTTCCGTCGAGGCCATGATCGATGCGCGGCAAAGGGTGGCAATACTGATGCAGGCCGTCGATGAACTGCCGCCGCGCTGCCGCGAGGTCTTCGTCCTGCGCAAATTCGAGGGGCGTCATCAGGCTGAAATCGCCAGATCGCTCGGCATCAGCCGCAACATGGTCGAAAAACACTTACGCAAGGCCCTTTTGCACTGCGCACTGCGACTAAAGGTGCGTGATTAGCGCTTTTTTGCATCCTCTTATATGGCTATCGTTCGTCATAGAGGTAGGGCCAACGAACCGTTGGAACAAATGACGGGTTCAAAAAACGAACAATGAAATGAACGAGCGTGCCAGTCGATCCGCCTTCTTCCAATTCCGACGCAGAAGTGCCGTTGTCTGATCCCTTGCACTCTGAGCGCTTCCATCAGGCAGAACAGGATCCGGCTTTGGAGGAAGCGATCAACTGGTTCGTGCGCCGAGACGCCGGCGCCCTGACATCTGAAGAGCAGGCGGATTTTGACGCCTGGCTGGGTGCTGACCCACAAAATGAAGCGGCCTACGGCACGATCCAGCAGCTCTGGTCGGATTTGGATGAGATTCCAGCGGCGGCGAAGCCACGCACCCTTCCCGCAAAACCCCGCTACGGCGAACCGACGGCAATTGTCCCCCTCCAAGGATCACGAAAACGGAAGCGCATTTGGCAGGCAGCCTGTGCGCTGGCCGCCGGCACGGCGCTGTTTTTTGTCGCCTTGGGCAGCGACCTGCCCCTCCGTATGCAGGCCGATGCATTAACCGCCGTCGGTGAGATAAAGGCGGTGACGCTGCCCGATGGCTCCACGGCCTTGCTCAATACGGATTCTGCGATCGCCATTGATTACAGTTCCAGGCAACGGCGTATACGCCTCCTGAGCGGAGAAGCCGAGTTCTCCGTCGCCGCGGACCCCGACCGGCCTTTCGAGGTTGCAGCGGACGGGGGAGTCAGTACCGCGCTGGGCACGGTATTCCTGGTCCGCCGCCATAGTACCGAGACGACCGTGACGGTTCTGGAAAGCCGGGTGGCGGTGACTCTCGATGATGCGGGCAGCGGGAACCACGAGGCCCTGCTCACAGCCAACCGGCAGGTAGCCTACAGCGAAGGCAAGGGCATCGGGCCGCTGCAGACGGTCGACCCCAAATCGGCAACCGCATGGCAGCGCGGCAAACTGATTTTTTCCGACGTCACCCTCGGCGCGGTGATCGAAGAGCTCAACCGCTATCATCCCGGAAAGATCATGATCGGCGAACAGAGGCTTCGCGACATGAAGGTGAACGGTGTCTTCGAGACCCGTGACCCGGTGGCGGTGGTGAACGCACTGGAAGCCAGCCTTGGACTCAGTTCGACGCGGCTGACGGATCTGCTGATCCTCCTGCACAGCTAGCAAGAGCGCTGCGCCAACCTAGCGGTCCAAAAGAAGGGCCGCCTCGCTGTCCCAACGACAAACAGGCCCGGCAGTGTGAAGCCCACCCTTCGCTGGGGGCTGATCTGAAACAGGCGCCAGCGAAACTCGGTGCCTCAAAAAAACCTCCGAAAACGACCTCCTCATCTGCTTCCTGAGCCCGTCTTAGTAAATGCAAACGACTATCATTTGCACTTGCTTGAGGTCTTACGGGGGAGTTACGGGCGTGAATTGGAGCATGAAGAGTCGGAGTCCGCGCATCGACGCGCGGCAAACAACGGAAAACACCAGAGGATTTAAGGCGTTGATCCTGGCGACAAGCGCCATTGTATGCATGACGGGCACGGCGGCAACGCAGGCGGAAGCAGCAGGCCGTCTCGGGGAAGACCGTTTCTATAGCGCGCCGAACAGCCCCTCACCAGCGGCTGATCTTTGGAACGACAGCCTCGCCCAAGCCACGGCGACCCGGAGCTACGCCATTCCTGCGGGCCCGCTGGCCCCTGCGCTGAACAGCTTCGCCGACGACAGCGGGCTGCAGTTGGTTTACAGCGCCGAACTGGCCGCCGACACGCAGACCGGCGGCGTTCAAGGCAGCTACACACCCGAACAGGCTCTGCGCATTTTGCTCGCCGGATCCGGCATCAGCTACAGCTTTGTGGATTCCAGCACCGTCACGCTGACGCAAGCGGCCGCCGAATCCGACGGCGGCCCCGTTCAACTTGGCCCGGTGACGGTCGAGGGGGAGTTGGAAAGCCCCTTCGGCCCGGTCGAGGGCTATGTCGCAGATCGCAGCACGACGGGCAGCAAGACGGACACACCGCTGATCGAGATTCCGCAGTCGGTTTCCGTGATCACCCGCGACCGGCTGGACGACCAGGGCGCCGACAGCATCAGCGACGCCTTACGGTATTCGCCCGGTGTCTTCGGTGAATCCTTCGGCAACGACAGCCGCGTCGACTTTCTTCAGTATCGCGGCTTCGATGAAGGCGGTGTCGGCACCTTTCAGGACGGCCTGCAGCTGCGCTCCTCCGGATTTGCCGAGTTCAAGCCCGAACTCTATGGGGCACAGCGCGTGGAAATCCTGCGCGGCCCGGCCTCCGTTCTCTATGGCCAAGGGTCGCCGGGCGGTCTCGTCAACATCGCCACCAAGCGCCCGCCTTCCGAATTGCTCGCCGAAGGCGGTGTGGAAGTCGGCAACTTTGACAAGCTCGAAGGCAAGTTCGATATCGGCGGCCCCGTCTTCGGCAGTGAATCCGTATTCTTCCGCTTGACCGGCCTCGCCCGCGATGCCGAAACCCAGGTGGACTTTGTCGACGACGACCGCCAGTTCCTCGCGCCCGCCTTTACCTGGAAGCCGAGAGAGGACACGACATTTACATTCCTGGGCTCTCTCCAGATCGATGAAACCGGATCAACCAATCAGTTTTTACCGAGATCCGGGACGCTTGACTCGAATCCCAACGGCACCATTCCGACCGAACGCTTCACGGGCGAGCCGGACTTTGACCGCTTCGACCGCACGGCCTATGCGCTCGGGTACCTCTTCGAGCATGAGGTAAACGATAGCATCACAGTGCGGCAAAACACCCGCTTCAACAGGGTGGAGAGCGATACCGAGACGTTTTTCGGGCTTCAGTTCTTCCCCGGAAGCGAAAGTCTCCTTGTCCGCGCGCCCTTCGTTGTCGATTCAAGGTCGGAGGCCTTCGGGATCGACACCCATGCGCAGTTCGATTTTGCTTCGGACTACGTTGAGCAAAAAGTGCTCGTCGGCTTCGACTATCAGTACAACAACTTTGAGGAAAGACAGCGCACGGGTAGCGCTGCCTCGTTGACGCTTAGCACGATCGACCTGTTCAATCCGACTTACGGCACTCCCATCGATGTTTCGGCCATTCCCATCACTGCCGATGGCCAAACCATTCAGCAGCAATACGGCATCTATCTGCAGGATCAGGTTACCATCAACGAAAACCTGATCCTTTCTCTCGGTGGTCGGGTCGACTTCGTCTCGTCCGAGAACGAAAACCGTGTAGCCAACTCCCGGACCGACCAAGACGACGCTGAATTCAGCGGAAGAGTCGGCGCGATTTACCTGACCGATATGGGCCTGGCGCCCTACATCAACTACGCCGAGTCGTTCCTGCCTGTGATCGGCTTCGACGGGAATGGTGATGCCTTCGTGCCGGAAACCGGCGAGCAGGTGGAAGTCGGGGTTAAATTCCAGCCGGAGGGCAGCGAGAGCTTCGTCACCTTGGCTGCTTTCCAAATCACCCGTCAGAACGTTCGGGTTTTCGAGGGGAATCAACAGTTCCAGGTCGGTGAGGTGCGTTCGCGCGGGCTCGAGCTGGAAGGCGTTGCGAGCTTCGACTTTGGGCTGGACCTCACCGCCAGCTATACGCTGCAGAACGTCGAGGTTACCGAAGACCCCAGTCCAATCCGGGAGGGCAACAGGCCAGCCGGTGTGCCCGCCCAGTTCGGCTCGCTCTGGGCTTTCTACACGCTGCAGGAAGGCTTTCTGGAAGGCCTGGGTTTCGGCACGGGGGTCCGCTACAAGGGCGAAACGGCAGGGGATGCAGCGAATTCCTTTGACGTCGACGACTACGTTCTCTTCGACGCGGCTGCCCGTTACGAGTGGCAGAACTTCCGCTTCGCCTTGAACGCAACCAACCTTTTCGATGACCGCCACGTGGCCTCCTGTTCGGGAGAGTTCTTCTGCTTCTACGGACAGGACAGAACCATCACGGCCAGCCTTCAGTACCGCTGGTGAGTTGGAGTGGCCGACTGACATGATTGGACGAGGGCGACGATGAAACTGCTGCGGTTCCTGCTTGCCGAAGCCAGATGGTCCGTCGGCGGCATCATCGCCCTGAGCTTCCTGGGGGCCGCCTCGGGAATTGCCGCTCTCGCCCTCGTCAACCGTGTCATGGCCGAAGCGGAGAGTGAACTTTCCACGCTGCTTTTGCTGTTCGCCGGCCTCTTGGTTGTTTCCTTTCTCACCGCGACGGCGGCCCGGGTCTTCCTGCACATCGTCGGGCACCGCTTCGTCTATCGTCTGCGCCGCAAGTTGGTCAAACGCGTGCTGGACACCGACATCGAGCAGTTGGAGACCGTCGGCGGGCCTCGTCTCATCGCGATGCTGGACACCGACATCCGCAACGTGACCATCGCCTTCGTACACCTGCCGGAGGTTCTCTTCGGCGGTCTTCTCTGTATCGCGGCCTTCGCCTACCTCTCGCTTCTCTCCATACCGCTCTTCCTGACCACCGCGCTCTGGATGCTGCTGCTGGGCTTTGCCGGCTGGCTGCTCATCGGGCGTATCGATCACCATGTCGGACAAGTCCGGGAAGACGACGACCGGCTGCACGGCGACTATCTCTCGGTCATCAACGGACGCAAGGAACTGGCCCTCAACCGCTACCGGGCGCAACACTTCTATGAAGAGGAGTTCGACGGCAACGCGCGCTCCTACCGCCGTCACGTGACCTGGGCCGACGGCTACAACGGTCTGCTGCACAACATCGCCAACACCATGGTGCTTGGCCTCATCGGCCTTGTCTTTTACCTCTCCCTGGGCCGGGGATGGGCGGACCTGAGCATCGCCGCAACCTATGCCCTGACCATCCTCTTCCTCCGCGCGCCGCTTGTCGGGGCCATGGCGGGGATCGCCGCACTGGTCACCGCCCAGGTCTCCATGCGGAAAATCGATTCCCTGGAACTCCTGCCTTTCGACGCCGCCTTCACCGGTGTCGCGCGGCCCTTTGCCGGAAGCCGCGAGATCGCCTTGCGTGACCTGTTCTACCGCTACGGCGCGAACAGTGCCGACAAGGGCTTTGCCGTCGGCCCCCTGGATCTGACGGTCCGCCGCGGCGAAATCGTTTTCCTGATCGGCGGCAACGGGAGCGGCAAATCGACCCTGGCGCGCCTGCTGACCGGCCTCTACCGCCCCCACGCGGGCACAATCGAGATCGACGGCGCTATCCTGGGCGAGGAAAACCGCCGCGCATACCGGCACTTGTTTTCCGCCGTATTCACCGACTTCCACCTTTTTCGCCGGCTGCTTACGGGCACGGGCGAGGAAGTCGCCAGCGATCACGTGGAAAACTGGCTGCGGCGTTTCGACATGCACAACAAGACGGGGCACGCCGAGGGCCGTTTGGACCAGGTTGAATTCTCCCACGGACAGCGCAAGCGCCTGGCCTTGATCTTGAGCGTTGCCGAACAGCGCGACTTCATGGTGCTGGACGAATGGGCCGCCGACCAGGACCCGCAGTTCCGCCAGTTCTTCTATCGCACGCTGCTGCCGGAACTGCGCGCGGAGGGCAAAGCCATCATCGCGGTAACCCATGACGACCACTACTTCGACGTGGCGGACCGCATTTTGAAGATGGACGGCGGCCAGTTGATCGAACTGAAAGGCGACGCACGCGCCGAGGCCTCGATGGACGCGATCAAAGCCATCAACACTGCATGAACGCGCCCAAGGTGACCCAAGGAAACGGGAGAAACAGCGTTGAGCATCGATAACACGGACACGGCCTTCGACGTCGTCGTCAACGATCAGGGCCAGTACAGCATCTGGCCGACCTATCGCGCCGTACCTGCGGGCTGGGAGGCGGTCGGCGTTCAGGGCGAACGGCAGGTCTGCCTCGATCACATCGCGAAGGTCTGGACCGACCTGCGGACGAAGCGTTTGCGCGAGGCTATGGGAGACTAGTCTTGGCTGAGGAAACCTGGCACCCGCTCTCGCCGTTCCAGCGGCATCTCTGGCGCTTCGCTCAGTTGGAGCCGGAAAGCCGTGCCTACAACCTCGGCCTCTTCGTCCACATGGACGGGACGCTGGACCGTGACCGGTTAGCGTCCGCTCTAAACGGTCTGATGGCGCGGCACGAAATGCTGCGCCTCCGCATCCGCGACGGCAAGCAACAGATCATGCCCGCAACCGAACGGCCTCTAGACGAAGAGGATGGGGCGGAGACGGCAGACCCCAAAGGCGAAGCCATGAACCGGGGGCATGCCTTTCTGCTGCAACCCTATGATCTGGAGGCCGGCGATGTCTTCCGCTATCGCCTCTATCGGGTTTCTGCCCAGCGCCATATCCTCGCCGTCGGCATCCATCACATCGTTTCCGATGCCTGGTCGATCCGGCTGCTCCTCACCGATCTCATGGCGCTCTACAATGGCAAAGCGCTGCGGCCGGTGCGACTGCGCTACACCGACTATGCGCAACAGCACATAGAATGGGAGGACAGTGACGAAGCGGCGGCGCAGAAGAGTTTCTGGCGGGAGAATCTGGCCGGGCATCATCCGGTCCTGAGCCTGCCCGTGTTGCAGCCGCCCGGCGCCGTTCATCCCACCGTTCACCACCCGCTTTCCATCGACGCCTCTTTGGCGGCCGGCATCGACAGCCTTGCGGAGCGCGTGAACGCGACACGCTTCAACGTGTTGCTGGCGGCGCTTCAGGTTCTGCTCAGCCGCCTCTCCGGACAACAGTCGGTGCGGGTCGGCACTCTGGCCTCCGACCGCGGCAACGCCTCGGCCCGCACCGTCGGTTTTTTCGTCAATACCCTGCCCCTTACCGGCTCTCCGCATCCGTCACTCTCCGTCGAAGACTGGATCCGCCAGGTCGGCGACGACCTGAACCAGGCCCGCGACCACGGCCGCCTGCCGTTCGACAACCTGGAAAAGGACGGCAGCGCGACGCCGTTCCACTTCGCTTTCAACTATCATGGCCGCCGCCGGGGCGAGCGGGCAGCGGTGTCCATGGGCGATCTCGATGTTGATTTCCAGGAGATGCTGCTCGCGGAGACACCCTTTGCCCTGACGCTGGATGCGGCGCCGGACCTCGACAAGGGGGTGACGCTGCGGTTCATAGCCGCCGAAGGTATCTTCGACCAAGCCTTCATGCAGCAGGTCACCGACGGCTACCTCGGTATCCTCGCCCAGTTCGTTGCAAACCCGACTCTGCCCTTGGGTTCTCTCTGCCTTGTGTCGCCGCCGGATGCGGCACTGCTGCGGTCCTGGGCCGAGCGCCCGGCGGACTACGATACCGGGGCAGACTTCGTGGATCTGGTCAGTGCCCAGGCGGCCGCCCGCCCCGACGCCCCGGCCCTGGTCCACGGCGAGGACCGCGTCAGCTACGGCGAACTGGAACACCGCGCCGATGCCATCGCCCGCTGGCTGCTCGATCAGCGCGCCGGCCCGGAGACCATCGTCGGTGTCTCCCTCGAACGCGGCACCGCCATGATCGCCGCCTTCCTCGGCATCCTCAAAGCCGGCGCCGCCTCCCTGCCCCTCGATCCCGACTATCCCCCAGAGCGCCTGCGCCACATGCTCGAGGACAGCGCCGCT
>JANQMC010000149.1 GCA_028280305.1 Pelagibius sp. | reverse complement strand
ATATCTTTGCCCTTATCGTCATCAGACATTAATTCGCTCCTTCTCCAATTCTAGAAGAAGCCGTCAATTCTGAAAGTGCGAAAGATTCTTTACGTTATCACTGAACCTCGACAGCTCACTGAAAAAGTGTATCGCCTTTATTTCACCAAAGCCGGCACGTTCTTGTCGGACGAGCCATCGTCCTTGCCGTCGTCCTTCTTTTTCTTGGACTTTTTCGGCGGGGCCTCGGCGAAGTGGAATTTCGGCTGGTCGTCGTCGATGGAGACTTCCACCACGCCGCCCTTGGCGAGCCTGCCGAACAAGAGCTCCTCGGCCAGGGGCTTTTTGATCTGCTCTTGGATCACCCGGGCCAGGGGCCGAGCGCCGAACAAGGGGTCATAGCCCTTGCGGGCCAGCCATTTGCGCGCGCCTTCGTCCAGATCGATGATCACGTTGCGATCGGAAAGCTGGGTTTCCAGTTCGATGACGAACTTGTCCACTACCCGCTCCATGACCTCCGGCGGCAGATTGTTGAAATTGATGATGGCGTCCAGGCGATTGCGGAACTCGGGCGTGAACAGCCGGTTGATGGCTTCCTCGTCCTCGCCGACCCGGTTCTCCCGCCCGAAGCCGATGGCCGGCTTGGCCAGGTCCGCGGCGCCCGCGTTGGTGGTCATAATCAGGATCACGTTGCGGCAATCGATGGTCTTGCCGTTGTGGTCGGTGATCTTGCCGTAGTCCATGACCTGCAGCAGGATGTTGAAGAGGTCCGGGTGGGCCTTTTCGATCTCGTCCAGCAAGAGCACGCAATGAGGATGCTGATCCACCGCATCGGTCAACAGGCCGCCCTGGTCGAAGCCGACGTAGCCCGGCGGCGCACCGATGAGGCGGGAGATCGAATGCCGCTCCATGTACTCCGACATGTCGAAGCGGGTCAGTTCGACGCCCAGGGAATGGGCAAGCTGGCGCGCCACCTCGGTCTTGCCGACGCCGGTGGGGCCTGAGAAGAGATAACTGCCGATGGGCTTTTCCGGCTCGCGCAGGCCGGCCCGCGCCAGCTTGATCGCCGCCGACAGCGCCTCGACCGCCTTATCCTGACCGAAGACCATGGTCTTCAGGTCGCGATCCAGGTTCTTCAGCGCCGTCTTGTCGTCCTTGGAGACCGTCTTCGGCGGGATGCGGGCCATCTTGGCCACCACGGATTCCACATCCTTCACGCCGACGGTTTTCTTACGCTTGGACTCCGGCAGCAGCATCTGGGACGCGCCGACCTCGTCAATCACGTCGATCGCCTTGTCCGGAAGCTTGCGGTCGCCGATGTAGCGCGCCGAGAGTTCCACCGCCGTGCGGATCGCCTCGTTGGTGAAGCGCACGTTGTGGTGATCCTCGTAGTAGGGCTTCAGGCCGCGCAGGATCTTCACCGCGTCCTCGATCGAGGGCTCAATAATGTCGATCTTCTGGAAACGCCGAACCAGGGCCCGGTCCTTCTCGAAGTAGCTGCGGTATTCCTTGTAGGTGGTCGAACCGATGCAGCGCAGCAGGCCGCTCTGCAGCGCCGGCTTCAAGAGGTTGGACGCATCCATCGCGCCGCCGGAGGTCGCCCCGGCGCCGATCACGGTGTGAATCTCGTCGATGAAGAGAACGGCGTTGTCCTGGCCCTCGATTTCCGAGACCACGGCCTTCAAACGTTCCTCGAAGTCGCCGCGGTAGCGCGTGCCGGCCAGCAGCGCCCCCATATCCAGGGCGAAGATGGTCGCTTCCTGCAGCACCTCCGGCACCTCGCCAGCGACGATGCGCCGCGCCAGCCCCTCGGCGATGGCGGTCTTGCCAACCCCGGGATCGCCGACATAGAGCGGATTGTTCTTGGTGCGGCGGCAAAGCACCTGGATCGTGCGATCGATTTCCTCGCTGCGCCCGATCAGCGGGTCGATACGGCCGTCGCGGGCCTTGCGGTTCAGATCGACGCAGTAGGCGTCCAGCGCCTCGCGGCCCTTGCGCACCACCTTTTCGGCGTCCGCATCCTCGTCGGCGCCCTCGACGGTGCGGCTTTCCTCGTGGCCCTTGGCCTTGGCGATGCCGTGGCTGATGTAGTTCACCGCGTCCAGGCGGCTCATCTCCTGTTCCTGGAGATAGTAGACCGCGTGGCTTTCGCGCTCGGAGAACATGGCGACCAGCACATTGGCGCCGGTGACTTCCTCACGCCCCGAGGACTGCACGTGAATGGCGGCGCGCTGCAGAACCCGCTGGAAACCGGCAGTCGGCTTGGCGTCGCCCAATTGGGCGGTGATCAGGCTGGAGAGTTCGTTGTCAATGTAGTCCAGGACGTCGGCGCGCAGACGCTCCAGGTCCACACTACAGGCACGGAGCACCGATACCGCGTCGGTATCGTCGATCAATGCGAGCAGTAGATGTTCCAGCGTCGCGTATTCATGGCGCCTTTCGTTAGCGCCGGCTAAAGCACGATGGAGCGTCTGCTCAAGGTTTGCCGATAGCATCCGGGCCTTATTCCTTCTCTAGGGTGCACTGGAGAGGGTGCTGATTCTGCCGGGCATAGTCTATCACCTGCGTGACTTTTGTCTCGGCAACCTCATACGTAAAAATTCCACAGACCCCGACCCCGCGCTGATGGACGTGCAGCATGATCTGCGTCGCCTCGTCGCGGTTCTTGCTGAAAAACTGCTCCAGCACATGGACCACAAACTCCATGGGCGTGTAGTCGTCATTCAGCATCAGGACCTTGTACATCGACGGCTTCTTGGTCTTGGGCTTGCTCTTGACGATTATGCCCGTCGACGTACCGCCGTCGTTTTGTTTGTCGTCACTCATGATCGTACACTACGTCTAATCAGGCTCAGTTTGTTCTCATCACCAAAGCGGGCCCATCGTCCGAAAGGGCCCTCTCATCATATTGGGTCGAACTTCATTCGGAAAAGACCCAAGAGCCCTCAGACGAGAATAACCCAAAGAATTCTTCGGGGTGTTAACTCCGCCACACTTAAACGGCGAAATCCGATCCTAACGGCAACGGCCGAGTCGCGTCCGGGAAGAAGCGGCGGCGGTGGATCTCCGCAGCCGTCGGAACAGAAAGATCGACATAGGTTTTATTTCCTCTAATCGATCTGTTCTTCGCACCCCAGACCCCGAAACGCAAAGGGCCCGGCGCAAAGCGCCGGGCCCTGACGACACTATGCGGGCGGTCTAAGCGGCCAAGGGCTTCATCATCTTCTCGACCGTTACATTCAGCTGCGACTGCAGCGGCTCGGCGGCGTCGTTGGCCAGGGTGATGGAAAGCTTGGTCAACTTGGCCGACTCGGCAACCGCCGAATCGAGGCTGCGGCGGGAGTAGGCACGCTGAAGCTCGATCACCTCGGCAAAGGTGGTGGCGCCGGCAAGCGCCTGCATGGCGGAGAAACCGGCCTCCATGGTGCCTTGGGCGTAGGTCATCACCTCCAGACCGAGGGTCTCAAAACCCTTGGCGACGACGGTGGATGACTGGACACAGGCATCCACACCATCCTTACCCAGATTGGCGACATCGTCATAACCCTGGAATACCGTGGAGGCTGCCTTCTCGACCTGCTCCTGGGTCATGGCGACGGCCTGCTCATAGCTCTTGGTGGCCGCCTGGGTGCCTGCCTTGACGACAGCCTCCAGGGTTTCGGTGCCGGCTGCCACGGCGGCTTCCACCGGCTTCATCGCCTCTTCGCTCAAAGGCATGATGGTCTCGACGGCGTCAACCGCCGGCGCAGCGGAGAAAAGCGATGCGACAGGCTCCGGCTTGACGGCCGTCGGCTTGGATGCCGCAGGCTTCTTCACGGCGGCAGTTGCAGATACCGTGGCCTTGGCGGCGGTCTTCTTGGTCGGTGTCCGGGGGGCCGCCGGCTTGCGCGCCGCGGCGGTCTTGGCGGTGGTCTTCTTGGTGGCCATTACGGGCTCTCCTATGGCGTTTTCCTTGGGCTCTCGCCTGGAAACTGTCTTGACTGAGTGTCTTGGGCAGACGGCTGAAAAAATGGTCGGCTTAGGGGGCGCAATCGGGTTCCGGCCGGGGGACTTCAAGGCCACCGTGCCCAGCGTTCAACACGCCGTTCAGCACGCCGCAGCGGCGCTCGAACGGACCCTTTTTGCTGCAACGCAACATCGCCTCAATCTATTAACCCTTATACTGAAGTCAAGTATAAATTGTGCAGCGCAACAAAACCGGGCGGGTTGTTTGCCCGCTGTGGATAACAGGGGCTCTCGGCAGCCTCACCCGGGGTAATGGCCGGTTGCTGGTCCCAGATGGCTTTGGCAGTATCCGGGGCACCCGGGGACTCCGGAGTCCCCGGGTGAGCAGTCTGCAAGCCCCCCGCCGCGAAGGCTGTGTTCAGGGCACATTTTTCAGGATGGCGTATGACCTATTGTTTGGGAATCAAGGTAAGCGAAGGGCTCGTCTGCCTCGCCGATGGGCGCATCACCAGCGGCAACCAGGTCACCAACGCCCAAAAGCTGTCATTGCACGGGCCGGCAGGCGCCCAGTTCGCCATCATGACCTCGGGTCTTCGCTCCTTGAGAGACAAGACCCTGGCCTATCTCGAGCGGGATATGCGAAAGGATCACGCCACCGGTTTCGCGACTCTGTTGGATGCCGTGGATGCGTACTGCCGCTGCCTGCGCCGCGTGGCCGAAGAGGACCGTGAGCAGATCGAGGGGGCCGATCTGACCTTCAATCTGCACAGTATCATCGCCGGCGCCCAGCCGGAGGATAAGGGGTCCAGCATCTTCCTGGTTTATCCCGAGGGCAACTGGATCGAAGTGGATCAGCGCACGCCCTATCTTTCCATCGGCGCCACCGCCTACGGCAAACCGATCCTGGACCGCGCCCTCACCTATGACAGCGCCATGACCACGGCGCTGAAACTCGCCTATCTGTCTTTTGATTCGTCGCGGTTTTCCTCGGCCGACGTCGGCTTTCCCATCGATCTGGCGACCTACAGCCTGGCCGAGCGGCGTTGGCGCAAGGCCCATTACGACTACGACGACCTGCGCGAACAGCGCATCTGGTGGAACGAGCACCTGACCCAGATGGCGGTGAAGATGCCGGACGGCCCCTGGGTCAAGGAACTGCGGCCCGGCGCCCAGAGCGCCCACCTGACCATCGTCTCGGAAGACGAGAGCTAGAGCGCCAGATTACCGGCCAAACCGTTCTCACCGACCTGCAGGTTGAAAAAGCTGCCGGTTTCATCGCCGCTTTGCCGGTTGCGCGGCAGCCGGGCGTCGGAACGCTCCCCCGGGGTCACCGCCCGCGGCGGCCGTACGGCAACCTCGGTCGCATCCTTTTCGAACAGCAGCGCATCGAAGGTGATCGCATCGAAACGGGCCGAGGGGAAACGCCAGGCATTGAAATGGAAGACGCCGTCCTTGCAGAGGCTGGAGATCCAGTAGGTCTCCTTGGAAAACAGGCGAAGACCGGTCGGTGCCGCATCAAAGGCCCCGCTTTGCGCGAGAACCGTATCCAACTGATCCAGTGCAGCGCCGTCCAGAGCCGTCTGGCTGGTGGTCCAGCGCGCCCAGCCCAAGGGATCCGACAGAGTCAGCCGGCTGGCATTCAGGCCGCTGCGTCCCTGCACTCTCACCGTCAAACCGGCGCCGCCGGCGCCGTCACCGGTCACCTCATAGCTGCGGATCTGTTCGTTGTAGTCGGCGTTGTAGACCAATCGATAGCGCGGTGCGGCCCCCTCGACACAGGTTTCGCGGATGTCGTCGCCGTTCAGATAGCTGAACCACGTCGCCTTGATGGTCGCCGGATTGTCGATGTCGCCACGATAGGTGCAGGCGGCCAGTCCGAGGGAAAGGACGGCTGCAAACGTGAAAACAGGACGCGGAAACATCTCATCTACCTCCAAAAAGTTGCCCGGATTTCAGGCCGGCGGCTGCCGCGCAGAGGCGTGAAAACCGCACCGAAAGATGGTGAACGCCAAGCCAAATGCCAACAGGGACTGATTGTCCGGCCGCTTCGGGGCCGGCAAGCCTCTGTATTGAACGTATTTTAACCAAGCTGAAAGTGCTGAGCCATTAGACTAGACATAGATTCGGGTAATGCCTTAGAATCGGATTTGATTTCAGGGTTTTCCGGGCCGTTCTTGATGAAAAACCTCTGCGACGCTCTGCCCCGTGCAGGGACAAATGACGGGACCAAATGATTCGCAAACTATCCCTCGCCGCAATCGCGCTGTCTGCCGTCGCTATCCTGGCGACGCTGACCACCCATTCGGCTCAGGCACGCTATGCATCCATGGTCGTTGATGCGGAAACCGGGCAGGTTTTGCATTCGGTGAATGCCGACACCCGCAACTATCCGGCCTCCCTGACCAAGATCATGACCCTTTACATGGTCTTCGACGCCTTGGAGAAGGGCAAGCTGACCCTGAAGCAGAAGCTGAAGGTCTCCAAACGCGCAAGCGGTATGCCGCCGTCGAAGCTGGGCCTGAAAGTCGGCGAGACGATTACGGTCGAGGAAGCGATCCGCGCACTATCGACAAAGTCGGCAAACGATGTCGCGGTTGTCGTCGCCGAGGCGCTGGCCGGTAAGGAAACCACCTTTGCCCAGGTGATGACCAAACGCGCCCGGGCGCTGGGTATGAACCGCACCACCTTCCGCAATGCCTCCGGCCTGCCCAACCGCGGCCAAAAGAGCACGGCGCGCGACATGGCCCGCCTGGCCAAGGCGGTGATGACGGATTTTCCGCAGTACTATCACTACTTCTCGACCACCAAGTTCACCTACAAGGGCCGCACCCATCGCAGCCACAACAAGCTGCTGAAATCCTATAAGGGGACCGACGGCATCAAGACCGGCTACATCCGGGCTTCCGGGTTCAATCTGGTCGCCTCCGTCGAGCGCAGGGGCCGGCGCCTCATCGCCGTGGTCTTCGGCGGCAAGACCTCCAAGTCCCGCGACCGCCATATGGTGAAACTGCTGGACCGGGGCTTCAAGAAGCTGGCCTCGCAAGGGGTCCGCAAGATTCCACAGGTTCCCGGCCGCAACCCCTTCCGGCCGCTGGTGCCCCTGCAGATTGCCGAGGCTGAAAAAGCGCCGGTCGAAACTGCAGCGGCACAGCCCGCCCGCAACCGGGCGATCAAGCCGGTCATGCCCTCTTCACAGGTCGCCGCCGCGGATGCCCTCGGATCATCGGTCGAGGTGGAGAGCCTGACCAACGACTGGACGGTGCAGGTCGGCGCTTTCAGCCGCTTCCGGGCGGCGCACAGCTCAGCACAGTCGGCCCTGAAAGTGGCCCCCACGCCGCTTCAAGGCGCCAAGGTTGCCATTCGGCGGATCGATTCCGCCAGCCTCGGCACCCTCTATCGCTCCCAATTGACGGGACTTTACGAGAAGCAGGCGCGCGAGGCTTGTGAGACGCTGATATCAGCCGACTTCAGCTGTGTCGTCGTTCAGCCTGAAGCGCAAGGCTCCAGGTAACGCGGCCGCAAGCCGGCCTTAAGGCTTAGAATTCGGGAAGATCCAACCCGCTCGCCGTCAACTCGGCGCGCAGTCTGGCGACCAGCTTTTCCAGGTCAGCCGCATTGCCGGCTTCACAGCGGGCCACCAGGACATCCTGGGTGTTTGATGCCCGCAGCAGCCACCAGCCGCCGCCCTCGCGCACACGGACGCCATCGATGTCGTTGACGTCGGCCCCCTCTGCCGCCAACCGCGCCTCGATCTCCCCAATCACCGCTTTCTTGCGGTCTTCGGCGCAGGGGATGCGGATTTCCGGCGTGGTGCTGAAATCGGGCAGCGCATCCCTGAAGTCTGCCAGGGTCTCACCCGCCTCCCGGTTCAGGATCTCCAACACCCGGATGGCGGCATAGAGCCCGTCATCATAGCCGTAGAAATGATCGGCGAAGATGAAGTGCGCGGCCAGTTCGCCGGCAAAGGGCGAATCGACCTCCTTCATCTTGGCCTTGATGACCGAGTGGCCGGTTTTCCACATCAGCGGTTCTCCGCCGGCCGCGGCGATCCCATCGAACAGCGCCTCGCTGCATTTCACATCGGCAATGATGGTCGCGCCGGGATGACGTTTCAGGATATCGCGGGCCAGGAACAGCAGGATCTGGTCCCCCCAGAGAATACGCCCGCGAGCATCGACCAAACCGATCCGGTCGCCGTCGCCGTCGAAGGCGATCCCGAGGTCGCAGGTCTGCGCGTTGACGGTTTCCTGAAGCTGTACCAGGTTCTCCGCAACTGTCGGGTCGGGGTGATGGGCGGGAAAGGTGCCGTCGATGACTTCGTTGAGCAGGAAGTGCTGTCCGGGAAGACGGGCCACGGCGGCAGCCATGGCCTCGCCCATGGCACCGTTTCCGGCATCCCAGGCGACCCTGAGAGTCTGTTTCGGCCCCAGGTCCGCTAGGACCCGATCGATATAGGCATCGAAGGTCGAAAGCTGTTCGACCGTCCCGCCGCCGCTCTCATAGTCCCCCGCGGCGGCGATCGCGCCCAGTGCCTGGATCTCCGGCCCGAAGAAGGACGCTTTCTCCAGCACCATCTTGAAGCCGTTGTAGTCCGGCGGGTTATGGGAACCGGTGATCATGACACCGCCCTGGACATCCAGCGTGTAGGCGGCGAAGTAGAGCATCGGCGTCGGGCCGCGCCCGATGTCGATAACCTGGAGGCCGCAGTCGCTGAGGCCGGAGGACAAAGCGGCGGCAAGGTCCGGCGAGGAGTGGCGGCCGTCATAGCCGACCGTAATGGCCTTTGCGCCGCGCCTCTTGGCAACCGTTCCAAAGGCGCGGCCCAGGGCGTAGGCATCGGCGGGAAACAGCGTCTCCCCGACGACGCCGCGGACGTCATACTCGCGCAGTATGGTCGGGTCGAAGCGGTGTCGAGCGCTATCCGGAGCCACGGCCGATGTCATTGCCCCCGTCCGTAGGAGGAAAGCGGCCGCCCCACCGAGAAGTAGTCGAAACCGGCGCCGACCATATCCTGAGGATTGTAGATGTTGCGCAGATCAACCATCACCGGCGCCTTCAGCGCTTCCTTTACACGTTCCATATCCAGGCCGCGGAATTCGTTCCATTCCGTCACAATAGCCACAGCGTCGGCGCCCGTCATCGCCTCATAGGCATTCTGGCACCACTGGACATCCGGCAACATGGGCTCGGCCTGATCCATACCCTCCGGATCGAAGGCCCGCACCGTCGCCCCGGCGGCCTGCAGGGCCGGTATCATCTCCAGGCTCGGCGCTTCGCGCATGTCATCGGTGTTCGGCTTGAAGGTCAGACCCAGAACCGCAATGGTCTTGCCCGCGACCGATCCGCCGCAGGCCTCGATCACCCGCCCGGCCATGGCTTTTTTCCGGCGGTCGTTGATGTCGGCGACGGTTTCGACGATGCGCATCGGCGAGCCGGCCTTCTGCGCCGTGTGGACCAGCGCGACCGTGTCCTTGGGAAAACAGGATCCGCCGTAGCCCGGACCGGCATGGAGGAACTTGCGCCCGATTCGTCCGTCCAGGCCGATGCCGCGGGCCACGTCGTGAACATTGGCGCCGACTTTCTCGCAGAGATCGGCAATCTCGTTGATGAAGGTGATCTTGGTCGCCAGAAAGGCGTTGCCGGCATACTTCGTCAGCTCGGCGGTTTCCAGCGTGGTGAAAAGGATCGGCGTCTCGATGAGATAAAGCGGCCGGTAGAGGGCGCGCATCACTTCCTGCGACCGCTCGCTCTCCGCGCCGATGATCACCCGGTCAGGACGCATGAAGTCGTTGATCGCCGCGCCCTCGCGCAGGAATTCGGGGTTGGAAGCGACCTCGAAGTCGGCCTCCGGATTGGCTTCTGCGATGATGCGCTGAACCTCCCGCCCCGTACCGACCGGCACGGTCGACTTGTTCACCACCACAGTATAGCCCTGCAGGGCACCGGCAACCTCCCGCGCCGCGTCGTAGACATAGCTGAGATCGGCCTCGCCGCCGGTGCGCCCGGTCGGCGTGCCAACGGCGATGAAGACCGCATCGGCCTCGGCCACCGCGGCGGCCAGGTCGGTGGTAAAGCTGAGCCGCCCGGCAGCACGGTTGTTGGCCACCAGGACGTCGAGGCCAGGCTCGAAGATCGGGATCTCGCCTTTCTCCAGCCGGGCGATCTTGGCGGCATCCTTGTCGATGCAGACCACATCGGTGCCGAACTCGGAAAAACAGGCACCGGAAACCAGCCCGACATAGCCGGTACCAACCATTGCAATACGCATCTTGGGTCCCCTCTAGAGCACGATCAGGTGAGATCGGCGCTGTAACGTCTTAGGATATCACGGGCCGCCGCCCCCAGGTCATCGCGTTCCAGGGCATAGGCGAGGTTGGCCTCCAGAAACCCAACCTTGGTACCGCAGTCGAAGCGCCGTCCCTTGAAGCGCAGGCCATGGAAGGGCTGTGGCCCGATGGTCCGGGCCATCGCGTCGGTCAACTGGATCTCGTTGCCGGCGCCGCGTTCCTGGCGGTCCAGCTCATCGAAAATTTCTGGCTGAAGAATGTAGCGCCCGATGATGGAGAGGGTCGAGGGCGCCACATCGGGTTGGGGTTTCTCGACCAGTCCCTTGGCTTCGGCCAGACTGCCGTCGTCCGAGACCACATCCAGGATGCCGTAGAGATTGGTCTGTTCGCGCGGCACGTCTTGCACGGCGACCAGGTTGCCACCGACCTTGTCGTAAGCCTCAACGAGTTGGGCAAGACAGCCGGGTTGGCCGAGCACAAGATCGTCCGGCAGAATCACCGCAAAGGGCTCCCGCCCCACCAGATTACGGGCGCACCAGACGGCGTGGCCCAGGCCCAGCGCCTCGGGCTGCCGGGTATAGCTGATCTTGCCGGCGGTGGTCATCATCGAGCGGGCCAGTTTCAGCTCCGCGGTCTTGCCCCGTTCCTCCAGGCTGGCCATCAGCTCCCAATGATGATCGAAGTGGTCCTCAATGGCCGCCTTGCCGCGGCTGGTGACGAAGATGATCTCTTCGATCCCGGCCGCCCGCGCCTCCTCGACACCATATTGGATCAACGGTTTGTCGACGACGGGAAGCATCTCCTTGGGGATCGCCTTGGTGGCGGGAAGAAAGCGCGTGCCAAGACCGCCGACGGGCAGAACCGCCTTGCGAATGGTGCCATGCATGGGGGTAAGAACCTCGCGTGTGGGTGTCATGAAGACGCGGCTGTATTGCCACAGGCCCGGGCAGGCGACAAGTGACACAAATGGTCCCTAATCAGGGCTGCCACGTCAAATTCATGTGCCCAACAACAAATCCTTGGCTTCGTTCAGTTTGGCCGCGAGGTAGTTGGAGCCGCCGTGATCCGGGTGGATCTTCTGCATCAGCCGGCGATGCGCCTCGCGAATCTGGGCCGCCGTCGCCCCCTCCCGGAGGCCGAGAATTTCCAGCGCTTCGTCCCGGCTCATCGCACCGCCCGGGCGTGCCTCTGCCGTCCCCTCTTTGGCGCCCTCATCGGTGCCGTCCTGGGTGTGCTTGCGCCAGTCCTCATCGCGGGTGCGGTCCAGATATGCTTCCAGCACAGAGGCCGACTGCGGGTCTTCGTACTGATAATCGGCCAGGAGCTGCAGCAACTCCGTCAGGCCGAGTTGCGACAGCCACATCCCCATGAAGCGGCCGTCCAGGATTTCACCATCCATCTCGCCACTGTCGTGATCGAGCATCATTTGCAGGTAGCGTGTGCGCACTTCCGAGGCCTGACCCGGGCTGGGCCCGCTTGCGGCACGTGCGTTGAGGCGCCCGGCCTTGAGCGCCCTGCGCGCGAAGAAAAGCAGGGCGAAGAGCATCATCAGGAGCGAGATGCGCCCGGTCACCAAGAGCAGCAGGCAAACCAGGCCCAGCAGAATCGCGCCCCCAATCTTCAGACCGCTGGCAACCTTCTGCGGCTCCGCGCTGACGAACCAGCGCGCCAAGAGCAGCGCCGCAGCGAGAAGAGCAATTCCCAGAAAGAAATACGGCATCCTTAGCGCTCGTTACTTGACCTGGTGGGTGAGCTGCGGGACCAGGCCGCCGGTCTTGCGGCTGTAGTCTGCCAGCGCCCGGCGTCCGCCGGCGGCGAACACTGCAACCGCCGACAACAGCTCGCGAAGCTGCCGCGCCGAACTGGCATCGAAGGTACAGAAAGCACCGCCGCTGAGCCGGGCGATCTGCTGAAAGGCCTTGCGGGAGACCATGTCCTGGCCTTCATGGAACATGAAGCAGGGCACCCCGAGCAGGCCCAGTTCACCGGCGAGATGTCCAAGGTGGTCGATGTCTTCTTCCATGGCATCGCCGACGAAAACCAGGGCCGAGACCTTCTGTGCCCTGGTTTCCTTGATCGCACGCTGCAGGACCTTGCCGATCTGGGTGCGGCCGGCCAGACAGAAAACCCCGGTCATGAAGCGCAGCAGTTCGGAAGACCGGCGCACCCAGGGGCTCGCTTTGCATTCCCCGAAGCCGCGATAGAAGATCAATTGCACCTCGAGGCCGCCGAGACCCTCGGTTTCCTTGAACATTTCGGCCTGAAGATGCGAGGCCTGGTCCCAGGTCGGTTCGCGGCTGGCGGTGGCATCCATGGCAAAGATCAGCCGGCCCCGCGCATCGCCGCTGGGCGGCGTTGTCGCGGCGACTTTGCGCAAAAAGGCATCGACCTCCGACCCAGACGATACCTTCGGCAGCTTGGGGTCCTTTGCCATGCTTCCTCGGCGCTTCCTGCTGGCAGTGCGAAAAGGCTACAACAGCCTCTTCCCTTCCTTCTACCTAGTGCCGTTCAGCGATTTTGCCACAAAGAGTAGCATCCTGTCGCGGCAGCCCAGGCAATTCAATGGCCTCGCCCGGCCTGTGGGCCCTAAACGGGCCTGAGCCAGACGGCGGTGTCGTGGAACACCGCGCCCCCGGCGGGCGGACCGGGATCGGCCGAAACCAGCAAATTGATCCCCTGCCCCTCCTCGAAAGCCGCGTTCGGCCAGACGCTTTCGACCACCACGACATCGGGCTGCAGGCCGTCGAAAACCTCGACCGCGATCACCAGCGACCCCTGGTCGTTGCCGATGCGCAGACGGTCGCCGTCACCGACCCCCAGAGCTGCCGCGGTTTCCGGATGAATCATGACGGTCGGCCTGTCCTCACGCTTTTGGGAACCGGGGGTCTCGGTGAAGCTGGTGTTCAGGAAGGTGCGGGCCGGGGCCGCCACAAGGCGGAAGGGGTGATTCTCCGAAGCCCGGTCGTAGCGGTCGCTGTAACCGGGCAGCGCCGGCATGGCGGCAAAATCCGGCCCGAAGGCAGCCCAGTCGGCCTTGAAGTGGAACCGCTTGTCGGCGTGGCCGAAGCCGTTCAGGAAGTGCATGTCGTCGTACGGCAGTGCACAGTCATGCCAGTGAGCGGCATGGATGGTCTCCGCGTCCGGCAGGCCGGAAATCTTCAGCGTCCGGTCGATGATCTCCCAGGCGGTCATATCGAAACCGGGGTGCGCCGCCCCGAGACGCTTGGCCAGGGCGCAGATCACCGCGTGATTGCTGCGGCATTCGCCCAGGGGCTCGATCACCGCCTTGGTGACCTGGATATAGGTGTGCCCGCCGGCAACGTAGACATCGTCATGTTCCAAAAAGGTGGTGGCCGGCAAGACGATATCGGCCATGGCGGCGGTTTCGGTCATGAACTGCTCATGTACGCAGGTGAAGAGATCGTCGCGGGCGAACCCCTCAGCCACCCTGGCACTGTCCGGGCAGACCACCATGGGGTTGGTGTTCTGGATGAACAGCGCAGCGACCGGGGCCCCCTCGCCCAGATCCCGCCGGTCGCCGGTCAGGATGGGGCCGATCCGCGACTGGTCCAGTTTACGTGTGGTGGGGTCCGCGACGTCGAGCCCCTCGATCAACGTCTCATTCAGGCCGTAAATGCTCGACTGGCCCTGCATCGCCCCCCCGCCCGGGTACTGCCAAGCCCCGGTGACCGTGGGCAGGCAGGCGACGGCGTGAACAGCACTGGCGCCGTTGCGGGCCCGGGAGAAGCCGTAGCCAACCCGGATATAGCTGCGCTGGGTGCTGCCGTAGAGCGCTGCGAAGGCGCGAATTTCGTCCTCGCCCAGGCCGGTGATCTGCGCCGCCCAGGCCGGCGTGCAGCCGGCGAAGTGCGCCTCTAGCTCCGCATCCCAGTCGCTGAACTTGGCCATATAGTCCCGGTCGGCGTAGCCCTCGGCCAAAAGGATGGAGATCACCGCCGCCGCCAGCGCGCCGTCTGTCCCCGGTTTCAGCGCGAGATGCATGTCGGCCTGCTCCGCCGTGCCGGTGCGGTAGGGATCGACCACCACCAGCTTGGCGCCGCGGCTTTTGCGCGCTTTGGCGATATGGGTCATCACGTTCACCTGGGTGCTGACCGGGTTGCCGCCCCAGACCACGATCAGGTCGGATTCGGTCATCTCCCGCGCATCGACCCCGCGCCGGCTGCCGCAGGCCGCGTTCCAGCCGGTCGCCACCAGGGTCGTGCAGATCGTCGAGTGCTGGCGCGCATAGCGTTTGGCATGGCGCAGCCGGTGGATTCCGTCACGTTGGACGAGGCCCATGGTGCCCGCGTAGAAGTAGGGCCAGACCGCCTCGCTGCCGTGGCGCTGTTCGGCCTGCAACAGGCCTTCGGCCACCGCGTCCAAGGCCGCTTCCCAGGAAATCGGCTCGAAGGCGGAGATCCCGTCGCCCTTGGCGCCGACCCGGCGCAGCGGCCGGGTCAGGCGATCCGGGTGGTGCACCCGCTCGGCATAGCGGGCCACCTTGGCGCAGACCACGCCGGCCGTGTAGTCGTTGCCGCGGGCGCCGCGCACCTTACCGATTTTCGTCTCCGAGAGGCGCTCGACCTCCAGCGCGCAGACGCTGGGGCAGTCATGCGGGCAGGTGGAATGGACGAAAACCGGTGACTGCGAGGTATCGAGTGGCATGCTATCGCGCCTGACATTTCCAGCTTGCAGAGTTGCGTAGCTTACCCTCACTGCCGCTGGGGCAGCAATGCCATCAACGAAGAGTTCTCTACTCTCTGAACAGCGCTTGCGACGTTAGCTCAAGCGGCCCTTGATCACCAGAAAAGGCTTCTCGATGCCATAGTGAACCAACATGGAAGCAGCAAGGCTGAAGGCGGCATAGGTAGCGAAGAAAAGCAGCAGAATCTCGCCCCTCACGGCTGCCATGTCGCCGCCGGGTAACCCAAGGAGCGCCAGTGCCAGAGGGAGCAAGGGCAGATGAACCAGATACAACGAATAGGAGAGTTTTGAGAGATAGAACAAAGGACGCGAACCAAGAAACGTAAGCGGACCGCCGCCCAAGGCCGTAGCGAGGAGCACCAAGCCCATGCCGATAGCGATCACGAAAGGCTGCAGAGTTTTATCGAAGTAGTCGATACGTCCCATCATGGCCTCCCCGGAAATCAACCAAAGAATGATCGATAAACCCAAAAGAAAGAGGCCATTCAGACAGACCCGGTTGGTCGCCCAAGCCCAGCAGTGGCGGTCACGATAGATGAAAGCCGCCAAAAGGCCGACAAAGAGCGCATCCAGACAGTGATGGAACGGACTGCGGAACACCGGAAAAAACGCATCATAAGTGGCAATATCGGGATACGCAGCCGCTGTCAGACAGCGAGCAACCAAACCCAGTAAGACAAAACCAACGATCAAACCATACTGCAGGCTTCGCCGATGCATCTTGAGGGCGAGCATGACCACCAGCGGCGCCAGAAGGTAAAACTTCTCTTCCACACCAAGCGACCAGAAAACAACCACGATATCGGCAGGCAGGTAGTCCTGCAGAAACAGCATGTGATAACCCACACGCAAGCCGAGCGCCCGACCATCCACGTCAAACAGAGGGACAAGACCCGCAGCGACAACGAGGAGGACGGCGAAATAGGCGGGAACGATCCTAAGGGCACGCTTGGCGACATACAGTCGGAACTGCCGGCCGCGCACCCTTCCACCGTCACGCAGCAAGCTCTGCCCGATTAGGAAGCCACTGAGTACAAAGAACAGATCCACCCCAATCCAGCCATTGATCAACGGTACGGCAAGGTCCCATCCGAACAGCGGCAGCAGCGGCGTGTTTCCATCGTAGAACGGCCGGATGGCGTGGCGGGCAAACACGAGAAGAATAGCAAAGGCCCGCAAACCGTCGAGGGCAGCAATGGCGCTGCTGCTGCGCCTCATAGCCAAGTAATTCACAAAGGCGTCACGGGTGCCCGGCCGGTTGTCGCTCGCGAGGCTGGTCATGACCGTTGCGCAGGCGCTCAGCGCCTAGCGCGCCCCTCTCAGCCATAAGAGACAGCCCGGCAGACCAGCCAGTATCAAAGCCACCCCGAAGAGCACGGAGAGCGTCGCGGCTTGGTCGGCCCCAAGGCCGACCGCAGCGAACATGATAATGCTGGCGCCTTCGCGCACACCCCAGCCGGCGAAGGAAACCGGCAGAAAGGTGATGAGGATGATTGCCGGAACCACGGCGGTCGCGGCCGGGAGGCTGAGTGGTAAGCCCAGCCCATGGGCCAGAGAGAAGAAAGCCAAAACCGCCAGCCCATGGGCTGCGGCCGAGAGCAGAAACAGAACCAGAGACCGGCCCGGCGCCAGAAGAATCTGGCGCGCATCCCCGGCCATCATCGCAAGCAGATGCAGGCCTCGCCCCAGCATTGGAAGATCGCGCCAAGAGCGGGGCAACCGGTTCAAAAAACAAAACACAAGCAGCCCCGCCAGCAGCGCGGGCAGCGCCGCGAACAGCAGGTAACGGAGCGCCGGCGGCGATAAGGATTCGCCCAGCCAAAAGACACCGCCGGCGACCATGAAGACCAGGGCAAGGAGCCCGCTGATCCGTTCCAGCAAGACACCGGCAAATGCGCGTTCCACGGTTACGCCATGCTGCGAAAGCTGCCAGATGCGTACAGCGTCGCCGCCGACCGAAGTTGGCAGCATCTGCGTGAAGAAATTGCCGACGAACATCAGACTCAGCATTCGCCGAAGCGGTTGCGGCGTGGCAATTGCGTCTACCACCAAGCTCCAGCGCAAAGCGGACACCAGGGTGACGCCAACCAGACATATCACTGCGCCCGCGCCGGAGATTGGCGACAGCGCCGTCAACAATTGCCCAACCGCCGGCAGATCGACACTCAAGGCAACAGCCGCCAGAAGGATTCCCGAAAGAAGCAGTTTCACCACGAAGGCCAAGCGGCCTTTGCGGACCTTCGCCGACGCCATACCACCCGGCAAGCTGGAAAACGAAAGTACCTTGGAGATCAAGGGGCGATCCCCAGAGTTTTCTGCATCGGTTTCTTCCTGACTTTCCAGATCAAGCTGTCGACGATGTAGTGGTGAAAGTTGATCGTCTGATACACGATCAGAGCCAGCGGCAAAGCCCAATGACTGAACTGGTCAATGGCCAGGTCGACCGAGAGGTAGAAAACACTGGTCAGCGCCAAACAAACCCCGAAATACAGCCAGGCTTTATCGGCCTGACTGATGGTGGAGAGGAAGCGCGCCTTTGGGTCGATTCCGTTTTTGAAGCGGTTGCTGTTGAACAGCCAGACGAAAAGAACGTACTGCGCGTTGTGCCAGATATTGATGACCAGCCAGCCGTGCGTGATGTCGTCGATGGCGATGTAGCCGGTATAGAAAACCACAAAGTGACTTATCATGTAGAGCGTGTGGGCAATCGGCAGCCTTCCACGCATCCAGGCGGCAATGCGCTGAGCGAACCAAAAACCCATGACGGCAAGGGCTGCAAGGGCGGCGCCGTCCACGAGCCAGCCGGGTACCGGCAGAACCCGTACCTCCATCCAAAGGAAAGTCTCCGGCTCTTGGTATGAGCGATAGAGAATGCCCCAAAGCGGCAACAGATAGAGCGCCGCCTTGGTGAGCCATGGACTCTCGTCGATCAACTCGCCTGCTTTGCGGCGGTACACCTGAGAGACCCCGAAACTCTGCCGGGTGTAGTGGAACCACTGCCAGTAGAGATAGATGGTGGGGATAGCCCATGCGCCCAGCCCGACAAAGATCAACACCACTCCGGCAAGAACCAAAGGCGGCAGACCGAACAAGAGAAAGCGATGCTGGCGCAGGCTTTCCTTGTCGAAGCAAAGACGCGTGTAAGTGGAGATTACGTGATGATAGCCAAGCAACCAGAGATCGAGAAACAGGATCGGCCCGAACAGGCGGGGATCAGCCACGACAACGGCCCCGGACAGCAATGCGACCGCGGTAATGCCGACGATAAACGTCAGATCAAAGGGGCGACCGCGCAGCCAACCGGCCGGCGCCGCTGTCGCTTCCGCCATCGAAACCATTGAAAACTCCCGCTTTCAGCACTTGCTTCGGCATGATGCCTGCGAGAGGTAAAAAAAATCTCAGTACGAACAAATTGTGAACAATTGGAGTGAAAAGCCAAACGGAGTGGTCAGCCCAGGTTCGCGAGGCTGCGCCTGAGGTTCGCGCGCGCCGGAGCCTCCCAGCGGGGGGCAAAGCGACACGAAAGGAAAAGCCGGTCGCGCTGCAGGAAGGCTTCCAAAATCTTACGGCGCCCGACGCGGAAGTCTGCTTCTTCGACGTGGGCATACTCCCGCCGGATGGCTGCTTCGTAGGTGCAGAAAGCCGGCCAGGGGGCCACGAGAATGGAGAGGTCCATGTCGAGAAAGAGCTTTGCGTCTTCCAATGCCGGCGCATCAAGATCCTCCGGCGGTCGATGACGCGCCGTCGCCTCGATCAACTGGACTGCCGCTTCTAGGCTGGCATCTGTCAGAACACCGTCCCCTTCACGGCGCAGCAGGGCTGCACTCTGTGTTTCGTTGTCGGCTGCCGTCGGATCGTAGATTGCATCGTGGTAGTAGATCGCTGCCTGGACCGCGACCGGGTCGGCCAGATCCGATTTCACTTCATCGAACAGCTTTAACAGGACTTCGATATGAGCCCAGGTGTGATAGTGACGCTGCGGCTCGCCGTAGCGGCGCCGCAGGTCCGTCATCAGGTGTTCCGGCAGCAGATCGCGCACAGGCCAGCCCGTCCGTTGCTCAGTCCTTGCGGGCGCGCATGGCATTCCAGTCCTCATCGCTCAGCGCCTCCATCAGGCTGAACTGGCCGGCGCCCTTCAGCCACTCGCCGCCGTCGATGGTGACCACCTCGCCGGTGATGTAGCCGGACTGTTCGGCCAAAAGATAGGCGGCGAGGTTGGCCAGTTCGATGTGTTCGCCGACACGGCCCAGGGGAATCTTGTTTTTCCAGGCCGCATCCAGATCGGGATTGGGCACCAGGCGGTCCCAGGCGCCCTTGGTCGGAAAGGGTCCGGGGGCAATGGCATTGAGCCGTATGCCCTGGCGCCCCCACTCCACCGCCAGGGAACGGGTCATGGCCAGCACCCCGGCCTTGGCCATGGCGGAAGGCACCACGAAGGGCGAGCCGGTCCAGGCATAGGTGGTGACGATGGAAAGCACGTTGCCCGGATGCCTGTCGGCCAGCCAGCGCTTGCCGCAGGCGAGTGTCACATAGGCCGTACCGTGCAGCACGATGGAGAGCACCGCATCCACGGCCCGCGGCGAGAGGGTTTCGGTCTTGGCGAGGAAATTGCCGGCGGCGTTGTTCACCAAAGCATCAAGCGGCCCTTCTTCCCAGGCCGCCTCGACCATCGCCTCCACCGCCGCCGCATCGCGCAGATCGCAGGGCAGTGCCAGGGTGCGGCCAGGGTAATCCTGGTCGAATTCCGCCCGGGTTTCGGCCAGAACCTCTTCGCGACGGCCGCAGATCACCAGTTTCGCCCCCAGTTCCAGGCAGCGCCTGCCCATGGTCTTACCCAGGCCGGTGCCGCCGCCGGTAATCAGGATCCGCTTGTCTTGCAGAAGGTCGCTTTGAAACATGGTCGGGCCTTTCGGTTCCGCAGTCGCGCGTTCAGGTGGGATAAACAGGCTGAGATGTACCGCCGCTGTGCGAGTTTGACTATGCTAGCCGACCAAAGGCCAGAAACAAGAAAAGGCGGGGAGGAAGGTCGCGGCAATGCCGAAGCCATGCTGACGAGAACCGGAAGCTACCGGGCGCTGCGGGAAGGCTTTCGCTGGCAGATCCCGGAACGCTACAACATCGCCGTCGACGCCTGCGACAAATGGGCGGATACGGATCGCTTGGCGCTGATCGACCTGAAAGGCGACGGGCGCGAAGACCGCTACAGCTTTCGCGACCTCAGCCGTCTTTCCAATCGCCTCGCCAACGCCTTGGAGGCCCATGACGTCGGCGAAGGCGACCGGGTCGCCATCCTGCTGGCCCAGGGCGCGGAAACCGCAGTCGCTCACCTCGCGGCTTATAAAATCGGCGCCATCGCGGTGCCGCTGTTCACCCTCTTCGGCGAGGAGGCGCTGGAATACCGCCTGAACGATTCCGGCACTTCCACGGTCATCACCGATCAGGCCGGGATGGCGAAACTGCTGCCGCTGCGCGACCGCCTGCCGGCGCTGGAGAACCTGATTTCCATCGACGGCCCTGCCGGGGATGCGCTGGACTGGCGGATGCTCCTCGAACGCGCCTCGGACAGCTATCTGCCGGTGGCGAGCTTCGCCGACGATCCGGCTCTCATCATCTATACTTCCGGCACCACGGGCCCGCCCAAAGGTGCGCTCCATGCCCATCGCGTTCTGCTGGGCCACCTGCCCGGTGTCGAACTGCCGCACAACTTCTTCCCCCAACCCGGCGACCTGTTCTGGACTCCGGCGGACTGGGCCTGGATCGGCGGGCTGCTGGACGTGCTGTTGCCGGCCTGGCATCACGGCGCGCCGGTACTGGCACACCGCTTCGCCAAGTTCGATCCGGAGGCAGCCTTTCGCCTGCTCGCCGATCATCAGGTGCGCAATGCCTTCCTGCCGCCCACCGCGCTGAAGATGCTGCGCGGGGTGGAGAACCCGGCGGCGCGCTGGAACTATGCACTCAGATCCATCGGCAGCGGCGGCGAAACCCTGGGCGCCGGCCTGCTCGACTGGGCGCAGGAGACCTTCGGCATCGCGGTGAACGAGTTCTACGGCCAGACCGAATGCAATCTGGTGGTCGCCAACTGCGCCGAGCTGATGGCGGTGAAGCCCGGCAGCATGGGCCGCCCGGTGCCCGGCCACGACGTCGCGGTTGTCGACGCTGCAGGCGCGGTGCTGCCGCCCGGCGAGACCGGTACCGTTGCCGTGCGGCGGCCCGACCCGGTGATGTTTCTGGAATACTGGCGCAACGCGGAAGCGACCGCCGCCAAGTTCCGCGGCGACTGGTTGCTGACCGGCGACACCGGCGCCTGCGACGAGGACGGTTACCTGCACTTCGTCGGGCGTGATGACGACGTCATCACCTCCGGCGGCTATCGCATCGGGCCGGGTGAGATCGAGGACTGCCTGCTGAAACACCCCGCGGTTTCCATGGCCGCCGCCGTCGGCGTGCCCGATCCGTTGCGGACCGAAAGGGTCAAGGCCTTCATCGTACTGAAAGAGGGAAGCAAGGGCGACGATGCCCTGGTGCGCGAGATCCAGGGCTTCGTGAAGACCCGGCTGGCAGCGCATGAGTATCCGCGCGAGGTCGCCTTCGTCGACAGCCTGCCGATGACCGCCACCGGCAAGATCATCCGCAAGGCCTTGCGGGAAGGACCCTCCGCCGACTAACGGTTGGGCCGCGTGGTCAGCACCGCCTGCACTTCGGCGCGCGGCGATTGCGAGGTCAGCACCACCACCTCGTAGAGGATGCTGCCATCGCTGGAACGATAGGTTTCCTCACGTTGGTCGATGCCGCGGGTGTACTTGGTCTGATCGCCGACCTTGTCGATCGGCAGTTGTTTGCGCCGCAGATACTCCGAGAAGACCTGCGACACCTCGGTGGCGTTGGCAAACTGAGCCATTACCGAGCAGGTATCGTCGTTGAAAACCACGAGAGCGAAGAGACCTGCATCGTTGGAGGCCGACCAGACATCGCCGCCCTTGCCGCTGAGAAAGGCTTGAGACTGGCTTTGGGAGAGCTTGCGCAGCTGCGGCACCGAGTCGATCCAGGCCCGCAGGTCCAGCGGGTCTTCCACATACTTCAGACAGGACTGGACGAAGAGGCCGACCACTTCCCGCGCCGGATCGGCGGCCCGGGCGGCCGGCGCCGCGAGCAGGAGGGGCAGCGCCAGGACTGCGGCAAGAGCGCCAAACCGGCGCAGAATTGTCGACATGGTCTTTAACCCGTTGGCGAAGGCCCGCCCGCGGCGGCAGACCCGTTTGTAACGGCCGGGACCCTAACAGGTCCGGCAGGCTGGACCAAGACGCCAGGACAGGCTAAGCAGCTTGCCTCATCTTTATCCGCCGGGAGCCGGATCACATGGCCAGCAAGACCATCGACTACTACCTCACGCTCATCTCCCCCTGGGCCTACCTGGGCAGCGCACGCCTGGCCGAGATTGCCGGGCGCCACGGCGCGGAGGTACGGGTCCTGCCGGTCAACTACGGCGAGATCTTTCCCCGCACCGGCGGCCTGCCTTTGGCCAAGCGGGCGCCGGAACGGCAAGCCTATCGGATGATGGAGCTGAAGCGCTGGAAAGACCATCTCGGCATCCCGATCAATCTGGAGCCGGCCTTTTTCCCGGCGCCCGAACTGACGGCCGCCTGCATGGTGATGGCCGCCGGCGACACCGGCGAACGGCCGCTGGAGCTGGCCCAGGCCTTCGGCCGTGCGATCTGGGAGCAGGAACGCAACATTGCCGAGGAGGCGGTCTGCGAAGAGGTTGCCCGTGAAACCGGTCACGACGCGGCAGACCTGCTGGCCCGCGCCCAGGACCCGGCAATGCACCAGCGCTACGCTGAGCAATCCGAGGCGGCGATCGCACGCGGGGTCTTCGGCGCGCCAAGCTACGTTTACAAAGACGAACTGTTCTGGGGTCAGGACCGGCTCGAATTCCTCGACCGGGCGCTTGCGCGCTAGCAATCTCTGTTCGACGGCACCGACCCGCTCCCCCTCCCGGCCACCCAGTAGGATAATCTCATTGGGTGGCCGGGAGGGGAGCGGGCTGGAACCGCTTCGACATAGGTCAAAAGCCTAAAAACGAATAAGGGACCCCGAAGGGCCCCTCACCGTACAATCGGTTTCTCGCAGCTTTAGGCTTTGAGATCGAGGCTTTGGGCCTCCTCCTGAACCGATGCATCGTTACTGTTGTCGTTGGCGAAACCGGAGATGCGGATCTGCGCGTCGAGCAGCAGCTTGGTGATGGTCTCGCCATTTTCGTTGCGGTAGCTGCTGACCGAATAAATCGTCAAACGGGTCTGGAAGTCGATTGCATCCTCGGCCAGGCGCTCCCGCACCTCGGCCAGGGTTTCCTTCAGAGGCTCGGAGACGCCGGCGGTGTCATCGTCGTCATCGTCCGTCGGCACCACGACGCCGGCTTTGCCCGGGCCACCGGTTTCGTCGTTCGCCGGAATACCGCTGCTCAGGATCTTTTCGGCCAAAGCCGTCGGATCGCCCAGCTTCTCCGGATCGATCACCATAATCGGGGTCTGGCCGGTTGAGACGCCGCCGCCGATTTGGATGTCCTGCTCGAAGGAGAGGCTGGCCATGGAAACGGAGACTTCACCCGTGTCCTGGTTCACCTCAATGGAAAGAGATTTCGCGACCATGGAGGTCGACTGGCTGAAGCTGGAGCCGGAAACCGCGGTCACCTGACTGAAGGCGGCAAAGGAAAGCTCGGCCGTGAAATTCACGCCTTCCTTCAGCGCCGTCAGAACCGGCTCGACAAAGGCCTTCGTGAAGTCCTGAACCGCCTCGGAGTCAAAACCGAAGGCCTTCAGCACCTGGCCGAGGTCGCGGCGCATGGTCTCCAGCGCCTTGCGCACGAAGCCGCCCGCCTCGCCCAGAAGGGACTTGGCATCGGTCTCGGCGGCAGCGCCCTCGCCGACGGACTCTGTGCCGTCGACCGCCTGGGCCTCCGGCGAGAGGCGGATCGGGTCACGGCCCGCCGTGGTCGGATTGTCCAGAAAAGCCTGCCGGCCCTGGCCGCCAAGGGCCTCGGGCTCCCGTTGAAAAATACCGGGCAAGAGGTCTGGCAATGCGGAAAACATCTGATGCTCCTCCTGAGGGGCGCGCCGGACCACTTCCAGGGTCCGAACCGGATGGGTTGCCTGCCCAACGCTGCGCCGGAAAGATCGCGTTACCTTGGATTTTAGATAAGCGGGGTGAAGGAACTCTTAGCCGGAATGGTAAACGCGGCCGGGAGGGCCTGGGCTCCGGGCGGCTTGCCGGCAACATCTGCGCTGCAGGAATGGCAGCTATCCAGGGTTCCGTCGAACAAGCGATTGAATCCGGATGGTCAATACGGTTATCAGAAGATGAACAGCGGTTCAGGCCGTCCGGCCGGAAGCTTCACCCATCATTCAAGGTTTTCAATCCATGCCGACCGATGCTCTCAGCGAAGACCCCGCAAATCTGAAAGCAAGCTGGGGATTCCCGACCCAGATGATCTTCGGCCCCGGGCGCATCCGCAACCTGGGCAAGGCCTGTCAGGGTCTCGGCATGGCCAGACCGCTGTTGGTAACGGACCCGGGGCTGGCCAAGCTGCCGATGGTGGCCGAGGCCATTGCCGCCAACGAGGCCGAAGGTCTGCCCAGCGGCCTTTTCAGTGCCGTGAAGCCGAACCCGGTCGGGCAGAATGTCGACGACGGCGTTGCCGCCTATCGCGAGGGGGGCCACGACGGGATCATCGCTTTCGGCGGCGGCTCCGCCCTGGACTGCGGCAAAGCCATCGCCCTGATGGCCGGCCAGACCCGGCCGCTCTGGGATTTCGAGGACAAGGGCGACAACTGGAAGCGCGTCGACCCTGACGGCGTGGCCCCCATCGTTGCGGTGCCCACCACCGCCGGCACGGGCTCGGAGACCGGCCGCGCCTCGGTCATCCTGGACGAGAGCGATCACGTGAAGAAAATCATCTTCCATCCGAAGATGATGCCCGGCACTGTGGTCTCCGACCCGGAACTGACGGTCGGCCTGCCGCCGCACATCACTGCGGCCACCGGCATGGATGCTCTGGCCCACTGCCTGGAGGCCTACTGCGCGCCGGGCTATCACCCCATGGCCGAGGGCATCGCCGTGGAGGGCATGCGGCTGGTGAAGGACTGGCTGCCGGTTGCGGTGAAGGACGGCGGCAACCTGACGGCCCGCGCCCATATGCTGGCCGCCGCCTCCATGGGTTCCACTGCCTTCCAGAAGGGCCTGGGGGCGATCCACTCCATCAGCCATCCCATCGGTGCGCTCTACGACACTCACCACGGACTGACCAACGCGGTGATGATGCCCTACGTCCTGGGCTTCAACCGCCCGGCCATCGAGGACAAGATGACCCGCCTCGCCGCCTGGCTCGGTCTGCCCACCCCCTCCTTCTCGGCAATTCAGGATTGGGTCCTGGCACTGAGGGCCGAGGTCGGCATCCCCGAACGCCTGGACGGCATCGGCGTCGGCGACGAACGGATCGAGGAGATCGCGCAGATGGCCGCCGATGACCCGACCGCTCCCACCAACCCGATCCCGGTCGGGGCGCCGGAGATGCGCCAGATGTTCGAAGCGGCCCTGAGCGGCCGACTCGCCTGAATCCCACCCGGTCGCCCGAGTAATATTATTTCGCGAACTGCGGCAGCCTGCAGCCGTTCCTAAGGGCCTGCGGTCTTGCGGTTTAACGATCCGTCTATTTCGGCGGAACGCCGCGCTTCTTATTGAATACTTAAGCAGAACCCCTGACATTTAAGGCAGACAAGCAATCGCCGGGAAGGCGATCCGCCGATTTGGCGCACAGCGAATAGGGGTCCTCATGTCTGTTTTTGAGCACCATGAATTCGACGGCCACGAACAGGTGGTCTTCTGTCACGACGCCGACAGCGGCCTGAAGGCCATCATCGCCATCCACAACACCAACCGCGGCCCAGCCCTCGGCGGCTGCCGGATGTGGCCCTATGCCAGCGAAGCCGAAGCGCTGACGGACGCGCTGCGCCTGTCGCGCGGCATGACCTACAAGTCTGCTCTGGCCGGCCTCGCCATGGGCGGCGGCAAGTCGGTGATCATCGGCGATCCCCGCAAGGACAAATCAGAGGCCCTGTTCCGCGCCATGGGACGCTTCGTCGGCAGCCTCGGCGGCCGCTACACCGTGGCCGAGGACGTCGGCATCTCGGTGCCGGACGTCGATCTGATGGGCGAAGAGACCGCCTATGTGGCGGGCGCGACCAAGGGCGGCGCCGGCGATCCCTCCCCGGCCACGGCCTACGGCGTCTACATGGGAATCAAGGCGGCGGCCAAGCACAAGCTGCGCAGTGATGATCTGCGCGGCCTGCGCATCGCCGTGCAGGGCGTCGGCCATGTCGGCTACTACCTCTGCCGTTATCTCTTCGATGAAGGTGCGCAACTGATCGTGACCGACATCGCCAGGGACTCCCTGGACCGGGTGGCCTCGGAGTTCGATGCCAAGGTCGTTGCGCCGGATGCCATCTATGCAGCGGACGTCGATATCTTCGCGCCCTGCGCTCTCGGCGCCGTCATCAACGACGACACCCTCCCGCTTCTGAAAGCGAAGATCGTGGCGGGCTCCTCCAACAACCAGTTGGCCGAGGCCCAACACGGCGAGGCATTGCGCCAGCGCGGCATCCTCTATGCACCGGATTACGTCATCAATGCCGGTGGCATCGTGAACATCAGCCACGAGGGCCCGGACTACGACGAAGCCAAAGCCTTCGCCCATGTCGCCCAGATTCACGATACCCTGCTGGAAATCTTCCGCCGCGCCGATGCAAGGACGCTCGCAACCTCCGACGCAGCAGACCGTCTGGCCGAGGAGCGCTTCCGTAAACCGGCAGCCAGGGCGACCGAAGCGGCTTAGCCGCTACCGAGCCAAGCCTGCCTGTCCGATCGCGTCAGCGCGACAGTCCCTCTTGTAGCGACATGAGGGAAGCGTTGCCGCCCGCCGCCGTGGTGTCGACGGAGATGGTTTTCTCCGTGGCAAAGCGGTGCAGGTAGCGCGGGCCGCCGGCCTTCGGGCCGGTGCCCGAGAGGCCCTGCCCGCCGAAGGGCTGCACCCCGACCACGGCGCCGATGATGTTGCGGTTCACATAGGCATTGCCCACCGGCAAGCGGTTGCAGATCTGCTCCACCGTGGCATCGATGCGGCTGTGAACGCCGAGCGTGAGGCCGTAGCCGGTGTTGGCGATGCTGTCCAGAACGTCGTCGAGGCGGTCGGCGCGGTAGCGCACGACGTGGAGGATCGGGCCGAAGACTTCCCGCTCCAGTACATCGATGCTCTCGATCTCATAGGCGGCCGGGGTGACGAAGCTGCCTTCGGCCAGGGATGACGGCAGCGGCAGTTCGTAGATCAGCTTGGCCTCGCGGGCCATGCGGGCTTTGTGTGCCTCCAGCATCTGCTTGGCCTCGTCGTCGATGACCGGGCCGACATCGGTGGCAAGTTCCGCCGGATCGCCGATCACCAGCTCCGCCATCGCACCCTTCAGCATGGTCAGCATGCGCTCGGCCACGTCCTCCTGCACGAAGAGCACACGCAGCGCCGAACAGCGCTGGCCGGCGGATTGGAAAGCCGAAGTGATGACATCTTCGGTCACCTGCTCCGGCAGCGCGGTGGAGTCCACCAGCATGGCGTTCTGGCCGCCGGTCTCGGCGATCAGCGGCACGATG
>JANQMC010000132.1 GCA_028280305.1 Pelagibius sp. | reverse complement strand
AGGTTCGCCGATAGCATCCGGGCTCTATTCCTTCTCTAGAGTGCACTGGAGAGGGTGCTGGTGTTGCCGGGCGTAGTCTATCACCTGTGTTACTTTTGTCTCGGCAACCTCGTATGTAAAGACGCCGCAGACCCCGACGCCCCGCTGATGGACGTGCAGCATGATGCGCGTCGCCTCCTCCCGGTTCTTGCTGAAGAACTGCTCGAGGACGTGGACGACGAATTCCATGGGGGTGTAGTCGTCATTCAGCATCAGCACCTTGTACATCGACGGCTTTTTCGTCTTCGGCTTGGTCTTGACGATGATGCCGGTGGAGGTGCCGTTGCCGTTACGTTTGTCTTCGCTCATACCCTTGCACTACGGATCAACACGCGCTCTTCGTTCCCACCATCATATTGGGTCAATCTTCCCTCGGAAAAGACCCAACTGGATTCCCGAAAGCCCAGTCTAACAATTCCTTCGGGGTGTTAATCGGACGTTAATGAGACGGGACGGCGGCATTGGATTAACCTTATCCACAGGCCGCGCCGGTGGCTTTTCCGGATTGCTCCCCGGACGCGCCCGAATGTACGCCGCCCCGGGACGAGGTTCGGCAAGATTGCGACAGCCCTCATAGATTGTAAATCCTATTCGAATGTCGCTCCGCACCACGCCGCAAGCCCGTCGGCAGAAAACAGAAAGGCCCGGCGCCAGGCGCCGGGCCTTTCACTGTCCACAGCTAAGCGGCCGGCATGTTGCCGGGCGCCGATGCGACTCACGCAGGCTTTCTTAGGCCGCGAGAGGCTTCATCAGCTTCTCAACCGTCACGGTCACGCGGGTCTGCAGCGGCTCCATGGCCTCGTTCGTCACGGCGATAGAGAGCTCCGTCAGCTTGGCGCTCTCGGCAACCAGCGAGTCGAAGCTGCTGCGCGAGTACGCGCTCTGCAGGTCCATCAGTTCGCGCAGCGACTTGGCCGCCGCCAGCGCCTGCGCGGTGGAGAAACCGGTCTGCATGGCAGCCTGGGTGAACGCCAGCATCTCAGTGCCGAGCGCCTCGAAGCCCTTGGCCGCGCGGGCGGAGCACTGGACACAGGCATCCATGTTGTCTTTGCCCAGGCTGGCCACCTCGTCGTAGCCGTGGAACACCGTGGAGGACGCCTTCTCCACCTGTTCCTGGGTCATGGCGACGGCCTGCTCATAGCCCTTGCTGGCCACCTGGGTGCCGGCCTTGACGACCGCCTCCAGGGTGTCCTGGCCGGCGGCAACCGCGGCGGCAACCGGCTTCATCGCCTCTTCGGCGAAGGGCGCGATGCGCTCCACCGCCTCGGCCGCCGGAACGGCGGCAAACAGCGGCGCGGCCGCTTCCGGCGCCGCCGGCTTCGGGGCGGCTTCGGCAATCTTCCGTGCGCCCGTCTTCCGCGCAGCGGTCTTGGCGACGGCAGGCTTTGCAACGGCAGGCTTTGCAACGGCAGGCTTTGCAACGGGGGTTTTGCCGGCAGCAGCCTTGCTGGCGGCGGTCTTGACGGTGGTTGTCTTGACGGGCGCCGGCTTCTTCGCCGCGGCCCGCTTGGTCGTGGTCCTTCTGGTGGCCATCGGAATGTCTCCTGGCTTTCGCCGCTACCTGGCGAGGGGTCTTGGGTCGGTTCGGGGGCGTGCGGGCGTCATGATGTCAGGGCTGGCGACCCGCCGGGACACGACAAGCGTCGTGGCGCGCCGGGTGCCGAAAACACGTCCGATGCTGCACTGCACCATCCGGTCCTATGCAATACAGGCCTGGTAAAGTCAAGAGCGATTGTTGCGGTGCAATATCTTCCTATGGCGGCAAGGCGACGTCCTTCGGTGACGAGCCTGCATGGCCGGTTGATGGGGCCCTGGGGCTTTGGCAATATCCGCGCAGCCGGAGTCGCGCCGACGGCGGGGCTTGGGCGGCAATTGGGGGGTGAGACGCCGGAAAACCATGACCTACTGTTTGGGAATCAAAGTCAGCGAAGGCCTCGTGTGCCTGGCCGACGGCCGCATAACCAGCGGCAATCAGGTCACCAGCGCCCAGAAGCTCTCCCTGCATGGACCGGCCGGCGCCCAGTTCGCCGTCATGACCTCCGGTTTACGCTCCCTCAGGGACAAGACCCTCGCCTATCTCGAGCGGGACATGCGCCAGGAGCACGCTACCGGCTTCGCCACGCTGCTGGACGCGGTCACCGCCTATTGCGGCAAGCTGCGCCAGGTCGCCGAGGAAGACCGCGAACAGATCGAAGGCTCCGACCTGTCCTTCAACCTGCACACCCTCATCGCCGGCGCGCTGCCGGAAGACCCGGGACCGAGCATCTTTCTGGTCTATCCGGAAGGCAACTGGATCGAGGTCGACCGCCGCACCCCCTATCTCTCCATCGGCGCGACCGCCTACGGCAAGCCGATCCTGGACCGTGCGCTGAACTTCGATAGCGCCATGACCACGGCGCTCAAGCTGGCTTACCTCTCCTTCGATTCCTCGCGCTTCTCCTCGGCCGACGTCGGCTTTCCCATCGATCTCGCGACCTACAGCCTGGCGGAGCGCCGCTGGCGCCAGGCCCACTACGACTACGACGATCTGCGCGAGCAGCGGATCTGGTGGAACGAGCACATCACCCAGTTGGCGGTCCGCATGCCCGACGGCCCCTGGGTGAGCGAGCTTCGCCCCGGGGCCCATCCCTCCCATCTCACCATCGTCACCGAAGACGACAACTAGCAGGCTGTCGAGAAAGTGTCTTAGGAGGCCCGCCACCCTTCGAGACGCGGTTCTGCGAACCGCTCCTCAGGGTGAGGCGAGATGTTGGACCGATTGACCTCATGGTGAGGAGCCCCCTTGGAACAAGGGGGCGTCCCGAAGCACGAGGTCAATCGCCAGACCGGCTTTTTCAACACCCCGCTAAAGCGCTAGGTGCCCGGCCAGTCCGTTTTCACCCACCAACAGGTTGAAGGTGCTGCCGCTGCGGTCGTTGCCCTGCCGCTCCTGCGGCGACTCCTGCCGGCGGTCGCCGGGCGGCACCGCGCGCGGCGCCCGCACCGCCACCTCGGTCGCGTCATGGCCGAACAGAACCGCGTCGAAGGCGACCGCATCGAAGCGCGCCGAGGGATAGCGCCAGGCGTTGAAGGAAAACACTCCGTCCCGGCAGAGGCTGGCAACCCAGAAGGTTTCCCGGGAATGCAGGCGCAGCCCCGCCGGGGCCGGCTGGAAAGCACCGCTCTGTTCCAGGGCCCGATCCAATTGCCCGAGGGTCTGCGCATCCAGTGTGGCGTCGCTTGTTTTCCAGCGCGCCCAGGCCAGCGGATCGGCGAAGCGAAACTCTTCGAGGACCAGGCCGCTGCGCCCCTGCACGCGCACCGTCAGGCGCGCGCCGCCGCCTTCATCGCCGATCACCTCGTAGCTGCGAATCTGCTCGTTGTAGTCGGCGTTGTAGATCAGGCGGTAACTGGGGCCGGCGCCCTCGACGCAGGCCGCACGGATGTCGTCGCCGTTCAGATAGCTGAACCAGGTGGCCTTGATGGTCGCCGGATTGTCGACGTCGCCGCGGTAGGTACAGGCGCCCAGTCCGATGAGCATGAGGCCGGTCAGCACGAGACCATTCAGCGCGGCAAGGCGACGGGCCGCGTGCAAGCCGAACCTCCAAGCAGCGCCGGATTGACCGATGATCATCTCTGCTACCTCCAATGCGTCGTCTCGGCGGCCGGCGCCGGCGAGGACCGTTCGACCACTGCCGTTGCGGCCGGGATGGTAAATGCGCCGCGCGTCGCCTCGCTGCGCGGCGTCCGGAAGCCCGGCAAACCGCTGTTTTGAGGTTCTTTTAACCCTATTGTAATTGGCACTCCATTACACTGGACAGAGATTCCGTTGTTGCCTTAGAATCTATCGGGATTTCAAAGGTTTTTGCGGATCTCTTGAAAAGTAACCTCGGCATTGTTCCGCAGCCAGCCGAGACCGACAACGGGGACCGATGAGTCGCACGCTTGCTCTTGCCGTAACCGCGCTTCTGGCGATGGCCGTTCTGGCGGCATTGCCGAGCGGCAGCGCGCAGGCGCGCTACGCATCCATCGTCATCGACGCCGAAAGCGGACAGGTGCTGCACGCGGTCAACGCCGACACGCGCAACTACCCGGCCTCCCTCACCAAGATGATGACCCTCTACATGCTCTTCGACGCTTTGGAGAAGGGCAAGCTGACGCTGAAGCAGAAGCTTCCGATCTCCAAGCGTGCCGCCGGCATGCCGCCGTCGAAGCTGGGTTTGAAGGTCGGC
>JANQMC010000009.1 GCA_028280305.1 Pelagibius sp. | reverse complement strand
GACTGACGACCCGTCGGCGCCGTCTGGGGTACTCAGCGGTCTCCCATGGCGGCAGGGGCAGTCTTCATTGGTGGCTTGCCAAGACCTTCGTCCTTTTTCGCAGCCTCATTACGCTGACCATGCTGGCCCGGGCTTTCTGGCCGGCGCTGGACGGTTATCTTCTGGCCATCGGCTTTCTGATGACCCCGGCGGTGGTTTTCACCGGACTGTCCCTATTGGCTGTCGGCTTTTCGCTTGTGATCGCCCTGCACTTCGTCATGGGGGCTGTCTGGCGTTCCGGCCTGCCGTCGCTTGGTGACGTCCCGCCGCTGATCACAAGCGGGCCCTTTGCCTGGACCCGGAACCCGATGTTTCTGGCCATTCACATGGCGCAGCTTGGGCTCTTCCTGGCTTTCCCGAGCGGGTTCACCGCTATCTGTCTTCTGGCCGGTGTGACGGTGCTGCAGCTTCAGGTCCGTCTGGAGGAGGCCCACCTTCTGGCGGCGCATGGCCGCGCCTATCGCGACTATTGCAAGGCTACGCCCCGCTGGTTTCGCCCGCTCGGATGGTTGCTGCCGCGCAAGGCCGCTGTCTCCTCAACGGCTGACACGGCGGTCCGCTAGACCGGCTGCCGGGTCGCGCAGACAGTCCCGCCCATTGTAAATCATGGTTAACCCGCAGATAAAAAGGGGTTTTCTGACTCTTTTTTGTCACGGAGCGGCTTGTGAGGGGCGCTATATTGGGGCGAATTGTTGGCGGTGCTAATAAATTGCCTCAGTAAAGCCAATCCGATAGGTTTTGTATAACATAGCGATTTCGATTATCCGATCGCCGGATTTGCTCAGGTAGGGGAGCAGCGCCGCCGCGGAGAAGGATCGCAGATCTAAAACAGGGGGAAAGCATGGCAGCAGTAGCAGGTGAACTTCAGGCCCTACCCTTCGGGTCGCTGATCGGCGGTCCCTTGGATGCCGCCATCGAGGCGCAGGCCAAGGCGGCCGTGTCCTCGGTGAAATTCATCAAGGCCATCGGTTTCAACGACGACGGCTCGGTGCAGAACGTCACCTTCACGGCCAAGAAAGGTGATCAGGAGACGGAGATCACCGTGCCCCTGCTGACCATCGTGCCGATCCCCTTCATCCGCATCGACGAGATGACCATCGATTTCAAGGCCAACATCTCTTCGAGCAACGAAAGCGAAGACAAGACGGCGCAGTCGACCTCGAAGAACGCAAAGGTCAGCGCCAGTGCGCGCTACCTCTTCTTCAAGGCGAACCTGGAAGCCTCGGTCTCCTCCAAGAAGGATTCCGAATCGACCAAGAAATCCAAGTACTCGGTCGAAACCACCATCGACGTGCACGTCCATGCGGTGCAGGACGAACTGCCGGCCGGACTCTCGAAGATGCTGAACATCCTCGCGGATACGATCCAGGCGCCGCCTGCGGTAACCGAACAGCCGGGCAGCGGCGGCGCCGGTGGTGGTGGCGGCAAAGCGGGAAACTGATCGCGCTGGGGCCGCCGCAGACTGTCGCTCTGCCCGGCTGTTCCGGCGCCCTTGCCCGTTTTCGTCAGGTCCAGACACGTGTCTGGCGTGGCCTCATGAATTGGCTGGTCGGACGACGTCAGCCGGCGTGAAAGGCTGGATTATAAGTCTGCAGAGTTAAGGTCGCCCGGTGAAGGGCGATGAGTGCCAAGGGGGAGGCAGAGTAAAGACGTATGGCCGATCTTCAACAGATCGTCGGGGCGATCCTGCGGGATCTGGCGAAAGCGCGTTTCAGCGCCGATCTCTACTCGCGCTCGATCGCGCGCTATTACGAAAACGACTATCTGCTGCGTAAGTTTCCGGTCCCGCGCGCCGATGTGGAGGAGGTCGAGATCGACCTCAAGTTCTCCATCGCCGGCGCACCGGAAAGCGAGGTGAACAACGAGAGCCAGGAGGCCAATGCCGCCGTGCTCTTCGAGCGCTCCGTCGAACGGCTGGTCGCCACCTTCCTCGACATCGCCAGGGCACGCAACGAAGCCGAAGACGATTTTCGCGAGATCTGGTGGAAGTACCTGACCAAAGGATTCAATTCCACGGCCCTGCGCATCGACATGCGCCAGAAGGTGCTGCGCTATTTCATCGAGTCCTACACCCACATGATCGATGACGCGGGCAACTTCGATGCGGCTTTGGCGCTGGCCGAGCTGGAACGGCCCTTCCGCTGGGCCATGGAGCAGTACGCCAAGGAGATCTACAGCCAGAGCGAAGAGGCGGAGAGCGAGATGAAGCGCGCACTGCGCGACCTGATCCAGCCCATCGTTTCCGACGCGGCGATCAAGAAGGCCATGGAATCGATGGCCAAGCCGATCAAGACCATCTGGCACGGCAACAGCGACACCCGCCTGGAAATTCTTGTGGAGGGCAGTCAGCTGTCGCAATTGAGCGAGGCGGCGATCTCCAGCGTGAAGGTCAAGGCGGTGGTCCGCAACATGATCTGGACCGAGGTGAAGGTGGGCGAGCGCACCACGCGCCATGTCCTGACTTCGGAATAGACAGAGAGAGAAGGAGGCGCGGCGATGTCGGACAACGCATCCGGAAATGCGGTTGCCACAGGAAACGGGGGTGGCGGTGACGGCGGAGACGGCAATGGCGGTGGAACCACGACGTCGCCGACGCCGCGCGACGTACCGGACCCTCAGGAGTCTGTGCTTTCCCTGGCGCAGTTGATTGGCGCGCCGATCCATGCCCTGGTCGATGCCGAGGCGCAGTCGGCCATGGCGACGGCCCGCTTTATCCGTTCCGTCGGTTTCACCGGCAACGGCGACGGTATGGGCGATCTGGGCGAGTTGCAGATGGCGCGCTTCAAGCGGCGTCAACGCCATGCCGATGGCCGCGAGGACGATGTCGAAGTGCAGATCCCGCTGCTCTCCATGCTTCCGATCCCGGCTTTGCAGATCAAGGATGCGGAACTCGACTACACCGTAAAGATCGTTCAGACCGAGGCGCTGCCGCAGCGCCAGGCCGAGGTCAATCAGTTGATGGCTACGAAGGACCCAGGAATTTTGGGGGGACCGACGGGCGAACCGCCGGCGACGCTGCGCGCCACCTTCGCCCGGGAGCAGGGCTCCAACGGCCGGCGCTCGGTCGATATGCTGGTGAAGATGAAGCTGCGTATCGAACAGGCGGACATGCCGGGTGGCCTGGCGCAGCTTCTGGCGCTGGCATCGGAATCGAGCAGCCAGGACGTGTTGCCGGAAGGCGAAGAAGAGGCGCGCGACGGTTAGGCCATGACAGCGATCCAGCCCGGCATGATTCCCTGCCCCTCCTGCAGCCGTCCGCTGGCCTTGCCGATCGAATCGGTGCTGACCGGCCGGGCGATCGTCTGTGCGGGTTGCGGTCTAGAACTGACGGCGCAGCGCGAAGCCTCCCGCGATGCCATGGACGCGCTCGGCAACTGGTACGAGGAAACCGCCTCGGCACGGAAGGCGGCGGCCTCGGCCCAAGCACCTGATACAAACCCGCCTGTTGCGACCCCGCCTGCCCCGAAGCCGCGCCGCCGGCCGCGGCGCTGAGGATTTGACGCCGTTGGGAAACGGGTACTGAGGATGCCGCGCTACGAAAGCTGGTTCCGGCCCTGGCTTGACGACCCCGGCCCCTGGCCGGTCTGGCAGATGACCCCGGAGGAGGAAACCGCCGCCGCCGGCCTGTTGCGCGAGGCGGTGGAGCCGACCTGCGGACAACTGAAAAAGACCTACGGCTGTGAAGCCGACACCTTCGGCGCGCGGGATCTGGTGCGCCGGCTTGCCGACACGGCGGGGGCGACGGAGGCGCTTTTTCGAACCGCGCTGGCCATCGCCGCCGTCGATCACTACCGGGCCAGGGTTACACTGCGGCCTCCGGAACCCGGCGGCGAGACCAACCCGGTGAACCGGGCCCGCTGGTCCAGGCTGCAGCCCTTCCTGATGTCCCGTCTCAGCGATTGCCTGCGGATCAATGCCGAACCGGCCCTGGCCTGCTGCGCCATTTCCGGAAGGGTCGCGGCGCAATGGATATCGGAAGCGCAGTTGCGCCACCAGTTGAAGCAGCAACTGCTCGACAGCGACCTCTTCGACTCTGTCGAGGTCTCCCTCGACCTGAAGCTGCCGGTGCCGGGCGGGGATGCCTGGCTGCATGGTGAGACGGCGAAGACTCTCTCAACGCTCAGAGAGTCTTTGGCCCGGCGCCAGCCCAGCGTGATCGAGGTTCTGCGCGACCCCGCGACAACACCGGCGGCCGCGCAGGTGCTGGTGGTCTATCGCCTGGAGGCGGCGGAAGACGGCTGGACGACCCTGGCCTGCTACGACCCCGCGGCGGAAGACGGCAGGTGCAGCCTGCGCCTGCGGCAACGGGGCAAACGCTTCGTGATCCGCGCGCAGCCGGCCAGTGAGACCCTTTCGGCGGTATCGGGCCTGCGCCTGATGGATCTGACGCCGGCGCACCCGCCGCTTTTCGGTCTCAGGCGCTGGCTGCGCTGGGTGCTGCCCTGGGGGCCGCTGTGGTACGTGAAACGCCGCTGTCTGATCTGGTATCACCGCAAGCGTGAGCAGGCGGTCAGCGTCCTGCCCTCGGACGCGCTTCCCTGATCACCAGGATGCGAAAGCTGCCGCTTTCCTTTTCGATTTCGGCCAGCAGCGCCTGGAACTCCGGCGTCTCCTCCATGTCGGCGTAGACGCAGATTGCATTTTCGGCGTGGCGGATACCCAGGCCGTGAACGCCGGCGCGCCCGAGAAACCGGCCCTTCAGGCGTTCTTTCGTCTCTTCCAGGCTGTCGCTCATCCGCTGATCCCTAGATCGGTTCGATGTCGAGGGTTTCCATGACATCATTCATCTGGTTGGCGATGCCGTAAACCCCGCTCTCGGGTCCGGCGAAGAACAGCCCTACCGCCCGCGGGGCTGCCAGACTCACGATGAGCGAGCCGCTGTCGCCGCCGAGGCCGATGGCGGCGAAGGGCGGCGTCACCTCGATGCGCAGTTGGTTGTCGAACAGCGCGACGGCAGAGGGGTCGGCCGGGTCCATACCGACCAGCGCGTCGTAGGCCTCGTCAGTGATCACCCCCTCGGTATAGCCGGTGGTGCGCCCGTGCTTGCGCACCGCCATGCCTTCCACGCCGCGCTCCATGCCTTCCAGCGCGCCGATGGTGCAGATCTCGGGCCGGCTCTCGGTCTCCGGCAGCAGCAGGCCGACGGCGGCGTCCACCCGGTTCGGCGTTTGCCCGTCGGCGATGATTTCCTGAAAGCGCAGCAGGGTTGCGATGCGGTCGGCAGGCGTGCCGCCGTCGGCGGGGCCGGGCTGGTAGAGGTCGTCGCCGATCTGCGCCCGGTTGGTATCGGCAAGGACATGGTTGTTGCTGAGGGCGAGGACCTGATCCGGGTCGGCATCGGCCAGGGTCGAGCGGCAGAAGCAGGCGAGGGTGCCGGCCGTGACGTCTTCATGGGCGATGCTGATACCGGCCACGACCGGGCGCTGCGCGGCCTGGCGGTTGTCGCTGCAGGCTTCCTGCGCCGTGCCGATGTTCTTGCGGGCTGCTCTCTTGGTGGCTTTTGGCGGCGCTTTCTGGGTGACGGTCTGGCCCAGGGCGAAGGCCGGCGCCGATTCGATCACATCGGTCACGACGCCGTCGATGTGATCGGGCAGGCGGTCGCGCTCCGACAGCATGGCGGCGGGCAGTTTCTGCACCACATAGATCCTGACGCAGGTCTCTTTGGTTGCGACGCCGCCGGTGATCTTCTTGCCGATGCCGACCGCATGCACATTGCCGCCGGCACGAGCCATCGCCGTGGAAATGCGCAGGCAGCGTCTTGCCGCGACGGCGCCGCCGCGCAGGCCCGCGCGCAGCAGTCTCGTGCTGATCGTCTGTTTGGCTTGCAGAAGGTCGGTGGAAATCGGCATGGCGCGGCTCCTGGGGTTTGTTCATCCGGGTGGTCGGCGCTCTCTCCAAGCTGATAGGTGGGGATCGTTCGCTGCCGCCGAAAGGCCGGATTGTGTCAATCCTGTTGGATTGCAATCCCTTGGGATCGAATACCTTTTTGACGCCACGGATTTGACGCTATAAGGCGCTGCCGCTTGCATCGCCTTGCCGCTCTATGGCTATCTGTTGGGGCTATGCAAGACAGCCTCTTCCGACGCATCGAAGATAAACAGGACGATCTGGTTGCACTGACCTGCGACCTCATCCGCTTTCCCACCGTGAACCCGCCGGGCGAGGCCTACGGGCCCTGCGCCGAGTTCCTGGGGGAACGGCTGCGCAAGCGCGGCTTCGAGGTTTCTTATCACCGCGCCGAGGGCGTGGTCGGCGACTCGGATAAATATCCGCGCACCAATGTGGTGGCGCGCATCGAAGGCGGGCGGCCCGGGCCCTGTATTCACTTCAACGGCCACATCGACGTGGTGGCGGCGGGGCTGGGCTGGACGGTCGATCCTTTCGATCCCCAGGTGCGCGACGGCAAGGTCTATGGCCGCGGCGCCTGCGATATGAAGGGCGGCATCGCCGCTTCGGTGATTGCCGTCGAGGCCTTGTTGGAAGAGGCGGAGGGTTTTGCCGGTGCTCTTGAAATTTCCGGCACGGTGGATGAGGAGTCCGGCGGCTACGGCGGGGTCGGCTATCTGGCGCAGAAGGGTTTCTTCTCCCGGCCCCGGGTTGATCATGTGATTATCCCCGAACCCCTGAATGTCGACCGGGTCTGCATCGGTCACCGCGGTGTCTGGTGGGCGGAGGTCGAAACCGCCGGACGCATCGCCCATGGCTCCATGCCCTTCCTGGGCGATTGCGCCGTGCGCCACATGGGGGCTTTCCTGCAGCGCCTGGAAAGCGAGCTTTTTCCGGCGCTGGCGGCCAAACGCACCACCATGCCGGTGGTGCCGGAGGGCGCGAAACAGTCGACCCTCAACATCAACGCCATCCACGGTGGCCTCAGCGAGGACTTCGAGGGTCTGCCCGCGCCCATGGTGCCCGATTCCTGCCGCATGGTGCTCGACCGGCGCTACCTGATTGAGGAAGATCCGGCGCAGGTGAAGAATGAGATCGTCTCGATCCTCGAAAGCCTGAAGCACGACCGGGAAGGTTTCGACTATGCCCTGCGCGAGGTGCTGGCCTTTCAACCGACCATGACCGATGCCGATGCGCCGGTGGTGCGGGCGGTTTCCGCGGCAATCCAGGAGGTGCTGGGGAAACCCGCCGAACAGGTGGTCTCTCCTGGGACCTACGACCAGAAGCATATCGTGCGGGTCGGCCATCTGGAGGACTGCATCGCCTACGGGCCGGGTATCCTGGATCTCGCCCATCAACCGGATGAGTATGTCGGTATCGACGATATGATTGCTTCAGCCAAGGTCATGGCCTCGGCCACTTTGGCGCTTTTGGACGGCGCCCGGGCTGGCTAAACTCCCTTTCCCGGCTTCTCCGGGCCGGCGAAAAGAACCGCAGCGGAACGATTTCCAGCGTAACCGCCGTCAATTGGAGGCAGAGCAGAATCATGAAGAAGCTTGTCGCGTCCCCCCTGGCCAGCGTCGCTTTGGCGGCGGGACTGGCCTTCGGCCTCGCAGCGCCCGCCCTGATCGCCCCCGCTCTCGCGGCCAAGGACAGCCTCACACTCGGCATGGTTCTGGAACCGCCGCATCTCGATCCCACCGCCGGGGCGGCAGCGGCCATCGACGAGGTGGTCTACGCCAACATCTTTGAGGGCCTGACCCGGATCGACAGCAGCGGCGCGGTGAAACCCGCCTTGGCCGAAAGCTGGACGGTCTCCGACGATGGCCTGACATATACCTTCACGCTGCAGTCCGGCGTCACCTTCCATGACGGCAGCAGCTTCGACTCTGCCGATGTGAAATTCTCTCTCGACCGCGCCATGGCCGAGGACAGTGTCAACGCGCAGAAAGCGCTTTTCGATTCCATCGCCGCTGTCGAGACGCCGGATGCGGGCACCGTCGTCATCGCCCTGAAGCAGCCGGCGGGAAACCTGCTGTTCAATCTCGGTTGGGGCGATGCGGTGATGGTGGCGCCGGAGACGGCGGCGGAGAACAAGAGCAATCCGGTCGGAACCGGTCCCTTCACTTTCGGGCGCTGGGTAAAGGGCGACCGGGTCGAACTGGTCCGCAACGAAGACTACTGGGGGACGCCGGCCAGGCTGGCCAAGGCGACGATCAAGATCATTCCCGATCCCGCCGCCGCAACCGCGGCGATGCTGGCCGGCGACGTCGATGCCTTCGCGAACTTTCCGGCCCCCGAGGCCATGGCGCAGTTCGAAGCCGATCCGCGTTTCAAGGTGGTGATCGGCAGTACTGAGGGTGAGACCATCCTGGCCATCAACAACACCCGCGGCCCCTTGAGCGATGTCCGCGTGCGCCGCGCACTGGCCCATGCCGTCGACCGTCAGGCGGTGATCGACGGCGCCATGTTCGGCTACGGCACGCCGATCGGCACTCATTTCGCCCCGCATCACCCGGCTTATGTGGACCTGACGGGCAGCTATACCTACGACCCGGAAAAGGCCAAGGCTCTGTTGGCCGAGGCCGGTTATGAATCCGGCTTGAAGCTCAGCCTGAAACTGCCCCCGCCGAGCTATGCCCGCCGCGGCGGCGAGATCATCGCCGCCCAGCTTGCGGAGGTTGGTGTGGAGACCGAGATCAGCCAGGTCGAATGGGCCGGCTGGCTGGAACAGGTCTTCAAGGGCACCGACTACGACCTCACCATCGTCTCCCACACCGAGCCGATGGATATCGGCATCTACGCGCGCGACACCTACTACTTCAATTACCAGGATGCCGACTTCAAGGGGCTGATGGCCAAGCTGAACGCCACCGTCGACGAGGAGGCGCGTTATGGCCTGCTGGCTGATGCACAGAAGAAGCTGTCCGCCGATTCCGTGAACGTCTTCCTGTTTCAACTCGCCAAGCACGGCGTCTGGAACAAGGATGTCGTCGGTCTCTGGGAGAACAGCCCGGTGCAGGCCAACGACCTGACCGCGGTCCATTGGAATTGAGGGCATAGACGACCGCGCGGCGACCGGCTGTGTTGCAGCAGCACCCTGCGTCCTTCGAGACGCGCGCCCGCGCTGATGCCCGGCCGCGCTCCTCAGGATGAGGGAGTCCGCGCATGGCACAAAGAATGACCCTCATGCTGAGGAGCCCGCGTTGGCGGGCGTCTCGAAGCACGCGCAACAGTAGTCCAGTGCCGCAGAACCCATTCGCCGAGTTTGCGAGCTAGGCCATGGCGCTCTTTCTCCTGCAGCGTCTCGGCACGCTTCTGATCACGCTTCTGGTAGCCAGCCTGCTGGTCTTCCTGGTGATGGAGGTGCTGCCCGGCGATCCGGCGGCGATCATTCTGGGGGTCAACGCCCGCGCCGACACACTGGCGGCGCTGCGGGCGGAGATGGGTCTCGACCGGCCGGCTTGGGAGCGCTACTTGCTTTGGCTTGGCGGGCTCGTTACCGGCGACCTTGGGCGGAGCTATACCTACGGCGTGACGGTTTGGGAACTGGTGGCTGAGCGTATCGGTCTCAGCCTGCCTCTGGCGCTGATGGCCATCGTGCTGTCTACGGTGCTGGCCATTCCGCTCGGCGTTCTGGCGGCGGCGCGGCGCAACAAGGCGGCGGATGTCGGCGTCATGGGATTCACCCAGTTGGGTATCGCGATCCCGAACTTCTGGTTTGCCATTCTCCTCATCCTGCTCTTTGCGGTGCATTGGCAGGTGTTGCCCGCCGGTGGTTTTGCCGGTTGGGATGCCGGTTTCTGGCCGGCGCTGAAGACGCTGCTGCTGCCGGCGGTGGCGCTGGCCCTGCCGCAGGCGGCGATCCTGGCCCGGGTCACCCGCTCCTCGGTGCTGGAAACCCTGGGTGAGGACTATGTGCGCACCGCCCGCGCCAAGGGCCTCAGCCGCCGGGCGGCGCTTTGGCATCATGCCGTGCGTAACGCCCTCATCCCCGTTGTCACCATCATGGGCTTGCAGTTCTCCTTCCTGCTCGCCGGCACCATCATCATCGAGAATGTTTTCTACCTGCCGGGTCTGGGGCGCCTCATCTTCCAGGCCATTGCCCAGCGCGACCTGATCGTGGTGAAGGATCTGGTGATCCTGCTGGCCGCCAGCGTGGTGGTGGTGAACTTCCTGGTCGATCTGCTCTATGCGGTTCTCGACCCGCGTCTGCGCGGAGGTGGCCATGTCCTCTGAGACGCGGGTGGCCTCCCTGCGGGAATTCTGGCAGCGCGGGCGCGGCCAGGCGAACCTGATGATCGGTTTGCTGGTAACCTTGCTGCTCGTCGCCCTTGCGGCCGTTTCGCTTTTCTGGACGCCCTATCCGGTTAACGCCATAGACATCCCGGCGAAGCTGCAGCCGCCTTCGGCAGCGCACTGGCTGGGTACCGATCAGTTCGGCCGCGATGTGCTGTCGCGCATCATGGCGGGTGCGCGCAACTCTATCGCTGTTTCCCTGGTGGCCGTTGGCATCGGCGCCGGTATCGGGGTGCCGCTGGGCGCGCTTGCCGCCGCCCGGCGGGGCTGGGTGGAGGAGGTGGTGATGCGCTTCAACGACTTCACTTTCGCCTTTCCCGCGCTGCTGTCGGCGGTGATGATCACGGCGCTGCTGGGACCCGGCGCCGTCAACTCCATCATCGCCATCGGCATCTTCAACATTCCGGTTTTCGCCCGCCTCACGCGTGGTGCGGCGCTGTCTCTGTGGCAGCGCGACTTTGTGCTGGCGGCGCGGGTTGCCGGGCGCGGGCGCACGCGGATCACCCTCGATCATATCCTGCCCAATATCGCCAGCCTGTTGATCGTGCAGATGACCATCCAGTTTGCTCTGGCGATCCTGGCGGAGGCGGGCCTGAGCTACCTCGGCCTCGGCACCCAGCCGCCGGACCCAAGCTGGGGCAAGATGCTGAACGAGGCTCAGACCCTGATGTTCCTGGCCCCGCAGCTGGCGATCTTCCCGGGCCTCGCCATCATGGTGACGGTCTTGGGTCTGAATCTGCTGGGTGACGGCCTGCGCGATCTGCTCGACCCGCGCCTGCGGCGACTGCGCTGAGGGGGATGTCATGAGCCTTCTCAGCCTGCAGGACCTGACCGTCACCCTCGATACGCCGGAGGGCCCGGCGACGGTGTTGGACCGGGTGAGTTTCGATCTCGCGCCGGGGGAGAGCCTGGGCATCGTCGGCGAGTCGGGCTGCGGCAAGTCGATGACCGCCCTTGCGGTGATGGGCCTGTTGCCGGCGGCGGCGCGCTGCCGCGGTCGCATCGACTTCGAGGACCAGGATCTGCTGACCCTGGATGAACGGGCTCTCTGTGCCCTGCGCGGGCGGCGTATCGCCATGGTCTTTCAGGAGCCGATGACGGCGCTGAACCCTGTGAAGACCATCGGCTTTCAGGTGGCCGAGGGCCTGCGCTGGCACTTCGGCCTCGGGCGGGGTGAGGCCGAAGCGCGGGCGCTGAAGCTGCTCGACCGGGTCGGCCTGCCGCAGCCGCGTTTCTCCCCCGATCTCTATCCGCACCAGCTCTCCGGCGGGCAGCGCCAGCGGGTGGTGATCGCCATGGCCTTGGCCTGCGATCCGGCGCTGCTGATTGCCGATGAACCGACGACGGCTCTGGACGTAACCAGCCAGGCGGAGATCCTGGCCCTCATTGCCGAGGTGACGGCGGGTTCGAAGATGGCGCTGATGCTGATCACCCACGATCTGGCGGTGGTCTGGCAGAACACGGCGGCCATGCTGGTCATGTATGCCGGCACGGTGGCCGAGCGCGGGGCGACGGCGGAGGTCTTCGCCCGCATGGCCCATCCCTACACCCGTGGTCTGCTCGCAGCTTCCCCCGGTGCTCTGGAAGACATTCTGCCGGCGGGGCGGCGTCTGGCGACCATTCCCGGTCAGGTGCCCGATCCCCATGACCGTCCTCAAGGATGCGTCTTTGCCGGGCGCTGTCCGCGTGTCGCCGATGACTGCCTGCCGTGCCCGCCGGGCGAAAGGCTGCTGGTGCCGGGCCATGCGGTTGCCTGTCTCCATCCCCATGAAGGGGAGACTCCGTCGTGACCGGCAATCCGAAGGGGGTGGAGACTTTGCTGCGCGTCGAAGGTCTGGTTCTGGACTATCCCCTGCCGCGCCAACGCCTCCTCGCCCCGGCGCCGCGCCACCGCGCGCTGGATGGTGTCAGCCTGCAGGTTGCCCGTGGTGAGAGCCTTGCCGTGGTCGGCGAGTCCGGCAGCGGCAAGTCAAGCCTGGCCCGTGCCGTCCTGGCCCTGGAACATCCCGCTGCCGGGCGGGTCGAACTGATGGGGCAGGATGTTTTTTCGCTGTCGCCCAAGGCACTGCGCAGCCTGCGCCGCCATGCCCAGATGGTGTTCCAGGATCCTTACGGCTCGCTCGACCCGCGCCGCAAGGTCGGTTGGATCGTGGCAGAGCCGCTGGATGCCTTAGAGAGTGGCGTCGATGCTGCGGCGCGCCGGGCGCGCATTGCCGAGGTGTTGGAATCGGTCGGCCTGAAGGCGCGTGATGCCGAGAAGTTTCCTCACGAGTTTTCCGGCGGCCAGCGCCAGCGCATCGCCATCGCCCGGGCGCTGATCACCCATCCGGCTTTGATCGTCGCCGACGAGCCGGTCTCGGCACTCGACGTGTCGGTGCAGGCCCAGGTTTTGAACCTCTTCATGGACCTGCGCGAGCGGCTCGGTTTGGGTTATCTCTTCATTTCCCACGACTTGGCGGTGGTGCGTCATGTCGCCGACCGGGTGGCCGTGATGCGTCTGGGTGAGATCGTCGAGGAAGGGCCGGTCGAACAGGTGTTCGGCGAACCCCGGCACCCCTACACGCAAAAACTGCTGGCGGCGGTACCGCGGATCGGCCATCCGCGGCACCGGCCCGAAACGAGCACCAGTTAAGCGGCTTTCTTCGGTCGTCCCTCGATAACGGCGACCGTGTGTCCGATGGTCTTGCCCTGGCGATGCAGCGCCAGGGCCATTGCGGCATCGATCTGCTTCGGGCGAAGCTGTTTCTCCAGCACCTCGGCCCCAGCATTGCCGGTGATCTCCGGCTGTTTGGCAAAGAAGGCCGCGAGGTCCTCGGCCAGATAGAAATGGAAGGGACCGTGGCCCGCCTGCTGTGCTTCCGCGTAACCGGTGATTACCTCATCCGGTTCGCTCTGGATTTTCCAGCTATAGAGAATGATCTCGGCGTCGTAGCCGGCGGCGGCGAAGGTCTGAAGCATGGCCTGCAGCGGCAGCCTGCCGCCGATCGAACAGAGCACTGCGCCATCGGGATTGAGGAAACGATGGGCCTGGAGTAAAAAGGCGTAATGCAGATCCATGAGATAGCTTTGCGCCAGAGCCGGAACGCTTTCACCGCGGGCGGCGATGAAGCTGGAACTGGCCTGACCGTCATCGAGCGAGACACCGTCGGGCAGGGGAATGTTCGGCAGGTTCTCGTAAATCAGATCGAAACGGAGCTGGCTGTTTTGAAACGGTGCCAAAAGGTCACCGACGCCGCTGCGCAGGACCAGGCGTTCCGGCGTCTTGAGGTTGGCGAGGATGTTGCTCATGGCCTGGTCGACGACGTCGCGGTGCAGGTCGGTGACGGCGATCAATCCCGGCCGCAGAATCTCGGCGGCAACCAGGGCGTCGAGCCCGGCCCCGGTGCCGATAGTGCAGAAGCGCTCGAGGCGTCCTGCCGCCAGGGGGCGGCGGCGGCGATAGTTCTGAAAGGCCGGGCAGGCGACCCTTGCAACCCAGTCTTTTAGAGGATCACTGCCTTTGGGCAGATAGCACTGTTCGGTAAGTCTGAGCCGCAGCGTTTCCGCGAGCTGTGTCGGCGGCGCAATCTGAAAGAACGTCTGCGCGGGGATCTCGACGCTTGCCAGATCCAGGTCCGGCAAGCGGCCCGGCCTTCGGTCTGCGGGCCTTCGATCTGCGGGACTTCGCTCTGTGGTGCTTCGGTCTATGACGTCTGACACGGTTCTACCTCCTTGGCTTGGACAATTGTGACAAGCGATCGATTACTGTTCGCAATTAGGAAGGGCGATGAAGCGGTTCTACTTCCAAGGCCTTTGGTCAGGCGGTTTCAGATGATTTGAAAAGGTTCTAGGCGCCGGCTGCCAGATCGGCGACGGCCAGGCGAATTCCCAAGACGATAAAGACGAGGCCGGCAGTGGCATCGATCCAATGCTGGGCCTTGCTATAGGCTTGCTGGATCTGCGGCCACGACAGGGTTGCGACCACCAGCGAGTACCAGGTGAAGGAAGTGACGCCCATGATGGCCACGGCGGCGAGGCCGACCCAGAGGGGGGTCGGCGCGGGCAGTGTTGCGACGAAGAGGCTGCCGACGAAGGCAACCGTCTTGGGATTGGAAAGATTGGTGAAGAGACCGCGCCGCCAGGCCGATGTCTCGCTGGGAATGTCCTCGTGCAGGGATGCGCCCATACCCGAGGAGCCGAGCGACCCGTAGATGAGGCGCAGGCCGAGGTAGATCAGATAGGCGCCACCGCCGATGCTGAGCAGCACAAAGGCGGTGGGCGATGCCGCCATCACGGCGGAGAGCCCGAAATACCCGGCCAGTCCCCAGATCACCGTTCCGCAAACGATGCCCAGGACCGTCGCAAAGCCTTTGCGGCGGCCGAGCAAGAGCGTGGCCTGTGCCGAAATCAGAAAGTTCGGGCCCGGCGACATCGCGGCGAGGGCCCAAACCCCGGCAACGCTGAGCAGGCCGAAATGGATATCCATCAGGCGGCCGCTCCGGGTTTCAGGGCTATTTGAACCAGGCGCAGGGTGGAGAGGGTCTGGAACCCGTTGGCTCTGTTGATGGCTTGAGCCTGATAGGGCAACAGGGCTCCCGCTGCCGTGGGCCGGTAGATCAGTTGGCGCAACCCCTCCGTCGTGCGGCAGATCACCCGGGCCTCCGGCGCTGCGGTGGCGGCGAGCCTTGCAAAGATCGCCGCCTTGGGTTCCGCCAGCACGCCGACCAGGATCACGGAGTATGTCGAGAAGTCGATGGTGCTGCCGTCGGCATTGATCATGGTCAGCCGTTCGGCGAAGCCCAGGCGCTCGATGACCGCCTCGGCTGCTGCGGCCCGCTCGCCCAGGATCTCGATGCCGTCGACATGACAGCCTGCGGTGCGGATGTACTCCAGCGCCGTGATCGGCAACGCACCGGCGCCGACAAAGGCCACCCGGTCCGCCGGCCCCACCCTGGCCAGGGCCACCTCTGCGGCAGCAAGAGCGCGGTAGCGGGCCAGATAATTGCGGGTGACGGAGTCGCAGTCGCTCAGATAGCGCCGGGGTGCCTTGACGCTGGCGATGTCGGCGACAAAGGCATCCTCCAGCCGCGACTCGAAGGCTGCGAAGATCCGCTGGCTGGTCTTGATGGCCGATTGCATCTCCGGCCTGCTGACGAAGTCCGACGCCTCCTGTTCATTCAGGAGATCACTCAGCAGCACGGACTCAAGCGCCAGCAAGGCCGCAAACTGGCCTTCCGGATTTCCGTTCGCCGCTGCCCGATCAGCGGCCCCGATCAATGACTGTACTTGGTTGCTGAATCGCTCCAGCAGTTCTGAACTGGCGTAAAAACCGCCCAGTTCAAGCGGCCCCCCATCCTGGATCCGCTCTTCCATTGTTCCTGCCTTCCTGACGGCGCCTTGGACGACGCCTGGGCAATATGATTGTCTTATCCACAACCTGATGTCACATTCGGATTTCTGATACCTGCTATGGAGGTTTCCGATGGATGTATCCGCTACCGGGCACTATCCCCGACCCCAGTTAGACCTTGAATTGCTGAGGACTTTCGTGGCCGCCGTAGATACCGGAAGTCTCACAAATGCCGGGCATCTGATCGGCCGTTCCCAGTCGACGATCAGCGGTCAGATTTCGAAGCTGGAACTGCTCACCAAGGTCCGATTGCTGATGCGCTCGAAGCAGGGTGTCTCGGTGACGCCGGAGGGCGATGTGCTGCTGAACTATGCCCGTGACCTGCTTAAAATCGAAAGCGATGCCCTGGCGGCGCTGCGTCTGCCGGCGGGTTCCGGCAAGGTGCGCCTGGGCACTCAGGAAAGCTTTGCCGTGAAGCAACTGCCGCCGATCCTCAACCGCTTCATGAAGCAGCATCCGAGCTTCGAGATAGAGGTCGTGGCGGGCCTTGCCGTCGATCTCGCAAACCAGTTGCGCTCTGAACAACTCGATCTGGTGTTGATGCGCCAGATCCGCCGGGAGCCGCGCCAGAGCGGTGTCTTGTGGCGGGAGCCGATCGTCTGGGTCGGGCGCGAGAAGCTGTTGGCGCGCCGGGACGAGCCCCTGCCTCTGGTGATCTATCCGCAGGGCTGCTTCTATCGGGACGCCATCCTGCAGGACCTGGCCGACAAGGGCCTCGACTACCGTCTGGTCTATACCAGTTCCTGTTCGGCAAGCCTGCAGTCTGCCGTCAAGGCGGGCTTGGGGATCTCGGCCTTTGCCGCCGGAACCATCGGTCCGGAGGTGCCGGTCCTGGATGCCGGCGCCGGTCTGCCGCGGCTGGGCGATGTCGTTGTCCGGCTGCACCGCAGCAGCAAGAAAAAGAATGCCGCCGCGGAAGCCCTGGGCGAATACCTGGAGCAACATCTACGGTCGACGGTGGCGGAGAACGCCTAGGCCCAGCGAATAGTTGGATAAGGTACGCGCTTAGAGCAAAGCGCTGACGATCTCGGCCCATTCCTCGTCCAGGCTGTTCCGCGCATGGGGTTTGCCGGCGCGGCGGTACCAGTAGCCCGCGTTGCTCTCGTCGCCTTCGACGCGATGCAGGTAGGCGTGCACCCAAGCCCCTTCGGCGGAAGAGTCGCTTTGGGCGGTTTGGTGTGCGGTGTCCCAGTCGTCCTTGGCGGCCTGCCACAGCGCGGTCAGAGCGGGGCTCAGCTCCGCCGGTGGCCTGTCCGTAGTCAGGCTGTTGCGAAAGCTATCGAGATCCATCTTGTGTTGTCTCAGTCCTTGAAGATCCGCTCACCCTGTTCGTCGATGATCTGACGCCCCTTCATCAGGGCGAAGTCGTCGGCGTCTTTTTGCGAGCCGTGGGTGTCGGCGCGCAGGAAACTGTGCTCCTTCATTTCGCCGCCGATCTCCTTGCGGATGATCCCGGCGGTCAGCCATTGGCCGCCCTGGCGGCGTGCCGCCGGCTGAATCTGAAAGCCGTTGTATTCAACCGCTTCTGCCGAGGGGGCATCATTCTCGCCGCCACCGCCGAAAAGTTTGCTGAAGAAACCCATGGTCCGCTCTTTCTCCTGACTGCTCCGCCGCTCACGGATGGATAAGGATACTCCGGCAAAGGCTTTCTTCCTAGAGCGGGTTCTGGTCTATCTTGCGCAGGCAAAAGCGGAGACCAAACAAGCGCATGACCCGTCTCTACCACGATGCCCTCTATGACCGCGATGCGGCGGTCGGCAGCTATTGGGAGGCCTCGGCGCGGCCTCTCGGCCGGGCGACACCGCCTTTGACGGAAGACGCTGCTTGCGACATCGCGGTCATCGGCGCCGGTTTCACCGGGCTCACCGCCGCCCTGACCCTGGCGGAAGAAGAAGCGGCCGATGTGGCGGTGCTGGAAGCCGGAACACCCGGCTGGGGGGCCTCAGGGCGTAACGGCGGTTTCTGTTGCCTCGGCGGCGCGAAGCTCGACTATGCCGCCATGGCGAAGCGCTACGGTCTGGAGGAGACACGCCGCTTTTTCCAGATCCAGGTCGAAGCCGTGGATCTCGTCAGGTCCTTCTGCAAAGCGCGCGGGATCGATGCCGACCTGACCGGGGAGGGTGAGATCCTGCTGGCCCACAAGCCGGGCCGGCTTGCCGAACTGCGCGCCGAGCAGGCCCAGTTCCGCGACCTCTTTGGTCTCGACTGCCCGCTGCTGGAGCCTGCGGCCTTGGCTGAACGCGGCCTCGCGGCGGCGGACTTTCACGGCGGCCTGCTGGTGCCGCCCGGCGTCGGGCTGCACCCCCTGAAGTACCTGCGGGGATTGGCGCGGGCGGCCATCGACGCCGGGGTGCGGGTCTACGGCAACTCGGCGGTCCTGGCACTGCAGCGCCAGGGCGGCGGTTTCAGTCTGACCACACCGCAGGGCCGCATGACGGCCCGCAAGGTGATTATCGCGACCAACGGCTACAGCGAGGAAGCGCGTTTGCCCGATCTTGCCGGGCGGTTGCTGCCGGTCATTTCGGACATCATCGTCACCCGGCCTTTGAGTCACAATGAGCAGGCCGCCCAGGGCTGGACCGACACCACCATGTGTGCCGACAGCCGCCACCTGCTGCACTACTTTCGCCTGCTGCCTGACGGACGGTTTCTTTTCGGCGGGCGGGGCGGCATCTCCGGTTCGCCGGCGGCGGGCGAGCGGGGAAGGCGGCGCCTGCGCCGCGACTTCGAGCATCACTTTCCGGCTTGGCGGAACGTCGAAACCGAGTTTTCCTGGCGCGGACTGGTCTGTCTGTCCAAGCCGCTGGTGCCCTTCGTCGGCGCGCTGGAGGAGAAGGGGCTCTACGCTGCCTTGGCCTATCACGGCAACGGCGTTTCCTTCACCGCCTATGCCGGACGGGCCCTGGCGGGCCTGGTTGCCGGACGCCAGGGCGCGGCGGACCTGCCCGCCGTTCTGCGGGCGCCCTTGCCGCGCTTTCCCCTGCCTTTTCTGCGCCGGCTCTATCTGGCCGGCGCCTACGGTCTCTACGGTATCCGGGACGCTCTGGGTTGAGTGGCAGGCTTCAGTCCCTGACGATCTGCACCGAGCAGGCGGCATGGCGGGCCACCCGCGCCGTGTTGGGGCCGAGCAGATAGTCTTTCAGTGAAGGGCGGTGCGCCGCCATCACGATGAGCTCGGCGCCGATCTCTTCGGCAGCTTCGACGATCTTCTCATAGATCGTGCCGTGGGCGGCGATGATGCCGCCGAAGTAGTCTTCGGGAATGTGCTCCTTGGCCAGTTCCCGCATCCGTTCTTCGGCCTGTTTGACGAAGTCCTTTACATCGTAGTCGATCGAGCCATGCTCTTCGCCGCGAATGGCATAACGCCAGTCAATGCCGGAGGGAATATGCGGGACCACCGTCATCAGCCAGACCTCGCCGTCCAGGATGCGGGCCTGGTTGACCCCGTTGGGCAGGGCCTTCAGCCAGGACGATTGATGCTCCAGATCGATGGGAACCAGAATCTTTTTGGACATTATTGTTTCCTTCTCGGCTACTGGCCCGGCTGCTGATCTGTTTCGCCGGCCGACTTGGCCGGAATGATGTGCATATCGCTGGGCTGGTCGGGTCGGCGCGGCTGTTTGGCGACCAGCAGGTAGACCATCCAGACGAGGAAGAGGATCGCCACGATGTTGACCAGCGACGTCAAGGGATCGGCGATCAGGGGCTGCGGTCCCTCGTCGAGCGCCGGCCGCAGCGCGGCCGCTACCGGGGCCGCCGGATCGACGGCTTCGGCGGTACCCAGGGCCTTGGACAGTTCCAGGATGGTGGCGTCGGGGATCGGCTGGGTGGCGGCGGTACCCGTTGTGCCCGGTCCCTGTGCGCCGAAGGCCTCGCGTCCGCCCGAGGGGCCGGCCAGCACCATCTGGACACCGAGCGATTCGACGGCGCCATCCTGGCCGGCATAGCTGCCGGCGGGGATCTGGGCCTGGCGCAGGAAGGAGAAGCGCAGCGGCGCGGAGCCGTCGTTCCAGCCCTCGATCGCCAGCAGCCGGTAGTCGCCGCCTTCCAGCAGCTCCAGAACCGTTGTATCGCCCAGCGGGGCCATGATGAAGACGGCGTCCACCAGGCCCTTGGCCATGGCTTCGAACTGGATGCCCAGTTCGCCGGCTTCGCCGGAGACCACCGCGACCCCGTCGAGACCAAGCCCGGCAAGCGCCATGCGGGCCACCCGGTCCGATGACGAGCCGGCCTCGCCGACACCCAGTTTCGTCACCTCGGGCAAGCTGGCGGGACCGCCGCTGCGGGTGACGATATGGGCCACCTGGAAGCCGACGACGCCGAGGGCCTCGGCCTGGCTCGCGAGAACCGCGCCGTCGCCTTCGACCTCGTAGAAGGAATCGACCCCGGCCACCGCCAGGCGGGCCGCGCCGCTGGTCACCAGATCAAGCGGGTTGGCGGCCCGTTCAACGGCGACTGATCGTTTTGGAAAAACGCTGCGCGCCGCGCGCACCGCCTTGCCGGCGGGTCCGGCCAAGGAATCCAGTTCCCCCATGGCGACGATCAGCGGTTCGGCCCCGGAGGCGCCGCCGGTTTCCGACGTGGCTTCGAGCAGGCCCGCCGCCACCATGTAGTCCAGCACCACCGCGCCGACGCTGCGTCCCTCCAGTTCGACATCGGTGATCATTTCCCGCATGGCATCGGCGGTGACCTTGTTCTGCAGCTTGGCCAGGGCGGGGGCCAGATCGGGGAAGCGGGCCAGCGCCTCGCGGCGGACCAGCGGTGAGGGTTCGTAGACCGGAAAGAAGGAAAGGTCGTCTTCCAGCACCACCAGATCGAAACTGGCGATCTGCTGGTCGGTGCGGAACAGCTCGCCGACGATGGCCGTCCCGTCGAGCACGGCCTGGGCGATCTTGTCCTTGCCGCTGTCGTCGAGATCGAAGGCCAGAACCTGCCCGGGCTTCAGGCCGTAGCGGCGCACCAGGGGATTGAGGCCGTCGAGGGGCCGTTCCACGAAGGTGTCGTCCGCGGCGATGTCGACGCTGTCGAGGCGTGCGAGATCGCTGATCTTGGTGATGTCCTGTCCCTGAGAGACTTCAGGGCGCACCACCAGAACGTAGTCGCTGGAAAAGCCGAGCCGCTCGCGCCAATCCAGCTCCAATGCGCCGTAGAGTTCGCGCACCCGCGCCAGGGCGGCATCGCCGTCGGTCATCGGCGGCTGGCCCAGATAGACCAGGCCGGTGCCGTTGTATTCCGGGTAGAGGTCGATCTTGTCCTGCTTCAGGGCCTCGAAAGTCTCCGCAGAGGAGCCGTAGGGAATGGCACGCTGTACCGTCAGGCCGTCTTCTTCGGCCATGCGCGCCATCATTTCGGCCAACAGCATGTTCTCGGTGAAGTTTTTGGACGCGACGCGCACCACCTTCGCCTCCTCCTCACCGCAGGCCGAAAGGATCAGGGAACCGCAAAGCAGCAACACAAGGGTGGTGGCTTTTCTGGATATCGTCATGCTTCTTCTCCCCCTCTACTCTGCGGGCGTCCGGCTGCCGCCGGCCTGGCCTGCTGACTGATCGGCGGCCTGGGCCCGCGCCATCCTGCGGGCCAGGCGGAGATCACGAATCTCCGGAGACTCGTCCTCCCGCAACGCGCGGAAGAACCCGACGAGTTGGAAGAACACGATGAAGGTGAAGGGAATCGCCCCGGTGATGGCCATCGCCTTGGCCACGGTGACACTGCCCGAAACCAGAACGCCGAAGGTGATGGCGGACATGATGATGCCCCACAGCAACTTGGTCTTGGTGTCCGGATTGAGGTTGCCGTTGGTGGTCATCATCGAGACCACGAAGGTGCCGGAATCGGCGCTGGTCACCAGGAAGATGAAGATCAGGATGATCGCCAGGATGTTCAGGATGCCGGTGCCCGGCAGGTAGCTGAAGAAGGTGAAGAGCGCCTTGGTGACGTCTTCGAAGACCACCTCGGCCAGGCCGCCGCCGCCGTTCATCTCGATGTACATCGACGCACCGCCGAAGACGGCGAACCACAGCATCGAGAAGACCGTCGGGATCACGACGACGCCGATGCAGAACTCGCGGATGGTGCGGCCGCGGCTGATGCGGGCAATGAAGATGCCGACGAAGGGTCCCCAGGCGATCCACCAGATGAGGTAGGTCAGGGTCCAGCCGTGGGTCCAGCCGCGCAGGGAATCGTCATAGGAGAAAATCCGGAATGAGAGAAGAACGAATTGGCTCAGGTAGTCGCCGATGGAATTCACGAAGGCATCGAGGATAAAGGTCGTCGGTCCGGCAAAGAGCACCACCAGCATGATGACGATGGCGATGACCATGTTGACGTTGGAGAGGATCTTGATGCCCTTGTCGACGCCGGTGCAGGCGGAGAGCAGAAAACAGACGGTCATCACCACCAGAATGCCGATGGCGATGGTCAGGGAGCCGGGATCTGTCCCGAAGACTTCCGCCAGACCGGAGCGCACCAGCAGCGTCCCCATCCCGAGCGAACCGGCGAGGCCGAAGACCACGGCCATGACGGCCAGGACATCGGAGGCGACCGAGACGCCATGGGTCAGCTTGTCGCCGAGCAGGGGGCGCAGGGCGTATTCGATGGGCGTCGAGACCATCGAAGGGGCGTTCTTGCGAAACACGAAATAGGCGATCACCAGGGCGCAGACGCCGTAGATCGCCCAGGCGTGGAATCCCCAGTGCAGGTTGGTGATGACGAAGGCCATGCGGGCGGCCTCGGCGGTCTGGCCCTCCATGCCCGGCGGCGAATAGAAATGGTACATGGGCTCGGCCACGCCCCAGAACAGCAGGCCCGAGCCCATCCCGCCGGCAAACAGCATGGCGATCCAGGAAGCGGTGGAAAACTCCGGCTCCTCTTCGTCCCGGCCGAGCTTGATCTCGCCGTAGCGGCTTACCGCCAGAAAGACCACGAGGAAGACGAACATCGTACAGGTCAGCATGAACAGCCAGTCGAGATACTCCAGCGCACCGGAGGTCAGCGCCACCGCAGCGCCGGTCACGTCGTCCGGAGAGACCACGCTCCAGATGCCGATGATGGCACTGAGGCCGACTGAAATGATGAGAACGATGTTCTTGATGGGCATCCCCACGACTCCCTGTTTCGGTAACGCCCCGTTTCGGTGCTTTTTCATCACCATGAAATTTTATGGCGTTTTTGTTCTTGTACTTAATCGAAAGTTACCACGGGTGGTATGAACTGTCATCCGGTTGAATGTCGGGGAAAAACTCGCCTGCGGATTCACGCTACTGATTGGCCACGGCAAAAGGCCGCTCGCGAAGGCTTTCGCGAACGGCCCGGTTGTTGTGCCGCGTTCGGCCGGCGGGAACTCAAGCCTGGGTCGGCGGGGCGAAGTTGCGGCGCAGATAGACCGGCTGGAATCCGGCCTTCAGAATGTTCTTGAAGGAATGCTGGGGGTCGCCCTCTACCTCTTCACCCGTGGCGGTCACCATTGTCCGGCAACCTGCCGCCAGCGCTTCCGCGATGCGGCGGCTGAGCAGGGCCGATTGTCCGCCGCGCTGGCGGTACTGCGGGTCGGTCGCGCCCCAGTCGAGCCAGGCCATGCCCTGGTCGATGAAAAGCGCGCCGGTGCCGGCCGGCGTCTGGCCGTCGAAGGTCATATAGAGCTGCCAGCGTGGGCGGTGAACCAATCCGGCGAGCCAGGCGCAGCCTTCTTCGCTCAGGCCGAAATTGGTGCCGGCGATGCGACCGAAGTCCTCGGCGTGTTCGGGTCCGATCCTTCTGACCTCCAGATCGCTGCTTGCCTTTGGCGCCGGCTCGGCCCCGCGCCGAAACTTGATCCAGCCGCGCGCCTGGACCAGACCGCTTTGGTCCATGACATCGCCCAGGCTCGCCGGCTGCGCGTCAGGATGCAGGTGAAAAAAGAAGCGCCGGACCCCGGCGTTCTCGTAGACGTCGCGCACCTGTTCGATGGTGGCGGGCTCGTCGGCGGCCTCGATACCCAGGCCGATGGTGCGGTTGACGACAATACTGGGGTCCTTGGCGGAGACCGAGGCCAGGGCGGTGCCGATGGTCTTCAGTTCCAGTCCCAGACGGTGACGCAGGTCCTCGGGCGCGGCGGCGTGAAGGTCTGACAAGGCGGCGCGTTCCAAACGCTCGGCCTGCAGGGAAAAGTCTTCCACTGTTCTGCTCCAGATCGGAATGCGGCTGATGGATGGGCGGGTCGCAATTCCCGCTTACCTGAACAGATACGTGGGGAGGGATTTTCGGTTTCAAACAACGCCGATTATCCGGCTTGTGGGTTTTCCCACAGTGTCGGAAAGAAATCGCCGACCAGGGCGTCGCCTTCGCGGTGGCCGGCGGCCTCCATGATCGCCCGCTCCTGCTTCGCCCAGTCGCCGCGGTAGCGGATGTGACCGTCTTCCTTGGCCATGCGCAGCGTATAGCGGCGTACGGTGGTTTTCGGCGTGCTGGCGCCGAGGGCGCCGTGCAGGCAACGCATGTCGAAAAACACGCAATCCCCCGGACTGGTGTCGAAGGAGACGAGGTCGTAATCGTCCGGCGCGGCATCGATGTCCGGCGGCATCTCGTAGCGCAGGCCGTTGATCACGCCGGGCGCCGCGGCGGCGCGGTGGTCGGCAAAGAAGGTTCGCATGAAGAGGCGATTCCACAGATGCGATCCCCGCACGAAGGCGATGCTGTCCTCTTTGGCGGTGGCATCCAGCGGCAGCCAGAGAACGCACATGCTGCCCTCAAAGTCGAAGTAGGAGATGTCGTGATGCCACGGCGGCCGGGCCGTGGCGCCGGCCTCGCGCAGAAACCAGTTATCCATCACCAGATTGATGCGCCGGGCGCCCAGCAGTTGCGCGGCCAGGGCTGCGGCCGGCGATTGCCGCACGAAAGTCTCAAAAGCGGGAAACTCGGACCAGACCCAGAAGTCCTCGATGTAGCGGGGGCCGCTGCCGCCGTCGCCGTGGCGAATCTCCTGCTTCGGACTGGGCCGCTCCAGGTTTTCCGCGATTCCGCTGCCCAGCAGGTCGAGCCACTGCGGATCAAAGGCCTGGCGCAGGCAGACCACGCCGTCACGCCGAAAGGCGGCGCGCGCCTCCTCAGGGATCACAGCCGGGTTTTGCGCTGTTTTGCCGGACTTCGGCATTTCTGCGGTCCCTCGCCCGATATAGCGTTCTTTGCGAAAGCGAAAGCATGCCATCACCGCCCCAGCCTCTGTCAACGCCGCGCTGGACAGGGGGGCCTGTCCTTCCGCATACTTCTCGCAACGAAAAAATACAAAAGTTCAAACAGTGGAGGGCGCAGGTCATCGAGCGCCGGGCCGACAGGTCCCAATGAACTCCACCTTGTTCTGGGGAGGTCAGACCCATGTGCCACGTTTTTGCCGGGCAGGATCCCGCAACTTATCGTTTCGTAACCCGCTCCATTCGGATCAATGGCCACAGCACCTCGGTGCGCCTTGAGGCCCGGTTTTGGGACATCCTCGAAACCATGGCGGCGTCGCAGGAGATGTCGGTGCCGCAGTTCGTGTCCGAACTCTATGAAGAGGTTCTGGAACTGCAGGGCGAGATCAGCAACTTCGCCTCGCTGCTGCGCTGTGCCTGCCTCGTTTTCCTGACCGATGATCGCTTCCCGCCCTCGCTGCGCCCGCCGGTGAAGCTCGCGGTTGAGGAGCCGGTCGCGGTTTAGAGCGTTTTCGGCCTGCGTCGACACGGACTGGTGCCGTGAAACCCTGAAACGTGCAAGTGTTTCGGCGCGCCCACGGTTGGGCGGTGGCGCTGTAGTAGCGGCATAACACCACCCCCGCGCCGAGCGGCGCTAAACTTGTTCCGAAAAAGAAAGCCGTCGCGAACGGCCAAAAAAGATCTGGGAGAGTCGCCGGGACTTCGCCTGCCGGCTTGCGCCGTTGCCGTCACCTTTGCCGTCCGTCGGTGGCGTGGTCGCCGGCGCCGAGCAAGCCGGCGAGGAACTCTTTCTCAAATCTGACCGGAACAACTGAACGGAGAGGTATGCCGTGGCCAAAGCCATCCACACCATGATCCGCGTGATGGACGAAAAAAGCTCTACAGCGTTCTACGAGAAAGCCTTCGGTCTGGGGGTGGCCGACCGCTTCGACTTCGACGACTTCACGCTGATCTATCTGCGCAACCCGGAAAACGATTTCGAGGTCGAGCTGACCGTGAACAAAAGCCAAGAAGAGCCCTATACCCATGGCACGGGATACGGTCATCTGGCCGTCGCCGTCGACGACCTGAAAGCCGAACACGCGCGCTTCGAGGAACTGGGTCTCAGCCCCCAGCCGATGAAGGAGTTTCATCGCGACGGCGCCTTGATGGCCGCCTTCTTCTTCGTACAGGACCCTGACGGCTACAAGATCGAAGTGCTGCAGCAGCACGGCCGCTATCGCTGACGCGAAAACCCACAGCACAACGAAAAAGAAAAGACCAAGAAAAGGCCAAAAAAAGAGGATTGAGGAGGAAAGCCATGAGGACCTTGGACAAGCGGACAAAAGTCACCCGGCGGGGGTTTTTGAAAACCGCCGGGGCCGGCACCGCCGGGATTATCGCCGTGGTCAACGGCGGCATCGTGATGGGTGCCGGCGGGGCCTGGGCTATGGAGGTGAAACATCTGCGGCCCGGCAGCATGGCGACCCTGGTGCAGATGGCGCGGGACATCTATCCGCACGATCACCTGGCCGACAAATACTACGCGCAGGCGATGATCGGCTATGACGCCTCGGCGGGCGACGATGCCGACCTGAAGGCCATGCTGGAGGCCGGTGTCGACTTTGTCGATGCGACGGCAAGCGCACGCCACGGCGGCGGTTATCTCTCCGTCGCCTGGGAGGAGGATCGCGTGGCGATCCTCAAGTCGATGGAGGACAGCCCCTTCTTCCAGAAGATCCGCGGCGGCCTGGTGACCGGACTCTACAACCAGCCGGAGGTCTGGGCGAAGTTCGGCTATGAGGGCGCTTCGGCAGAGCAGGGCGGCTATATCAGCCGCGGTTTCGATGACATCGACTGGCTGGAAGCCTGAGGGAGGGAGACGAGATATGGCACAATCATTCGACATGAACGACGACAGCGTCGTTGTCGTCATCGGCTCCGGCGCCGGCGGCGGAACCCTCGGCACGCAGTTGGCTCTGAAGGGCATTCGCACCGTGATCCTGGAAGCCGGGGGGCGCCACGAGATCGACGATTTCGAAAACGACGAGTGGGGGATGTTCGGCAAGATCTCCTGGCTCGACGCGCGCACCACCTCCGGCGACTGGCGCGTGGCCAAGGACTTTCCCGGCCTGCCGGCCTGGATCGTCAAGGCGGTTGGCGGCTCGACGGTGCACTGGGCCGGCGCTTCCCTGCGCTTCCAGGAACATGAGTTCAAGGCGCAGAGCACTTACGGCAACGTTGCCGGCGCGAACCTGCTGGACTGGCCGATCACCCTGCAGGAGATGGCACCCTATTACGCCCAGGCCGAGGACCGCATGGGTGTCACTCGGACCAACGGCATCGATGGCCTGCCGGGCAACAACAACTTCAAGGTCATGAAGGCCGGTGCCGACAAGTTGGGCTACAAGGACTGTCACACCGGGCGCATGGCGATCAACTCTGCGGACCGGGACGGCCGCGGTGCCTGCCAGCAGATCGGCTTCTGTTTCCAGGGCTGCAAGACCGGCGCCAAGTGGTCGACCCTCTACGCCGAAATTCCCAAGGGCGAGGAAACGGGCAAGCTGGAGGTGCGGCCCAATGCCCAGGTGCTGCAGATCGAACACGACGCCTCGGGCAAGGTGACCGGCGTCATCTATGCCGATGCGGAGGGCAAGCAGCATCGCCAGAAGGCAAGGGCGGTGGCCGTTGCCGGCAACTCCATCGAGTCGCCGCGGCTGCTTTTGAACTCGGCCTCGTCGATGTTCCCGGACGGCCTCGCCAATTCATCCGGTCAGGTCGGGCGCAACTACATGCGCCACATGACCGGCAGTGTCTATGCCACCTTCGACCGGCCGGTGCACATGTACCGCGGCACCACCATGGCGGGGATCATCACCGACGAGTCGATCAACGATCCCTCGCGCGGTTTCGTCGGTGGCTATGAGATGGAAACCCTCTCGCTCGGTCTGCCCTTCATGGCTGCTTTCCTAAATCCCGGCGGCTGGGGGCGCAGCTTCACCTCGGCCATGGACATGTACGATCACATGGCCGGCATGTGGCTGGTTGGCGAGGACATGCCGCAGGAATCGAACCGCATCACCCTGCATGCCTCGATGAAGGATCAGCATGGTCTGCCGATCCCCGATGTCCACTTCGACGATCATCCCAACGACATCGCCATGCGCAACCACGCCTATCAGCAGGGTGCGGCGGTCTATGACGCGGTGGGTGCGGTGCGGACCTTCCCGACGCCGCCCTATCCCTCGACCCACAATCTCGGCACCAACCGGATGAGCGAAAAGGCGCGCGACGGCGTTGTGAACAAGTGGGGCCAGACCCACGACATCGCCAACCTCTTCGTTTCCGACGGCAGCCAGTTCACCACCGGCGCATCGGAGAATCCGACCCTGACCATCGTCGCCCTGGCCTTGCGCCAGGCCGACTATATCGCCGAACAGATGGGCAAGAATGCGATCTGACCGCGCGTTTCCCGTCTGATCACCGGCCCGCCTGCCTGTCGCTTTTCAGCCGGGCGGCGCCCAACTTGCCACTTGCGGCGGTTCCTTTTCGGAGCCGCCGCTTTTTTTGTAGCGCGACGGCAGCGGCCGCGCCCATATCGTTGTTCATGGGAAGATCAAAAACACTGCGGCAAAAGCTTCTCGGCGGCCTGCTGGCCTTGCTGGGCGTTTTCCCGGTCTTGGAAAAGGCATCTGCCGCGCCGGCCGATCTGCCCGGCTGGGAAGCGGCGCGCTGGGGCATGACCGCGTCGGAGCTGACGGCTGCGCTGGGTGATGCCGTGGCGCCGCTGCCCGGGCGCTGGCTCTACGGCAACGCCTATGCCGAACTGGGATTGCCGGCCGTTGAGATCGGCGACCTCGTCTTCACCGGCTACCTGCAGATGGATGCGCAGACGCACCGCCTGCGTCAGGTTCTTCTGGAGCGTCGCCGGGTCGGTGCCACGCCGGCGGTTTTCGAGAGTCTGGTCGAAACCCTGGAGGCCACCTACGGCGAGCCGAGCCTCGTCTGTGCCCGGGCCAAACGCGGCGGTGTACCGCTGGACTATGAGATGATCTGGCGCTTTCCGACGACGACGCTGCACGCCAAGTTTCTCGACTTCTCCACCACGGCGGTTTTCAGCCGCGACCCTCAGGCCGGCATCGACCCGCTGACGCCGGAGCGCGAGGTCCGCCGCAACCTCCGCCGCACGATGCCGCGGCGCATCCTGCTGCGCTTCCACGACAGCCGCGAAACCGCACTCGACCGCGGCTGTCTTTAGGGCTTATCGGATATTTCTTCCTGAAGGGCTTCCGCCAGAAAGTCGAAGACCAGGCGGATGCGGCGGCTGGTGTGCAGTTCGCGATGGGTGACCAGCCAGACCGGGACCGGAATGGGATCGAGCTCCGGCACCACGCATTCGATGCCGGGTGTCAGCGCCGCGATCTCCCTGGTCATCACGCCGATGCCGAGCCCCTGCTTCACCATCTCCCAGACCACGACGCCGTTCGCCGAGACGATCTTGAAATTGCGCCTGGTCAGAGAGAGGCCGAGCGCGTTCAACACCGGCAGCATGCGTTCGGGATCTTCGAAGCCGATGAAGTCGGCTTCCGAAAGCGCGCGTGCCGAAGCGGGCCGGCCGTGCTTTTCGATGTAGGCGGCCGAAGCATAGAACCGTGCCGAGGTTTCCTGCACGAGCTTTGCGATCAGGTCCGGTTGCTCCGGGCGCACATGGCGTATGGCGATATCGGCCTCGCGCCGCCGCAGGTCACGCACGGCATTGGAGGCAACCACCTCGACTTCGATGCCGGGGGCGACCTTGCGCAGGCGTTCGAGGATGGGTGGTAGCCGCAAAGCCGATGCCAGATCGCTGGCCGTGATGCAGACCTGCCCCTCGATCGTCTGGGACTGGCCGGAGGCGGCAAGGGAAAGCTGCCCGGCGGCATCGCCCATGGCGCGCACGTGGTCGAGCAGCTCCAGGCCTGGCTCGGTGAGAGACAGGGAGCGGCCGAGGCGTTCGAAAAGGACGACGCCGAGGTTTTCCTCCAGTGCCGCGACCTGACGGCCCAGCGTGGGCTGGGTCAGGCCGAGAGCCCGGGCGGCAGCGGAAAGCGAGCCCTCCTCTGCCGTGGCGAGGAAGGCCCGGGCCTGATTCCAATCGAAGGAGACAGCCTGCCAATTCATGCAAATTTGTATATCAGATCGACAAATTTCCGCAATTTATCTTTGTTATTTGCATGGGTAGACAACATCGAAAGGAGCCGGAAAATGATCGGCTGGATGGTTTAGGAAAAAACATGCAAAGCAGCGAGAAGTTTTGGGACACGAGGGCGGAAGACTACGCGCAGTCGCCGATCAAGAATCTCCCCGCCTACCACGAGGCCCTGGCGCGGACCAAGTCGTACCTCTCGGCCGAGGACAGGGTGTTGGAGGTCGGCTGCGGCACCGGCTCGACCGCCTTGTTGCTGGCCGGCTTGGTGAAACACATCACCGCGACGGACTTTTCATCGAACATGATCGCCATCGGCCGGCGCAAGGCGCAGGAGCAGGGGATCACCAACGTCACCTTTGAGCAGGCAACCCCCTTTGACGACATCGGGGCGCAAGAGCCCTTCGATGTCGTCATGGCCTACAATCTTCTTCATCTTCTGGAAGATATGCCGAAGGCCCTCGGCCATTTGCACGGCCTTTTGAAGCCCGGCGGTCTGTTCATCTCCAAGACTGTCTGCCTGGCGGAGGAAAGCCGCCTCTGGCGGGTGCTGATCTTCCTGATGCAAAGGATCGGCTTTGCGCCCTTCGTGAACAGCCTGAAGGTCTCGGAGCTTGAGGACGGTATCGCTGCCCAAGGCTTCGAGATCATCGAAACCGGCAGCTATCCCTCCTATTCACGCGGCCGGTACATTGTCGCCCGGAAGATTTAAAGCCGTATCCTGTTCCGGCTTCTTGGGCATTTCTCCAATGATGCTTATCGGATATCGTTGGGGATGGAACTCAGGCATCTTCGTTACTTCGTTGCCATCGCCGACCACGGCGGCGTGCGTTCCGCCGCCGAGCGCCTGAACGTCGCGCAGCCGGCCGTTTCGCGGCAGATCAAGGATCTCGAGGTTGAACTGGGCTTCGACCTGCTGCGCCGTCAGGGGCGCGGGGTCGTTCTGACCGATGCCGGCAAGGTCTTCGCGGAGGAGGCGCGGGTCATCCTGGGGCGCACCGCGGATGCCGTGGAAAAGGCACAACGGGTCGCGAAGGGTCTCGGCGGCAGGCTCAAGATCGGCCTGTTGGAGAACGCCTCCTGGGCGGGCCACCTGCCGCGCGCCCTGAACCGTTTCGCGCGGGCTTATCCGGACATCCAGCTCGAGGTGACGCCTCTTCCATCGGTGGCGCAGATCGAGGCTTTGCATGACGGCCTGCTGGATGCCGGCTTCGTTTATCGTCAGGACAACCTGGTCAACGGTAAGCTGGCGGTTCACCCCCTGGCCACCGATGACGTGGTTCTGGCGGCGCCCGTCGACATGGACTTCGGTCACGGCGGCGCGCTCGACCCGGCGCAGATGCGCGGCCTGCCGATGGTGCGTTTTCGACGCGAGGCGGCGCCGGCCTATTTTGATCGTCAGGTGGCGGCGATGACCGCCCTGGGCATCGAGCCGCTAACGGTCCAGCTCGCCGACAACGAGACCACTATTCTCAGTCTTGTCTCGGCCGGGGTCGGTTGTGCGCTTGTGAACTCCGCCAACATGGAACGGCCGCCGCGCGGTGTTCAGTTCCGCAAGGTGAAGGGGCTGTCCGTGCCCCTGGAGTTCGTCTTTGTCCATCGGCAAAACCCGGGCAGCCTGACAAGCCTCTTCATCGACACGGTTTTGGCTAAATGATGCTCTTTGAGTATCGTTATTAGATAATAACGGTATTTGTCGGTATCGGTTGTGACGCCTATCTCCAGGCTATCGAAACACCACGCGATGGAGATGGCCGATGAAAACCCTTGCCCTGGCAGCCGCCCTTGCCGTGACGCTGCCCCTCTCTAGCCAGGCTCAGACCGCAGCGCCGGCCCTCCAGGGAGACCCCGTCACCGCCGAGACTCTGGTCGGCCGGGCCGAGATGATCCGCCTTGCCGACACGCTGGACGCCGCCGTCGATGCCAAGGACTGGGTTCTTGCCCGCAGCCTCTTCACCGATCAGATCGATGTCGATTTCACATCGCTGGTGGGCGGTGAGCCGGCCAGCATTCCCGCCGACGGTCTGATCGCCGGCTGGTCCGCCAACCTGACGGCGGAGAAGGAAAGCTTTCATCTGCGCGGCAACCACCGCATCACCTTCACCGGGCCCGACAGCGCCGTGATGCTCAGCCACGGCTATGCCTGGAACCGCATGGAACGCGGTGCCCTGGTCGAGAATGGCGGCAATCCGTTGTGGGAGGTTTGGGGCAGCTATGAACACCGCTTCGTGCGGGTTGACGGCGTCTGGAAGATCAACGCCATGACCTTCACCGCCACCGCCGAGCGCGGCAGCAGCTTTGTGCGCGACACGCCCGGCAGCTGAACTCGGGCCACAAGATCAAATACCGAAAATGCAAGGCGTCGTGCCCGAGGTGGCACGCCACGCTCCTCCGCCCCTCCTTTGAAAGGATACCCGTCATGACATCGGAAACCGCCGCCTCCCGCCGTTCCTTCCTCACCCGTGGCGCGCTCGGCCTTGCCGCCACCGCGGCCACTGCCGCGGCTGCCACCTCGGCAAAGGCGAATGCGCTGAACCCGCTTGCGGCGCCCGATCGGGCCGATCCGAACGGCGCCTTCGCCGGCAAGGTGGTGGCGATCACCGGCGGCAACTCCGGCATCGGCGCGGCGACGGCCCAGGCCTTTGCCATGGCGGGCGCGCAGGTCGTCATAACCGCCCGCCGCGATGCTTTGGGTAAGCAGGTCGAATCCGATATCCGCGCCAAGGGTGGCGCGGTGACCTGGATGGTAACCGATGTGCGCGATCCGGCGCAGGTCGAGGCCTTCATCGGCGCGACGGTCTCCACCTACGGACGGCTCGACGTGCTGTTCAACAACGCCGGTATCTTCATGACCCCGGCGCTGATCGAGGACATCCCGGTCGACAACTTCGAGGATATGATGCGCACCAATACCAACGGGGTCTTCTATGGCATGAAGTACGCCATCCCGGTGATGAAGGCCCAGGGCAACGGCGTGATCGTCAACATGGCTTCCGTTGCCGCCCACCGCGGCTTTCCCAACACCGCGCACTACAATGCCTCCAAGCATGCCGTGGCTGGCCTCACCAAGGCCGGCGCCCAACTGGCCAAGGACAATATCCGGGTGGTATCGATCTCGCCCCTTGCGGTGGATACGCCGATGCTGCGCGAGAGCTTCGACTACCAGGGCTTTACCTATGAAGCCGCCGCGCCCAACTTCGTGACACCCCGGATCATGGACCCGCAGGAAATGGCCCAAGGGGTCCTGTTCCTCGCCTCCGACGCGGCCACCGCCTTCAACGGTATGGACTTCGACGCGACGGGTGGGCAACTGGCCTGACGCCGGGTCGCCATCAAGACTTAGAGATAGGTTCCCGCCAGGGTGAAGACGTCGCCGCCGAGGCCGAGTTTGAAGCGGGCGATGCCGGGCTGGCTTTCGGTGTTTACCCCGCCGAGGTCGAGCCAGTCGATACCGCCCGCCTTCAGCATTGCGATGCCGTGCCAGAGCAGCAGGTTGTGGGCCTGGCCGACGCGCCCGGCATCGCTGGTCCAGGGGGCGAGGTAGGTGGCCGCCTTGCCGTGGCGGATCAGGATCACCCCGGCGACCAGGTCGTCGTTCTGGCGTGCGGTGAGGGCAACCACCGCCGCGCGGTCGTCGCGCGCCAGGGCGGCGATGAAGTCGCCGTTGGGCCCGACGAAACGTTTCTTGCGGCGGAAGCGGTCGTAGAGCAGCAGCGATTGGTTGAGGCGGCGCGGATGGGTGACCGCCTCGATTTCGAAACCCGCTTTCTCCGCCTGCTGCAGGGCGTTGCGCCACTTGCCATGCAGCCCGGCCAGCAGCGCCTCCGGCGGCGGTCGCAGGTCGAGCCAGATCGAGCTGTAGCCCGTCACCACCGGGCGCAGCCCCTGGGCGCGCAGCATGGCGGCACTCTTCGGGCTCTCCGGCAGTTCCGGCAGCCAGAAAAGAAAGTCGCCGAAGCGGCGGCGACGGAACTGCCGCGCGATGGCTTCGCAGACCTGATGCGCGCGGGGGTCTTCAAGCGGGTCGATCAGCCATACCGGGCCGCGCAGCACCCGGGCGATGCGGGTGAAGAGACGGTCCCGGCAAAAGGCCTGAGCCAGCGCCAGCGGCTCGCCACCCTGGCTGATCAGGCCGCGCTCGGCCCGCAGGCCGTGTGCGCTCTCGATCGCCGTGCCATAGGCCCAGGCCTGTTCCAGGCTGCTCTGCCCGGCCTGAAGGGTGAGGGCTTCCCAGGTCTCGCGGGGGCAGGGCTCCCAGGAGACCCCGGCTTTGGATTCCGGGTCGGGTTGGATGGCGGCGACCATGGCCGCATAGTCCCGGTTTTCACCGGGCCCGGCAATCTTTAGTCTGGCGCCCTATGACCCAGAAGGCGACCCAGTCGGCCGACAACGCGGCATCCCGGCCGGAGACCGTGGCGGCAATCCGGGGATACCGGATTCCCAAGCGGCGTTTCACGCGCTGGGCGCTCTATTACTTCCTGCTTTACGTCGTGCTGCCGCTGCTCGCCGTCAGTCTGTTGTTCGATGCTGTGCTCTACTTCGTTTTCACCCGCTTCACCGATCACTGCTGGGCCCTCTTCTGTCTGTTCGGCTGAGGCCGGGCTGCTTAACCGAAGCGTCATTTGACCGGGCCGGGGCGGCGGTCTAAGCCAACGGCTCGAAAGAATCTGGGTTCGAATATGGTTGGATTGACCCTTACATCGGTTTCGAAGCGCTTCGGCGAGACCCGCGCGGTAGAGGCGGTCGATCTGTCGGTGGCCGACGGTGAGTTCCTGGCCGTGCTGGGACCTTCGGGCTGCGGCAAGACCACGCTGCTGCGGCTCATTGCCGGCTTCGAGCGCCTCGATCAGGGAACCATCCATCTGGGCGATCTCCTGGCCTCCGCGCCCGAACGGCATCTGCCGACCGAAGACCGCCGTATCGGCATCGTTTTTCAGTCCTACGCCCTCTGGCCTCATATGACCGTCGCCGGCAATGTCGGCTATCCCCTGCGGGTGCAGAAGGTCCGGGGCAGCGACTATGACCGGCGGGTGGCCGCCGCGCTCCAGACCGTCGGCCTGACTGGCCTGGAGGAACGGCGTCCGGCGGAGCTTTCCGGCGGGCAGCGCCAGCGCGTGGCCCTGGCGCGCTGCATGGTGATGGAGCCGCGCATCGTGCTGCTGGACGAACCGCTGGCCAATCTGGACGTCCATCTGCGCGCCGCCATGGAGGACGAGTTCGCCGAATTCCATGCCAACACCGGTGCGACCATGGTCTACATCACCCACGATCAGGCCGAGGCCATGACCCTGGCCGACCGCATCGCGGTGATGGATGGCGGGCGTCTCGCCCAGGTGGCACAGCCCCGCGATCTCTACCGCAAGCCGGAGAACGACATGGTCGCCGGTTTCATCGGCCAGGGCGCCATCGTTCCCGGCCATGTCTCCTCGCTGCTGCGCGACGGGCGCTGTGCGGCGACGGTGCTGGGCCGCGACTTCGTCCTGCGTTGTGCGCCCGGACAGCAACCCGGTGCCGTTCGGGTCTGCCTGCGGCCAGAAGATCTTTCCCTGGCGCCGGAGGGCAGCATTCCGGGCCGTGCCGTTCGCCTGACCTACAAAGGCGGCGTCACCGCCGTCGACATTGCCCCGGAAGCGGACCCCGAGGCCCGGCTGCAGCTCACCCTGCTCGACAAGCGTGCGCCGGCCAAGGGCGAGGCGGTGCGCCTGACATTGCAGGACGGCTGGGTGATCCCGGCGGCTTGATTGTTTTGGTTTTCGGCTGGAACCGCCGCTCGACGCAAGTTGAGAAACAACTAAGCTTCCCAGGGCAGCACACCGCGCGGCAGCCGTTTCGACAGGCCGCTGGCCAGCAGCATCAAGGCCATCACCACGGCAACCACCATCACTGCGACGGCGGAGGCCATGGAGGACGAGCCGCTCTCGTCGAGGAAAAAGATGATGACCCCGATGGTCTCCGCGCCCGACGAGGTCAGCAGGGCCGAAACCTGGATCTCGTTGAAGGCGGTGAGGAAGACCAGCAGCCCGCCGGCCGCGGCGACCGGTGCGGTGAGCGGCAGGATGATGGTGAGAAGACGGCGGAAGAAACCGGCGCCGGCCATCTGCGCGGCCTCTTCCAGACTGCGGTCGAGCTGATAGAAGCCGCTGATGACGGGGCGCAAACCCAGGGTCAGGAAGCGCGCCAGATAGGCCGCGAAGATAATCCAGAGCGTGCCGTAGATCGAAAAGCCGAGCAGCGGCAGCGGTTTCAGGAAAACCAGGATGGCGGCGATGGCCAGCACCGCGCCGGGCAGGGCGTAGGGCAGCTCTGCCAGGGCGTTCAGGACGCGCAGCAGGGCGGTGCGGCGCCAGACCACGAAGTAGGCGAGGGGGACGGCGAGCGCGATGAGCAGAACAGCGGTGCCGCTTGCCAGCGCCAGGCTGTTGAAAAAGCCGCGGGCGGTCGCGTCATGGCGGAAGATGGCGTCGGTGTAGTGCTGCAGGGTGAAACTCTCGGCCGAGAGGGAGAGGCCGTAGGCCTTCACCAGGGAAGCTGCCGACAAGGCGGCCAGCGGCAGCACCAGGATGAACAGGATCACCAGCCAGCAGAACGCCTCGACCCAGCCGCGGCGCTTGCCGAGGTGATAGCTCAAGGCCTGGGAGGGGGCGCCGATGGTGCGGTAGTCGCGGCGCTTCAGCAGCCAGGCCTGTAGGGCGAAACCGCCGGCGGCGATGACGCTCACCAGCACCGAGAGCACGGCGACCTGGCTGATGATGTCCGGGCCGAAGTCGGAGAGGCGCTGATAGATCAGGGTCGGCAGAACCGTATAGCGCGCGGGAATGCCCAGCATCGCCGGGATGCCGAAGTTGCCGATGGCGGAGACGAAGGCCAGGGCCGTGCCCGCCACCAGCGAGGGCACCATCAGCGGCAGCAGGATGGTTTGGAAGACCTGGACGCCGGAGGCGCCACTGGCTCGCGCGGCCTCGACCATTTCCTTGGGTAAAGCGCGCAGCCCGGCGCGCAGGGCGAGGAACACCAGCGGTGCGTGCTGGATGCCGAGCAGCAGGATGATTCCTTCGCGCGAATAGAGCGGATGGGGTGTACCCAGGGGCGGCGCCAGGCCCAGCAGGTTCAAGAGGCTGCCGCTGGGGCCGAAGACCTGTATCCATGAGAGGGCTGTAACCTGGGGTGGGATCATCATCGGCAGCATGAAGCAAAAGACCAGGGCGGCCTTGGCACGGATGTCGGTAAGGGCGACGATGAAGGCGAAGAAACTGCCGAGCAGCAGGCTGATCACGGTGCCGCCGAGGGAGACTTCCAGGCTGTGCAGGGTTGCCCGCCAGGTGGAGCGACGGGTCAGGACTTCCTCTGCGGTGGCCAGCGACGGCTGGCCACCGGGTGCCAGGGCTTCCCACAGCAGGCGCGCCAGCGGCAGGACGGCGACCAGGGCGACGAAGAGAACGAGAAAGGCGAACAGAGCCTGTTCGCCTTTCCCGCGCCAAAACTGGGGAGAGGCCGCTTCGTTCCGGTCCGGGCCCTTTCTGTCGGTCAGGGCGCCGGCGGCGGACTCCGTCACTTACTCGCCGAAGAGCTCGGTGAACTTCATGCGGGCCGCCTTGTCGCCGCTGATCGCCTGATCGGCATCGAAGCTCATCAGCTTGATGTCGGCTTGTTTGGGAAAGCCCGGCGGCGGCGCGACGGCCGGATGGGCGGGCAGGAAGCCCTGGGCCGCCGCCAGCTTCTGGCCTTCTTCGGAGAGGACGAAATCGACGAAGGCCTGTGACGCCGGCACGTTCTTCGACGTGGCGAGGATCGCCACCGGTTCGGTTACCGCGCTGACGCCCTCCTCAGGGAAGACGAACTCCACCGGCGAGCCTTCGAGCTTGTTGCGGATCGCCAGGAAGTCGATGACGATGCCATAGAGCTTCTCACCGCTGGCGACCGCCTTGAAGGTGCCGCCGTTGCCGCCCTTGGGGGTGATGCCGTTGCCGGCCAGACCTTCGTAATAACCCCAGCCGAGATCGGGCGCGTTCACCAGGCTGTGCATGTGGTTCAGCGCGGCGCCGGAATAGAGCGGGCTCGGCATGGCAACCAGCCCTTTGGCGTCGGCGGCCAGCAGGTCCTTCCAGGACGAGGGCTGCATCGGAGCGGCGGTGTTGTAGATGATCCCGGTGGTGATCAGCTTGCTGCCGAAATAGGTCATGTCGGCGTCGTAGAGCGCCTTGTCATAGGCACCCACTGCCGCGTCCTCATAGGCCATCAACCGGCCTTCTTTCTTCAACTGTCCCATGTTGATGACATCGGCGATCAGCAGCACGTCGGGCTTGATCTGGCCGGCGGCGATTTCGGCGCGCAGGATGTTCATCAGCTTGCTGGTGCCGTTGCGGGTCCATTCGACCTCGACATCGGGATGCTTCGCCTTGAACGCATCGACGGTCTGCTGGGCGTCTTTCTCAAGCTGGGAGGTATAGATCACCAGCTTGCCGGAAGCGGCGGAGGCCGGTCCGGCGGGAGAAACGGCGGCGAGGGTTGTGATTGCCAGGGCGGCAACGGCGAGACGAAGCAACGGCATCGGAAGAGCCTCCGGAAGACTGGGGGAGCAAAGCACGCATAGTATGCCCCGGAATCGATCGGAACCGAAGTCTGGGGGCATCCAAGGCTGAGGAAGGCCGGAGGTTAGTGGCTGAGGGTGATTGCCCGATGACGGTCCGGTGACCGATTTATGAAGCGCTGCAGCCCCTCAGTCCGTCTTGGTCGCTTGCCTCTACTGCTCTGAGACGGCCGCAATGGTGCGGCGGCCGAGCGCTGTCAGCATGACCGAGTGAACCCCGCTGCTCACCTGCGTCACGGTCAGCCAGCCCTTGGCCTCGCATTCGTTCAGAGTGCGCCAGAGGATCGTCTCGACAGGCTGCTCGGTGACGGCGATGTCGCCGGACATGCGCAGCAGTTCGAGCACAAGTTGTTGCTGGGGAAGAATTGAAGCCAAGAGTGGGACAGTCTTAGGGAAAAAGGTGAGGTGAACGGCTCGGCGCCATGCACAGCGCAGCTTTTTGGAAGCCCAAGGTACCCGGAAATGCGCTGAACGCTCAACAGCGCGTCGTCGGGCAGAAGTTTCTATCTGACGCTGATCTGACGGCCTTTTCGGACCGGCATTCAGGCCGCAAGAAGTCTCCGGGCTGCCGCTGGTCTATACGATACGACAGCCGGAGCTTCTGCCCGACGGGCGGCTCTAGTGCGTGCGGCCGTCCGCCAGAACGCGGCAAAGCTGGCTGACAGCTTCCTGATGGCGGTCGTTTGAAATGCGCGTAAAGTTCCGGGCCAGATCGAGACACATTCTCTGACGCTCGTTCAAACGGCCGTCGTCGCTGTTCAGGCCTTCGTAGAAAAACCCGATGTCGACGCCGAGAACCTTGGCGATTTCAAACAAACGACCGGCTGACACCCTGTTGATGCCACGTTCGTATTTGTGGGCCTGCTGATAAGTAACGCCGATCATCTCCGCAAGCTGCTGCTGGGTCAGACCCAGCATGGTGCGGCGTTCGCGAATGCGCTGACCAACGAACTTTTCAACGCTCTGAATATTAGCAGATACAGTTTCCACTAGGTTCCACCATTCCAGTTACGATTCTTTCTCAACCACAAGTAAGAATCTAATCAATATGACCAGAAAATATAATCACTTCATCGGGTAAATATGGCAAGAGGTTTTTCGCGAAACGCGAACACGCCGGATTTCTGCGATTTTTGGACGATGGCTACGGTCAAACTGAGAGCATCGACCACCGGCAGGATAAACGGCTGTTATTTCAGCAGCCTATCCATTTCCTCGCACCCTTTCCCAGGAGGCTTCGCGACCCTCCAGGGTTTCATGGATCAATCAAGAGGCTGATCAATCCCTATCAAATCAACTTAAGGCAGCGAGCCGGAGCCGCAACCCCCTTCACTGGTATTTTACCAGAACCAAATGGGTTCTGATGCTGATTCCGGGGCCGGCGACTGTCTGTCTGGGTGCCTAACCTCCCGCTCAGGCTGAATCTATTGCCGTCTTATCCCCCTTCATGCCAGGGGCAAATAAGAGACGCGTCCGGTCGGGCGGATCGGGGATAAGGGCCCGGTTCGTCAGGACTTGTCTTCCCGCGGAGGTATGACGGATCCGCGTGACTTCTATTCCTGCTGCGGGGTTTTTTCGATCCGGTTCGCCGGCGGCGGAAGGGCGCCACGGCCCGCCTCTGCGGAACAGGATGACTATCTTTTCGACGCCGGGCGATGTTAGGGAGATGATGGGAGACACCACAGCGAGGAATCGAAGGGGGAGGAAGCAGGACGCCATGCAAGGCGATGGGAAAAGCGGCCGGCTTCACGGCGTGGAACAGCAAGGAGAACAAGAGGCGCAGCAGAGCTTTGCATTTCTATTGCTGCCGGACTTCGCCATGCTCTGTTTCAGCTCGGCGATCGAGCCTTTGCGTGTTGCCAACCGAATTGCCGGCCGGCGGCTCTATGACTGGCGCCTGGTCACGACCGACGGCGCGCCGGCATTGTCTTCGGGCGGCACCGGCATCCTGGCGGACGACTCACTCGAGGCCTGCGGCCGCCCGGATTACTTCATCGTGGTTGCCGGGATGAACGCCCAGCGTTTCACCGATGCGCATCTCATCGGCGCCTTGCGTCGGCTTGACCGCAGCGGCTGCCGCGTCGGGGCGCTTTCGACAGGCAGCTATCTTCTGGCCAGGGCCGGGCTGTTGAGCGGCCATCGCTGCACCGTTCACTGGGAGAACCTGGATTCCTTTCGCGAAGACTTTCCGGCCCTCGATGTCACCGGGGAGCTGTTTGAGATCGACGGATCGCGTCTGACCTCCTCCGGCGGTACTGCCTCTCTGGATATGATGCTGAGCCTGATCGGGGAACAGCACGGCCGCGATCTGGCGACACAGGTTGCCGAACAATTCATCCACGAGCGCATTCGCGAGACCCACGACCATCAACGCATGAGCCTGCAATGGCGCCTCGGTATCAACCATCCCAAGCTGCTGCAGGTCATCGAGATGATGGAGGCCAATCTGGAAGAGCCGATGGCGCGATCGGAACTGGCCAGCCAGGCCGGCCTCTCCACCCGCCAGCTTGAACGCCTGTTCCGCAAGTACCTGGGGCGCTCGCCGACCCGCTACTACCTCGAACTCCGCCTGCATCGGGCCCGCGCCCTATTGCAGCAGACCACGATGTCGATCCTGAACGTCGCCCTGGCCTGCGGGTTCGTTTCGGCTTCGCACTTCTCGAAGTGCTATCGCGAATTCTTCGACATGATGCCGCGTGAGGAACGCCAGGGTAAGGGCCGTCAGACCGAAGAAGCCCTGGGCGCCGGTGTCGGCGAGCGCAGTGCGAAAGCCGTGAAACGGCTGTAGGGGTTGAGGGGTGTAAAGCGCTCTAGACCGCGAAGCGCACGAAGGTCGCGTCTTCCGGCAGCAGTTCCGGCTCGCCGCCGGCTTTGCGGTAAATCTCGCTGCCCATCAGGGCGCCGTCGCGATGCTGCGATAGCGAGGTGCTCTGGGGTGCCGGTTGCAGGCCTTTTGAGGCCAGCGCCTGCTGGCCGAGAACCTGGACCATGAAGGGCATGGAGGACAGGCGCGAAAAGCTGACCTGCCTTCCCTTGGCCGGGCCCTGAGCAGCATGATCCCGGGCGGCATCTTCCCGTGCTACCCGGCCGGGCCGCCGTTCGGCGGCTGCCGCTTCCTGATCTTCCCAGCGGCGCTGCAGGTTGCCCTGATCGTCCCTGGCCCGCAGGGGCGGGGTCTTGGCGACCGCCTCGACACCCTGCTTGGCCGCCGCCGCCGGGCTTGCAGCATCCGACGACGCCATCGGCTTGGTGCCGGGCGCGGGCAGAAGCGGCAATTTTTGAACACCGGTCACGGGTTCTGGGTCCAATCGCAGGGTTTCACGGTCTTATACAATAGATGCACCTTATGAAAAATTTATCAAGCATTGAATCTAATATGGTTTATAAATTAACCAATAAAATTAGCCGTAAGACCAAGTGTTATTGTTAATGCGATTGGATTCGGTCTGTATTTTCTGTAGTTAATGAAATTATTACAAGAGCTTTGAAGAAGTGCTTCACCTTTCTTTAAGGGGTGGCTGCCAAATTCGAGGATTATCTGGCGCCAGAGGGTGCCTTAATCAGCCGGGGGTCCTTACCCGCAAATTCTGTGGGGGATCAGCTTCAGGTAGGAGAGCGGCGGCGTGATCGATGCGATTGCAAAGGACGACTGTCTCTTGGAACTGGAGCGCCTGAACAGGGCGGTCGGGGCTTCCGGCGATGTCGCCTACGATTGGGATCTGGCGACCGATCAACTCACCTTTGTCGGCGGTGTGGCGACGCTTTTCGAAGCCGGCGGACAGTCGGTTCCGAAAAGCGGCGAAGATCTGCAACTGCGCATCAGTCCGGAAGACCTGCCCCGTCGGCGCAGGATGCTGTCGGATCACTTTGCCGGATCCGCGACTTTCGACTGCGAGTATCGCATCCGTGCCGGGAACGGCGAGTTCCACTGGCTGCACGACCGCGGAAAGGTGGAGCTTTCACCGGCCGGCACGCCGGTTCGCATGACCGGCGTTATCCGTCTGGTGACCCAGCGCAAGAAGCAGGAAGAGCAGCTTCAGTATCTGGCCAACTTCGATGACCTGACGGGGCATTACAACAAGCTGCGCCTGCGCGAAGCCCTTGAGCACGCGCTCACCCAGTCGCAGCGCTTTGGCCAGCCCGGCGTCTATATGGTCATCGGCATTGATCACCTGGACCGCATCAACACCGGTTACGGCTATGAGGTCGGCGATGCCATTCTGGTCGAAATCGGCCAGCGGCTCGATCACTGGCTGCGCGCCGCCGATGTGATCGGCCGTCCGAACGGCGACTGCTTCGGCGCTCTGCTGTCGGTTTGCAGCGAGGAAAAGGCACGGGTTGCCGCCGAACGCATTATTCAGTCGATGCGCGAACAGCCGATCGTCGTCGGCAAGGAAAAGATCCATGTGACGGTTTCGATCGGCGCCGTTGCCTTCTCCAGCCAGAGCAAGACCGCCGTCGACTCGATGACCAAGGCAGAGAGCGCTCTGCACCACGCCAAGACCGCCGGCCGCGACTGCCTGCGGTTTTTCACCCTGACCGAGGCCCAGCGCCAGGATTACCGCGCCTCCATGGACATCGGTGAAGAGGTGCAGCAGGCGCTGAAGGACAACCGCATTGTGCTGGCCTATCAGCCGGTGGTCGATGCGCGCAGTCATGACATCCGGTACTTCGAGTGCCTGGCGCGGATGTATGATAGAGAAGGCACGCTGATCCCGGCAGCGAAGTTCATTCCGGCGATCGAGCAGCTCGGCCTCATGCGGTCGATCGACAATCGGGTTCGCGATCTGGCGATCGGCGCCCTGGAGCAGTTCCCGGATGTCAGTCTTGCCATCAATATCTCAGGCCTGACGGCGACGGAACGCTCCTGGCAGCGGGGACTGGTGGCCCGCCTGAAGGGCCGCCGCGACCTGGCATCGCGGCTGATCGTCGAAATCACCGAGACGACGGCGCTGATGGATATCGAGGAAACCTCGCGCTTCGTGTTCTCCCTGCGCGCGCTCGGCTGTGAAGTGGCGCTGGACGACTTCGGCGCCGGCTTCACCACCTTCCATCATCTGCGCGCCCTGACCGTGGACGTGGTGAAGATCGACGGTTCTTTCATCCGCGACATCGCCGGCGACAAACAGAACCAGATCTTTATCCGCAACCTGCTTGCCCTGGCCGGCAGCCTCAACGTTGCCACGGTCGCCGAGTGTGTCGAAACCAAGGAAGACGCCGACTACCTGGCGACAGAGGGTGTCGATCTGCTGCAGGGATACTATTTCGGCCGGCCCGACGTCGACGATCACCTGCTGGGCTTTGGCCAGGGCGCGCGGCCGCCGATGAAGTCCGCCGCCGGCGACTAGAGCAGATCGGCTCTCAGCCGGCGCTTACCTGTCGTCTTTGGTCCCTACTTGTCGTCTTTGGTCAGAGTATTGATCTGCTTTTGCAACTGATCGATCTGCGCCTTCAACACTTCCAGAGACTCTGAGGAGGATGCAGGCTCGCTGCCTGCTTCTCCCTCTGCCTTGCCGCTGCCCTCGGCGCCGGGGGTCCCGGTTTTGGCGGCGCCCGTCTTGGTGGTTCCGGGCTTGTTGGCTTCGTCGCCCGGCTCAGGGGGAAAGGGCGAGAACATGCGCATGGCGCTTTCAAAGAGCGCCATGTTCTGTTTGCCGACTTCCTCCAGATTGCCGAACGGGAACATGTTGCCGAAGGTTTCCTGCATGGACTGCCGCATGCGGTCCTGGTTCTGGGAGAAGCCCTCCATCATGTGTTCCAGGTAGCGCGGCACCATCCACTGCATCGAATCGCCGTAGAAGGAGATCAACTGCCTGAGGAAGTTGATCGGCAGCAGGTTCTGGCCTTTGGATTCTTCCTCGACGATGATCTGGGTGAGCACCGCCCGGGTGATGTCTTCCCCGCTTTTGGCGTCATAGACGACGAAGTCGACGTCTTCCTGAACCATCGTGCAGAGATGATCCAGGGTCACGTAGCTGCTGGTGGCCGTGTTGTAGAGGCGGCGGTTTGCGTATTTCTTGATTGTGATGGGGCCGTCGGACCCACCCTGTTTCTTCGCGTCTTTGCTGGTGCCAGCCAAGTTCCCTTGCCTTTCCGCCACTATGCCCCTGTTTTTGTTGCTTTTGGGGGTGGGCGTTCCTGTTTGTTCGCCGAATTGCAGCCTGTGGTCGCTCCGTCGAGGATTTCGCGAAGCCCCTCCACCTTATGCCTGCCCTTCCGCATCGGCTAATGGATATTGCTGCGCCGCATCACGGCCTGTCAACGTCCGTCTCCCGGCGCCGGATGCCGGTCCCGGGGCGCAGGCCGCCGCCGGGGGCCGTCTGGTCAGGCGCCCGTGGCGGGGGCTATACTGGCGGGAGATGAGCCAGTCCGACGAACTTGACGAGCTGGCGCGGCGTTATGTGGACCTGTGGCAGGACCAGATGACCGCGCTGGCGGCAGATCCCGACTTTGCCGAGGCAATGCAGCGGGTCATGGCCTCGCTCGGGGTGACGGCGGCGGGCCTGCCGGCCGCCTGGTCGGCCTGGCCGGCCGCCATGGCGAGCATGATGGCCGCGGCGCAGCCGGATCGCGGCTCGGGAGTGCAGGGCTCTGCTGAAGGACAGGAAACAGATGTCGACAGATCAGGGTCATCGCCGGGGCAGAGGCCCAACAAATCAGGCGGGCGGAGCAACGGTGCCGGGCCGCCTGGGGCCGCGTCCTCTGCCTCTGCATCTGATGGCGGCGGGTCTGACCTGGACATCCTCACGCAACGCCTTGCCGCTCTGGAACAACGGATCGCTGCCCTGGAAGGGGGATCTGGCCGAGCGCGCGGAAAATCTGCGGCAAAGCCTAAATCAAAGCCTCGGGCAAAAGCCGCAAAAGCCGCAAAAGCGAGGGACTGACGCTGAGCCGGCGTCCTCTGCTGCGGAAGACTTTGCGGCCGCAGTCGAAAAAGAAGTTGCGCGCCGCATGGGCGTTCTGCTTCAGGGGATAGAGGCCTATCGCCGGCATCCTTACCGGCGGAATCTTGTCGAGCCGCCGGTGATCTGGTCCGAAGGATCGACCCGCGTTCTCGACTACGGCGCCCTGGCCGGCGTTGCGGAAGACGCCGTGCCGCTGCTGGTGGTGCCTTCGCTCATCAACCGGGCCTACGTCCTGGATCTGACGGCCGAACGCTCTTTCCTGCGCTGGCTGGCGGACCAGGGGCTGCGCCCGCTGCTGGTCGACTGGGGTCGCCCGGCGGCGGCGGAACGTGCCTTCACCCTGACCGACTACATCGTCGGCCGGCTTGAGCGGGCGCTGGATTTCGTGCTGCAGGAACACCGCCCCCCGCCCCTGGCCATGGGCTACTGCATGGGCGGTCTGCTGGCCTTGGGGCTGGCGGCGCGGCGTCAGGCTGACCTCCAAGGTCTGGTGCTGCTGGCGACGCCCTGGGACTTCCATGCCGAAAACGCTCCGCACAGCCGGCTCGCCGCTTCGACCCTGCCGCTGGCCGCGCCGCTGCTGGAGGTGATGGGCGAGATGCCCGTCGACCTGCTGCAGGCGCTTTTCGCCAGCCTCGATCCGCATATGGTGGTGCGAAAGTTCCTCGCTTTTGCGAAGCTCGATCCCGCGAGCAGCAAGGCCGACAACTTCGTGGCGCTGGAGGACTGGCTGAACGACGGGGTGCCGCTGGCGGCCCCGGTGGCCCGGGAATGCCTGGGCCGCTGGTATGGCGACAACGCGGCAGCCAAGGGCCAATGGCTGCTGGCCGGAACGCCTGTCGATCCGGGCAAGGTCACCCTGCCGTCGCTTTGCGTGATCCCGGCGCAGGATCGCATCGTGCCCCCGGCCTCGGCGCTTGCCCTGGCCGAGGCCCTGCCGAACGTGGAGACCGCCAGCCCCAGCGTCGGCCATATCGGCATGGTGGTCAGCGGTCAGGCGCGCGGCACCGTCTGGGAACCGATGCTGGGTTGGATCAACGCGCAAGCGGCCGGCAATCGCGCCGACAAAGCGTGACCATTCCTGCGCGCGGCTTGCACCGGGCGCTCGTCTGTCCTTATATCAAGGGAGAGGTTAACCAAGGAGGGCACCGCGACGGCAGCGGGAGCCCGGTTTGCGGATCGCAGCTTCGGCCACCGGAGACAGGCGCCGCCCAAAAAAGGGAGAATTCCGAACATGACCGAAGTCGTAATCGCCGGTGCCGCCCGCACCCCCGTCGGCAGCTTCAGTGGCGGCCTGTCTTCCGTCGCGGCCTCCACCCTCGGGGCGGTTGCCGTCAAAGAAGCCATGAAGCGGGCCAAGGTCGAGGCCGAAGAGGTTGACGAAGCCGTTCTCGGCCAGATCCTGACCGCCGGCGCCGGCCAGAACCCGGCCCGCCAGGCCGCCGTCGAAGCCGGTATTCCGGTCGAAAAGACGGCTTATCAGATCAATCAGCTCTGCGGTTCCGGTCTGCGGGCCGTGGCCATCGGCTCGCAGGCGATCCAGACCGGCGATTCCCGCATCGTCGTGGCCGGCGGTCAGGAAAGCATGAGCCAGGCACCCCATGTCGCCCACCTGCGCAACGGCCAGAAGATGGGTGACCTCAAGATGATCGACTCGATGATCAAGGACGGTCTCTGGGATGCCTTCAACGGCTACCACATGGGTAACACGGCGGAGAATGTCGCCAAGCAGTGGCAGATCACCCGCGAAGAACAGGACGCTTTCGCCGCTGCCTCGCAGAACAAGGCGGAAGCCGCACAGAAGGCCGGCCGCTTCAACGAGGAAATCGTGCCGGTCACCATCAAGACCCGCAAAGGCGAGACTATCGTCGAGGCCGACGAGTATCCGCGCCACGGTGTCACGGCGGAATCGCTTTCGGGTCTGCGTCCGGCCTTCGATAAGGAAGGCTCCGTGACCGCCGGCAATGCCAGCGGCATCAACGACGGCGCCGCCGCTGTGGTGCTGATGTCGGCGGAGGATGCTTCCGCCCGTGGCGTGGCGCCGCTGGCGCGCATCGTTTCCTGGGCGACCTGCGGCGTCGATCCGGCGATCATGGGCACCGGCCCGATCCCCTCCAGCCGCAAGGCGCTGGAGAAAGCCGGCTGGTCGGCCGGCGATCTCGATCTGGTCGAAGCCAACGAGGCTTTTGCCGCCCAGGCCCTGGCCGTGAACAAGGACATGGGCTGGGATACCGACAAGGTGAACGTGAACGGCGGCGCCATCGCCCTCGGCCACCCGATCGGTGCCTCCGGCGCCCGTGTGCTGGTGACTCTGCTGCACGAGATGGCCAAGCGCGATGCGAAGAAGGGCCTCGCCACGCTTTGCATCGGCGGCGGCATGGGCATCGCCATGTGCCTCGAACGGGACTGACCGCGCCGTAGCGCCTGAACAGTACGGAACCGGCCCGCCATCGCGCGCGGGCCGGTTTTTCGTTGCCTTTACTTGTCGGCGGACGGCTACGCAGCACCGTCATCCTCGGACTTGTTCCGAGGATCCATGTTTCGGCAAATGTTGAACCTTTGCCGCGACGCTCTTGGTCTCGGTGCAATGGACCCTCGGAACAAGCCCGAGGGTGACAGTTGGGAGTCACGGCAGACGCCGTCCGATCTCCCGGAATTTCCACGGCTTCAGGCTGCGCAGCGGTTGGCGCTCCCGGCGATCCGTGGTTTGATGGGGACGACCGCAGGTTACGGGGCTCAAGCGAAGGTCCGGGCGACGGTCGGTGCGACGGCCTGAACGGCCGCAGGGAACTGTAAACGGGGAGGTTCGGTGATGGCGCGTGTAGCTTTGGTGACGGGGGGGACCCGTGGCATTGGTGCGGCGATTTCCATTGGCTTGAAAGACGCCGGTTACACGGTGGCGGCGAGCTATGGCGGCAACGACGAGGCGGCCAACAAGTTCAAGGATGCCAACGGCATCGCCGTCTACAAGTGGGACGTCGGCGACTTCGAGGCCTGCAAGGCCGGCATCGCCCAGGTCGAAAGCGATCTCGGGCCGGTCGATGTGCTGGTGAACAACGCCGGTATCACCCGTGACGGCACCCTGCACCGCATGAGCCTGGAGAACTGGCGGGCCGTGATGTCCACCAATCTCGATTCCCTCTTCAACATGACCCGCAATGTCATCGAAGGCATGCGCAGCCGCGGCTACGGGCGGATCATTTCGATCTCCTCCATCAACGGGCAGAAGGGCCAGCTCGGTCAGGCCAACTACTCCGCCGCCAAGGCCGGCGTTTTCGGCTTCACCAAAGCGGTGGCCCAGGAGAATGCCTTCAAAGGCATCACCGTGAACGCAGTCGCGCCGGGCTACATCGGCACCGAGATGGTTCGCGCCGTACCCGAAGAGATCCTCAATACCAAGATCCTGCCGCTGATCCCCGCCGGCCGCCTCGGCGAACCGGAAGAGATTGCGCGCTGCGTGGTCTTCCTGGCGGCTGAGGAGTCCGGGTTCATCACCGGCGCGACGCTCAGCGCCAACGGCGGCCAGTACATGGCCTGACCGGCCCGGTTCGAGGGCAGAGACGGAGACGGGCATTGGCGGGGTTGGATGATGAAGCCCCGCTTGCGCAAAACGCTCTGCCGTCCAAGCTGATCCTCTTCGACGGGGTGTGTGTGCTCTGCAACGGCTCGATGCGCTTCGTGATGAAGCACGAGCGTGCAGCGGTTTTTCATTTCGCCGCCATCCAGTCCGACGCCGGCCAAAAGGTTCTGGCCGATCATGGTCAGGAAACAGAGGACTGGGATTCCGTGGTGGTGATCGAAGAGGGCAGGGTCTACCGCAAGTCCGATGCCGCGGTTCGGATCGCCCGCTATCTGAGAGCGCCCTGGCGCTGGCTCGGCATCATCCGCTTCCTGCCGCGCGGCCTGCGCGACTGGTTCTATGACCGGGTTGCGCGCAGCCGCTACCGCCTCTTCGGGCGCTATGAGGTCTGCATGGTGCCGACACCGGAACAGCGTGGGCGTTTTCTGGCATGACCACGGCTGAAAGCGCCCTGCCGCTCTACCGCCGCGTATTGGGTGACGACTTCGACCGGCTGCCCGGCGCGGTCAAGCGCCTGCATGATCACTCCGGGGAGCTTTGCGCCAACGGCCTTTGCCGGGTCAGCCGCGGCAGTGGGGTCGTCAGCCGGGTGATTGCCCGCCTCTTCGCCCTGCCGCCAAGCGGCGAGTCTCTGCCGGTTCGGGTCTGCTTCATTGCAGAGGGTGAGGCGGAGCTATGGGAGCGCGACTTCGCCGGCCACCGCCTGAAGACCCGGCAGGGCGGTCTGGCCGGGCGCCCCGGTCTGATCTATGAGACCTTCGGTCCCGGCCGCTTCATCGTCCGGCCCCGTGTGATGCCCCACGGTTTGGATCTTGAGCTTCTTGGCGTAAGGCTGCTGGGGCTGCCGCTGCCGAGGCTGTTCTGGCCGCGTATCCGCGGCCACGAAGGCGAGGATGCCGGGCGCTTCACTTTTGATGTTGCGATCATGCTGCCGCTGGTTGGCCTGCTGGTCGCCTACAGTGGATTCCTGGAACCGCAGGAAGAGACGCCCGCTTCAAGAGACGCGAGAGAATGGCCGTGAACGACTATCCCAATCGGCCGCTGATCGGTGTCGGCGTGGTGGTTTTCAAAGAGGATCGGGTTCTGTTGATCCGCCGCGGCAAGCCGCCGCGGGAGGGCCAGTGGTCGCTGCCCGGCGGCCGCCAGCGCCTCGGCGAGCGCATCGAAGAAGCCGCCGCCCGCGAAGTGCGCGAGGAAGCGGGTCTGGAGATCACCGTCGGCGGCTTGGTCGACGTGTTGGACTCGATCACCCGCGATGCCGGGGGAGCGGTCCAGTACCACTACACCCTCGTTGACCTGATGGCGGAGTGGCGAAGCGGCGAAGCCCGCGCCGGTCACGACGCAACGGACACCACCTGGGCCGACCCCCAGGACCTTTCGGGCTACGGTCTCTGGGCCGAGACCGAGCGCGTCATCGCCCTGGCGATACGGAAGCGAAGCATCAGCTGACTTGCCAGTCTCCGTATTCGGGTCTATCAGCCCTGGCATGACCGCCTCACTTCCTGATCCCCACAGCAAAAGCCGCCGCCTGCGCGCCACCCTGGTTGGCGGCATCGCGGTGCTGCTCTGGTCGTTGCTGGCGTTGTTCACGACGGGGGCGGCGGGCATTCCGCCGTTTCAGTTGCTGGCCATGACTTTTGCCGTGGCCTTTGCGGTCAGCGTCGTCCTCATTGCGCTGCGCGGGGGCGGCGGTTTCGCGGCCTGGCGTCAGCGCCCGGCGGTCTGGCTGCTGGGGGTCTGCGGGCTCTTCGGCTATCACTTCTTTTACTTCGTGGCCCTCGGCAACGCGCCGGCGGTGGAGGCCAGCCTCATCGCCTATCTCTGGCCGTTGCTGATCGTCGTGTTCTCGGCTTTGCTGCCGGGGGAACGGCTGCACTGGTTTCATCTCAGCGGCGCGCTGCTGGGGCTGGCCGGGGCGGCCCTGCTGGTGACCAAGGGAGGGCAGGTCGCCTTTCGCGGCGAATTCGCGCTGGGCTATCTGGCCGCTGTCGCTTGCGCCCTGACCTGGTCGAGCTACTCCGTCTTGAACAGGCGCTTCGGCGCCGTGCCCACCGAAGTCGTGGGCGGTTTCTGCGGCGCCGTCGCCCTGTTGGGATCGCTCTGCCACCTGTTCCTGGAAACCACCGTGGTGCCGCAGGGCCTTCAGTGGCTGGCGATCCTCGGCCTCGGCCTGGGGCCGGTCGGCGCCGCCTTCTTCGTCTGGGATTATGGCACCAAGCACGGCAACATCCAGGTGCTCGGCGCGCTGTCCTATGGGGCGCCCTTGCTGTCGACGCTGGTGCTGATCGCCTTCGGTCAGGCGGAGGCGACCAAGGTCGTGGCCGTCGCCTGTCTGCTGATCGTCGCCGGTGCGGTGCTGGCCTCGAAAGATTTTCTGCGCAAGACCTGACCGGAGCCTAGACTCTTTCACATCTTCACGGCGCCGGGAGGGTGAGCGGGCTGGAACCGCTTCGACGGAAGTCGAAAACGCTCTAACCGTTGTTCCGGGGCAGGGGGCGCCAGTCCGGCGGGGCCATCTCGAATCCCTCGAAGTCGAAACCCGGCGCGACGGTGCAGCCGACCAGCGTCCAGGCACCGAGCGATTCGGCCGTCTGCCAGACCTTGGCCGGTACGACGATCTGCGGGCGCTGGCGGGCACCGAGATCGGTTCCCAGCACCTGGGCCTCGGCATCGTGCCCATTGGCCGAAAGGGTGAGCACCAGGGGCGATCCGGCATACCAATGCCAGACCTCCGCCGCGTCGACCCGGTGCCAGTGCGAGTGTTCGCCAGCCGCCAGCAGATAATAGATCGCGGTCGAGGCGGCGCGGCCGCCCTCTGATGCGGGGTCGCGATAGGTTTCGCGGTAATGGCCGCCCTCGGGGTGTGGCTGCAGATCGAGCTGACGAATGATGTCGGCAGCGTTCATGGGCGGGGCCTTTCGCAGATTCGCCTGTTGCTGTCTTGGTTAACCATAGCAGACCGGGTGGTCGCAAGCGGCGCGGCTTTATGCTAGCTTGCCGCCGTCATGTGGCATGATGTCGTTGATTTGCGGGAGTTTTACGAGACCCGCCGGGGCCAGGTGGCGCGCCATATGGTGCGCCGCGCGGTGCGTTCCGTCTGGCCGGACCTGACCGGCCAGTCGCTTCTCGGCCTGGGCTTTGCCACCCCCTATCTACGCCAGTTCAAGGGCGAGGCCGAACGGACGCTCGCTTTCATGCCGGCCTCCCAGGGGGTCCTCCATTGGCCGCCGGAGGGGCCGGGCGTCGTTTCCCTGGTCGAGGAGACCGAGCTGCCGCTGCCCGACTATTCCATCGACCGGGTGATGCTGGTGCACGGGCTGGAAAACAGCGAGTCCCTGCGCGGCCTGCTGCGGGAGATCTGGCGGGTCCTGACCGGCGACGGGCGTCTGCTGGTGGTGGTGCCGAACCGGCGGGGAATCTGGGCGCGCTCCGACCGTACGCCGCTGGGCTGGGGCCATCCCTACACGGCGGCGCAGCTCTCTCGGGTGCTGCGCGACAACATGTTCATTCCGGCGCGCACCGAACGGGCTCTCTATGTGCCGCCGACCCGCTCCCACACGCTGCTGCGCTCGGCGCCGGCTTTCGAACGCATGGGTGCCCGTTTCTTCCCAACCTTTGCCGGTGTCGTGATGATCGAATCCGGCAAGCAGCTCTACGCCGGCACCATGCAGCGTGCTCCGCGCCGCCTCGGCCGTCCGGTCGTCGTGCAGTTGCCCCAGGCGGCGGGACGGGTGCAGCGCGAGAAGACGCCGAGCTGATCGATGTGAGGGGCCCTTGGCGCATGGACGCTTTGTTGCCGATGATACGGCGCGGCGCGTCGCTGCTGGTGGTCCCTCTTTGTGTTCTCCTGATACCCGGCAAGGCCGGCGCGACGAAGTGCTGGCAGCCGACCCCGGCCGAGCATGTCGACCATGCCGGCATGATATTCTATGGCAGAGTGAAAGCCGGGTACGACGGGGCGCAGGACGACCGGGACCGGGTTGTCGAGTTCGAAGTGCTGCGCGCCTACAAGGGCGTCCATGAGGACATCGTCCGCATCAGTTACTTCAACGACCACGGCGGCCTGACGGGTTGGGGTTTTCAGGACGGTGAATCGACGCTGGTTTTCGCCGCCCTTTTGCCGCGTGTGGGCGCCGGGGGCGAAAGCGGACACGCCCACTACTGTTCGATGGTTCCCTACCACGCAAGGCCGGAACTGCACCCGGAATACTGGGACGCCTTGGCGGGGATGAAGTGATCCGCTGTTGGTTCCATGCTCACTTGATCGGCTCTAGCGCAGGGCGAAGGCAAGCGATGCCGCCAAGACAGCGAGGCTGACGCCCCAGAAAGCCCACAAGAGAAGTCGATTGCGCATGAGAGATCCCGTTCAATCGTAGCTGAACTTTTCGGAGATGGTTTGGCGCATCGGCACGCCAAGCTTCTCGAGTGTTTCTTCGACGCTGTCGATCATCGCTGCCGGGCCGCAGACGATATGGAGCCAGCCGGCGGTCTCTTCGGTGTCGAGCAGTTGCGCCAGGACTGCTTCGTCAAGTTGGCCTTTTGGCCCCTCCCACAAGTCAGACGGTTCCGAGAGGACCAGATGGACCTCAAGTCGCAGGCGCTCTGCCAGGCCGTCAAGCTCGGCGCGATAGAGGATCTGCTCGGCCAGACGATTGCCGTAGATCAGCTTCATCGGCCGCGCGTCCCGCTCGGCATCCAGTTGGCGCAGAATGCTCATGATGGGCGCGATGCCGACACCGCCGGCAATAAGGATCAGCCCGTCCGCTGTCCTGCCGGAAAGGGTTAGATTGCCGTGCGGTCCGTCGACGTAGGCGCGGGCGCCTGGCCGCAGAGCGCCGATGGTATCGGTGAAATCGCCGGCCTCCTTGATCGTGAAGCCCAGTCTTGGCCGCTCCGCCGGGCAGGAACTGATCGAAAAGGGGTGCTCGGTGATCGCGAAGGACGGGCGGTCCAAGGTCAACCAGACGAACTGCCCGGCCTGGAAGTCGACGGCCTGACCGCGCAGCGGCTCAATCACGAGAGTCCAGGTTTTGAGGGCGGCTTTCTCCACCGAAACCACCCGATAGGAATGGCGCAGTTGTTGAAGCGGCGTCACCAGGTAGACCACGAGCAGCGTCACCAGGGCGATACCGACCATGACCAGCCAAAAGGCTTCCAGTGTCGGATGCCCGCTGTAGCGTCCGGCGTTGATGGCATGATGTGCGCCGGCAATGGCGATGGCGGCAGCCCCCAGACCATGCGAGAGGCGCCAGACTTCGTATCGGTACGGCAGCTTGTCGCGGCCTATCGCAAAGAGGATCAACAGGCCCAGCAATATCCAGGCGATGACTCCGGTGGTGACCGAAGCCGCATCGAGACCCAACGTGTACTGGCCGCTTGGGTCCCAAGGTAAGGCGTGTTTTAGGGGCGTTGCATAGAGAAAGGGGTGGATGAGCAAAAAGACAGCAAGGGAGCGCGCGATCAACTGATGGAAGCGCATGGTAAGATCGATTCCGATTCGGCCCGATACCGCCCGGAACCGGCCGGAGAGCACGAATTCCATCAGCAGCATGGCGAAGGCCACCATGGCGAGCGCCGACGAAAGTTCATCCCGGAACCGCCGCGGCTCCAGGCCCTGGGCGTAGGCAAAAGCCAGGGGCGCCAGGGCGACGCCGATATAGCCGGCCAGCAGCCATATGGGGTGGAGGCGATAAAGGATCGGCAGTTTTCGGTCCTGGTGCACCCGTCAATCCCCTTCAAGTTCCGGCGTGGGTCGCGTTCGCCTTGCCCCCTTGCGCTCAGGAAAAAGAGGCAGCGGGCGGAAAAATTTTGAACCCTTCTCCAAGAGCTGGCGACTAAAGAATGACACAACAATCGGTCTTGTGGGACCGCCGCCAGATCAGGAGAGCAATCATGTACCAGACATCCAAGGTCGCGCTTTCGGCGTTCGCTGCCGTGGCGCTGCTTGCGACCGCCTCTGTCGATGATGCCGTCGGCCAAACCCGGCAGAAGCAGATCGAAATGAAGCGGATGGATCCGCAACTGCAGAAAAAACCAGCCCGGCCGTCCGGCGGTCCGGTGAAGCCCAGCGGGCCCGGTGGCCTGAAAGCTAAGGACCCGGTGGCTTTGCCGGACTTTATCCTGCATGCCGGGCTTCCGGGCAACGTCAACTCGGGCCTGCCGAACAGCGGTTTCTGCAAGCGCAAGGGCGCTTTCGGCCCGGCGGATACCATCGCCTTCAAGGTTCAGTTCGCGACCCAGGGCACGACCGCCCCGGCAGGCGGCTGGGGGGCAAGCAGTGTTCGCGTGAAGTTTACGGGCGGCGGCAGCACCTCCGTACCCCTGGTCAGTCCAATGTGGGATGGGACCATGCCGGTCGAGGTCGACATTCCCGCGGGATGTTATGGGGCCGGCGGATGCCAGTTCACCATCGTGATCGATCCGACCAACGTCGTGCCGGAGACCAGCAACGCCAACAACTCCACCACCAAGATCTGCGCCGCGCCAGCCGGCTGACGACTGCAGTTCCGAAGCGTTACGGTGTCACGAGGCGCCCCAGGGGAATGACCTCTGGGGCGCTTGGCATTGAGGAGCCGCCTTCCCAGTCGCCGAACCATTCGTCAACCGTCAGGCCGGCGTCGGCCAGCAGCGGCGTCAGCGCCTCGCGGGACGTGAAGCGGATCCGTGACTCGGCGGAGAGAGTCTCGCCGCTGGCCATCACACGGTAGTGCGTCTGATAGGTGACGATGCCGCTGGCGGCGTCGTGCGCCGCGTCGTTCCAGGCCTCCACCGCACCGAGCCGCGGATGGTGCAACTCTCGCTTCGAGCGTTCAGGCGTCCAATCCCGCCAGGCCTCGGCGGCGGGGTTGCGTGTGTCGAAGATGAAACGGCCCTGCGGATTCAGATGTAACGCGATGGTGTTCAACAGCGCGCGTTGATCGGCTTCTGTCAGAAACACCTGAAAGGCATGACCGGTGAGAACGATCAGGTCGAAACGCCGGTCGAGGCGGAGGCTCTGGGCGTCGGAGAGATGCCAGGTGACTCTGCTGCCGCCCGGCTGACCGCGGGCGACATCAAGCATAGCGGCGGCGGGGTCGACGCCGACGATGGTTTTGTTTTCGGCGGTTCTGTCTTCGGCGGTTCTGTCTTTAGCCAGGGCAAGAGCGAGTTCGCCCGTACCGCAGCCGAGATCGAGGACCGAGCGGGCGTCCTTTGCCAAGGCCTGACAAAACGAGAAGTCTGCCGCCCAGCCGTTTTCCAGATCGTAGAACTGCGCCAGAGCCGGGTCCTGATAGAGCCTGTCGCTATCCGCCTTGGGATCGGACATTGCTCCGCAGTGCGCCGCTAGTCCTGCTTCAGGCGGAAGATCGCCTTCTCGCCGAACAGGTTGGCGCGGCGTCCGGCACCGAGACCGCTGCGCAGGCGGTCGCCGCCCATCACCAGGGTTTCCTCGATCTCCATGCCGCAGGTGCGGCAGAGGTCGGTGAAGTCGCTGATGGTGCAGAAGTGGATGTTGGGGGTTTCGTACCAGGGCTCCGGCAGGGACTCGGTCACTGGCATGCGGCCGCGGAACAGCAGGTGGGCGCGTACCCGCCAGTGCCCGAAGTTGGGGAAGGAAACGATGGCATGGCGGCCGATGCGGACCATCTGCTCCAGCACCTTGCGCGGATCGCGGGTCGCCTGAAGAGTCAGGCTCAGGATCGCATAGTCGAAGGCATCGCTGGGGTACTCCACCAGATCCGTGTCGGCGTCGCCTTGGATGACCGAGAGACCGCGGGCGACGCAGGCGTTCACGTTGCGCTGGGAGAGTTCCATGCCGCGCCCCACGACCTGACGTTCGCGGGCCAGATGGTCCAGCAGGGCACCGTCGCTGCAGCCGATATCGAGCACCCGCGCGCCGGGTTCCACCATGCCGGCGATCAGCGCCAGGTCGCTGCGCAGCGGAGGCGCGTTGCGGACGGCGGGGTTGTCGAGCGGGCTCATGAGAAATCCAGTCCGCGGTGTTCGGCGCAGCCGTTGAGGAAGCCGCAGAGGGTATCGCGGAACTCCGGCTCGTCCAGCAGAAAGGCGTCGTGGCCGGCGTCGCTTTCGATCTCGACGAAGCTGACGTCGGCGGCGACGGCATTCAGGGCGTGGACGATGTCGCGATTCTCCGCCGTGGGAAACAGCCAGTCGCTGGAGAAGGAGATGACGCAGAAGCGCACCGGCGTATCGTGGAAGGCATTGGCCAGTTTGCCGCCGTGTTCCTCGGCCAGGTCGAAGTAGTCCATCGCCCGGGTGATGTAGAGGTAGGAGTTGGCGTCGAAGCGCTGGACGAAGCTGGCCCCCTGGTGGCGCAGGTAGCTTTCGACCTGA
>JANQMC010000085.1 GCA_028280305.1 Pelagibius sp. | reverse complement strand
TCCTCCGCCCTGCGGCCCGGCACCGGCAGGCCGTCGCGCCAGGAGACGGCGGTCAGGGCCTCCACCATGGGCACGAAGCAGCCGAGGACCCGGTGGTTGGGGGCGTTCTCCGGCAACCAGTCCTGCTGCATGCGCCGCAGGGCGACGGCCGAGGCGGTGTTGCAGGCCAGCAGCACCAGCCGGCAACCCTGGAGGAACAGCCGTTCCACCGCTGCCTGGGTCAGCCCGTAGATGTCCTCGGGCGCGCGCCGGCCGTAGGGCGCATGGGCGTGGTCGCCCAAATAGACGAACTGCTGCTGCGGCAGGCGCGCCGTCAACTGACGCAGGACCGTCAGGCCGCCGTGACCGGAATCGAACACCCCGATCACTGCGCGGCCTCCGGATTGAGGGCCTTCATGTTTTGACGGAACCGATTCGACGCAAGCCGAAAACGCCTTAGAGTTTGATTCGGAATGAACTGTTCGAGTTCAATGACTCGATAGTACCTTTCCTCCCCAAATCGTCACCCACGGGTTCGTCCCGAGGGTCCATGGACAGGAAGCCGAGTGCGCCGTGATGGACGGCTTGTGGCGGATAGGGTGTCACCCCCACCCCAACCCTCCCCCGTCGAAGGGGGAGGGGGAAGTTATTGAAGCGACTGAAAAAACTCCTCCCCCCTTGACGGGGGGAGGTTGGGAGGGGGGTGAGCTACACACCCGAAGGCAGATCGTTTTCCTCGATGCTGACCTTAAACCGGACAGCCGTGGAACAAGTCCGGCAATGACAGTGTGGGAGGCTGGAGCAGACGAACCCTTCGACGGATAAGGCTTCATTTCGGGTCGGGCTCCTAGAGAATCACGTAGGGAAAAAAGGCGCTGCGGATGGTCTCTTCAAGCTGGCTGTTGAGGTCGTTCATCGCATCTTCGGTCAGCTTGTACCAGACCAGCTCGCGCTCCTTCAGGCTGATGCCTTCGGGCACAGTGACGGATCGCCGCGCCTCGGCATTGGCGGTCGCCTGGACCTGGCGGCCGTCGAGGATCTGCAGATCGACGACGATGCGGGCGTCGTAGCGTTCGGCCTGGTCGGTGGTCAGCAGGCCGGTGACGCCGCTCTTGGTCTCCAGCGCCGTTTCGACCACCGAGGCCTCGCGGACGATGTAGCGCAGCACCAGGCGGCTGCCCTCAGCCTCCAAACGGTCCTGCGCCCAGCGCACCGCGGCGTCCATCGGCGTGACCGGAAAGCGGTGCTCCACGTTGGGGTCCTTGCCCGGCACCAGATAGGCCTGTTCGATGCGGACATCGCCAACATCGAGGCGGATCTCCGGAAGATGCGCGAAGGTGATTTCGGCGAAGCGGTTCTGCGGGTCATCGAAAGTGCAGGCGGCCAGGACTCCGACCACGAGAGAAATCGCAAAGAACGGCCTAAACAAGATGCGCATGCCCAAGGGTCCCTGAATGGTCACTGACAGGAGTCGACAGGCATAGGCAGAGAATTGGGCAGGATCAAGGCGCGTAGATGCGCTGCAGGTCATTGTCGTCGAAGCGGTAGACCTTGGTGCAGAACTCGCAGGTCACCTCGACCGCACCGTTGATCTTCAGGTCTTCGATTTCTTCGCGCGGCATGGCGGCCAGCACCGCCTCCAGGCGCTGGCCCGAACAGCGGCAGGCCTCGGTCAGGGGGCGCGGCTCGTAGACGCGCACCCCTTCTTCGTGGAACAACCGGTAGAGCAGGTCGTTCAGCGGCAGGCTGTCGTCCAGCAGTTCCTCGGCGCTGCAGCTCGCCTGCAGCACCATGGCCCGGCGCCAATCGTCCTCGTCTTCGATGTCGGCAATGTGTTCCTCCGGCAGGCGCTGCAGCACCAGCGCCGCCGAGACCCAGGCCCCGCCGCGGCGCCCGGCGGCCAGCACGATGCCGCTCTGCAACTGCTCGGACTGCATGAAGTAGTGCTGCAGGCAGTCCGCCAGCGTGTCGCCGTTGAGGG
>JANQMC010000064.1 GCA_028280305.1 Pelagibius sp. | reverse complement strand
TCGAACCCTCGGTACGCTTGCGCGCACAACGGTTTTCGAGACCGCCCCGTTCAACCACTCCGGCATCCCTCCGCGAACGGCGCGCCCTTACTAGCCTTGTGCCGTGGCGCTTGCAAGCGCCGGCTGGGGTGTTTCCGTCCTCCCCCGGCCCCCGGCCTGCTATAGTCCGCCGGAACACCAACAGTCTGGGAGGCCGCAGCGCCCATGACCCAGTCCTGCGGCGCGCGCAGGCGTCGTCTTCCACCGAGCCCGGCACATGATCTCGCGCGGCCTGGTATCACGCTTTACGGGGTCACAGGCGGCTTGTCGATGATGGCAGAAGGGCGTCGTTTCGGGTGATGGCGCGGGCGGTGATCATGGGCGTGGCCGGGTCCGGGAAATCCACGGTCGGAGTCGCGTTGGCCGCCCGGACCGGCGCCGTCTACATCGATGGCGACGACCTGCACCCGGCCGCGAACATCCGGAAGATGTCGGCCGGCACCCCCTTGACCGACGAGGACCGCGCGCCCTGGCTCGACCGGGTGGCTGAGACGCTGAGGGCCGCGCGGGGGCCGGTGCTGATCGGCTGCTCGGCACTCAAGCGCAGATACCGCGACCGCATCCGCGACCGCGTGGGCGGGCCGGTGATCTTCGTTCACCTGAGCGGGTCGCGGGAGGTGATCGAGGCGCGCATGTCCGCCCGCGAAGGGCATTTCATGCCGGCCAGTATGATCCACAGCCAATTTGCGGCGCTCGAACAGTTGGGTGGGGACGAGGCCGGCTTTGCCGTGGACATCGACCAGACGCTTGAGGCGGTTGCCGACCAGGCCGCCGGGAAGCTGAAAGAACGAGCCGAATGGGACAAGACGTTACGTTGACCGGCGCGGCCAGGGGCGCGATGCCCGCGTCGCGAGCCTGCATTCACAGCGTTCGGGCTTCGTGGCGCTGACCCGGCCCAGCATCGACACCCAGAAACTCGCCGAAGCCTTCAGTTCCCTGTCGCGGGATCGGCCCAGGGCCCGTGCTGGTCCGTGGTGCCGTCGTCCAGCCGCTCGAACCCGTGTCGTCCGAAGAAATCGCGCTGACCCTGGATCATGTTCGCGGTGCCGCGCGCGGTGCGCAGGGCGTCGAAGTAGGCAAGACCGGCCGACAGCGCCGGCACCGCGACCCCATGCAGGGCCGCCGTGGCGACGACCTGGCGCAGCGCAGCCTGCGTATCGCTCAGTAAATCCGCGAAGAACGGCGCGAAGATGAGGTTGCGGTCCGGGTCTTCGGACAGCGCCCTCGCCATGTCGTCCAGCATCGCCGACCGTATGATGCAGCCCGCGCGCCAGATTTCCGCGATCCTCGTCAGCGGCAGGTTCCAGCCGTATTCCCGCGACGCTGCCGCGTTCATCTCGAAGCCTTGGGCATAGCAGAGGATCTTGCCGGCGATCAGCGCCTTTTCAAGCTGCTCCGCGGTCAGATGCGACGGTGCAATCGGTGCCGGGCCGGCGCCGAACAGGTCCTCCGCCGCCTGCCGCTGCTGGCGACGCGACGACAGGTTGCGCGCTGTGACCGCCGCATCGATCATCGGAACCGGTGCCGCCAGGTGCTGTGCCTCGATGGCGGTCCAGCGGCCCGTCCCCTTCTGACCCGCCGCATCGACGATCACGTCCAGAAGCGGGCCGCCCGTCGCGGCGTCAAGGGTTCCTGCGACCCGGGCGGAGATCTCGATCAGATAGGATTGAAGCCGGCCGCCGTTCCAGCGGCCGAACAGAGCGGCGATCGCCGCCGCATCCTGTCCGAGGCCGTCCCGCAGAAGCCCGTAGACCTCTGCGATCATCTGCATGTCGGCATATTCGATGCCGTTGTGCACGGTCTTCACGAAATGCCCGGCGCCGGCTTCCCCGAGCCAGGCGGCACAGGGAGAGCCGTCGTGTTTCGCCGAGATCGCTTCGAGGATGTGCGCGACGCGGTCCCAGTGGCGCCGTGGTCCGCCACCCATGATGGAGGGGCCGTAGCGCGCGCCGTCCTCACCGCCCGAGACTCCGATGCCCAGGAACGGAAGCTCGCCGGCTGCCTGGGCGCGGCGGTTCGTGTCGTGGAAATTGGCGTTTCCGGCATCGATGATGAGGTCGTCGTCGTCGAGCAAGGGGCGCAGGTCGGCGATCTGGTCGTCGACCGCTTGTCCCGCCGGCACCATCACGATGATGGCACGCGGTTTGGCGATGGCGGAAGTGAAGGCATCCAGGGTCGCGGTCGGCGTGATGGCAGCGGCCAGATCGCCGGCAGCCGCGTGGAAGGCTTCGGTCTTGGCCGCGGTTCGATTGTAGACGGCGATGGGGAAGCCCTTTTCCGCAATGTTCATCGACAGCGCGGCGCCCATTGTTCCAAGACCGATCAGGCCGATTTCACTGGTCGTCAAAGATTTGTGCCTCCCCAACTGCCCGAGTCCCCCGACGTTCCAATTCTGGCGGATATCGGTGCCGCGCCCTGCGCGACGTTTACCGCTATGCTACAGGCCGAAAGTATCGTCCGAAACATCGATAACACCGGTGCCGGTCAATTCCACGGCAGGGCCCGGACGATGGCCGCCACGGCCAAGCCGAAACACCCGCCCCCCGGGTGCTGCGTCGCTTCTCCTTCGATCATCAGCCCTTTCACAAGGGTCCGGCCGGCAGCGCCGACACCGCTCAGCCGCGCAAGGGGCCTTCAAGTTTATTTTATGAGACAGGCAGCTTATCGCAGTTATATGTTAGCGCTAACCTTTCCGTGGCGCAGAGACCCGGAAGCAATGAAGGGCCAGGCCGATGTGGGAGTGGCTGATATCCCCGATCGATGCCAGCCGTATGCATGACATGGGTACACTTCTGTCGTGGCACGGCCGCTTCATGGTGCTCGCCTGGGGCGTATGCGCACCCCTGGGCGTCGTTGTGGCCCGCTATCTGAAGGTCCTGCCTTGGCAGGACTGGCCGCGGCAATTGGACAGCCAGGTCTGGTGGGTCCTGCATCGCGTGCTCCAATACAGCGCCACGGCTTTGACTGTCATCGCCCTGATCTTGATTCTCCTGAAGGGGCGTGAGTACACCGCGGCGACGCATCGCCTGCTGGGCTATTTCGTCGTCGCCCTGACCGTTGCACAGGTTTTGGGAGGGTGGCTGCGCGGCAGCAAGGGCGGGCCGACCGAGCCGTCCAGGGCCGGCGACCACTTCGACATGACGCCGAGGCGCCTTGTCTTCGAGTATGTTCACAAAATCTGCGGATACACCGCGTTGGTGGTGGCGGGCGCGGCGATCCTCACCGGCCTGTGGCTGGCCAATGGCCCCGTCTGGATGTGGCTCTGCCTCGGCATCTGGTGGCTCGCCCTTGCCATGGCGGCAGCGGTTCTCCAGCGCCGGGGGTGGGCCATCGACACCTACCAGGCCATCTGGGGACCGGACCCCTCGCTGCCGGGAAACAGAGCTCCGCCGATCGGATTTGGCATACGCCGCCACTGAAAGACCGGCAGCGCAGAGACGCCATGGTCGGAGCCGGCGCCGTTAGGCCCGTTTCTTCCTATCCGGGCCCTGCGGTGCTTTCGCAAGGGTTGAGTGACTGGCCCGCTCATTCCCTGGCCTGCTATAGTCCGCCGGTCCGTTGGCAAAGGTGGAGGCCTGAGCGCCCATGACCCAGTCCCGCAGCGACAACCTGCCCCGCATTCCCCTGCGCAGGGTGGGCGGCATGGTGGGCCTGCTGGAGGCCGAGCGCGGGCGCCTCAACGCCCTGATTGCCGCTGCGGAGCGCAGCTATCCCCGCAGCGTCATTGCCCTGGGCGACCGCCTCTCCCGGCGCTGGCTGGAGAAGAGCGCCAACCCCTACCTGGCGGAGATCGAGACCGTCGATCAGGTGCTGGGCCGGCCCGGCGCCTTCTTCCTGAACCTCTCTTATGAATGGGCCTGCACCTGTAGCGTTGGGCCGACGCCCGACGGCCAGGCCAGCCGCCTCACCCGGGTGCTGGACTGGCCCTTCGACGGCCTGGGCGCGCAGATCATTGCCGCCCGCCAGTCCGGCCCGGCGGGGGAGTGGATCAACCTCACCTGGCCGGGCTTTACCGGCACGATCCAGGGCATGGCCCCGGGGCGCTTTGCCGCCGCCTTCAACCAGGCGCCGATGCGCCGCCGCACTCCCTCGCGGATCATCGACTGGGGGCTCGACCGCTTCGGCCTCTGGGGGCGCCGCGCCCTGCCGCCGGGTCACCTGCTGCGCCAGGTCTTCGAGCGGGCCCGCGACTTCGCCGAGGCCAAGGCGCAGCTCATGCAAAGCCCGCTGGCCATGCCGGCGATCTTCTCCCTTTGCGGCACCGGACCCGAGGAGCAGGCGGTGATCGAACGCCTGGAGCACAAGGCGGCGGTCCACGACGGCCCGCAGGTGGCGGCCAACCACTGGCTGGGGCCGATGCCCCGCGCCCGCTCCCGCGGCACCGACTCTGAGGGCCGCGCCCGGCTCATGGGGTCGGCGGCGCCGGCGGCCGGGCCCGACCTCGCCTGGCTGAGGCCACCGGTGCTGAACGAGACCACCCGCCTGGCGCTCTATGCCGAACCGGCCAGCGGCCGCCTGGTCGCCCAGGGCTTCGAGGCCGATGGCCCGGCCACGGCGGTGACGGAGCTTTTGCCGGCGTGAGGGCGTTGGTGACGCCCGGGCGGTTCGTCATTTTCCTGATTCTCTGTGGACTTGCGGTGGTTTTCGGGCCCAAAGCCTGGCTTGCCTGGCAACTCACCCAACCCGGATTTCACGACACCAGTTGTTGGTTCAGCACCCAGACCACCGGCGAAACCCGCTGCGGCTACATGGTGGTCAGAGAAAATCGCCAGGACCCCAAGAGCCGCACCATCAAGCTGCCCGTTGTGATCTTCGAAGCCGTCCAGGAAAGCCGCTGGCGCTACAAGCCGCCGAAGACACCGATCCTCTATGTGACTGGCGGCCCCGGCGGATCCGCCCGTCTCGGTAGTCAAGAAGAAGTCGAGAGCTGGTGGTACGAACGGCAGCTCTTTCCTATTGGCCATCCGCTGATCGTCATGGGTCAGCGCGGAACCGGGCGCGATGAGCCGGACTTCGACTGTGAGGAGTTCGACGATCCTGCCATCGCGCTCGGCGCCCACTCGAGGGACGCGTCTCCGCCCGTCCGCCGGCCTCTCTTCATGGCTGCGGCCACTGCCTGTGTCGAACGCCTGCGGGAGGCGGGGATCGATCTGACGGCCTACAACAGCCGCGAAAGCGCCGCGGACATCGCCGAACTGCGGCGCGCGCTGGGTATCGAGCGGTGGAACCTCTACGGCATTTCCTACGGAACGCGATTGGTGCTCAGCACCTTGCGCTATCACCCGGAAGGCATCCGCGCCGTGATCCTGGACTCGGTCTATCCGCCAGAGGCGAGGAGTCTGCTCGACAGGGCACGCTTCTACCGGGAGGCCTTGCAGCGCCTCTTCGCCGACTGTGCGACGAACTTCAACTGTTCCAGGAACTACGGTGACATTAAGGAAGCCTACGACGTCTCGCACCAGCGGCTGCGCGAACAGACGATCACTCTTGATCTCAAGGCGCTCGACAGCGACCTCGACCTGGTGATCTCCATCGACCATCGCAAGCTGGATGAATTGCTGTTCGATGCGCTCTACTTCGAGGAAACGCGCGAGATGATCCCGCATGCGCTGCGGGAGACCGCAGACTTCCACTACACGGCACTACGGAACTTGAAACTCCATACGCTGGAAGGCTCGGGAAGCCTGTCGACGGCGGTCAACCTTTCTCATATCTGCAACGACGAGGCGCCGTTTGAGAGCCCGACGGAGATCGCTGCTGCGGCCCGCGAAGCGGGGTCCTTGAGCCATATGATCACGGAGAGCGGCAAAGGCTATGTCTGCGCGGTCTGGCCGGCGGGTTCGCCAAGCGCCGCTGAGAACACGCCGGTTGAAAGCCCGGTGCCGGCTCTGTTGCTGAGCGGCAGCTTCGACCCCATCACGCCGCCGCTGCTCGCCCGCTCCGCGGCGGCGCAGCTATCGACCAGCTATGTCTTCGAGCTTGCCGAGGCGGGCCACGGCGCATTCTACGAAAGTGAGTGCGCCCAGCACCTGGTTGCCGAGTTTCTCGCCATGCCGATTCGGGAGCCGGGCGGTGACTGCAAGAGCTGGGAAGTCGTGGGGTCATCGGCGGACTGAAATCGGCCGGCGGGCGGCCGCCGAATTGACCCCGAAAGACCGCCAGAATCGCGTTGACAGGCGGGGCGGCGGGGCTATAGTGCGCGGCCATTGACCGCGGTTCTTCGGGCCGCGGCGCTTTTGTTGACGCCCCCGGAAAACAGCCGAAAACCGTGCTCTGCGGGCGTTTCAGCCGAAAACAGGCGAGCCAGCGCAATGTTTGCAGTGATCAAGACCGGCGGCAAGCAGTACAAAGTCGC
>JANQMC010000063.1 GCA_028280305.1 Pelagibius sp. | reverse complement strand
CAGTCCGCAGATCCTTGACCATCTGATAGGGCTGCAAAACGTAGGAGCGGATCTGGTGGCCCCAACCGATGTCTGTCTTCGCCTCGGCCTCCGCCTGGGCTTCGGATTCGCGCTTCTGCAACTCATGCTCGTAGAGCCGCGCCCGCAGCATGGACATCGCCTGGGCGCGGTTCTTGTGCTGCGAACGGTCGTTCTGGCACTGCACCACGATACCGGTGGGTATATGGGTCATGCGCACCGCCGAATCGGTTTTGTTGACGTGCTGGCCGCCGGCGCCCGAGGCACGGTAGGTATCGACCCGCAAATCCTTGTCCAGAACCTCGATTTCGATCGAATCGTCGATCACCGGATAGACCCAGACCGAGGCGAAGGAAGTATGGCGCCGCGCCTGCGAATCAAAGGGCGAGATGCGTACCAGGCGATGCACGCCGGACTCGGTTTTCAGCCAGCCGTAAGCATTGGGCCCTTTGACCTGGATTGAACTGGACTTGATCCCGGCTTCTTCGCCGGGGCTCTCTTCAAGCCAGTCGATCTTGTAGCCGTGGGATTCCGCCCAGCGCACGTACATGCGCAGCAGCATCTGGGCCCAGTCCTGGGCCTCGGTACCGCCGGCCCCGGCATTGACCTCCAGGTAGCAGTCGTTGCTGTCCGCCTCGCCGGAGAGAAGGCTGGCAAGCTGCATCTTGGCGGTTCGGGCGGAAAGCGCCGTCAGCATCGCCTGGGCTTCGTCGATGGTGGCCTCGTCATCCTCGGCTTCACCGAGTTCCGCGAGGGTCAATCCATCCTCCAGCTCACCCTCCGCCGCATGAAACTCTTTCAGCGACTGTTCCAGGTGGGTGCGCTCACGCATCACCTTCTGGGCGCGGTCGGCATCGTTCCAAAGATCGGGGTTTTCGGCTTCGGCGTTCAGTTCGTCTAGGCGCAGGGTTGCGGTATCGACGTCAAAGATGCCTCCTCAGCAGGGCCAAAGCCTGACGGATCTCGTCGGCCACCGCTTCGATTTCGGCGCGCATATGCACTCCTCGGGTTTGTTTGCTGGCGCCGTTTTATCCGCTTCGGCTGGTCTAGTACAGCCCGCCGGTGCCGCTGGCGGAAGTGCTGCCCGTCTGCGGGTTATAACCGCCATCGAGAACCAGTTGACGCCCCGTCGGGACATTGCCTGGCTGAAAGGCCTCCAGGAAGGTGCGGCCGTCACCGGGGCGGGCAAGCTGGCCGGTCTCGGCGTTCAAGCGCACAAGGCGGATGCCGGGCGGAATGCGGAAGGGAATCGTCGGTTGTCCGGCGAGCGCCTCGGCCATGAAAGACTTGAACAGCGGCGCCGCGACATTGGAGCCGGTGTCCGTCCGGCCCAGGGTGCGCGGTTCGTCGAAGCCGACGAAGACGCCCACAGCCAGATCGGGGCTGAATCCGACGAACCAGGTGTCAAAGTTGTCGTTGGTGGTACCGGTCTTGCCCGCAAGGGGAAATCCGAGCTCGGCGATGCGCCGCCCGGTGCCGCGCTGCACGACACCCTGCAGCATGCTGACCACCTGATAGGCGCTCGCCGGATCGGCCACCTGCTCCCGCTCGTCGGGCAATTCCGGTGCCGGCTGATCCGCCCAGCTTTCGGCCAGGCAGACCTCGCAGGCGCGCAGATCATGGCGATAGATGGTTCGCCCGTGGCGGTCCTGCACCCGGTCGATCAGTGTCGGCGAGATCCGCTTGCCGCCGTTCACCAGCATGGCATAGGCGGTGGTCACCTTCATCAGCGTCGTCTCACCGGCCCCGAGCGACATGGAGAGCACCGGGTCCATGTTCTCGATGATGCCGAAGCGGCGCGCATAGTCGACGATCTTCTCCATGCCGATGGTCTGCGCCAGCCGCACGGTCATCAGGTTACGCGACTTTTCGATCCCGACACGCATCGGTGTCGGCCCGTAGAACTTGTTGCTGTAGTTCGACGGCTTCCACTTGCCCAGGCCGCCCCCCTGATCCAGCACGAAAGGGGCGTCGAGGATCAGCGTGGCCGGCGTGAAACCGCTGTCCAGCCCGGCAAGATAGACGAAGGGCTTGAAGGCCGAACCCGGCTGGCGACGGGCCTGCATCACCCGGTTGAACTCGCTGCGGGCGAAAGAATAGCCACCGGCCATGGCCAAAACCCGGCCGGTGTGCGGGTCCAGGGCCACGATCGCCCCATCCACATCCGGCACTTGGCGCAGCCCGAAGGTACCCGGGTCGTAAGGTTCACCCTTGTCGTTTTCCGTGACTGCTTCGACCAGCACGATGTCGCCGACCTTCAGAACATCGGATGGTTTCTTCGGCGCCACCCCGAAACGCTGATCCTCTTTCCAGGCGCGCGCCCAATTGAGCTGCGCCATGGGAAGCCGGCCCGTACTGCCGTCAGCCAGAGCAAGGTCGGCTTTTTTCGCGTCGGTCGCCGTGACCAGGGCCAGCAGCCAATCCTCGTCGATGCCGATGGGCCTTTCAATCTCGGCAAGCAGGGTTCGGGCATCGGGGTTGTCGTCCAGAGAGACGCTGCGCAGCGGCCCGCGCCAGCCGTGCCGCCGGTCATAGGCAATCAGGCCTTCGCGCAGGGCGCGGTTGGCAATGTCCTGCAACCGCGGATCGAGGGTGGTGCGCACCGAAAGGCCGCCGGTATAGAGACCGTCGTCCCCGTAAAGTCGCGCCAGTTCGCGCCTTGTCTCCTCGGCAAAGTATTCAGCCTCGACCACCTGCGTGGCGTCGGGCTTGCGGATCACCAGGGCCTCCGCCCGGGCGGCCTCTGCCTGGGCCGCGTCGATCCGCCCGTCTTCGAGCATCCGGCCGATGACCCAATTGCGGCGGGCCACTGCGGCATCGTACTTACGCACGGGATGATAGTTGTTGGGCGCCTTGGGCAGCGCCGCCAGGTAAGCGGCTTCGGCGACGGTCAACTCATCCAGGGACTTGTTGAAGTAGCGCAGCGCCGCAGCCGCCACCCCATAGGACCCGAAGCCGAGATAAATCTCGTTCAGATAGAGCTCCAGGATGGTGTCTTTGGTGAAGGCCTGCTCGATCCGAAAGGCGAGAATGGCCTCCTTGATCTTCCGTTCGTAAGAGACTTCGTTGGTCAGCAGGAAGTTCTTGGCGACCTGCTGGGTAATGGTCGAGGCCCCCACCGGGCGCCGGCTGGAGCCCATGTTAGCGATGTTGGTGACAATGGCGCGGGTGACGGAGAGAAAATCGACCCCCGGATGGCTGTAGAAATTCTTGTCTTCCGCCGACAGGAAAGCATTGGTGACCCGGCGTGGAATGGCGCTGACCGGTACATAGACCCGCTTCTCGATCGCATATTCGGCCAGCAGGCGCCCGTCACCGGCGTGAACGCGGGTAACCGTGGGCGGCTCATAGTCGGCCAACTGCGCATACTCGGGCAGCCCTCGCCCGTAGTGATAGAAAGCATAGAGGACGCCGGCCACCCCAAGGATGCCGACGATCAGAGCCAAGCTGAAAAGAGTAACGAGTATTCTCAATGCTTTACCGTATCTTGCTGTCTGTCAGAGCAGTTCGGCGCCGTCGTTACCGGAGGGATAAAACCCCGGGCCCGGATCAAAGGGGTGCAAGCGAAGGCGCCATGCTACGTCAAAAGGCTTTATGGAACCTCAACCCTGAGGTCTCAGCCATGTCCGATTTCGAATGTAAACCGTCCGACGTTAAACCCCTAGTTATCAAATCCCAGTCATTGCAGATGGTTGCGAGCCTAGTGCCGAAATGTGGCAAGCCTATGATCAAGCCTAGGATCTCGTGGCCGTGCGCTGCTTGCTGAAAAATCCGTCAATCGCGCGAATAATCGAAGCAACTACCTTATCTCGGTGGGCTTTGCTACGCAAAAGACGTTCTTCCTGGCGATTGGACATATAGCCGATCTCGAAGAGAACCGAGGGAATCGTAGGCGATTTCAGCACGGCAAAACCCGCAAACCGGTGGGTATTGCGCAGCAGCTTTACGTCCTTGCCGACCTCGACCACCAGATCGTTGGCGAATTTCTTCGAAAGATTCATGGTTTCCCGCTGGGCCAGGTCGATCAGAATGCCGCGGACATCGCCGGTCTGGTCGGTCAGATCGACCCCCGCCAGCACATCCGCCGCGTTTTCCGCAGCGGCGATGGCCGCGGCCTCCTTATCCGATGCGGTTTCCGAGAGGGTGTAGACGGAGGCGCCGCGTATCTTGCCGGAGCGATGGATATTGGCGTGCAGGGAAATGAAGAGGTCACCATTGGCCCTTTGCGCCAGGGCAATCCTTTCCCGCAGCTTCAGGAACACATCCCGGTCGCGGGTGGCGACCACCCGATAGCGGCCGGTTGCCGCCAGCGCCCGCTTAAGGGCGCGGCCGTAATCCAGGGCGATATTCTTCTCATAGGCGCCGGAAACGCCGATTGCCCCTGGATCGACACCGCCGTGGCCCGGATCGATAACAATGATCGGCCTGGTATCGACGGGCTTGCTGCCGCCGGGTTTCGGCTTCAGCCGCGGCAGTGCAGCGGTGCCCGAGGGACTACCCGGGGCGCTCCCCGGGGCGCTCCCCGGAGCGCTCAGGGGCTGCCGAGAGGTTGCGACCTTGGGCCCGCTGCTGCCCGAGGCGGCTGGCGCTTTGCCGGAGCCGCCGGTCGGCGCCTGTCCGGCGGCGGCGAAATAGGTCGCGCGGCTGACTTGCTCCAGATCCACCACCAGCCGCAGGGGCTTGCCGTCCCGGGGCGGAATCACGAAGACCTTCTGCAGATGGGTCGGCTGGCTGACGTCAAGCACAATCCGGCTGGTGCCCGCCGTAAAGAGCCCGAACCGGAGGCCGGTAACGAGGCCCCGCGCGGTCGGCTGACGCCCCTCCGGGACGGTCCAGGCCACCTCCGGAAGATCGATGACCACCCGGAAGGGATCCGGCAGGGTAAAGACCCTGTAGGGGACGCTGTCGCTCAGTTCCATCACGAAACGCGTCCGCTCCGGGGTCTCCCCGATGCGGGCCGCGGTGATCTCCGGCATGGCCGAGGCCGAGCTGAGCCCCGCGGAAAGACCGGCGGAAAGGAACAGGCAGACTAAGACCAGCAAGCTCTGCCGAAACTTCATAACTCTTTCAACATCTTGCGGTTAATAACGTTATAGCCCCCAGATATATCCGAAGCGCCCGGCTTGGGCCAGAGCAAAGCTAGGGCCCGACCGGCGCCTTGATTTCCGGCATATATCCCTAAGATGGTCTCCCGACGGGCGGGGGACAACCGCGGGGTTTGCGTTGATCGGCCTTGGGTGCAACTGCGAATAGGGTCTGGCATGCCCAGACAAGGCCTGATATCATTGAGATAGCGATTCTTATTGCCTTCCTGGTCTTTCTCAAGAAAGCAGCGTGGCAGAAGGGCAGCGGTCATCGAAAGGTGGCCGCGCCGGTAAACTTGGAATTGCAAACAAAGAGCCCTGTAGTCGCCGCCGTCTTGCAGACGTCTTATCCGCGAAAACAGACGACAGCGAAGACATGGCTCCCCCAAATTCACGGTCTGGCCCCATCTGAAGACTGGATGCGCCCTGGCCATCGAGGAAATGACCGCGGACTCTCAAAACTGAGATCGGCGACCACCATCACCTCGAAAACGAAAGAATGCTCGTTCGCATGATGGTCCAGACGATAGAGATGTCGACCAAACGAGTTCCCAAGACTTTCGCGCTGCGGCCGGGAGGCAGGTATGCCGCTCCCGAAGGGTCCGCGCTGCGCGTTCCGGAGTTGTTCCTTAATGGCAAAACGTATACTTATCGATTCCAGCCACCCCGAAGAGACGCGGGTGGTTGTTCTGGCGGGCAACCGCGTCGAAGACTTCGACTTCGAAACATCCTCAAGAAAGCAGCTTAAAGGCAATATCTATCTCGCGAAGATCACGCGGGTAGAGCCCTCTCTGCAGGCCGCCTTCGTCGATTACGGCGGCAATCGCCACGGCTTCCTGCCGTTCAGCGAAATCCATCCGGACTATTACCGTATTCCCATCGCCGACCGAGAGGCCCTGCTGGCCGAAGAGGCGGCGCTGCGGTCCGAGCCTTCCGACGAAGCCCCTGACGATGTCGAGGTCGAAGAGGAGCCCGCTGTCGAGGCCGACGCCGAAGAGAACGGCGCCGCAACCGAAGACGCGGAGACAGATGCCGAAAGTGAAGGCGCTGTCGCTGAAGACGCCCTTGCCGAAGGCGATGCTGCCGCAGAGGACGCTTCGGCGGAGGCCGGCGATGCCGCAATCGAAGCTGCGGAGGCGGGCGACGGCTCTGCGGATGCCGATGGCCCAGCCGACTCGGAAGACACCGATCCGGAAGATGCGGGCGAGAATGCGAAAGCCGAAGGTGCGGCCCCAGAAGAGGTGGAAGTCGAGCAAAAAGTCGACGAGGTCGGTGGCGATGAGGCCGAAGAGGCCGCCCAGCGCCGCGCCAAGCTGTTGCGCCGCTATAAGATCCAGGAAGTCATCAAGCGCCGTCAGGTGATTCTTGTGCAGGTCACCAAGGAGGAGCGCGGCAACAAAGGCGCCGCGCTGACCAGCTATCTCTCCCTTCCCGGCCGCTACTGCGTTCTGATGCCCAACACCAACAAGGGCGGCGGCATCAGCCGCAAGATCAGCAACACCAGCGACCGCCGGCGGCTGAAGCAGGTCTTGAGCGAGCTGGAGATCCCTGAAGGCATCGCGGTTATCGTGCGAACTGCCGGCAGCCAGCGCACAAAGGTGGAGATCCGCCGCGACTACGACTATCTGCTGCGGCTCTGGAACACCATTCGCGAATCGACTCTGCAGTCGACCGCCCCGGCGCTGATCTATGAAGAAGCGAACCTGATCAAGCGCAGCATCCGCGACCTCTACAGCCGCGATATGGAAGAAGTGCTGGTCGATGGCGAGGAAAGCTACAAGGCCGCCAAGGACTTCATGAAGTCTCTGACGCCGAGCCATGCCAAGAAGGTTCAGCAGTACAAAGACCCCGAAGTGCCGCTGTTTCAGCGTTTCCAGGTCGAAAGCCAGTTGGATGCCATGCACTCCAACACCGTGCAGCTTCGCTCCGGCGGGTATCTCGTGCTCAATCAGACCGAAGCACTGGTGGCGATCGACGTGAACTCCGGCAGGGCGACGCGGGAGCGTCATATCGAGGAAACCGCGCTCAAGACCAATCTCGAAGCGGCTGAAGAGGTCGGGCGGCAGTTGAAGCTGCGCGACCTCGCCGGTCTGATCGTGATCGACTTCATCGACATGGAGGAATCGCGGCGCAATCGGGAGGTTGAGCGGCGCCTGAAGGATGCTTTGCGCAGCGACCGGGCGCGCATCCAGCTCGGCCGCATCTCGCCTTTCGGGCTGCTGGAGATGTCGCGCCAGAGAATGCGCCCGAGTCTCTTCGAAAGCTCCACCGAGGTCTGCCCGCACTGCGGAGGGACCGGACGCATACGCACCGTGGAATCCCTGGCATTGCAGGTTCTCAGACGCCTTGAAGAAGAAGGCCAGCGAGGAAGCGATGCGGAACTGACTGCAACCATGCCAACCAGCGTGGCGCTCTATATTCTCAACAAGAAACGCGATCATCTCGCCGCCATCGAACAGCGACACAGCTTCCGCATTTCGATCGAAACCGACGATCACCTCACGACCGATGCCTTCGTCATCGAGCGTGATGGAGAGGTGACAGAACGGCGCCGTCCCCCCCAGCAGGACCGCTCGGCCGACAGCTCGGACGGGGACCGCAAGCGCGGCCGTCGCCGGCGCAGCCGACGTCAGCGGGATGACGAACAGCCGCCGGTGGAAGAGTCCGCGGCTGACGTGGAAAGCAGTGACGACGACGAGATCACAGAGGGTCGCGAAGTCGCCGCTGAGGATCAGGACGACGAGCGCCAGCGCAAGCGCAAGCGCCGCGGCAAGCGCGGCGGGCGGCGTCGGTCACGGCGCCGGGGCGAGGACAGCGATACCGAGACCGTCGAAGCTGCCGATGAAGCGGCCGGAACCGACGCGGATGAAAACGCGGAGTCTCAGGAGGCGGAGACCTCGGAAAACCAGGATGCCGCCGGCGGTGAGGAAGCGACTGAAGACAAGCCGAAGCGGCGTCGCAGCCCGCGGCAGCGGCGCGGAAGCCGGAAGAGCGATGCCAAGGCCGATGATGCCGCAGCGGCAGAAGCCTCTGACGGCGACGCGGCGGCGGAGACGGCTGAAAGCACAGCGGAAGAAGGCGCCGCTGAGGATACGTCCGAAAAGCCCAAACGCACCCGGGGCCGTCGCGGGGGTGCCGCCCGCGGACGGGGCCGCAGCCGCAAGTCAGACAAGGCTGCGCAAGCGGACGAAGAGCAGAGCCCAGCCGAGCAAACCAACGGCGAAAAGCCGGCTTCTGCGAAACCCGAGGCCATTCTTGCCGATGACCCGAAGGTGGTGATCGAGCCGGCGAGCCCGACATCCGCCAAGGACGGAGCGGATAGCGAGCGCGAGGGCGCGACCCTCGCACCCGGCAGCCTGGAACCACAGACCGGCGGCGGCGAGACCAGCGATGAGCCGAAGCGCCGCGGCTGGTGGAACCGTTTCATCTAGTCCAAACCGCCTTTGGGCGTTGAAAACTTGTGAACAACAAAAAGGGCCTCACTGCTTGCGGTGAGGCCCTTTTCACGATCTCGGCGGATTGTCGGCAGACCCCGCTTCACCAGGGAATCGTCAGCCGCAGGCGCCGGGTAGCCAGGTCTGAAGGCGCCGGGCGGCTTCGGCCATCTCGGCTTCACGGCCGGCGAAAGAGAATCTGAGAAAGCGGTTCCCACGGGCCGGATCGAAATCCGTCCCCGGGGTCGCCGCCACGCCGATCTCCGCCAACATACGGCGGCAGAGCGCTTCACTGTCATCCGTCAGGGCAGAGACGTCGGCATAGATGTAAAAGGCGCCGTCGGCCGGTGCCAGACGATCGAGGCCGGCTTTCGGAAGTTCCTTCAGCAGCAGTGCGCGATTGCGCGCATAGGCATCGACGTAGCCGTTGAGCTGTGCGGCACAGTCGAAAGCCGCTTCCCCGGCTATCTGCGAAAGACTGGGCGCCGAGATAAAGAGGTTCTGCGCCAGGCACTCAATGGGGCGCACCAGGTCTTCCGGCAACACCATCCAGCCGAGCCGCCAGCCGGTCATGGAGAAGTACTTTGAGAAACTGTTGATGATCACCGCGTCTTCACTCAGCGATAACGCCGTGATTCCAGGCTGGGCAAAGCAGATGCCGTGATAGATCTCGTCGGAGATCAGGCGGATGCCTGCGGCCGCACAGTAGTCCACCAGCGCCTGTAACTCGGCCTGCCCCACCATGGTCCCCGCCGGATTGGAGGGCGATGCCAGGATCAGTCCATCAGGCGGCGCGGGAAGCCGTTCGAGCAGTTCGGGCGTCGGCTGGAACCGGTGTTCCGCCTCCGACGGCAGCAATACCGGTTCGACGCCGAGGGCGGCGAGGATATTGCGGTAGGCCGGATAGCCCGGAGCCGCCAAGGCCACTCGGTCACCGGGCTCGAAAGCCGCCAGAAACGACAGCAGGAAGCCGGCGGAGGAGCCGGTGGTGACCATCACCCGGCGATAGTCGAGATCGCAGCCGTACCAGTCTGAATAGTGCCTGGCGATCCGCCGCCGCAGGCCGGGCAGGCCCATGGCGTCGGTGTAGCCGATCAGGTTTTCATCGAGCGCGCGCCGCGCCGCCGCCCGCACTCCATCGGGGGCCGGCGTGCCGGGCTGGCCGACCTCCAGGTGAAGAACATCGCCGCCGGCCGCCTCGCGTTCGTTGGCCGCCCGCATGACGTCCATGACGATAAACGGAGGGACGTTGCCGCGCGCAGCTACCTTAAGAGCCATGACGATCCGCCGCTGCGAAGACTACTGAACGCGGACCGAGAGCCCGAAGCCGCGGCGATCGGTGCCAACCAGGCAACTGCTGTTCTCGATGCGAAGGCCGAGCGGACATTTGAAGACGTTGGCGCGCCCCACTTCCGGTTCCGGCTGCAGGGCATGGCCACGCTCGCGCAGCCCGGCAAGAACAGCCGCCGGCAGGTCGGGCTCGTAGAAGGTCACATCCGGGTCGGCCACATTGATCAGCCTGGGCAAGTCCAGCGCCGCCTCGACCGAGGCCTCCGGCCCGGTGCTCTCCAGCATCACCCGGGTAAGGGCCGCCGGGGCCGCCAAACCGCCTGAAGCCGTGCCCGCGTAGTAGACCGAACCATTGAAGGGATTGGCCACCATCCCGGCCGTCAGGTTGTTGGCGCCGGGGGCCGCCTCTTTGGGCAGCAGGACACCGGTTCCAGGAACCATGCGGCCCGCCCCGAACAATCCGTTCATCGAAAAACTGCAGGCGACTGCGTTACTCCAACTGTCTGCGACGACGAAGCCCGCACTGAAAGGATTGGAGACAGTCCTAAGGGTCGCGCCCTGAGCCAAGGCAAGCTTGTTATGCTGGCTTCCGCTGTAGCCGCTGAACAGTTTTTCGAGATGATCCTCCGACACGAGGTTCTCCGGAACCGCCGTGGTTTCAGAACCCAGCCAGGCGGCACGCTGGGAAAAAGCACGCTGGCTGGCTTCGGCCAGAAGGTGCGCTTTCTGGACCTGGCCACGGCCGGCATAGCTTTGGACCTCCGTCAGCATGCCCCACATCTGCGCGGTCATGACCCCACCGTCATTGGCCGGAAAGTAGGCAACGTTGTCGCCAAAGGGCACGGCAAGAGGCGGACGGACCGCGGGGCTGCTCTGGCGCAGGCTCTCGACGGTGATCGCGGCGCCGGCCGCCTGGGCGGATTCGACGAAGCGGGTCGCAAAGGCGCCGCTGTAGAGATAGCCGGCCCCCTGCCGGCGCAGGCCCGAAATGAGGCCCGAGAGCTCGGACAGAACGATCTGATCGCCCTCACCCGCCAGTTCCCCGGCTTTGTTGGCAAAGACGCGCCGTAGCTCGGGGTCGGCGGCGACGAAAGAGGCGGCGGCTGAGAGGTCCTTGGCGAAGGCGCGACTGACCCCGTTGCCGAGCCGCGACAACCGTTCGGCATCGTTGAGCAGCAACTGCCATCGTTGCTGCCCATGGCGGGCGTGCAGCAGGGCCATGGCGCGCGGCCCCGCCATCTGCAGGCGGGCCGGGTCCGCAGGATCCGGCAGAAACTCGATAACCTCCGTGGAAACCTGCCCGTCGTTCCGCACCAAACCGCTCTTGTGCGCGATGCAAACGCCATTGCCGGCAAAGCCGACGCGCGACGGCAGGGTGGTGGCCATCGTAAAGTACATGGCCACGGCAGCATCGGCGGCCAAGCCGCCGTTGCCGAGGATGTCGCGCCCAACAATCACGGCGCGCGGCTCATCGCCCGCCACTAGGCCGGCAAAACCCTCTACGGTGGCAATCACCCCCGGCTCCCGCGGAGCCTCACAAGCCCCCAGCAAGGTCAGGCTCAGGGCAGCGACTCCGCCGAACTTCAGAGCCGATGCGGATGGCTTCCGTTGAAATGCCTGCCGGAGGTGGTTAGTTATGGTGATGAAAGGCGAGGAAAGACCTGTGCGCAAACCGCCAATCCCTTTGCTGTTGGTTGTCATTCTACTGCTCGGCACCCTGCTGCCGCAGCGGGCCGAAGCAGACCGATTGCGGCTGATTCGCGACGCGGAGATCGAAACTATCATCCGCACCTATTCAACGCCACTGTTCCAGGCGGCCGGCCTCAGCCCCCAGGGCATCAGGCTTTACCTCGTTCAGGATCGTGCACTCAATGCTTTTGTGGCGGGCGGCCTCAACATGTTCATCAACACCGGGTTGCTCATGGAAGCCGAGCACGCCGGTCAGGTGATCGGTGTGATCGCCCATGAAACGGGCCACCTTTCAGGCGGTCATCTGGCCACCCGGGGTACGGCGCTGGAGCAGACCCGCGGCGCCCTGATCGCCACGTATCTGCTGGGCCTCGGCGCCGCCCTGGCGACCGGCGAACCCGGCGTCGGTGCCGCCGTTATTTCCGGCGGGCAGGACGTTGCTCTGCGCGGACTGCTGCAGTACACCCGAACCCAGGAAAGCGCCGCCGATCAGGCCGCCGTAACGCTGCTGAAAGCCACCCGCCAGTCCCCCCGGGGGCTGCTGGAATTCATGCAGAAACTGGAGGGTCAGGAAGTGCTGCTGACCGACAACCAGGACCCCTATCTGCGGACCCACCCACTGACCCAGGAGCGTATTACGTTTCTTGAGAATGCGGTCAGTGAATCGCCCTTTGCCGACCTCCCCGCAACGCCCGAATTGACGATGATGCATGACCGAATGCGGGCAAAGCTCATCGGCTTCCTGCGCCCCTTGTCGCAGGTTCTGCGCGTCTATCCGGAGGACGACGTCAGCCTGCCGGCGCGCTATGCCCGTGCGATCGCCTACTACCGGGTACCGGACATCGACAAGGCACTAGTGGAAATCGACGGCCTGCTGGCGGAAAACCCCGAAGATCCCTACTTCCGTGAGTTGAGGGGCCAGATGCTGCTTGAACATGGACGGGTGGCTGAAGCGCTGCCCGAGTATCAAGCGGCCGCCAACGCGCTGCCGAATGCGCCCCAGATCCGACAGGCCCTGGCCAAAGCCCAGGTGCAGATGAATGACCCCGAGATGGACCGGGCGGCACTGGTCAACCTCGCAGAAACCCTGCGTCAGGAGCCCAGCAACCCCAGCGCCTGGCGCCTCGCCGCCGTGGCCCACGGCCGTCTCGGCGATCAGGGCATGACGGCCCTGGCGCTAGCCGAAGGTGCTCTTGCCCGGGGCCGCTTTGCAGAAGCAAGGGACCGCGCGGATCATGCTATCGGCCTGCTGGAAAAGAATTCCGCCTCGTGGTTGCGCGCCCAGGACCTGAAGAACGAGGCCGAACGCCGGGTGAAACGCGCCGAGTGAGCCCGCATCCGGCGCCAGACGACCCGAAAACAATACAGCGGCTGAACTTCCCGTGATTTGCCCGGATCCCGTAACTTCAGGTATCACTGTGGCATCATGCATTACAGTCGGTGCGGGTTTTCAAGCCCTCAGTACGCGTGCAGTAAACCTCAGAGGAATCGGGCGAGATGCTTTCTAGAGAACTGATCTTTAAGAGAATTTCCGGCATGGCAGCGGTTGTCGCCCTGGCACTGGCCATGGGTTTTGCGACCGGCGGCATCGCCCAGGCACAGGACGCGGCGGAAAAGGTCTCCGCCGCTGAAACCGAGGCTTTCCAAAAGCGCGTGCGGGAGTACCTGCTGGAACATCCCGAGGTCATCGTCGAGGCCCTGCAGGCCTATGAACGGCGCCAGGAAGAGGCCGAGGCCGAACGCCAGCGCGTCGCCCTGATCGAACAGCGCAGCAACCTCATCGAAGACCCCCTCTCGCCGGTGCTCGGCAATCCCGAAGGCGATGTCACGGTGGTCGAGTTCTTCGATTATCGCTGCCCTTACTGCCGGCGCGCGGCCGAAGTTCTGCAGGAATTGGTGGCCGTGGACCCGAATGTCCGTCTGGTCATGAAGGAATACCCCATCCTCAGCCAGGAATCGGTCGAAGCGGCCCGCGTCGCCCTGGCGGCGGCCAAGCAGAATCGCTACGAGGTTTTCCATTTCGCCCTGATGGAAAAGGGCGGCTCGATGAGCGAGGCGGAGGTCATGGCCATCGCCGAGGCCTCCGGCCTTGATATGGCGCGCCTGCAGCAGGATCTTCAGTTGCCGGAGATCGAAGAGGCCTTGCGCCGCAACTACGCCCTGGCCGAGGCCATCGGCGTCAACGGCACGCCCGCCATGGTGGTTGGCAATACCCTGGTCCCCGGCGTGGTGAGTCTGGAGCGTCTGCGCAATCTCGTCGCCGAGGCCCGCGCCGAGGCAAGCTGACCTGCGGCAGCGCAGCCATCCCCTAAACCGGAATCCGGTCCGTGCCGCCTTCCCGTCGCGGCCCTGGCGGGCGAAGAGGCGATTGCGCGGCAACGGCTGCCTATGTTAACGCTTGTTTGACTTCATCACTGGGGAAGCACGGGTGGCCAAGGCGCCAAAGGTCCTCATCCTTAACGGCCCAAACCTGAACATGCTTGGTAAACGCGAACCCGATGTCTACGGCCGGGAAAGCCTTTCGGATATCGAAGCGAAGAGCCGCAAGCATGGGGAAGGCCTGGGCCTCTCGGTGGAATGCCGGCAATCGAACAGCGAAGGTGAGCTGGTCGATTGGGTTCAGGCTGCCCGCGACGACCAGGATGCCTTGATTATCAATCCCGGCGGTTACTCGCACAGCTCCATCGCAATCATGGACGCTCTGCTGGCCTCCGCTTTGCCGGTGATCGAGGTTCACCTATCCAACATTCACCGGCGTGAGGCCTTTCGGCACCACTCCTATGTTTCGAAGGTAGCAGACGCTGTCCTCTGCGGCTTTGGGTCCTACGGTTACCTGATGGCCCTGGATGCTCTGGCGCTGCGCCTGAACGCACAGCAAGAGACGTAATGGCGAAGTTTGAAGTGAATGAGGAGTTGGTCCGCAAGCTTGCCGACCTGCTGCAGGAAACCGGCCTCAACGAGATCGAGTACGAGATCAACAATCATCGTATCCGTGTGGCCAAGGGCGCCGGCGCCGTCACTTATGCCGCCCCGCCGGCAGCGCCCTGCGCGCCGGCAGCCGTGGCAGCGGCCCCTGCCGCCGGCGGCGATGCGGTGCCCGCCGGTGCCGTTACCGCACCCATGGTCGGCACCGTCTATCTGGCCAGCAGTCCGGGCTCGCCCCCCTTCGTGAAGGTTGGCGACAAGGTCAGCGAAGGCCAGACGCTGCTGATCATCGAGGCGATGAAAGTCATGAACCCTCTGGCTGCTCCGCGCGCGGGCACTGTCACCCAGATCCTGACCAGTGACGGCCAGCCGGTGGAATACGGTGAACCGCTGCTGGTAATCGAATAGGCCGCCGCCCGACCATGTTCGAAAAGATCCTGATCGCCAATCGCGGCGAGATCGCGCTTCGGATTCACCGCGCCTGTCGGGAGATGGGCATTCAGACCGTTGCCATTCACTCGACCGCCGATGCCGATGCCATGCATGTGCGCCTCGCCGACGAAAGTGTCTGCATCGGGCCGGCACCCATCAAGGACAGTTATCTCAATATCCCCGCCATCCTCTCCGCCGCCAACATCACCGGCGCCGAGGCGATCCATCCGGGCGTCGGCTTCCTGTCGGAGAACGCCGACTTCGCCGCCATGGTGGAAGAGCATGACCTTGTCTTCATCGGCCCCACGCCTGAACACATCAGTCTCATGGGCGACAAGGTGGCGGCGAAAAAAGCGGCGGAAGATCTGGGCATTCCGGTGGTTCCCGGCTCTGACGGTGCCGTCGACACCGCGGAGGAGGCCCGGGCTCTCGGCGACCAGATCGGCTATCCGGTCCTGATCAAGGCGACCGCCGGCGGCGGCGGGCGCGGCATGAAGGTGGCCCAGAACGCCGGCGAGGTCGAAGAGGCCTACCGCCTGGCGCGCAACGAAGCCAGGAACGCTTTCGGCAACGACATCGTCTACATGGAGAAGTACCTGGGCAAGCCACGCCATATCGAGGTGCAGTTGCTGGCCGACGGACAAGGCGGCTCCATTCACCTGGGCGAGCGCGACTGTTCGCTGCAGCGGCGCCATCAGAAGCTGCTTGAGGAAGCCCTGTCGCCGGCGCTGAATGCCGAGGAACGCTCGGCCATCGGCAACAGGGTCTCCGAAGCGATCCGCAATCTCGGCTACCGCGGCGCCGGCACCATCGAGTTCCTTTACGAGAACGGCGAGTTCTATTTCATCGAAATGAACACCCGGATTCAGGTCGAGCATCCCATCTCAGAGGCGATCACCGGCGTCGATCTGGTGCGCGAGCAGATTCGCGTCGCCGCCGGCCTGCCGCTCGACATCACGCAAAGCGACATCAAGTTTTCCGGACACGCTATCGAGTGCCGCATCAACGCCGAGAATCCGGAAACCTTCATGCCCTCCCCCGGCCGCGTCACCGACTATCACGCCCCTGGCGGTCTGGGGGTCAGGGTCGACTCCGGGCTCTATGCCGGTTATCGCATCCCCTCGGCTTACGACAGCCTGATCGCCAAGTTGATCGTCCATGGGCAAACCCGCAACGAATGCCTGATGCGCCTCCGCCGCGCCCTGGAAGAGTTCGTTATCGAAGGTGTCGACACCTCCATTCCCCTGCACCAGCGTCTGATCGGCGCGCAGGACTTCATCAACGGCGATTATGACATTCACTGGCTCGAGAAATTCGTCGCCGGGGAGATCTGAAGGGCCTGACGGGAATGGCCCGGCTTCTTCATCAACCAGTCAAAACTGACCAGCCAAAATTGACCAGCCAAAATTGATAAGAAGGCCGATTGATCGTCGCGCCGTCGAGCGGCTATCATTTTGGCGAAATGCAGCTGACGCCCGACCTTCTGCTTCGTGCCTATGCCATCGGGATCTTTCCCATGGCCGAAAGCCGCTTGGACCCGGAGCTGCACTGGATCGACCCCGACATGCGCGGCATCCTGCCGCTCGACAGCCTGCACATCCCGCGCAAACTACGCACCAAGCTGCGCAAGGGCGTCTACCAGGTACGCTGCAACACCGCCTTTCACGATGTCATCCTGGGCTGTGCCGAACCGGCGGAAAACCGGCCCGACACCTGGATCAATCCGGTAATCGAACGCCTCTATACGGAACTCAACGAGATGGGTTTCGCCCACTCGGTGGAATGCTGGCAGAACGGGCGTCTGGTCGGCGGTCTCTATGGCGTGGCCCTGGGCGGCGCCTTCTTCGGCGAAAGCATGTTCAGCCGCGCCACCGATGCCAGCAAGTTCGCCCTTGTCCATCTGGTCATGCGCCTCAGGCGCAGCGGCTTCGTGCTGCTGGACACCCAGTTCAACACCCCCCATCTCAGCCGCTTCGGGGTGGTCGAAATCCCACGTGAGGATTACCGCAAACTGCTGACCCAGGCGGTCTCGACCAAGGCCGAGTTCTATTCGGGGATGGTTTCCGCGGCGGAGCTGGAGTCTTTTTTGCAGTCCACCACCCAAACGTCATAGACCGGGTGCTCCAGGGCTGAAACGGCGGGGCTGGACGCGAACATCCAGCCGGTGAAGAGCGCGACCTCCGGTGAATCCGGCCTGACATCGACGATCTCGAGGAAGGCGGCGCTTTCCGGCGGCTCCTCCGGCGGCTTCTTGTCGCAGGCGCGGGCGACGATCTGCAGGGAGCCGAACCGTACGGCCTCGCCCAAGGGTGCCTCGAAGGTGGAAATCCGCGCCGTGATCTTGTCCAACCCCTGCAAAACGGCAGAGGCGGCCTGGGCCGCAGCCGGCGTCAGCAGACAAGCGGCAAGAGACAGCAACGGCAGAATTCTCATACGATGGGAAATCTTCAAGCGATGGAGCAAGGAGGGCCTCAGGGCTTTCGGTCGCGGTAAGGGTTTTCCAGGGAGCGGACGAGATCCATCAGGACATCCCGTAATTGGGCTTCGTCCCCCCCCATCAGAATGCCGTCTTCCAGGGCGTCCTGGGCCATCTCGCGGATCTCCTCAAGATTCTCGTTGAGCACCTTGATCTTCTCCCGGCACGACAGCGGCGCACCGTCGGGCTGCAGCCAGACCGGGATTTCGAATTTCTTTGCAACGGGTGCCGACACGCGCATCACCTCAGCAAAACTTTCCTGTCAAAGACTTAAGAGCGCAACCCAAACAGCGCAAGCAACCATGGAGGATTCGGGCCGCCGCTGGTGAATTCAGTCCGCCAGACGGGCCGCGAAGCGCAACCTGACGTAGTCCGCTGTCCAGTTGCCCTCGGAATCGCAGAGCTGGGGCCGCAGGCGCTCGGCGACCGCATCGATCAGGCCGTCGCGTTCGGCAGGCGGTACCTGCTTCAGAAATGCCTCGGCAAAGGTCTCCAGCCAGCCGCCGATGGCGCCGGGCAGCGGCGTCGGGCGCGGGATAAGGGCAATGGAATCGACGCTGAAGCCGGCCGCCTCCAACTTGGACTGATAGGCCTCGGGCGTCGGGAAGTACCAGGGATTGGCGCTCCGAGCGTCCAGCCCGCGGGCCTCCAGCGCCACCATCAGGGCATCCAGGATCGCGCCGACGTTGCCGTGGCCGCCCATCTCGGCGACGAAACGGCCGCCGGGCTTCAAGGCTCTCGCGACACCCTGCAAAACGGCATCGGGCTTCAGCATCCAGTGCAGCGCGGCATTGGAAAGCACCGCATCGAAGTCCCCGTCAAAGGTAAGCGCCTCGCCGCTCATCACCCGGGCATCGAGACCCCGCGCCCTGGCGGCGGCAATCTGATCGGGCGAGGCATCAACCCCGACAACCTCGGCACCGGCATCGACGAGCCTTGCGGTCAGCGCGCCCTCCCCGCAGCCGAGGTCAAGAACCCGCTCGCCGGCGCGCAGTTGCAGAAGGTCGAGCAGGGGCGCCCCGAGCTCGGCGACAAAGCCGGCATTCTTGTTGTAGCGCTGCGGGTCCCAATGCTGGGCGGCAGCGCCTTCCTGATCGTTTCCGGCCATAAGCCGCGTTCCGCTTACTGTCCGTTGTCCGAGGGGCTCGACAGCTCTGCGGCGCTGAAGATGAAACGGCCCAGAAGATCAACGACGTTGATCGAGCCCTGCGTGAACTGGATCTGCTCGCCGTCGCTCAGATAGTCCTCGGCGCCGCCCGGCTCCAGCGCCACGTAGTTGCCACCCAGCAGTCCCTCGGGAATGATCCGTGCGGAGCTGTCCGTCGGCAGCTTGATGGTCTCGTCGATGCTGAGGCTGACCTCGGCAAAATAGGTCTCGGGGTTCAGGCGCTGACTGAGCACCGAACCGACTTTCACACCGGCCATGCGCACATCGGTGCCGGTGACCAGGCCCGATGCATCGTCGAATTCGACCAGCAACTGGTAACCGCTGCCGTTGGCCGAATCGATGCTGGTGGTGCGGAACGCGAAAACGACAAAGCTGACGGCCACCAGAAGGACCACCGCGCCCATTATCGTCTCGATCATATTTCTGCGCATGCTGCCAATCCTCTGACTGCTGGCTTTTCTGTGTTCGGCGAACTGACGGGTCTTAGGCCCAAGCCCCTGTCCAAATCGACAGAGCGACACCGCCTAATCGACAAACACCCATGGTGGGTCTGGGAGGCTCAGATCAGTTCGGCGTCCAGGGTTCGTAGTCTCCGGTCGCTTTGTCGCGCTGCCCACCCTGCAGGGTGTGCCCCGGCGGGCGGTAAGCCTGCTGCGTCCCGGTCATATTGGGCTTGTGTTCCTTCTGCCAGGGACGCCGCTCCGGGCCGCCCTCCGGCGGGATCTCGTCGCTGGTATGGTGCAGCCAGGCATGCCATTCCGCCGGAACCCGGCTGGCTTCGACTTCGCCGTCGTAGATCACCCAGCGCTGCTCTTTGCGCAGCGAATCCTTGTGGGTACGCCCACCACCCTTGGCCCGGTAATAGCGGTTGCCCTGCTGGTCGCGCCCGACCTCTTCGCCGCGCAACCAGGTGAAGAGCCTTGTGCCTATCGTGGTGCCCATATCCGAGCCGATTCCCTATACCGTCCGAAAAACCTGCCTGCCGCACAAAACCTGGGACTCCGCCGCCTGCAGGCCCCGGCGACAGCGGCCAGACTATCGCACCCCGGCCAGCAACAGTCCAGCCTTCGCCGACACCCACAGAATGGGGCCAAAGGAACAAAAAATACTGAAAATACAGCCGGGAACCCGAGATTCCTCTGGACCGTATCCAACGGCTCCGCCGGGCTAGTGCCCGCCGCCCAGGCTGCCGGTCTTGACCGAATAATCCACCGCCAGCCCATAGGTGGGATCGTCATCGGCATCGACGATCAATTGACCGGCCCGGTTGAGCAGCCGGTGACAGTCGTGGGAGAGATGGCGTAGTTGGAGCGTCTTGCCGAGCACCTCGTACTTCGATGCCAGCGCCTCAATCGCCTGCAGCGCCGACTGATCAACGACCCGGCTGTTCATGAAGTCGACGATGACCAGACCGGGGTCGTCCTGGGGCTTGAAGATTTCGGCAAAGCCGTCCGTCGAACCGAAGAACAGCGGCCCTTCGATCTGATAGACCCGCGCGCCTTCCGGGGTGAAATGCGCCTTGGCGTGAATGCGCGTCGCGTTGTTCCAGGCATAGGCAAGCGCCGAGACGATGACACCGACCACCACGGCAATGGCGAGGTCGCTCATGACCGTCACCACCGTCACCAGGAACATGACCATGGCATCGGTCAGGGGAATCCGCCGCAGGGTCTTCAGGCTCTGCCAGGCAAAGGTGCCGACCACCACCATCATCATGACCCCGACCAGGGCGGCCAGAGGGATCTGCTCGATCAGGCTGGAGGCGACCAGGATGAAGGTGAGCAGGAACAGTGCGGCCGAGATGCCGGAAAGGCGGGTGCGCCCGCCCGACTTCACGTTGATCATCGACTGGCCGATCATGGCGCAGCCGCCCATGCCGCCGAAGAAACCGGTTACCGTGTTGGCGATCCCCTGAGCAATGCACTCCTGCGAGGCGCCGCCGCGCTTTTCGGTGATCTCGCCGACAAGATTGAGGGTCAGCAGGCTTTCGATCAGGCCGATGGCAGCGAGGATCAGCGCATAGGGGAGAATGATCTGCAAGGTCTCCAGGTTGATCGGGACCATGGGGATCTGGAACAGCGGCAGCCCGCCCTCGATGGATGCCAGATCGCCGACCCGCGGCACCTCGATGCCGAAAGCGATGACGATACCGGCGACAACGACGATCCCTGCCAGCGGCGCCGGAACGACGGAGGTGATCTTCGGCATGATCCAGATAATGGCCATGGTCAGGGCGACGAGGCCCAGCATCACCACCAGGGGCCAGCCGGTCATCCAGACCTTCGCGCCGTCGGGGCCGGCGACCTGGAACTGGGTGAGCTGGGCCATGAAGATGACGATGGCGAGGCCGTTGACGAACCCCAGCATCACCGGATGGGGCACCAGGCGGATGAACTTGCCGAGCCGGAAGACCCCGGCCAGAACCTGCAGGATGCCCATCAACACCACGGTGGCGAAGAGGTACTGGACGCCATGGGCGGCGACCAGCGACACCATCACCACCGCCAAGGCTCCGGTCGCGCCGGAAATCATGCCCGGACGGCCGCCGATGACGGCGGTCACGAGGCCGACGATGAAGGCCGCATAGAGGCCGACCAGGGGGTGCACCCCGGCGACGAAGGAAAAGGCCACAGCCTCGGGCACCAGCGCCAGGGCCACCGTCAGACCCGAGAGAACCTCGATCTTGATGCGGCCGGGGGTAAAGGCCGTGCGGCCGGAGCCCTGGGAATCGGCAAAGGAAAAGCGGCTGGCCAAGGCAGCAAGCATAGGCTTGATCCTGCAAAAAGTTAGGAAATTTAGGGGGTTAGAAATTCGAAAGTGTCATACCGCAGTTTTGCTGCGGTGCGATATAGATAACTTTGCATTGTGAATGTTCAGTTAGCGCATGGCTCGCCGGCGCACGAAAAGCCGCCTGGACAGCCGGGGGCCGGCCCCTATAGAAACGCCCATGCACGATTTCTGGCAGGACTCCGGCTATCACCTCTTGCAGCGCAACGGGCGAGGCCATCTGACGGTCACCGACGACTATCTGCGGGCCTACTTTCAGCGGCCCGAGGTCCGTCCCGTTCCCGAATCCAACGATTCCGAGCGGGCGCTGCATGCGGCCCTCCTGAACAACCCCCGAGAAGCGGTCAGCGCGGAGCGCCTGGCGGCCATCGGCGACCCGGACGCGATCGAGAACTACGAGGTCGTCCTCGCCTTCCGCCAGCGCCTTATCACGGCCGAGAGCCTGGAAGACTGTTATCTGAAGTTGTTCCTGGAGCCGGAGGGCATCACCCTGCCGCCGCTCTTCGTCGACCAGCTTGCCCATGTCATCGCCCGGGCGATGCTGGAAGGCGCGGAGGATGCGCTGCGCGTCCGCGCGGCGGAGATGTTTTTCCGGCCCCAACAGGTGACGATCAACGACGGCGCCATCATGGCCGCCGATGCCGAGACCGTGGAGATGTTCGCCAGCACCGGCGGCTTCGGCAGCCTGGGGCGCCTGGTGGCCGAAGCGCAGACACCGCTGCGCACCGTCGAACTGGACGTCGTCAACGAAGACAACGCCGACATCTATTGGGACCGCGCCAGCCGTTATGACACGGTTCTGAACCTGAACTTTGCCGGCGCGGGTCTCGATGCCCTCTGCCGCGTCCTCGAAGCCTGGGTCAGGCACTTTCTGGACGTGGGGGTGTCGATCCAGCCGGTGCAGAAGATCAGCGACGAGCGTTGGATCTGGCACATCGGCCTCGACGTGGAGGGCAGCAAGCTGCTGAACGACCTCTACAACGGAGTCGATGTCGGCGAAGGCCGGCTTGCGCGCCTGCTGTCGCTGTTCCGCATGGAGTTCCAGGACCCTTCGGTCGTCGCCCCCGATATCGCCGGACGGCCGGTTTACCTTGCCTTGGCGATGGCCGAGAGCGGTCAACTGCGCCTCAAACCCCAGAACCTGCTGGTCAACCTGCCGCTCGCCGAAAGAGCGTGAACACCCTCTGATTGCCCGAGTCCGTTCCGGACTCGCGGCAGGGAAAACGGCGGAATATTTTCTTTCCTCTCGGGTCTGAAAGACGAAAGCCCGGCGCAGTGCGGCTTGCAGGTCTGACGCTACCCCCAATGAACGCGTCTTAACCTGTTCTTAACGCAAAATGTGGTGACCTCGGCCACATGTTGTGGTTTAATGACATCTCGTCACAAGATATGGCAAATCTTGAGGATTTGCGGGGGTTTCGGGGGAAGCAGCGGTCTTGGGGCCGCTCTTTCTGTCTGGTCCGAGGACTCTTCCAGGGGCGCTCCTCGAAGCCGACGTCTCTTGCGACGAAATGCAGGGCTAACTGACAAGGCGAGATTGGAGAATACCGAATGCGGGTTGCGCGTCGTTTTACGGAAACTGGCACCGACGTTTACGACAAGATCGAGTTCCGACGGACATCAAGCGAGATCCGCAATCCCGACGGGTCCCTGGTGTTCCGGGCAGAGGACATCGACGTGCCGTCGGCCTGGTCGCAGGTGGCCTGCGACATCCTGGCGCAGAAGTATTTCCGCAAGCGCGGCCTGCCGCTGAAGTCGAAGCGGATTGAAGAGGACAACGTTCCCGCCTGGCTGTGGCGCTCCGAGCCCGATCACGAGGCCATGGCCGACATCGCCGAGGAGGAGCGCTTCATCGGCGAGACCTCCGCCAAGCAGGTCTTCCACCGCCTCGCCGGCACCTGGGCCTATTGGGGCTGGAAGGGCGGCTACTTCGATGCCGAGGAAGACGCCCGCGCCTACTACGACGAGATGCGCTACATGCTCGCCAAGCAGATGGCCGCACCCAACTCGCCGCAGTGGTTCAACACCGGCCTGCACTGGGCCTATGGGATCGACGGGCCGAGCCAGGGCCATCACTACGTCGACTTCTCCACCGGCGAGCTGACCCGCGCCGCCAGCGCCTATGAGCATCCGCAGCCCCATGCCTGCTTCATCCAGTCCGTCGGCGACGACCTGGTGAACGAGAACGGCATCATGGACCTTTGGGTGCGCGAGGCCCGGCTGTTCAAATACGGCTCCGGCACCGGCACCAACTTTTCAGCGCTGCGCGGCGCCAGCGAGCCGCTGGCCGGCGGCGGCAAATCCTCCGGCCTGATGTCCTTCCTGAAGATCGGCGACCGCGCCGCCGGCGCCATCAAGTCCGGCGGCACCACCCGGCGCGCCGCCAAGATGGTCACCGTCGACCTCGACCACCCGGACATCGGGGACTACATCAACTGGAAGGTCGTCGAAGAGCAGAAGGTGGCCGCGCTGGTCACCGGCTCCAAGCTCTGCGACAAGCACCTGAACGCCATCATGCGCGCCTGCAACACGTTTAAAGGTGGTGAAGGCAGCGAGCAGGCCGACGCCTTCGACCCGAAGAAGAACTTCGCCCTGAAAGCGGCGATCAAAGCCGCCCGTGCCTCCATGGTGCCGGAAAACTATGTCGCCCGCGTCATCCAGTTCGCGCAGCAGGGCTATACCTCGATCGACTTCAAGACCTATGACACCGATTGGGATTCAGAGGCCTATCTGACGGTCTCCGGCCAGAACTCCAACAACTCCGTGCGGGTGCCCAACGGCTTCATCGAGGCGGTGCTGAACGACGACGCCTGGAGCCTGATCCGCCGCACCGACGGCAAGACCCACAAAAAGCTGAAGGCGCGCGAACTCTGGGACCAGATCTCCTACGCCGCCTGGGCCTGCGCCGACCCGGGCATGCAGTACGACACCACGATCAACGAGTGGCATACCTGCCCGGTCTCCGGCCGGATCAACGGCTCCAACCCCTGTTCGGAGTACATGTTCCTCGACGACACGGCCTGCAACCTGGCCTCGCTCAACCTGATGGCTTTTCGCCGCGGTGCCGACAGCTTCGATACCGAAGCCTATGAGCATGCCACCCGGCTGTGGACCATCACCCTGGAAATCGCCGTGCTGATGGCGCAGTTCCCCTCGGCGGCGATTGCCCAGCGCTCCTACGACTTCCGCACCCTGGGCCTCGGCTACGCCAACCTGGGCGGCCTGCTGATGGCCTCCGGCATCTCCTATGACTCCGACGAGGGCCGCGCCCTTGCCGCCGCCCTCTCGGCGATCATGACCGGCATTTCCTACGCCACCTCGGCTGAGATGGCCGAGGAACTCGGCGCCTTCCCGCGCTACGAGGAGAACGCCGAACACATGCTGCGGGTGATGCGCAACCATCGCCGCGCCGCCTATGGCCAGCGCGCCAGCTACGAAGAGCTTTCCATCGCGCCGGTGCCGCTGGAGGCGCGGGCCTGCCCGGACAAGAGCCTGATCAAGTCGGCCAAGAAGGCCTGGGACCTGGCCCTGGAGCTGGGCAACAAGCACGGCTACCGCAACGCCCAGGCAACGGTGGTCGCCCCGACCGGCACCATCGGCCTGGTGATGGACTGCGACACCACCGGCATCGAACCCGGCTTCGCCATCGTGAAGTTCAAGAAGCTGGCCGGCGGCGGCTACTTCAAGATCATCAACCGCACGGTGCCCGAAGCGCTGCGGACCCTGGGTTACGGCGAGATGGAGATTGAAACCATCATCCGCCATGCGGTCGGCCACGGCACGCTGATCGACGCGCCGGGCATCAACCACGACGCCCTGAAGGAAAAGGGCTTCACCGAAGCCGCGCTGCAGGCCCTGGAGGCCGGCCTGGCTTCGGCCTTCGATATCAAGTTCGCTTTCAACAAGTGGACGCTGGGCGAAGAGTTCTGCGTCAAAGCCCTGGGCCTCACCGCGGCGGAGATGGACGACGTCTCCTTCGACATGCTGGCCGCCCTCGGGTTCACCAAGAAAGAAATCGATGCCGCCAATGCCTACTGCTGCGGCGCCATGACCCTGGAAGGTGCCCCCGGCCTGCAGGAGGAGCACCTGCCGGTCTTCGACTGCGCCAATCCCTGCGGCCGCCACGGCAAGCGTTTCCTCTCGGTCGAAAGCCACATCCGCATGATGGCCGCGGCCCAGCCCTTCATCTCCGGCGCCATTTCGAAGACCATCAACATGCCCGCCTCGGCATCGGTGGAGGACTGCAAGGACGCCTATATGCTGTCCTGGCGTCTCGGCCTGAAGGCCAACGCGCTCTACCGCGACGGCTCCAAGCTGTCCCAGCCTCTGGCGGCGAGCCTGTTGGAGGACATCGCCGACGAGGATGCCGAGCCCCTGGCCGAACAGCTCGCCGAAGCCTCCGCGCCGGAGCGTGCGCAGATCGTCGCCGAGCGCATCATCGAGCGGGTCATGGAGCGCAATCAGGAGCGCAAGCGCCTGCCCCAGCGGCGCAAGGGCTACACCCAGAAAGCCATCGTCGGCGGCCACAAGGTCTATCTGCGCACCGGCGAATACGAAGACGGCACCGCCGGCGAAATCTTCATCGACATGCACAAGGAGGGCGCCGCCTTCCGCAGCCTGATGAACAACTTCGCCATCGCGATCTCCATCGGCCTGCAGTACGGCGTGCCGCTGGAAGAGTTCGTCGAGGCCTATACCTTCACG
>JANQMC010000054.1 GCA_028280305.1 Pelagibius sp. | reverse complement strand
AGGCTCGGATCAACCATTTCTGGAACGGAGCGATCTGGTACTTTGCCTCGACCGAGAACCGGGACGCCTTTGCGGCTGATCCGGAGCGTTACGCCCCTGCTTATGACGGCTATTGCTCTTGGGCGGCCAGCCAGAACTACAAAGCACCGGGCGATCCCAATGTCTGGCAGATCGTGGACGAAGTGCTGTATGTGCAGGTCCATCCGCGCGCGCAGGAACTTTGGCAGGCAGACATTCCGGCGCATATCGTAGCTGGCGATGAGAACTGGCCGCGCATTCACCCGTTCTAAGGCGAGATCACGCCGACGGTGGTTGGATTCTGGGAGGGTAACACTCCCAGCAATCTTGAAAAGGCCGACCGCCTTTGTCGAAGAAGGAGCCGCTTCCCGCTTCATCCAAGAGCTGGAAGGCCATCAACGACAATGACGGGACATGCGAGGGCCCGGCCCCTATCGGGGGATAGCCTTCGGCCTACACCGAACCGCGTCTCGGATCTGTAACAGGCTTGATAAGCGGAGCTTCCGCAGATCGGGGATCGGAGATGAACGCTAATCGAGAGGAGACATCAGTACATGGCTGAAAAAGGGAAAGTTATGTCAGCAGCGATGATTGCCGGCGCGGTGGCCCTCGCCGTGTCGGCGACGGCGCATGTGACACCGGCTGCCGCGCAGGCGAAGGAAAAGTGCTACGGCATCTCGCTGGCCGGGCAGAATGACTGCGCCGCCGGTCCCGGCACGACCTGTGCCGGCACCTCCACCGTCGACTATCAGGGCAATGCATGGACCCTGGTTCCTGCGGGCGACTGTGTGAAGTACGGTGTTGAAGAGGCGAATGCTGACTTCGAACTGCCGGGCGATCGCACCGGGTCGCTGGAAGCCCTAGCCCGCGACCTGCCGGCCTAAACCCTGGCAGGCCTGGATACAGGCTGGTTGAAAGGCCGGTCCGGTTTCGCAGAGCAGGAACCGGCCCGGCCTTTCGTCTCTCTGACCGGGCGCAGCGTGATGAAAACAGATACCACCATATCGAACCGCGCGGGCGTTGGCCTGAAGGCCCAGCACTACGAGGCCGTTCTGGACGGCCAGCCGGACTTCGCCGGTCACCGTCCTTGTGGTCGATTATCTCACCGGTCTGCGCCTTCGACCCTCACCACGCGAACCGCACTGCTGAGCCTAGCCTCACACATCACCTGGGCTTGAACGCCAAGGCTTCTCGGGCCTGGCCGCAACGGTGGCCCTTGTGGAAGCGGTATTGCTCGAGCAGCGACCAGCCTCCCCACAGATGTTCCCGGCTTGCCCGCCAGGAGCGCCGGCCATGCGCTGAAGCCAGGGTCGAAACCGTAGGAAGCAATCGTAGGAGCGATTGATCATCCAGGTGAAAGGCCGAAGACTGAACAGTCTGCCCAGCAGCCGAAAGCCCGGCAGGTCGCGCCAGAGGCGGGCAAAAGCTTCGCCCCCGGATAGGATTTGGCCTGCCCCGTCACGCACGTGAAACCGCGCCATGGCCTGTTCCCTGGAAAGACCGGGCGCGACGTCTCCGTCATCGGCCTCACTCACATCCATCCAGCAAATCGCCTCCGCCCCTTTGCGGCGCCGGTAAAACCCGATCTCGCGCTCGCAGAGGGGGCAGGCACCGTCATAGAAAACGGTCAGCGGCTTCAAGTCCGACACCGGAACGCCGTGATCAATTCGGCTCTGCAGCAGGCGCAGCCGCATCCGGCCGAGGTTCCGGCGCGTTGCTTTCGCGATCTTTCCTGCACGACCGCGCCGCACAGACCGCTAGCGCGCCGAAGGCGACACCGGCCAGCAGATGCACACCGAAATTCAACCCAAGACGAACGATCAAGATGCCTTCCCCTCGTCCCGGCGTTTTTTGCAGCAACCGGCCAGTGCCGCCAAGGCACCGCCAACCGCGAGGCCCATAACGAAGCCCTTTGCTGCAACCGAGTATCCAACGACTGCGAACACGGTTTCACTCTCCGAAATCAGTAGACGCTTGTGCAAGAAGAAAACTAGCCCGCCACAGCCCGGGTTCAAGCATCTGCCTGCTCGAACGCGGGCATTCCGCGGATAGGCCTGTTCCCGGCGCCGGGCATGAGATCAGCCCTGCGCCGCCGATACGTGCAGGGCCAGCCAGATGGTCGGCCTTAAAGGGTCGGTCCAGGTAACGCGGTGGCGGCAGTGGGCGGGCAGCAGCAGCGCGTCACCGGGGGCAAGGTCATGCTCTTCCATGGTCCCCCCGCCCCCCTCAACAGCCAACTTGGCGGCACCGGCCAGCAACAGAACCCACTCATCCTCTTCCTGGTCGTAGCATTCACCCTCGGGCGTTGTCTGGCCACTTGAGATAATGCGTTCCAGCTTTACCCCCGGACGCTGCAGAAGCGTTTCGAAAATCTCTTCCGATGCGGCGGGCGGCAGGTCCCTCAGCAGGTTCGCTTTTGACGTCATGGCGATGCTTCCTCCTTGGTGCGGAATGCCGAAGCCTGACGCATTCTTTACCCGGCGCGCCTGATCCAAATCGGGCCGATCCGCGTAAGGCATTGTGTTGTCACAGTTAAGTGATTCCCCTTCACGGCAACCGATGGTAGGCTCCCGGCATTATGTCAGGCAAATGCAGAATCCGCGTCACCTCAATCGCCGTCGTCGCTCTCACAGCCATGGCCGGCGGCGGCGCAGCGGCCGATGTGCCGTCCAAGCAGCAGCCTGTCAGCGCGATCCCCGTCACCGCCTCCTATGAGGTCTATTTCGGCGGTTTTCATGTTCTCAATGCCGAAGCGAGGCTGGAGAATGGGGGCGAGAACTACCGAATCAGCGCCGCAGCAGAAACCCAGGGCATGCTTGGCTGGTTCAACCCCTGGAAGGGCGAGACCGAAACCCAAGGGCGCATCGTGGCCGACAAGGTCGTCCCGCAGCGCCACGACAACCGCGGCACCGCCGACGAAGGCGAACGCATCGTCACTCTGCGCTACGACGAAGCCGGCAACATCGTCGAGGCAGAGGTTCTGCCGGAGCAGGATTGGGAGGATCGCCACCCCCTGCCGGCTGATGCGGGCGAAGGCACCCTCGACCCCCTGAGCATCATCGCCGGCCTCGCCCAGCTGCTGCAGAAGGGTGGTACCTGCGAAGGGCGTTTCGCCGTGTTCGACGGCCGCAAACGCTATGACCTGACTGTCGCCGATGCCGGAACCCAAAAGCTGGCACCCAACGACTACTCGATCTTCGATGGCGAAGCTCAGGGCTGCCGTCTTGACTATGAGATGCTGGGCGGTCATCGGATCGAGCGCAGCAAGTACGCCGCCACGGCGCGCGAGCGTGTCATCTGGGTCGCCCGTCCGGCGGCGGATGCGCCCTTGATTCCCGTGCGCCTGCAGATCGAAACCGCCTATGGCACCGTCATGGGCCACCTGACCGGCTATCGGTTGGGCGATCCGGCCGAGGCCTTGTTGACGGATTAGAGGCCGGGGGGCTGGGCAGGCTGAAGTTCGGGTGCTAGACAGCACCCATGCGCCGTAAATCGATCACGCCGCCGGTCCTTCAAAACTACTATGACGACTGGCGTTTCTCCCCGGCCTTTGCCGCAGACAATATCCTGTTTCTGTCCGGCTTCACCGGCGTAGCGCCGGACGGCAGTCTTTCGCCGGATCCGCAAAAGCAGTTCGAACAGGCTTTTGAAACCGTCACCCTGGTTCTGGCGGAGGCCGGTCTCGACTTCACCCATGTTGTCGAGATGACGAGCTATCACGTCGGCCTGCGCAAACACCTGACGCTCTTTCGGAAGGTCAGGGCGCGCTACGTTGTCGAACCCTATCCCGCCTGGACCGCCATCGGTGTTGCCGAGTTGGCCGTCGAAGGCGCTCTCGTCGAAGTCAGAGTGACGGCCCTCGAACCAAAGACTATCTAAACAGATCGCTTGGCAAAAACGTCCAGCCGCGCAAGGATGCCCCAGAGGTGGGGGATGCACATGGCCTCGGGCGGCAAAGATCTAAAACCCTTTCAGAGTCCGGAACGGCTGGAAGCCGGCGATCGTATCCGGCCTTTTGCCCTGCCGGACCAGGACGGCGATCCGGTGCATCCCTTGTCCGACCATCTGGCCGGCAAGCCGCTGATTCTGGTCTTTGAACGTAATGAGACGACACCTTCTTTTGCGGCAGAGGTACGTGGCCTCTCGACCATCCTAGGCGACGCTTCGATCAACGATGTCGTGGTGCTGGCAATCACCAGACGCAGTCCTGCTGACAACAAGGTTTTGGGCGACACAGAAGACCTGCCGTATCCGCTGCTCTCCGACAGCACGGCCGAGACATATCGCGCCTACGGGCTGGAAACCGCAGACGCAAGCAGCTCCGTCACCACCTTCGTGCTGGATACCAACCTGCGTCTTGTCGCCCTGATCGACGGCGGCGGCGCCTCCCACGGCGGTGAGATTTTGAACGCCCTGGAGACGGCAACGGCGGATCCCACTGACGTTCCCCTGGCGGGGCATCCACCGGTTCTGGTTCTGCCCCGGGTGCTCAGCGAACGCGACTGCGCCGACCTTATCGACTACTGGCACGAACCCGCCCCGGTCTGGGAAGCCGAAGGACTCAACAGCCGCGGCTTCATGGAGGAAACCGGCGACTTCATGGTCCGTAACAAGGACTACGGCAAGGTCTTGCAGCGGGTGGTCCGCGATGTCCCGCTGCAGAAGTACCTCGATACGAAACTGAACCGGCGGGTGATCACCGAGATCCGCAAAGCCTTTCAGACCAAGATCTCAAGGCGCGAGGAATACCGCATCGCCGGCTACGATGCGGCGGAAGGCGGCTGCCTCGGCCCCCACCGCGACAACCCGACCAAGGAGACGCAGCACCGGCGTTTCACCGTTTCGGTCGCCCTGAACGGCGGCGCGTTCGAAGGCGGCGGCCTGCGTTTCGGCGAATACAGCCAGCAGGGCTATCGCGTCCCCACCGGCACCGCCATCGTGTGGTCCTGCACCCTGCTGCACGACGTCCTGCCGGTAACGGCGGGGCAGCGGTTTATCCTCGGGACGCATCTGTTCGGGAACTGAAGCCCCCTCACCCCGACCCTCTCCCACAAGGGGAGAGGGGGAACAAAAAAGAGTCGTCATACAACCCTCTCCCCTGGTGGGAGAGGGAGGGGCCCGCGCAGCGGGAGGGTGAGGGGGACTCTGTTAAGCCACCTCTATCGCTTCCCGCCGGAAGGGCGTCACGTCGGGGTCGATGACCGCGCCGAACTCCCGCGCATAGCGGTGACCGGCGAAGACGGCGGCGGCGATGGTGCCGGGGCCACGGCAGTCGCCAATGGACTTCAGTGTTCGGATCCCGGCCCCGGCCCGCTCCGCCTCGCGATCGTTCAGATCAAGGTAGAGCCCGTCGTTCGGCAGACGGGACGTAACCGAAACCAAGGTGGCGCAGTCCAGTTCCTCTTCGGCATCGGTATAGCTGCAGGCCAGATAGACACTCTCGGCGCTGCGCTCGGTGAGGACTGTGTTGAGCTTGATGGTCACGCCGCTTTCCACCAGCCGGGAGTGGATGCGCGGCTGATCCAGGGCATGCTGGGTCCAGGCGGAAACCAGAGGCGCCGGCGTCACCAGAGTCACGTTACAGCCCGCCCTGGCGAGAACTTCCGCCATCAGGCCACCCATGACGTAGCCGTCGTCGTCATAAACCACTACCGGGCCGTCCGGCAGGCCTTTAGGGTCAAAACCCTCAGCCATCACGTCATCCGGGGTCAGCAGCG
>JANQMC010000145.1 GCA_028280305.1 Pelagibius sp. | reverse complement strand
CTCCATCGCCTGGCGCAGCTCCTCCTCGCGCAGGAAGAGGGGGTTGGGTCCGCCTTTTACGTCAGCCATGTTGACATATCTGCCTAATCTTGTTACATCTGATTCACTGGATTTGATAAAAAGTATCAAATCGAGACTATTTGTTGAATAAAAACTCTAAACGGTTAGCATTGCTGACTGATTTTTTCGAGGCGGTGCGGTAACAGCGCCCGGACCATAGCAATGCCGGGGGTTTTGGGGATACACGCCGGTTGGCGCGGCGCCGGATCGTTTTTGATCCTGCCGCCGCACTTGCCCGGGAACGGAAACTAACAAGGTTTTAGGGACGAAACGAGCGATGTCCATACTTCCCTTCGACGACCGTGACGGCGTCATCTGGTACAACGGCGAACTGCTGCCCTGGCGGGACGCGAAACTGCACGTCCTCAGCCACGGCCTGCACTACGGAAGCTGCGTCTTCGAGGGCGAGCGCTCCTACGCCGGGCAGGTCTTCAAGATGGAAGAGCACCATCAGCGCCTGCTGGATTCCGGCAAGCTGCTGGGCTTCGACATTCCGTATAGCCGTGAGGAGATCGACGCCGCCGCGGTGGCGGTACTTGCGGCCAATGGCATCGAGGACGGCTATCTGCGCCCGGTCGCCTGGCGCGGCAGCGAGATGATGGCGGTTTCCGCCCAGCATACAAAGATCCACGTCGCCGTCGCCGCCTGGCAGTGGCCGGCCTACTTCACGCCGGAGGCGAGGCTGAAGGGTATCCGCATGGCCTGGGCCGACTGGCGCCGCCCCTCGCCGGAGACCGCGCCCTGCAAGTCCAAGGCTGCGGGCCTCTACATGATCTGCACCATGTCCAAGCACGCTGCCGAGGCCAAGGGCTATGCCGATGCGCTGATGCTGGATTACCGCGGGCAGATCGCCGAGGCGACCGGGGCCAACGTCTTCCTGGTGCAGGACGGCAAGATCCATACGCCGATCCCCGACTGCTTCCTGGATGGCATCACCCGGCGCACCGTCATCGATCTCGCCAAGCGGCGCGGCTACGAGGTGATCGAGCGGGTGCTGATGCCCGAGGAACTGGACCGCACGCAGGAGGTCTTCATCACCGGCACCGCGGTGGAGGTGACCCCGGTCTCCGAGATCGAAGGCAAGCACTTCACCCCGGGCGAGATCACCCGTAACCTGATGACCGACTACGACGCCCTGGTGCGCGAGCACGCGGCGGCCAAGGTGGCCTAAGCCGCTTCAAGAGGTCTTCCGAAGACCGGGCGGCACCGAGAAGGGGCCGCTCGGTTTTCTTTTTTTGGAAAGGAGAATGCAGATGTCCCGCGCCTTTGTGAAAGAGGACGATGCCGGCGCGCCGGAGGAACGGGTCGACCTGCCGGTCTCCGAACACCCAAATCTGGTAACGCCTGCCGGCCTTCAGATGCTGCGCGACAAGCTGGGTGTCTATGAGGCCGAGCGCGCGAAACTGAAAGAGCATGACACCGAGCTTGCTGCCCAGTCCCACCTGCCGCGGGTCGAACAGGAAGTCCGCTATTGGGAGGAACGCCTGCGCAGCGCCATTCCGGTCGATCTTGCCGAACAGCCACGCGACAGCGTTGCCTTCGGCGCCGTGGTCACGGTGGAGGACGCGGAAGGCGCACGCCACGACTACCAGATCGTCGGCGAGGACGAAGCCGACCCCCAGCACGGCAAGGTCTCCTACGTCTCTCCGCTCGCCCGCGCCCTCGACGGCGCCGCCGTCGGCGATCTCATCACCTGGAAACGCCCGGCGGGCGATCAGGAACTGGAGGTGGTGGCGATTGAGTATGGGGGATAGAGCCTTTGAACGTGCCGTCTGTTCCACAAGACATCTCTCCGCCCTTCTGTTGAGGCAAGATAGAATCAAGACCTCACCCTGAGGAGCTTGCAGAGCAAGCGTCTCGAAGGGTGGAAAGTTGCCTGAACTCGTTGGGATCAGAATGGCTGCCTTCGTCTACATCTTGCGCTGTGCTGACGCCAGCTACTATGTGGGCTCAACCCGCAAGTTTCTTGAGGACCGGATCGCAGAACACAATAGCGGGTTGCTTGGCGGCTACACGCGGTCGCGCCGCCCTGTTGTTCTGCTGTGGTCCCAGAACTTCGACCACATCACAGATGCAATCACCATGGAACGGCGAGTCAAAGGCTGGCGGCGGGAAAAGAAGGAGGCGCTGATTCGAGGGGAACTCGACGTTCTTCCGGCGCTCGCCGCGCGAAAGAAACACTAGGTTCCTGCGCGCCGCCCATCCTTCGAGACGCCCATTGGGGGCTCCTCAGGATGAGGATTCTGTCTGAAACACACCATGACGGCTGATCCCGCAAGCGCGTCATAGGTGAGGTGCCAGTCGCCCTAAACCCCCGGCCCCCGTTCCAGGTAGGTGTTGAGGACGATGTAGGACTGGGTGCGGATCATGCCGGGTACCTGATAGAGGCGGTGGAGGATGTCCTCCAGCGCGTGGGTGCTCTCGCAACGGACCTTCAGGATCACGCAGGTGTCGCCGGCGACGGCATGGATCTCCTCAATGCGGGAGTCCTCCTGGATCGACAGCAGCTCCGGCGACTTGCCCCAGCCCTCGGTATCCATGTGGATGAAGGCGCAGAGCGGGCGCCCCACCGCCGCGCCGTCGAGCCGCGCGACGGTGCCGGCGATGGTCCCGGCCTTCTTCAGTTTCTTCACCCGCTCATGCACGGCGGGGGCGGAGAGGTGTAGTTGCTCGCCCAGTTCTTTGTAGGAAAGGGTGGCGTCTTCGGCCAGCAGGCCTAACAGTTTTCGGTCCATCGGGTCCATGGTGTCACCGTATCAGGTTCGGCGATTAACGCCATTCGTATTTTTCGAATGTGGCCTGATTCTGCTTTGAGCTGAACGATGTTCGGCTATCTATGGATCATCTTCCACAGAAAGACGGCGGAGCGAGGCATGGCGGATGCGGCGGCGGGCGGCACAGCGGCGCGGTTCACGGGGATGCAGAGCCGCCACCTGGCCTGCCTGATGCTCGGCATCGCCGTGGTTGGGGTGCAGGCCCTGATGGTGGCGCCGCTGTTGACCGACATGGCCCGCGACCTGGGGGTCGGCCCGGAAGTCATCGGCCGCGCCCACGGCGTCTACGGCGCCGGGGTGGCGCTGGCCGCGCTGGCTGCGGCGCCGCGTCTCGATCTCTGGCCGCGGCGGCTGACGGCGCTGCTGGCGCTGCTGGTGCTGGCCGCCGCACTTCTGGCCGCCTCCTTCGCCGCGACATGGTGGACGCTGGCGGCGGCCCTCGGGGTCTGCGGCCTCGCCGCCGGTGTCATTCTGCCCTCGGTCTATGCCCTGGCCGCTGACCTCTCGCCGCCGAGCTTGCGCGCCCGCGCCGTCGGCCGGGTCATCACCGGCTGGTCTATCGCCCTGGTGCTGGGTGTGCCTTTGGCGGCCTTCCTTTCAGAATCCTTCGGCTGGCGCGGTGTCTTCGCCATCATGGCCGGGCTGGCGGCGCTCTCTGCCTTTACCTTTCTCACGCTGCCGGGACGCAGCAACACACCGTCCAACGCCGCGGTGTCCTATCGAGAGGCCCTGACCCAGCCCGGCGTGATCCGCCTGTTGCTGGTCACTCTCGCCTACATGATCGCCTTCTACGGCACCTATACCTTTCTCAGCGATCATCTGCGCGGGCTGCACGACGCGGGCGCCGGTCTCGGCGGGTTCATCGCTCTCGGCTACGGCCTCGGTTTCGGTGCGGCGGTGGTCTTCGACGGCCTGCTCGACCGTCTTGGCCCCCGGCGTCTCGCCGCCCCGGTGTTCCTGCTGATCGGGGGAATCTATCTGGCCATGCCCTGGGCCGCCGGTGCCGGACCGCTCGCCATCGTGCTGCTGTCGCTGCCCTGGGGCGTCCTAAACCACCTCGGCCTCAACGTCATCGTCTCGCTGCTCTCCGGCGGGCCAGAGGCGACGCGTGGCGCCGTCATGGGGCTCTACAGCGGTATCACCTACATCGCCCACTTCCTCGCCGGCGCGGCCATGGGCCTGGTCTACGCCGATTTCGGCTTCACCGTGCTGGCGCTAGTGGCGGGCGGCTGGCTGGTCGCGGCGACGGGGTTGATGATGCGGCGACGGCACAGTGGGTAGCAGGCTTGCATCCTTCGAGACGGGCCTTTGGCCCTCCTCAGGATGAGGAAAGAACGTGGGCCGCGCCGCGCGCTGAGGACTCGTACACTACGCTGCTTGTTGTGGTTACTCCGCCGCGTCCGGGTCCTGCTTCACCCATCGCGCCGCAGCGGCGTCGTCGCTTGAACGGGCATCGACCCACTGGGCGCCCTGGTCGGTTTCTTCCAGTTTCCAGAAGGGGGCCTTGGTTTTCAGCCAGTCCATGAGGAACTGGCAGGCCTCGAAGGCGGCCTCGCGGTGGGCCGAGGCGGCAGCGACCATGACGATCTGATCGCCGGGTTCGAGACGGCCATAGCGGTGGATGATGAGACTGGCCTCCAGTGGCCAGCGCTCTTTTGCTTCAGTCTCGATCTCGGCCAGCATCTTTTCCGTCATGGCCGGATAGTGTTCCAGGGTCATGGCGCTGATCCCCGAGCCCCCGGCCATATCGCGGACCAGCCCGACGAAGACGGCGAGCCCGCCGATGGCGGTGTTGCCGCTGGTCAAAGCCGCCAGTTCTACGCCAACGTTAAAGTCTTCCGCCTGGACTTTGATCATGATTCTTTCTCCCTTGCGGGGAAGGCGGTTCCAGCCCGCTCCCCCTCCCGGCCACCCAACGCCAGTATCCTATGGGTGGCCGGGAGGGGGAGTGGGCCGGTGCCGAACATCGAGCGAAGCGAGAGCAAGATTTATCCTCCCGTCACCGGCGGGAAGAGGGCGATCTCGTCGTTGGGGCCGATGGGGTCGCTGTTCTTGGCGAAGGATTGATTCACCGCGACGCGGATGGCCTCGCGGTCGGAAAGCGCGTCGGCGAATTCCGGGCCACGGCCTTCCAGCCAGGTCAGCAGCTCGCCCACGGTGGCGACGCCCTCCGGCGGGCTCACGTCTTCTTCCGAGAGGCCGGTCTTGGTCTTCAACCAGGCGAAATAGAGCAGCTTCACGTCGGTTTTCTTCCTCTTGCGGCGCACCCTTCGAGACGGGCCTTCGGCCCTCCTCAGGGTGAGGGTCTCTTTCCGGCTTCTAACCTCATGCTGAGGAGCTTGCGCAGCAAGCGTCTCGAAGCATGGGACGCCTGATATATATAGGTCACCCTAACAATGGATCACTGCGTCACTTCGCTGAAGGGCAGGAAATCCACCATCGCGCCGGCCTCCAGGCGGGTCAAGTCCTCGGGCAGCTCGACCAGGCCGTCGGCGGCGACCAGGGACGACAGGATGCCTGCGCCGTCGCGGGCGAATTTCTCCGCCGTCAGGCCCGAGGTGCCGTCCACCAGACGGGCGCGGACCCATTCGCGGCGGTCGATCTTTTTCTTGTGGTCGAAGCCGGCCCTGACCCGGAAGGTATGGGGCGGCGTGTCGTCGCCGCCCATCATGCGCAGGATGACCGGCCGCACGACGTTGAGGAAGGTGACCACCACCGCCACCGGGTTGCCGGGCAGACCGACGAAGGGCACCCGCCCGACCTGTCCCAGGGCAATAGGGCGGCCCGGCTTCACCGCAAGGCGCCAAAGGTGCAGCTTGCCCAGCGCCTCTACCGCCGACTTCACATGGTCTTCCTCACCGACGGAGACGCCGCCGGAGGTGACGATAAGATCGTGTTTGCCCTCGGCGGCGCCCAGCGCTGCGCGCACGGCGTCCAGGCGGTCGGGCAGGATGCCCAGGTCGTCGACCCGGCAGCCCAGACCGCTGAGCAGCGCGTGGATGGTGTAGCGGTTGGAATCGTAGATCGCGCCGTCTTCCAGCACGGCGCCCGGCTCGCGCAGTTCGTCGCCGGTGGAGAAGAGCGCGACCCGCAGGCGCTGCGAGACGACGACCTGCTGGCGCCCGACGGCGGCGGCCTGACCGACATCCTGGGCGCGCAGCCTCTGCCCCTTGTGCAGCACGACGCTGCCTTGTTCGACATCCTCCCCGGCCTTGCGGGCGTTGGCGCCCTTCTTGATGCCCGGGCGGATCACCACCGTGTCACCCTCGACTTCGCAGTCCTCCTGCATCATCACCGTGTCCGGGCCCCCATTTTCTCCGGCCGGCAGTCTTGCGCCGGTGAAGATGCGGATGGCGCTGCCGCGCGGCGCATCGGGCAAGTTCTGCTGACCGGCGGTGATGCGCCCGGTGATGGGCAGGCGCGTCTCCTGCGCCGGGTCCAGGTCGGCGTGATGGACCGCATAGCCGTCGACGGCGGAGTTCGGCGCCGGGGGAATGTTGACGGGGGAGGTGACGTCCTCGGCCAGGATGCGTCCCAGGGCCTCGGTCAGCGGCACCGTTTCGCGCTCTGTCACGGCGGTGATGCTTTCGGCCAGCAGCCTGCGCGCTTCTTCGACCCGCATCAGCGGGCCGCCCTGGGCGAAGCAGTCGTCGGTGAGTTGCGCCATGCTACTCTGCGCTTTCCCGGGCTGCCTCGGTCCCGCTCAGCCCACAGTGGGCGACGATGAAGTCGGCAACGGCCTCGATATCGTTGAGGTCGAGACGCGGTACCGGCAGGCCCGGCAGGTCTTCGTCGCTGGCCACCGCGACCACCTTGGGATCGTCGGGCTGGATCAGCGGCTTGCCGTGGGCCGGGCGGTGGATCTCGATCTTCTCGTGGCCTTCCTTCTTCCAGCCCTCGATGATCAGCAGGTCGACCGGGGTCATGTGCCGCATCAGGCTGAGGCTGTCGGGCTCGGCCTCCTCGCGCAGTTCGTGCATCAGGGCCCAGCGCTTGCCGGAACCGATCATCACCTCGGTCGCTCCCGCGGCGCGGTGTTGGTAGGAATCCTTACCCGGCTTGTCGACGTCGAAGGCGTGGTGGGCGTGTTTCATGGTGGAGACCCTGAGACCGCGGCGCACCAGGGCCGGGATCAACTGGGTCACCAGGGTTGTCTTGCCGCTGCCGCTCCAGCCCGCCAATCCTATTACCTTCACTGGATCATCTCTTTCATGAACTGCTGCCGCTCTCACCGACCATGTGCTTCAGGCCGCGGGAGAGATAGTCGTAGCCGGTGATGGCGGTCAGGGCGCCGGCGACCCAGAGCCCGGCCTCGCCGATCCACTGTACCGGAATGATCGCCGGGCCGGCCTCGCCGACGATGAGGAAGCCCAGGGCGATCATCTGGATCGCCGTCTTCCATTTCGCCAGGGCGGTCACCGGCACCGAGATCTTGATCTCCGCCAGATACTCGCGCAGGCCGGAGACCAGGATCTCCCGCGCCAGGATGATGATTGCCGGTACGATGAGCAGACCGGAGATCTGCTGGGTCGCGACCAGCATGACGATCAGCGAAGCGACCAGCAGCTTGTCGGCGATGGGGTCGAGGAAGCGGCCCAGCGGCGAGACCTCGTTCATGTGGCGCGCCAGATAACCGTCGAAATAGTCCGTCACGCAGGCCAGCACATAACCGCCCAGGGCCAGCCAGCGGAACAGTGGCGTGTCGAGATAAAGCAGCACCAGCAGCAGCGGGATCGCCGCGATCCGTGAGAGGGTCAAGATATTGGGCAGGCTGGTCAGCATGACCCCTGGGATTCCTTCCTAAACCGGCGCCTCTCCCGGTCGAGAAAGGGAGGGGCTCCTGAATTCCTGCAACGACGGGTCAATCTAGCACAGCCGTATTGCCCTACTCACTGCCCAAGATCAATTGCCGCAAATGATCAGCTCTCCCGGCGGAAATGGTCATAGATCTTCTGCGCAACGGTCTTGCTGATGCCCTCCACCGCCTCGAGGTCGGCGAGACCGGCCCGGGCCACCGCCTTGGCGGCGCCGAAGTGAAGCAGCAGCGCCTTCTTGCGCTTGGCGCCGATGCCCGGCACGTCGTCCAATGCCGAGCGCAGCCGCGCCTTGGAGCGTCCGGCCCGGTGGCTGCCGATGGCGAAGCGGTGCGCCTCGTCGCGCAGGCGCTGGATGAAGTAGAGCAGCGGGTCGCGGGGCTGCAGCATAAAGGACGGCTTGCCCGGGACGAAGATGCGCTCGCGCCCGGCATCGCGGTCCGGCCCCTTGGCGATGGCGGCGATCGGCAGGTCACCGAGGCCGAGGTCGGCCAGGACTTCCAGGCCCGCATTGAGCTGGCCCTGGCCGCCGTCCAGCAGCACCAGATCGGGCCAGGTGCCGCCGCTGCGCTCCGGGTCTTCCTTCAGGGCGCGCTTGAAGCGCCGGGTCAGCACCTCGCGCATCATCCCATAGTCGTCGCCGCCGACGATGGCCGGGTCCTTGATGCGGAACTTGCGGTAGGCGTTCTTGGTGAAGCCTTCCGGTCCGGCGACCACCATGCCGCCGTAAGGCTCGCTACCCTGAATGTGACTGTTGTCGTAGATCTCGATGCGCGCGGGCACCGCCTCCAGCCCGAAGACCTCGCCGAGTTTTTCCAGCAGGCGGCGCTGGCTGCTGCTTTCCGCCAGACGCCGGGCCAGGGCCTCGCGGGCATTGTGCAGGGCATTGTCGATCAGTTTACGTTTAGCACCGCGCTGCGGCTGCAGGATCTGCACCTTGCGTTCGGCCTTGATCGACAGCGCCTCGGTCAGCAGGTTCTCTTCCTCCAGCGGATGGCTGACCAGGATGGCGGCGGGAACCGGCTTGTTCTCATAAAACTGCGCGACGAAGGCGGCGAGCACTTCGCCCACTGCCAAGGTCTTGTCGTGGCTCGGGAAATAGGCCCGGTTGCCATAGTTGCGCCCGGCCCGGAAGAAGAACACCTGAATACAGATCTGCCCGCCTTCCTCATGCGCGGCGATGACATCGGCGTTGTCGACGCCCTCGATATTGATGTCCTGGTGCGACTGGATGTGAGCCAGGGCGCGGATGCGGTCGCGGTAGACGGCGGCGGTTTCGAAGTCGAGCTTCTCCGATGCCGCCTCCATAGCCGCGCCAAGCTGTTGCTGGACCTGTTGGGACTGGCCGGTCAGGAACCTGCGCGCCTGTTGCACCAGGTCCTGATAGTCGGCGGCGGAAATGCGTTCGACACAGGGGCCCGAGCAGCGCTTGATCTGATACATCAGGCAGGGCCTTGTGCGGCTTGCGTAGACCGCATCGGAACAGGAGCGCAGCAGGAAGGCGCGCTCCAGCGCCGTGATGGTTCGGTTCACCGCGCCGGCCGAGGCGAAGGGACCGAAGTAGTCGCCTTCGCGGGTATGGGCGCCGCGGTGTTTTGTGATCTGCGGCACCGCGTGATCGTCGGCCAGGAGGATGTAAGGGAAAGACTTGTCGTCGCGCAACAGCACGTTGAAGCGCGGCATGAAGCGTTTGATCAGGTTGCTTTCCAGCAACAGCGCCTCGACCTCGGTGTTGGTCTCCACCACCTCCATGGCGACGGTCTCGGCGACCATGCGCTGCAGGCGGTGCGGCATCTTGGACAGCAGCGTGTAGGAGGTGACGCGGCGTTTCAGGTTGCGCGCCTTGCCGACATAGAGCGCATCGCCCTTGCGGTTCAACATGCGATAGACGCCGGGGCTGGCCGACAAAGTCTTCACCGTCTCGGCGATGACGGCCAGGCCCTTTGCGAGGCTCTGTCCGACATCGCCGTCTGAGATATCCGCGCCCGCATCGGCACCCGCATCAGCATGGGCCCCTGCAGAGGACTCGACCCCATAAGGTTCTGCAGGATCCTCCTCCATTCCCATGGCGGAACGCTTGCCGCCGGCCGAGGGATCGGCGGCCCGGCGCTTGGGGGCAATGCGTCGCTTAGGGGCTCTCGTCATTACGAATCAGTCGCTTATGGAGGAGTTTCTCGCCAAAAGGAAAACAACTGCCAACCGGCGGGTCAATGCTTCCGGCGGCCGCCGGATTCTATCCACCAATGCTGTGGATAAAACTGTGATTATCTTGCCCGCCCGGATGCCACGTCTTAGGGAATTCTACATTTTTGTTAAGCTGCATATTTTTTAGGCAAACATAGTTATGTTATTGATTTATAAACATGAAAGACAAGTCAAGAATAAAGTAAACGGCGGGACCCTAATTTTGTCATAGCCTGTTAGGGGGTTTGGAGGGGGGCTGAGGGGCCTGTGTAAAACTGGCGCCCCGCGGCGCCGGATTGGCTTCTAGTGCAAGGACTTAGCGGAAGGCCGTCATCGACGCGCAGGGGCTGACGCAGAACCAGGGGTTGTCGGCGCGGAGGAAAACTTCCTATTCGGTGTCGCGCCGGCGCTCCAGTTCAATGCCGATGCCACCGATATCGGCGTAGCGGTCCAGCTTTTCGATCCTGATCTTGGTTTCGCGCACCCGGCTGAAGCCGAAGCAGACCACGGCCAATTCCTCGGCCAGGGTTTCAAGAAGGCGGAAGCTGGTGGCAAGGCAGTGCGCCCGGACAGCGTCCGCAAGGACCCCATAGTCGAGCACTTCGTTGATGTTGTCTTCCAGCGGCGGAACCGGATCGACCAGCAGTTCGATGTTGAGACGCAGGCGTTGCGCGCGCGCCCGTTCCTCGTCGCTGACTCCGATGCTGCAGGAAAGTGTCAGATCGCGGATGACGGTACGCTGCACCAGGAGGGTGGATCTGTTTACGGCGTCGTTTTTTTCAGAGGGGGCTTTGCTCATGTCACGCTAAACCCTGTCGTTGGGGTGGACCCTGTCTGCTGTCGCCCGGTTTGCCGTTTGGTCTGTTCACTTGGCCGCCATCAATTGCGTGGCGGTGATCGAGGAAGCGGTCGGCGCGGCCACGACCTGTTTGTGCGGATCGAACTGGAACCAGATGAAGGCCACGTAGAGAAGCACGAAGGCCGCTCCCGAAACCCGTCCGATACGCTTGCCGATCAACATGATCGGCACGGCAATGATTGTGGCGCCGGCCAGGATCCAGATATCGAAACTCAGCACTTCCGGTGCGACGGTGACCGGCGTAATGACGAAAAGTGCGCCTAGAATCAACAGGATATTGAAGATGTTCGAGCCGAGGACGTTGCCCAGGGCAACCTCGGTGTGCCCGCGTAACGCGGCGACGATTGCCGTGGCCAGTTCCGGCAACGAGGTGCCGAAAGCCACCAGGGTCAGGCCGATGACCGTCTCCGACACGCCGGCGGCGCGGGCGATCACCAGCGCGCCGCGCACCAGAAGTTCGGAGCCGGCAGCCAGCCCGACGATGCCGCCGACAACCAGCAACAAGGCGATCCAGGCAGAGCGCGGCGCGGCACCGGCTTCCTCGATCGCCTCCATGCCGGTGTCTGTATCGTTGCCGCTCTTCAGCTCGGCACGGTAGCTGGCGACGAGGTAGGCGATCAGCAGGGCAATCATGATGACGCCCTGGGGGAAGCCCATGCGTTCCGTGAAGGCCAGCGCGACGAACACGGCGGTCGCCGCGACCATCGCGACAACATCGCGGCGGATCCGCTTGGGCTCCTTGGCGATCGGGCAGAGCAGGGCGGCGAGGCCGAGGATCAACAGGATGTTGGCGATGTTGGAGCCGACCACGTTGCCGACACCGATATCGGTCGCACCCTGAAGGCCGGCGGTCAGGGTCACCACCAGTTCCGGCATGGATGTCGCGAAGGCGACCACCGTCAGGCCGATGAGCAGAGGGGAGAGGCCGAACCGCAGCGACAGGCCGACGGCACCGCGCAGCAACACCTCGCCGCCGATGAACAGCAGCACCAAACCACCCCCGGCCTGCAAAAACGCTATCGCTGTCATATCCGGACGTGGAACTCGGGCTGGTTGATCAAGGTCAGGCGTGCGGCAACGGCCGGGAAAGGCAGGGAATCCGCCGCGTCGGTCCGCACAATGGCTGAGCTACCGTTAAATGTCGATTGTTCTCGGCTATTTCAATCAGTTCTTCGGCAAGGCGAGTCCTATCAGCCATGCGGCCGTCTCTGCCCGCCGCCGGAGGCTCAAGAATCTTTGTTTCCCGCGTGTTTCAGCAAAAGGGCCGCCGAGTTCATGCAGTAGCGCTGTCCGCCGGGCGGCGGGCCGTCGTCGAAGACATGGCCGAGGTGGGCGTCGCAGCGCGCGCAGAGCACCTCGGTCCGCCGCATCCAGAGGCTGCGGTCCTCCCGGGTTTCCACGGCTTCGGCCCTGACCGGCGCGGTGAAGGAGGGCCAGCCGGTGCCGGAATCGAACTTGGCGTCGGCGTCGAACAGGGCCTGGCCGCAGCAAACGCAGAGATAGGTGCCGGGGGTTTTGCAGTCGTGATAGCGGCCACTGAAGGCGCGCTCGGTCCCGGCCGCGCGGGTGACGTAGTACTGCTCGCGGCTCAACAGGGTCCGCCATTCCCGGTCGGTCTTCTCTACTTTGCCCGTTTTTTCCAGCTTTTCGGTCATCGGGACCCTTCCTCCCAGGCTTGTCGGAGAATGTGAGGCGTCCCGACCCGGCCGGCAAGGGCGGTTCTCGCGACCGTGATCGGCGGGTCGGGGGTGCCTTGACGTTATGAACGAGCCCGGCGGCCGGGCCGCCAGATGGCCAGCATGCCGGCGCCGGCGATCACGGCCATGCCGATCAGGGTCGTGGTCTGGGGGATCTCGCTCAAGATCAGGTAGCCCCAGGCGGCGGCGAAGATGAGATAGCTGTAATCGAAGGTGGCGATGACCGGCGGCGGCGCCGACTGATAGGCCTTTGCCAGGGCGACGTGGATGGCGACGTTGGCCAGGGCGAGCAGCGCCAGCACGGCGCCGGTCTTCAGGTCGATGGTCACCCAGTCGCCGAGCAGGAAGGCGTTGGCCTGCTGCTGTTCGGTGCCGGGCTGCCAGATCCAGAGCACCAGGCTGACCCCGAATCCGCAGAGGATGAAACAGAGGTTCAGCATCAGCGACAGCGAGATCGCGCTTTCGGCGGCGCACTTGCTGCGGGTCAGGATCGCGGCCAGGGCGTAGAAGACCGCGGAGGCGATGGGGATGACCATGGCCCAGGAGAAGGACTCGGTGCCCGGCTTCAGGATCACCAGAACGCCGGCGAAACCCAGGGCGATGGCAAGGATACGCCTTGAGCCGACGCCTTCGCCCAGCAGGGTTGCGGCGAAGAGGGTGATGAACAGCGGGCCGGTGTAGTAGGCGGCCGCCACCAGCGAAAGATCGAGCAGCGGCAGGGCGGCATAAAAGGCGATGTACATGGCCACCAGCAGGGCGCCGCGCAGCAGGCCCCAGCCGATCGCCCGGGGGCGCAGGCCGCCGGTTTCGCGGGCCAGGCGGTGGAGCACCAGCAGCAGCGGGATAGCGATCAGGGAGCGCAGGGCGAAGAGCTGCCAGAGCGGCAGGTCGGTGCTCACCAGCTTCACCACCGCATCCTGAAAGGCCATGGTGAGGGTGGCAAAGACGATCATGGTGACGCCGAGCGGGAGCCGGTCCGGCCCGGGCGCGGCGGTCCCGGCCATCAGCCCTTGCGGGTGAGCTGCACGATGGTTTCGTGCAGGGCGGAGAGGAAGGCGGAGCGGTCGCGCTGGGAGAAGGGCCGGGGGCCGCCGGTCACCTGGCCGGCCTCGCGCAGTTCGGCCATCAGGTTGCGGCTGGCCAGCGCCATGCCGATGGACTTGTCGGAAAAGCCTTTGCCGACTCTCTCTCTTTCCATCCTCCCACCTCTGAGAAGGACCATGAGACTGAAGGTCTTTGAGTTCGTTGGCGTAGTCTAGTGTCTGATGATATCAAGAGAGAGAG
>JANQMC010000118.1 GCA_028280305.1 Pelagibius sp. | reverse complement strand
CCTGCCAGACTGAATACATATGATATTCGCACCAGTGACCGGACATTTCGATGAGCAGTTCCGATTCACTGTGGCGGTCGCAGGCCCAATCATTGGCGCCGCCGAGCTCTTCGAGAAGGTCGAGGGGGTTGACCGGCTGGTGGGAGTCTTGGACGAGTTCTACCATGTCGATACGGCCTCTTCGGTTGGCAGTGGCAGGGCTCCAGCGCCTCACTCGCCCCGACATATGGAATTATGCGACGCCGCCGCTACCACATGTAGCGTGCCTCATTCGATTCCGCTGTGCAACAAAGGAATTGCGCCAGAGCTGCGGAGGGCTGTGGATAGGAGATGCCGGACGGAAAGGACTCAGCCGTCGCCCTGTGACGCGGTCCCGGTCTTAGATGGGGTCTTGGATGGGGTCTTGGATTGAGCCTTGGGCTTGGCCTTTTCCATCGCCGCGAGACGGGCCTCGAGCGCGGCCAGCTTGGCGCTCAGTGCTTCCTGTTCTTCGCGGGCGGCAACGGCCACCGCCTTGACCGCATCGAATTCCTCGCGGGAGACAAGATCCATCTGCGCGAGAAGCCGTTCCATCTGTTCGCGGATCCGGGCCTCGACCTCGCTGCGCATGCCCGCCGCCACGCCCATGGCGCTGCTGGCCACACGGGCCATATCGTCCAGGATCTTGTTTTCGCTCTGCATGGCCAGGTCCTTCCTACGCTCTTTGGGCCAGCCGGTAATATGACCATGGGGGAGAGCCGCTTCAACCGTGGCCTTGCGCCCCCAACGGGAAGGCGTTTCACTTGGCGCTCCCGAATCCGGGGAGAGCCGTGCAGCAGGGGGCAACAGGGGAAAGATGGGTCGCGAGCGAAGATCCGGGAAGCCGGTCGACAAACGATACCGCAGGACGCAGGGCCGGGTTCTCGCCGCTCTTGCTGTCGTCTGCCTTGCCGGCCTGGGTGTGACCGCCGGCGCCCTGGCCGGAGAACGCGAGCGCATCAACGTGGTCGGCGCCGCCACGGTCTTTCCTCTGGCCCTTGCGAGCGCCGAGGCCTTCCACGTGAAAACCGGTCACAAGACTCCCTTGGTGGAGGCCAACGGCAGCAGCGCCGGCTTCCGCCTCTTCTGTGCCGGTCTCGGCGCGGAGCATCCGGACATCGTCACCGCCGAACGGCCCATCGCGGCCGATGAGGCTGCCGCCTGCCGGCAAAAGGGCATCAGCCCGATCGAGGTGAAGATCGGCCATCAGGCGGTGGTCCTGGCAAAGTCGCGGCGCGGCGCAGCGCTCAGCCTGACGCCTCAACAAATCCTGCTGGCGCTGGCCGCAGAGGGCGCGGGCGGCGGCAACCCCTACAAGCTCTGGAGCGACATCGATTTTGCCCTGCCGGTGAAGCCCATTGAAGTGCTGGGGCCCCCGCGCACCAGCCCCCACCGCGGCGTCTTCATGGACCTGATCATGACGCCGAAGGCAAAAAGAAGCGCAAAGGCGCCCGAAGCGGCAACGGCCCTGCGCGATGACGGCGTTTTCGTTCAGGTCGCAACGGAGGACAGGCAGGTGCTGGACCGGCTGGACCGCAACCCGGACGCCCTCGGCATCTTCGCCTTCAACTTTCAGCAGGACAACACGGAGCGCCTGCAGGCCGTCGCCGTCGACGGTGTGGCGCCCTCCGCCGCCAGCATTGCCGACGGCCGCTACGGCCCCTCGCGGGCGCTCTATCTCTACGTCAAGCGCCAGCACCTCGACAGCATCCCGGGCCTGCGCAGCTATGTGGCGGAAATTGCCGGCGAGGCGGCCTCCGGCACCGGCGGCTACCTGACCCGGCGCGGCCTGATCCCGCTTTTACCTGCCGAACGCGCGGCGCGGGCCGAAGCCACGGCGGGCCTGCTTCCGGCCCCCAACTGAGAAAACCGCCATCCATCCCTTGCGATGGTGGGCTTGCGGAGCGTGGAGGCGCGCTCCTATAAGAGGGCGCAGCGCGGCTTCGGCAAAGGCGGCGCACAGCAAAGGAACGCCCCGAAGATGCTTCTTGTTACCGGCGGTGCCGGATTCATCGGCTCCAATCTGGTCGCGTCCCTGGCCGAACGCGGCGAGGCGGTGGTCGTCTGCGACCGCCTGGGCCAAGGCGACAAGTGGCGCAATCTGGCGCATCACGACCTGGAAGACGTGATCCCGCCGGAGGAACTGCCCGATTTCCTGCGCTGGGCGGAAGGCCGCCTGAAGGGTGTATTCCACCTGGGCGCCATCTCGGCGACGACGGAGAGCGACGGCGACGCCTTGATGGCGAACAATTTCCGTCTCTCCAAAGTGTTCTGGGATCATTGCACCCAGGAAGAGATACCGCTGATCTACGCTTCTTCGGCGGCAACCTACGGCGCGGGCGCGGAGGGCTTCGACGACGATGCCTCCCGCGACTATCTGGCCGGGCTGCGTCCGCTCAACGGCTACGGCTGGTCGAAGCATCTTTTCGACCGCTGGGTCATGCGCCGCCTGGCGCTGGAGGCACCGGCGCCCAGTCAGTGGGCCGGCCTGAAGTTCTTCAACGTCTATGGCCCCAACGAGTATCACAAGGGCGGCCAGGCCAGCGTCGCCTTTCATCTCTTCGGGCAGTTGAGCCGCGGCGAGCCGGCCAAGCTCTTTCAGTCCCATCATCCCGACTATGCCGACGGCGGGCAACTGCGCGACTTCATCTGGGTCGGCGACTGCGTCGACGTGATGCTCTGGCTCTACGACAACCCTTCCGTCAACGGCCTGTTCAATGTCGGTACCGGCAAGGCGCGCAGCTTCGCCGACCTGGCCCGCGCGGTCTTCGCCGCCATGGACCGGCCGGAGAACATCAGCTACGTGCCGACCCCCGAGGCGATCCGCGACAAGTATCAATACTTCACCGAAGCCACCACCGCACGGCTGCGCGCGGCGGGCTACGACAAACCCTTCACAGAGCTGGAGGACGGCGTCGCGCGCTACGTAAAGGACTTCCTCGTCAAACCCGATCCCTATCTCTGAGGCCTTATGATCGAAACCCTGCTTCCCAGCTTTCTGGTTCTGCAGCATCCGAACTTCGATCAGGTTGCCTTCAGCATCTGGATCTTCGATATCAGATGGTACGCCCTGGCCTACATCGCCGGGCTGCTGCTGGCCTGGGCCTATTGCCGCTGGATGACCAAGCTGCCGCCGCATCGCCTGAAGCCCGTCGACTTCGACGACTTCCTGCTCTGGGCGACCCTCGGCGTGGTGCTCGGCGGGCGTCTCGGCTATGTGCTGTTCTACAAGCCCGGCTACTATCTCCAGAACCCTCTGGAGATCCTGGTGATCTGGCAGGGCGGGATGAGCTTTCACGGCGGCATGCTGGGCGTCCTGGCGGCGATCCTGCTGTTCACCCGCAGCCGCGGGGTCAGCTATTTCACGCTGTCGGACATCGTCGGCGCCGCCACGCCCATCGGGCTGTTCCTCGGGCGCATCGCCAACTTCATCAATGGGGAGCTCTACGGCCGCGCCGCCGATGCCTCCACGGTGCCCTGGGCCATGGTCTTCCCCCACCCTGCCGCCGGGCCCATCGCCCGCCATCCCAGCCAGATCTACGAGGCCTTGCTGGAAGGCCTGCTGCTGTTCATCGTGCTCTACATCATGGTGCGCCGCGGCGCTCTGCAGCGCACCGGTCTCGTCTCCGGCGTCTTCATGATGGGCTATGCCGTGACCCGCAGCGTCGCCGAGCTTTACCGTGAGCCCGACGACTTCCTCGGCTTCATCGTCCAGGGCATCACCATGGGTCAGGTGCTTTCCTTTCCGATGTTCCTGGTCGGCCTGATCGTTACGGTCTGGGCCCTGCGCAAACCGCGCTGAGAACCGCCGCTCCATGCCCCTCCCCCCCATGTCCCTCCTTGACGAGGTGGTGAAACGGATCGAGCGGCAAGGACCGATGAGCATCGCCGACTACATGGGGCTTTGCCTGACCCATCCGACTGCGGGCTACTACATGTCCGGCGATCCGCTGGGCGCACCCAAGCCGGGCCCAGAAAATCTGGGGGACGATTTGGGGGACAATTTGGGCGGCGACTTCGTCACCGCGCCGGAGGTCAGCCAGATGTTCGGCGAGCTGATCGGCCTCTGGCTCGCCGACTGCTGGCTGCGTCTGGGCAGCCCCGATCCCTGCCTGCTGGTGGAACTGGGCCCGGGCCGCGGCACCCTGATGGCCGACGCCTTGCGGGCCTGCCGGGCGGTGCCGGACTTCCTGAAAGCCGTCGACATCCATCTGGTGGAGGTCAGTCCCAGCCTGCGGCAGGCGCAGCGCCGCAGCCTCGCCGACCAGAGGGTCACCTGGATCGACACCCTGGCCGAGCTGCCCGAGGCGCCGCTGCTGCTGGTCGCCAATGAGTTTTTCGACGCCCTGCCGATCCGCCAGTTCGAAAAAACGGCGGCGGGCTGGGCTGAGCGCGTGGTGGTGCTGGCCCAAGGCGGTGACACGCTGGCTTTCGGCCTCGCCCCGCCGAGCCCGCTGAACGCCGCCCTGATCCCTGAAAGTCTGCGCGACGCCGAACCCGGCAGCCTGGTGGAGCTTTGCCCGGCCGGGCTTTCCCTGGCCGCCTATCTCGGCGAACATCTGGCGCAGCAGCCGGGCGCGGCCCTGATCATCGACTACGGCCCGGCCCGCTCCGCCAGCGGACCGACACTGCAGGCGCTGCGCCGGCACCGCTATCACGACGTCCTCAGCGATCCCGGCCGGGCCGACCTGACCGCCCATATCGACTTCCAAAGCCTCGCCGCCGCTGCGGTGGCCGCCGGGGCGCAGGCCTATGGCCCGGTCGAGCAGGGCGCTTTCCTGCAGGCGCTCGGCATCGACACCCGGGCGGCTCACCTCAGCGCCACCGCCCCGGCAAAGGCCGAGGAGATAGAGGCGGCCAGGCAGCGGCTGGTCGACCCCGCCGAGATGGGTAGCCTGTTCAAGGTGCTGAGCCTCACCAGTCCGCCTGCCCTGGCGCCGAATCTGGACCCGCCGGCCGGCTTCGCCGCCGTCTGAGCCCAATGACAATCCCCCTATCGCCCCGGCAAGAGCGGCGTTAAAGTCGCGCCCATGCTGACCATCGCTGCAATGAACGACGCGCCTCTCGTCCGCCATGCCTTCTTCTCGCGCAACGGCGGGGTAAGCGAGGGACTCTTCACCTCCCTGAACTGCGGTTACGGCTCGGGCGACGACAAGGCCCATGTGACCGAGAACCGCCGCCGCGCCATGGAGACCATCGACCTGGAAGGCGAGCGGCTCGTCACCGCCTATCAGGTGCACTCCCCCGACGTGGTGGAGGTGAGCGAGCCCTGGGCCCGCGACGACGCCCCCAAGGCCGATGCCATGGTGACGCGGCAGCGCGGCCTGGCTCTTGGCATCCTCACCGCCGACTGCGTACCGGTCCTGCTGGCCGACCCGGAAGCCGGCGTGATCGGCGCCGCCCATGCCGGATGGAAGGGCGCTCTCTACGGGGTGATGGAGGCGACGGTCGCCGCCATGGCGGAACTGGGCGCGCGGCCCGAGCGCATCCTGGCCGGGATCGGCCCGGCGATCTCGCAACGTTCCTATGAAGTGGGGCCTGAGTTCCCCGCCCCCTTCCTGCAGCAGGATTACCGCAACGACGACTTCTTTTGTCCGGGCAAACGCGAGGGACACTTCCACTTCGACATCAAGGGCTATGTGGCGCGCCGCCTCGGCGGCGCCGGTCTCAATGCGATTCAGACCCTGCCTTGCGACACCTGCGCAGAGGACACCCGCTTCTTCAGCTACCGCCGCTCCTGTCACCGGCAGGAGCCGGACTACGGCCGCGGCCTCTCCGCCATTTATCTGGAGCCTTAACCCTTGCCTCTTCATTTCTCCGAGGCGGAGCTTGCCGAGCGGCGGGCTGCGGCCTGCCGCCTGATGGAACAGGAGGGCCTGGACGGCCTGCTGATGTTCCGGCAGGAGTCCATGTACTACCTGACCGGCTACGACACCTTCGGCTACGTCTTCTTCCAGTGTCTCTACCTCGGCGCCGACGGCCGCCTGGTGCTGCTGACCCGGGCGCCGGACCTGCGTCAGGCGCAGCAGACATCGATGATCCCGGACATCCGCATCTGGGTCGACGGACCCGAGGCCGAGCCCGCACATGAACTGCGGGCGATCCTTGAGGAAGCCGGCTGTGCCGGGAAAAAGCTGGGGGTCGAGTACGAGGCCTATGGCCTGACCGCCGCCAACGGCAAACGCCTGGACGCCGCCTTGGAGGGTTTCTGCAGCCTGGCCGATGCCTCCGCCCTGGTCAGCAAGCTGCGGGTGGTGAAAAGCCCGGCGGAGCTAGCCTACGTGCGCCGCGCCGGGGAGTTGGCCGATGCCGCCTGGCAGGCCGCCCTGGACACCGCCGGCCCCGGCGCCTTCGAGGGCGACATCATGGCCGCCATGCACGGCGCCATCTTCCGCGGCGGCGGCGACGACCCGGGCAACGAGTTCATCCTCGGCTCAGGCCCCGGCGCCCTGCTCTGCCGCTACTACACCGGGCGCCGCAACCTGGACCCGCAGGACCAGTTGACCCTGGAATGGGCGGGGACCTACCGCCACTACCACGCGGCGATGATGCGCACCCTGCCGATCGGCGATCCCCTGCCGCTGCATCGGGAAATGCACGCCGTCGCCCAGGACGCCCTGCTGGCGGTGGAAGACAGCCTGCAGCCCGGCAAGACCTACGGCGAGGCCTTCGACGCCCATGGCCGGGTGATGGACGCGGCCGGTTATCAGGCCCACCGGCTGAATGCCTGCGGCTATTCCCTGGGCACCACCTTCGCGCCGAACTGGATGGACTGGCCGATGCTCTACCACGGCAATCCGGTGGTTTTCGTGCCGGGTATGGTCGTCTTCTGCCATATGATTATCTTTAACTCCGAGGCCGGCGTGGCCATGACCCTGGGCCGCAGCAGCGTGGTGACCGAAAAGGCCGCCGAACCGCTCTCAGCGGCCGGCCTGGAGCTGCTCAACCGCTAGCCGGGAACAGCCCCCAGGAAAAAGGCCCGGGGAAAGAGGCCCGGGGAAAGAGGCCCGGGGAAAGAGGCCCGGGGAAAGAGGCCGGGAAAAGAAGCGGAGGAAAGAGGAAGACATGCCCCATATGACCTTCTTCGTGATGTTCCTGCTGCTCGGCCTGCTGGCCAGCTGCTTTTTCATGTAGACGGCCTTCTGAGGCGTCTGCACGGCACAGCCGGAAAGCGAAGAAAACGCCCGAATTCCCGCAGACTTCGCCGCCCGGCGAAGCGCCGGCGGAATCTCGACCCAAGGACGTTTACAGGGCCGAAAGGCGTTGATATGGTCCCGCCGCCCGGGCTGGGGAGAATCCGTTGAGGCCGGGAGGAACGCTGGCTCGGCGGCCCTCTCTTCCACTCCCGCCCGTCCGCGCCGTGCCAGGGGATAACGCGATGAAAATAATGACCGGAAACAGCAATCGGCCGCTGGCCGAAGCGATTTCCGCATTCCTCAATCTGGAATTAACCAAAGCCAGCGTGCGCCGTTTTTCAGACATGGAGGTCTTCGTCGAGATCGGCGAGAACGTGCGCGGCGAGGATGTCTTCGTCATCCAGTCGACCTCCTATCCGGCCAACGACAATCTGATGGAACTGCTGGTCGCCATGGACGCCCTGAAGCGGGCCTCCGCCAGGCGCATTACCGCGGTTCTGCCCTATTTCGGCTATGCCCGCCAGGACCGTAAATCGGCCCCCCGGACGCCGATCTCCGCCAAACTGGTGGCCAACCTGATCACCTCCGCCGGGGCCGACCGGGTCCTGACGCTGGAGCTGCATGCCGGCCAGATCCAGGGCTTTTTCGACATTCCGACCGATAACCTTTTCGGTACCCCTGTCTTTACCCAGGACATCATGGCGCGCAACGGCAAGGACAACCTCACCATCGTGTCCCCCGACGTCGGCGGCGTGGTCCGGGCCCGGGCCATCGCCAAACCGCTTGACGCGGACCTTGCGATCATCGATAAGCGCCGCGAACGTGCCGGGGTCTCCGAGGTGATGAATATCATCGGCGACGTCGAGGGCCGCCGCTGCATCCTGGTGGACGACATCGTCGATTCAGCCGGGACGCTCTGCAACGCCGCCGTCGCCCTGAAGGATGCGGGCGCCACAGCGGTTTCGGCCTACGTCACCCACGGGGTACTCTCCGGCGGGGCCGTGGCACGGGTCAGTTCCTCCCCCTTGGAGGAGCTGGTGATGACGGACAGCATTCAGGCGACCGAGGCCGTGCGGGTGGCACAGAACATCCGCCAGATCTCCATCGCCCCGCTGATCGGCGATGCCATGAAGCGGATCAGCGACGAGCGCTCGGTATCGAGCCTCTTCAACGTCCCGGCGATGTAGCGCGGGGTACAGGATTTCGGCCCCGAAAGGGCCGTTGAGAGTTTTTTGCCTTTCCCGACGCCGGCACCCCTGGAGGCCGGGTCGGACAAGCGGGCTGAGGCATTTTGCCAAAGCCCATTGTGCGTCCTTCGGGGCGCTTTTCTGCAAGGAGAGACAGAAATGTCTGACGTTGTTGAACTCCCCGCGCAACAGCGGGAACGGGCCGGGAAGGGGCCAGCCCGGGCAGCACGTCGCGCCGGCCAAGTGCCCGGTGTGATCTATGGTGCCAAAAAGGACCCGATCATGATCGCCGTCGAAAACAAGCAGCTCAACAAGCTGCTGCACAGCGGCGGTTTCTTCTCGACCCTGTTCGACCTGAAGGTCGGCGCCAAGGCAGAGCGCGTGCTGCCCCGCGATGTGCAGTTCGACCCGGTGACCGACCAGCCCGTGCATGTCGACTTCCTGCGCGTGTCGGCGGCGACCAGCGTGAACGTCGAGGTGGCCGTCAACTTCCTCAACGAAGATGACTGCCCGGGCCTGAAAGAGGGCGGCGTGCTGAACGTGGTGCGCTACGAGATCGAGCTTTCCTGCCGGGCGGATGCCATTCCCCAGCAGATCGACATCGATCTGACCGGCCTGCAGGTCGGCGACGGCATCCACATCTCCATGGTGAAACTGCCTGACGGCGTGGAGCCGACCATCACCGACCGCGACTTCACCATCGCCACCATCGCGGCGCCGACCGTAGCGACCGAGACCGAAGAGGCCGCCGAAGGCGAAGCCGCTGCCGAGGGCGAAGGCGAAGCTGCCGAGGGCGAGGCAAAGCCTGAAGGCGAGAGCAGCGAAGACTAAGTCCGCTTTCGCTGAAAGGCGTTACGGGAGGCCCGAATGCTGTTGCTTGTCGGGCTCGGCAATCCGGGCCCCCGCCACGCGCAGAACCGGCACAACATCGGCTTTATGGCGGTGGACGAGATCGTCCGCCGCCATTCCTTTGCGCCCTGGCGCAAGCGCTTCCAGGCCGAGGTTGCCGAGGGTCGCCTGGGCGGCGAGAAAGCTCTGGCGATGAAACCGCAGACCTACATGAACGAGTCAGGCCGCGCGGTCGGAGAGGCTTTGCGGTTCTTCAAGCTGGAACCCGAGCAGGTCATCGTCCTCTACGACGAGATCGATCTGGCGCCGAACAAACTGCGGGTGAAGTGCGGCGGCGGCACCGGCGGCCACAACGGCATCCGCAGCATCGAAGCCCATATCGGCAAGGAATTCTGGCGCGTACGCCTGGGTGTCGGCCATCCCGGCCAGAAGGATCTGGTGCACAGCCACGTGCTGAACGATTTCGCCAAGGCCGACCAGCCCTGGGTCGAGAAGCTGCTGGACGCTGTGGCCGTGGAGATCCCCAGCCTGGCCCAGGGCGACGCCCCGCGCTTCATGTCGCGGGTCGCCGAGACCATCAACCCTCCCCGCCCGAAACCGCCGCGTCCTCCGAAGCCGGAGAAAACCGACCAAGAGACAAAAGGCGACGCGTCGCCTCCTGAAGAAAGCACCTGAAGCATGGGATTCAACTGCGGCATCGTCGGCCTGCCCAACGTCGGCAAGTCGACCCTGTTCAACGCCTTGACCGAGACCGCCGCCGCCGAGGCGGCCAACTATCCCTTCTGTACCATCGAGCCCAACGTCGGCCGGGTGGCGGTGCCGGACCCGCGCCTGGACCGCCTGGCGGAGATCGGCAAGTCCGCCAAGGTGATCCCCACCGCCCTGGAGTTCGTCGACATTGCCGGGCTGGTGCGCGGCGCCTCCAAGGGCGAAGGCCTGGGCAACCAGTTCCTGGCCAACATCCGCGAGGTTGACGCCATCGTCCACGTGCTGCGCTGCTTCGACGGCGAGGTGACCCATGTCGACGGCTCGGTCGATCCGATCCGCGATGCCGAGACGGTGGAGACCGAGCTGTTGCTGGCCGATCTGGAATCCGCGGAGAAGCAGCGCGACGCCGCCGTCAAGCGGGCCCGCGGCAACGACAAGGAAGCCAAGGAGCGGCTGGCGGTGCTGGAGCCTGTGATCGCGGCCCTGGAAGACGGCCGTCCGGCGCGCAGCGTGACCTTGAGCGACGATCAACTGCCGGTCTTTCGCCAGTTGCAGATGATGACCGCAAAGCCGGTGCTCTACGCCGCCAATGTCGACGAGGAAAGCGCCGCGACCGGCAATGCCTATTCCGCCAAGGTGGCAGAGCGCGCCGAGGCCGAGGGGGGCGCCTGTGTGGTCATCTCCGCAGCCATCGAGGCCGAGGTCGCGGCGCTCGAAGATCCGGCCGAGAAACGCGAGTTCCTCGAATCCCTGGGCCTGGAAGAAACCGGGCTGGCGCGCATCATCCGCGCCGGTTACGGCCTGTTGGACCTGATCACCTTTTTCACCGTCGGTCCGAAAGAGGCGCGGGCCTGGACCGTGCGCCGCGCCAGCCGCGCGCCTCAGGCCGCCGGCGTCATCCACACCGATTTCGAGCGCGGCTTCATCCGTGCCGAAACCATCGCCTATGACGACTTCGTCGCCCTGAACGGCGAACAAGGCGCCAAGGACGCCGGCAAGATGCGCGCCGAAGGCAAGGACTACGTGGTCAAGGACGGCGACGTCTTTCACTTCCGCTTCAACGTCTAGAGCTCAACCGGACCGGAGAGAACATGGGCGAACACGTCACCTTGACCGCCGCAGACGGGCACAAGCTGGATGCCTACGTCGCACGGCCGGATGGACCGGCAAAAGGCGGTCTCGTGGTGGTGCAGGAGATTTTCGGGGTCAACCCGCATATCCGCGCCGTTGCCGACGGCTTCGCCGCCGAGGGGTATCTGGTCGTGGCCCCTGCCCTCTTCGACCGCATCCGCCCGGGTATCGAGTTGGCCTATGACGAGGCCGGCGTGAGCGAAGGCCGGGCCCTGCGCCCCCAGGTCCGCTGGGAGGCCACGGTCCTGGACGTCGAGGCCGCCATGACCCTGGCGGCGGAAGCCGGCAGGGTCGGGGTCGTCGGTTACTGCTGGGGCGGCTCAGTGGCCTGGCTGGCCGCCACCCGCCTGAAGCCCGCCGCCGCCGTCGGCTACTACGGCGGGCACATCCACGAATTCGCGTCCGAAAAACCCGCCTGCCCGGTAATGCTGCATTTCGGCGAGGAAGACGCGGGTATTCCGCTGGAGAATGTCGAGATCGTCCGGGCCGCCCGGGCCGCCCGGGCCGACGTCACGATCCACCTCTATCCCGGCGCCGGGCACGGCTTCAACTGCGACCTGCGCGGTTCCTATCACGACGAAGCCGCCACCCTGGCCCGCAGCCGCAGTCTCGCGTTTCTGAACCCTCTGCTCACCTGACACGGCGGACGGCTTGCCCGGCCCGCGGCGCAGAGAGCGCCTGCGGCACCGGGCGGCTATCGCCGATCAGTCGAGCGTGATGGTGCTGCCGTCGCCGCGAACGATTTCCCGGGCATAGACCTCGGGCCGGAAATAGTTGACCAGATCATCGTCGACGAAGCCCGTGACCGACACCTGTTCGCCGACATCGACCATCACCCGGTTGCGCCAGCCGATGTAGATGCGCACGCTGCCGGTGTCGTCACGCAAACGGAACTCGTCTTCATCCAGAATTCGCACCACCTCGCCGGCCAAGACAACGCTTGCGCCGCGCTGGATGTCGCCGATCTTCGTAACTTCCTTCGCAAAGGTCGCCGGCGCTGCAAGGCCGAAAACGAGTAACACAACAGCCGTTGCCGGCAGGATCTTCATCATTCGGTTCTCCTTCAAGACTGGAATCGATGCTTCATCCGAGCACCGGTCCGGCAGATATTGGATAGATGATGAAGATCAAAAGATCCCTGTTTGATAGTAATTAGCGATTACCAAGTGACGCCTTCGCCAGTGCACTGGGCTTGAGCGATGTTGGAAAGCCGACCGTCCGGCGATACTGCATTCTGGCAGGGAGGGTGCCGCCCGGGGGCGGTGAGGGCGAAGCAAGAAATGGAGCGGCGGGGTGAGAGACCGCCTGTGGCGGCTCTCACCCGGCGGGCTCTCCCACCCAGCTCCAGCGCTCATTCTGCGCAGGATATCATAATCAAATTGCCAAAGAACCCGGAAGAGGGGTTGGCGGCGCGGTCAAAAAGTGGGCCCGGGTCCAGAGCAATCGGTCACCTTCCCGCAAGCGGAAGGAAACCTAAGGGCCTGTCATGGCTGTTTCAGATTGGCTTCGGCGAGGCAGTGCGGCGGCGGCGTCAGATTGCCGTAGCGCTCATACCCCTGCAGAAGGCAGAGAAGCGCTGCAAGTTCGGGAGATGCAGAGCTGTCGGTTTTTGCTTCTCGCATGGGATCGGTTCCTTCCAGAAACGGGCAAAGACAGGCACCGACCCGGCCGGCCGCGACCCCGTCGGGGCGCCGCGGCCGGCAAGGCGTCGCGGTTCAGGCGGCCGCGTTGGCGGCGGCCGCATCGACCTTGGGAAAGTCGATCTCGGTCTGCGCCACATGGTTCACGTAATTGGTCAGCAGATTCAGCGCGACCGTAGTGACAATCTCCACGGCGGCCGCGTCGTCATAACCGGCCTCTCGCAAGGCGGCCAGATCCGCATCGCTGACAAGGCCGCGCTTGCTTGTCACCGCGGCGGCAAAGTCGAGCGCCGCAGCGAGTTTCGCATCGCCGGAGCGGCCGCGCAGGTTGTCCGCCAGTTCGCCGCCGCCGATGCCCAGGGAACCGCCGATCGCGGTATGGGCCGAAGCGCAGTAATCACAGGCATTCTCCCCCGCCACCGTCAGGGCGATTGCTTCGCGGGCCTTGGCGTCGAGCCCGGCGCCGCCCAGGGCCTGGCTGAAGGCCAGATAGGCTTCCAGCGCCGCCGGCGAAGCGCCGAGGGTACGCAGCAGATTGGGGACCAAGCCGAGCTTCTTCTCAACGCCATCGAAGAGAGTCTTCGTCTTGCCTTCGGCAGCGGCGGGATCGATGGCTTGCAATCGGGACATCACTGTTCTCCTTGTTGCCCGGCACCGGCAATCGGCGCGGGGCTCTGATACGCCGCCGAGCGGCGCGGGGGATTTGGGGGCGCAGGAAGCGCCTGTTTTCGGCCTCTTGCGTCGCTACTCTCGCAACACTCCAAGTTAAATAGACAGACTTGTCTGTATATCAAGTACAGTGAGTGATCACAGAAGCGTGAGCCTGGGACAACAGCGGAATGGCAGGATTTCCGCGAGAAGCAGCCGCGTGAAGAGATCTGCCTTGATGCCGTCGCACAAAGGCGCAATATATAGACAGACCTGTATAATCACTGAGAGAGCGCAGCATGCCCGCCAGCCGTCGCGAGCACCTACTGGACACGGCGATCGGCCTGTTTTCCGAACGCGGATACCGGGCGACAGGGATCGACACCATCCTGGCCAAGGCCGGGGTCGCCAAGATGACGCTCTACAATCACTTCAAATCCAAGGACGAGCTGGTGCTGGCCGCCCTGCGCCTCAGCGACGAGCGCACCCGCCGGCACTTCGCCGAGGAGGTCAGCCGCCGCGGCGCCAGCCCGCGCGAACGGCTGATGGCTGTTTTCGCGGATCTGGAACGCTGGTTCGCCGATCCCGCCTTCAACGGCTGCCTGTTCATCAAGGCGGCGGCGGACTATCCCGACGCACGCGATCCCATCCACGCCCTGGCGGCCGAACACAAGCGTATGCTCCGTCAGTTCCTGGAAGGCCTGGCCCGCGATGCCGGCGCCCGGAACCCGGCGGATCTGGCCCTGCAGCTTCAGATGCTGTTCGACGGCGCGACGGTACAGGCCCAGGTCTGCGGCAACAGTGGCGTAGCGGCACAGGCCCGCCAGACCGCCGAAACCCTGATCGAGGCAGCCATCGCACCCGCCGCGCCCGTCACGGACAACTAATGCCCGTTGCCAGGGCCGGGCGAAGGGATTATCTGGCTGCTATGGCGAAGATTGCCGGAATCCTGTTGCTCGCCGTTCTGCTGGCCGCCTGTGCCGGGCCGAAGCCCAGTCTCTACGCGCCCAAGGAGAGCCGGGACGGCTATGCCGAGGAATCCCTGCCCAAGGGCCTCTACCGCGTTACTTTCCAGGGAAACCGGGTCACTTCCCGCGAAAGGGCTGAAAACTATGCCCTCTACCGGGCCGCGGAGCTGACCCTTGAAAAGGGCGCGGAGACCTTCATCGTCCACGACAAGCTGACCGAGCGGCTGACCAGGGTCACGCGGGAGCGCGCCTATCCCTGGGGTTACAGCGGTTTTGGGCGCTATCACCGGCGCCCCTACAGCTATCGCGCGACCTCGGTATACGAAAGCGAAACAACCACCTTCCTGGCTCAGTTGACGATCGAACCCTATTCCGGCGCACCGCCCCAGGAAGGTTTCCAAAGCCACGAAGCCCGGGCCGTCATCAGGCGTCTCGAACCGCAGATCGCCCGGCCGCCCGCCGAAGAAACGCCCTGACCCGAACCCGCCGCTTTTGTCACGGATGCCATTTGTCACGGATGCCATTTGTCACGGATGATTGAGCGGACCTCAGGCGTTTATTCCTCTAGGGTGACCCGAACTCGCTGACACCCACCCCAAACCTGTCGTTTCAGTCGATGAGGGAGCCTTCTCGTGAAAAAACTGCTGCCGCTTTGCCTTGCCTTAAGTCTTCTCGCCCTGCCCTTGACGCTGGGCTCGCCCACCCAGGCCGCCGAGACCATGGCGAAAGGTGTCATCGTCAAGAAAAGCAACCATTCCGCCGCCGAGACCATCGACCGGCTGGAAGCGATCCTGAAGGAAAAGGGCCTGACGGTTTTCGCCAAGGTCGACCACAGCGCCGGCGCCCAGAAGGCCGGGCTTGAGCTGCGGCCCACGGTGCTGCTGATCTTCGGCAACCCGAAGCTGGGGACGCCGCTGATGCAGAGTGGCCAGAGCATCGCCATCGACCTGCCGCAAAAGGCGCTGGCCTACGAGGACGCCGCGGGCGACGTCTGGCTCGCCTACAACGACCCGGCCTATCTTTCCGAACGTCACGCCATCGCCGACCGCGCCGAAGTCTTCAAAAAGATCACCGGGGCACTGGGCAACTTCACCGATGCGGCGGTGAAGTAACCTCCGCTCCCAACAAATCCGTCATGCCCGGGCCTGTCCCGGGCATCCATGCCTCGGCCCGTCCCGAACCTTCACCAACAGGATTCCAGCGGCGATGCAATGGACCCTCGGAACAAGTCCGAGGGTGACGCGTGAAGCAGGCGCCTAAGCCGTCTCAGCGAATTCCAGCAGCACGCCGCAGGCCGCGACGGCCGGCACCCGCAGCACCTGCTTGCCGTCCCAATGAACCGGCAGACCCGCATGCTCCAGCAGGGTTGCGGTACGGGCCAGGTCTTCCACCGCCAGACGGAGGGCGGCCAGCCAGGGGGTCGGCAGGCGCGCGGCCCCCGCCAGGCCGGGGTGCAACTGCCCAAGCATCTCCGCCGTCGTAAAGCGCAGCCAAGTACCGCCGCAGTCGACCTCGACCACGCCGTCACCGGCCCGGACGCGGTCGAAACCGAACAATTCGGCATAGGGAATCGCCAGGGCGGAGGGGTCTTTTACCACCGAGGTCATGGCGATGAGACCGGTGGCGCCGTTGGCGTGTTCGGTCCAGTTCCGCTGCCAGACCAGCTCCGGCGTCAGGTGCTGACAGACGAAGGCCGAAGTCCCCGGCGTCGCTTCCGGCGGCAGGTGCAGCAGCTTGAAGCGCGGCCAGACCTCGCCCTCCGGATCCTCCAGGATACGCTTCAGGTCGCGCATGTCGCCCGGCTGGATACCGGCGTGGTGCAGCGCCCGCGCGGCCAGGGAAACATCATCGCTGGCGAAGGCGAGACCGAGCAGCCCTTCGCGCGATTCCAGAAAGCGGTTCAGGTTGTTGGTGAACTGGTTGGGGTCGATGATGCCCAGCAGTTCGATATAGTCGTTGGGAAACATGACGCAGTAGTTGGCCGTGCCCCAGCCGATGTGGCGTCCGCGCGGCGAGAGCGTGAAACCGAGGCGCTGATAGGTGTCGTAGGCCTGTTCGAGCCCGCGCACGCCGACCAGCACGTGATCGATGCCGCGGATCGGCCTAGCCGCCTCGACACCTGCATCGGTGACCACCAGCTTCATCGGCTGCGCACCCTCCCTTTCATCAGGCCTTCCGGCCTTCTCCTGAGAGCAGATCCATCAACCCGGTGAATCTGCGCCAATCCACTCTAGCCGCCGAGCACCCGACCGGCGACGGCATCCAGACGGGCCATGGCGGCGGGATCGCGCGCCTGCTGCTGGGTGATCACCGCGGCGTCCAGGGCCCGGTGACATCCGCGCTCGCAGATCTCGCGGCGGCCGCTCAGCTTCGGCGCCACCTGTTTGATCAGGGCCCGGGCCTTGTCGGCATTGCCGAGCAGGGTCTGGATGACCTGATCCACGGTAACGTCGTCATGGCTGTCGTGCCAGCAGTCATAATCGGTCACCATGGCCACCGTCGCGTAGCAAATTTCGGCCTCGCGGGCGAGTTTGGCCTCGGGCATGTTGGTCATGCCGATGACGTCGCAGCCCCAGGAACGGTAAAGCTCCGATTCCGCGCGGGTCGAGAACTGCGGACCCTCCATCACCATGTAGGTGCCGCCCCGCCGGCAGGGCAGCGACAGCTCGCTGGCCGCCGCCTGCAGGTGATCGCCGAGACGCCCGCAGACCGGGTCGGCGACCGAGACATGGGCGACCATGCCTGGCCCGAAGAAGCTCTTCTGCCGGGCAAAGGTGCGGTCGATGAACTGGTCGACCAGCACGAAGTGGCCCGGCGGCAGGTCCTCGCGCAGCGAGCCGACCGCGCTCAGCGACAGAATCTCGGTGACCCCGGCACGCTTCATGACGTCGATATTGGCCCGAAAGTTCAGGTCGCTGGGCGACAGCTTGTGCCCCCGGCCGTGACGCGGCAGGAAAACCAGCTGCTGGCCGTCCAGCTCGCCGAACAGCAACGCATCGGAAGCCTCCCCGAAAGGCGAGGCCATCTTCCGCCACTCGGCGTTCTTCAGGCCGTCGATTTCGTAGATGCCGCTGCCGCCGATAATGCCGATAACCGGCGCCGGTGCCGCTTCTGCCATGTCCCTACCCTTTCCCTCTGATCGCCCTGCGTCGTTTTTCCGCCAACCCCTGTACCGGAGCGGGCGGCACTTGCCAAGGCAGAGGCCAAAGAAGGCGCAAAGCAAAAGGCCGCCCCGGTGTCCCCGGCGCGGCCTTTCGACAGTCTGCGGTCTCTGGTCTCAGGCTAGTGAACGTCGGCCCAAACCTTGCGCTTGGCCGCATAGAGTATCCCGGTGAAGACGATCAGGAAGATCAGCACCTTGATGCCCATGCCCTTGCGCTCTTCCAGAGTCGGCTCCGCCGTCCACATCAGGAAATTCGAGACGTCGTAGGCCATCTGCTCGACGGTCGCCGGCGTGCCGTCGGCATACTCAACCCCGTCTTCGAAAAGCGGCATCGCCATGGCGATGCCATAGCCGGGGAAATAGGCATTGAAGCTCAGGCCATCGGAAAGGCCGAGGTCTTCGATACTCTCGACGGGCAGAGGCTGTTCCGGCTCCGTCGGCCGGTTGGCCTCGATGCCGTCGGCAACCTTGTCCTCGTAGACTTCGAGTTTGTGCTGGTACTCTTCGAGAGCGAGTTCATAGGCCTGGACCCGCTTGTCGGTTTCGAGGGTGAAGATCTCCTGCAGCACGTCTTCAGAGACCTGATCCTCATAGCCGTGGCCCATCAAGGCCTTCAGGTAATCCGGCCCGGCCCCGCGCGCTTTGGTCATCAACGACAGGTCCGGCGGCGCGGCGCCGTTGTTGGCGAAGGCAGCGGCCTTTTCGTTGGGGAACGGCGCGGGGAAGTAGTCGAAGGGCAGGCCTTCGCGCTCGAACATCTCGCCCTCGTCATTGGGACCGTCCACCACAATGGCTTCCGCAGCCATCGCCTTGATCTCGTCTTCGCTGTAGCCGAGGTCGGCCAGGTTGCGGAAGGCGATGTAGTCGAGGCTGTGACAGCCGGCGCAGACCTCGCGATAGACCTGCAGCCCGCGCTGGGCGGCGGCCCGGTCGTAGGTGCCGAAGATGCCGCTGAAGGTCCAGTCGAATTTGGGAACGGGCACGCCCTCTCCGGCCGCCTGAACCGATTGCGGCGCCGCCGTCAGCCCACCGGATACAGCGGCAAGAGCCGCCAGACCAAACAGAAATCCCTTACGCATCAGGCTTTCTCCATCGGCTTGGCGGGAGCACCGGCGAGCGTGCCGCCTCCGCCTCTGAGGACCGGTTCGCTGATTGAGGTCGGCAGCGGCTTTGGCGTCTCAAAGACGCTGAGCAGCGGCAGAATGATCAGGAAGTAGGCGAAATAGTAGGCCGTGGAAACCTGGGCAATCGCCAGCCACAGACCCTCGGCAGGCTGCGATCCGGCATAACCCAGCACGATGGCGTCGATGAACAGGAGCACAAAGAAGATCCTGAAAATCGGCCGGAAGCGCCCGCTGCGCACCGGCGAGCGGTCGAGCCAGGGCAGAATGAAGAGAACGGCAATGGCCCCGAACATGGCGATAACGCCGCCCAGCTTGGCCTCGATGATCACCACGCCGGTAAAGGGAATGCCGATGTCGAAGGTGATCGCCCGAAGGATCGCGTAAAACGGCAGGAAGTACCATTCAGGCACGATATGCGCCGGGGTCGAAAGCGGGTTGGCCGGGATGTAGTTGTCGGCATGCCCCATGTAGTTCGGGATGTAGAACACCACCGCGGCGAAGAACACCAGGAAAACACCCAGACCGAAGGCGTCCTTCACGGTGTAATAAGGATGGAAGGGGATCTTGTCCTGCGGCCCCTTGGTGTCGATGCCGACCGGGTTGTTGGAGCCGAAGCGATGCAGGGCCCAGATATGCAGGATCACCACGCCGACGATCACGAAGGGCAGCAGGTAATGCAGGGCGAAGAACCGGTTCAGGGTCGGGTTGTCGACCGTGAAGCCGCCCCACAGCCAGACCACAATGGTCTCACCGAAGAAGGGGATGGCCGAGAACAGGTTGGTGATCACCTTGGCGCCCCAGAAGGACATCTGGCCCCAGGGCAGCACATAGCCCATGAAGGCCGTGGCCATCATCAGCAGCAGGATCACGACACCCAGCATCCACAGCAGCTCACGCGGCGCCTTGTAGGAGCCGTAATAGAGACCGCGGAAGATATGGATGTAGACCACGATGAAGAAGAACGACGCGCCGTTCATGTGGATGTAGCGAATCAGCCAGCCGTAGTTCACGTCGCGCATGATGCGCTCGACAGACTCGAAAGCGTGATCGACGTGGGCCGTGTACTGCATCGCCAGCAGGATGCCGGTGGCGATCATGATCACCAGGGTGATCCCGGCCAGGGAACCGAAGTTCCAGAGATAGCTGAGGTTCTTGGGAGAAGGATACTCGCTCCCGACGGAATGATCGAGGAACGAGAAGATCGGCATGCGATGCTCGATCCACCTGATCACGCCGTTGTTGCTTTGAAATCCGCTCATGGTCTGTTCTCCCCTAGCCGATCACGATGGTCGTATCGGCGGTGAACTCGTAAGGCGGAACCGGCAAGTTCGTGGGAGCCGGGCCTTTGCGGATACGTCCGGAGGTATCGTAATGAGAGCCGTGACAGGGGCAGAACCAACCGCCGTACTCGCCGCGGCTCTGACCGGTCTTCTGACCCAGCGGCACGCAGCCCAGATGGGTACAGACCCCGATCATCACCAGCCATTCCGGTTTCACCACACGGGCCTCGTCAGCCTCTGGGTCCGGCAACTCGTCGAGCGCAACGGCGTTGGCCTGTTCGATCTGTGCCGGCGTACGGTGATCGATGAACACCGGATTGCCGCGCCAGGTCACCGTGATGCGCTGGCCTTCGGCGACCGGCGCCAGATCGACCTCTGTCGAGGCGAGAGCCAGCACCTCGGCCGATGGGTTCATCGACGCGATGAGCGGCCAGACTGCGGAAGCGGCGCCGACGGCACCCATCGCCCCGGCGGCCAAATACAAGAAGTCGCGCCGCGTCTCGCCCGATCCGGCTTGTGCGGTTGTGGCGGTTTCTGCCATACGATTTCCCCTAAGATCCCTCTGGTGGAGCGTTCACGGTCAAGGATATTGATGAAGCGATCCGAAGCCTTGTGGGACCGCCATCGATAAAACCATATTCCGCGGGGGGCCATCGACCATGTGGCATGCTGCCGCAGCGATTACCCCCATCGCTCCGTTGTGGGGTCGATATAGAGTAATTTCCGTGGGAACGCAAAGCCCCTGAACAGGGCCCCCTCACCGGCTTCTCGCCAAATCCTCGAACCACCCAAAGCTGCAATTCGACCTGAACATGCGCCTCGCCCTTTTCCAGCCTGACATTCCCCAGAATACCGGCGCCCTGATCCGGCTCGCCGCCTGTCTGGAAGTACCGCTCGATATCATTGAGCCTTGCGGATTCGTGTTTGATGACAAACGCTTACGTCGTGCGGGCCTGGATTATCACGCCCAGGCCCAGGTTCACCGCCATCGCTCCTGGCCGGCTTACCGGGAGCAACTCGACGGACGGCTGCTACTCTTGACCACAAAAGTGGACAAACCCTATACGGACTTCGCTTTTCAGCCGCATGACACACTGCTAATGGGCCGCGAATCGGCCGGGGTGCCGGACGAAGTCCATGCGGCCGCGACCGCCCGGCTGACGATCCCGCTGGGCAGCGCCTGCCGGTCATTGAACGTGGCGCTGGCGGCTGCCATGGTGCTGGGCGAAGCCTTGCGCCAGACGATGTCTTTTCCATCGAATCAGAACACCTAGAGAGAAGCCTCCAAGAGGCGAGAAGGGAACCGACGCCCATGAGCGACGTCATCGAGCAACAGAAGCAGCGCGCAGAGGCCTGGTTCCACGAGCTGCGCGACAGCATCTGCGCGGCTTTCGAGTCGCTCGAAGACGCCCTTGAGGGCGACAACGCCGCGCGCTTCGCCGATACCGCGCCCGGACGCTTCGAGCGCAAGGCCTGGGACCGGCCGGATGGCGGCGGCGGTGTGATGTCGCTGATGCGCGGACGGGTCTTCGAAAAGGTCGGGGTGAACATCTCGACGGTGCACGGCAGCTTCTCGCCCGATTTCGCCAAGCAGATTCCCGGCGCCGAAGAAGACCCGCGCTTCTGGGCCAGCGGCATCTCCCTGGTCGCCCATATGCGCTCGCCCCTCGTGCCGGCGGTGCATATGAACACCCGTCACATCGTCACCACCAAAAGCTGGTTCGGCGGCGGCAGCGACCTGAACCCCATGTACCCGGACGATCAGGACACTGCAGACTTTCATGCCGCCTTCAAGGCGGCCTGCGACCGCCATGATCCCGAGTACTTCCCGAAATTCAAGAACTGGTGCGACGAGTATTTTTTCATTCCCCACCGTGGCGAGGCCCGCGGCGTCGGCGGCATTTTCTACGACTATGTCGACAGCGGCGACTGGGAAGCCGATTTCGCCTTCACACAGGATGTCGGCCGCGCCTTTCTGGAAATCTTTCCGGCCCTGGTGGAGCGCAGCATGGCAAAGCCCTGGAACGATGAGCAGCGGCGGCATCAGCTGTTCCGCCGCGGGCGCTATGCCGAATTCAATCTGCTTTACGACCGCGGCACCAAGTTCGGCCTGCAGACCGGCGGCAACGTCGAAGCCATCCTCATGAGCCTGCCGCCGGAAGCCGCCTGGCCTTAGAATCTTTCATGTTTGGACGGCACTGGCCCGCTCCCCCTCCCGGCCACCCACTAGGATAACCTCCCAGGAATACGGTTGGGGGTGGCAGGAGGGGGAGCGGGCTGGAACCGATGCGACGTAAGTCAAAAACGATCTAAGCACCGTCGCGATAAAGCCGCTGCAGTTCCGCCAGACAGGCGGCGCGCTTGGGCGCGAAGTCTTCGGCGATCCACCAATCCACGGTGCGCCGCAGCAGTTCCCCGACCTCTGGGCCCGCGGTGACGCCGAGGGCCAGAACATCGCTGCCGTTCAGCGGAAAAGTCCGCTGCCGCCAGCCGGCAATCTGCGCCAGCGGCTTCCCCAGGCGCCCGGCGGGCAGGTCGCGGCGCGCAGCGTCCAGCAGCAGGTCTTCGCGCACCGCCTTCGGACCGTGGTGATAAAGCGCGAAGCGCAGCGCCAAACAGGCATCCGGTCCTCCACTTGGCCCTTCCTGGCCTTCGAGAACCCGCCGTGCCTGGTGAAGGTCAGGCGGCGGCTCGGCCAGACGGCCCACGACCAGGCTTTCAGCCCCGGAAAGGCGCAGACGTTCGGCCACGGCCGCAGCCACCTTCGCGTCGCGCGGCAGAAGGGCGGCAAGCCTGAGGATCGGGTCTTCCGGCGCGGACTGCCGGAAGGCCAGAAGGCGGGCCAGCACCGCCAGGCCCTCGGCCTCCGGCAGGAAGGCGGCGAGGATGCCGTGCTCCTGCATGGCGGCCAGCACCGGCAGCGGATCCTCGGCCGCCAGCAGCTTCAGGAACTCGGCGCGCAGCCGTTCCCCCGAAAGGGTTTTCAGTCTGGGCGCCAGTGCCGCCATGACGGAAAGCAACGACGGTTCCGGCGGCACCCGGCCATAGTGGGCCTGGAAACGAAAGAAGCGCAGCAGACGCAGATAGTCTTCCTCGATCCGCGTCTTCGGGTCGCCGACGAAGCGCACCCGGCCGGCGGCCAGATCGGCGCGCCCGCCGAAGGGGTCGAAGAGGCGCCCGTCCGCGCTGCAGGACATGGCGTTGAAGGTCAGGTCTCGGCGCGAGGCATCTGCCTGCCAGTCGTCGGTAAAGGCCACCTTGGCGCGCCGGCCGTCGGTTTCCCTGTCCTCGCGCAGGGTGGTGATTTCAAAGGGCCGGTGGCCGGCCACCGCGGTGACGGTGCCGTGGTCAAGGCCGGTCGGCACCACCTTGATCCCGGCGTCGCGCAGCAGGGCCATGACCTTCGCCGGATCGTCTGGGGTGGCGATGTCGACATCCTTCACCGGTCGCCCCAGCAGGGCATCGCGTACACAACCGCCGACAAAGCGCGCCTCTCGCCCACCGGCAGCCAGCGCCGTCATGACCTGACGGGTTTCGGGCGCGGTCATCCAGTCCTGGATTTCCAGTCGCTGTGGATCAGACATCGTCGATTGTGCCCCTAGATCGACGGAGGGTCAGTCAGTCGGAACCGATTCTGCCGGGCGGCTGGGCACCACTTCGCCATCAACCAGCGCCGGCGGCAAGAGTTTCGTGTCCGGCGAATGACTGCGTTCAAGCTTCATGTACACCAGGGAGGCCCCGCTGAGACAGACACCGATCAGCAGCACCACCATCCAGGAGGTCGGGGTCGTGCCCGGCGGCACCCGCGTACCGTCGGCGGAGACCGCCTGCCGGCGGCGAACCAGAAAGACATAGGCGGCGTAAACCAGAAAGGGCGTCAGCAACGGCAGGATGGCGAAGAGAAATACACGCATCACGGAGTCACCAGACCGCTGTCCCGAAGACCCTCGGCCCGCAGCACCTCGGCCAGGTTCGACAGCATGCCCGCGGTGGCGCCCCAGATGAAGTAATCGCCGTAGGGATAGGCATAAAAGTATCGCGTCTTGCCATGGAACACCCGGCTGTGGGTCTGGCGGTTGCCGTTATCCAGGAAAAAGTTCAAGGGCACTTCGAAAATCTCCTCCACTTCACCGGCTTCCGCCTGCAAGGTGAAAGGCGGCGCGACCAAACCGATCACCGGCACCACGCAGAACCCGGTTCGGATGACATAGGTGTCGAGACGGCCGATCAGGCGCACCCGGTCGCGGGTCAGGCCGACCTCTTCTTCGGCCTCCCGCAGGGCCGCGTCCTCGGCGTCTTTGTCGCCGGGATCGATGCTGCCGCCGGGAAAGCTGATCTGCCCCGGATGGTCGGGCAGCGCGTCGCTGCGCCGCGTCAGCAACACCGTCAACTGCCGTCCGTGATTGATAATCGGCACCAGGACCGCCGCATCGCGCAGCGGGCTGGCCGGGTCATAGAGATCGGGATTGAGATCGTGATCCCCCCGCGGCGCCGTCAGGGCGGATTCGGACTCCGGCGCGGCGCGCTGCGAGGGCTCCGGCATTTCGGCCAGACGCTGGAGAAAGTCGTCGACCCTCACGCAGCTTTTCCTAATGGAAAGAACACACCCTTGCTCCAAACGCCCAGGCTGCCCGCCGGCGCACACCCGGGGAGGTTCACGGGGGCGGCCACGACGAGATCGGCCAGATGATAATAGACCGGACGCAGGATACGCGCTTCCAGCCCCTCTCTCACCAAGATATAGGGGTTCGGCCCGCCACTTTCAGCAGATTCGGGGCTTTTCGTATCATCGCCGAGCCGCAGGGGATGCTCGGCATCCGCCTCCACCCAGTCGCCCAGGTTGGTGCGAAAGCAAAGGGACTGGTCACGGCCGCTTCCCTTCACGGAAAGTTCAACCGCCACGAAGGGCGCGTCTTCCACACAAATCCTGCCTTTTTCGACCGGCGTCTGCAGCCAGTAGACGCCTTCGTCGTCGCGCCGCAGAACGGTGGCGAAGAGCTTCACCAGCGGCAATCTGCGGATCGGCCGGCCTTCATGAAACCAGGTCCCGTCCCGGGCAATCCGGATGTCGAAATCGCCGAGCGTGGGAAACGCCGGTATCTCTTTAGTCGGGCCTCGTGACTGGTCAGCGGACATCTAAAGCCTTATCTTCCTTGAATGCGTCTTGAACGGTCGCATTTGACCCGTTGGAGGGCGATATCGAAGGGCGACACCGTAAGGCCATATTTTGGTGCCAAACCACTGGGCCTACCCCGCTTCACCTCAGGGAGATGCTGCCACGTGACCACGACCCCCACCCACCAAGCTGATGATACGGCCGGGCTGGCCGAACAGATCGATGAACTGGGCGGCAAGCTCGCCGCGGTGCGCGAAAGCATCGGCCAGGTCATTTTCGGCCAACAAGAGGTCGTGGATCAAACCCTTATCACGCTGCTGGCCGGTGGCCATGCACTGCTGATCGGCGTTCCCGGCCTGGCCAAGACCCGGCTGGTGGAAACCCTGGGCACGGTGTTCGGCCTGGAGGACAAGCGCGTGCAGTGCACGCCGGACCTGATGCCGGCGGATATCCTCGGCTCGGAAGTGCTGGAGGAAAGCGACTCCGGCCGCCGCTCCTTCCGCTTCATTCCCGGCCCTGTCTTCGCCCAACTGCTGATGGCCGACGAAATCAACCGCGCCAGCCCGCGCACCCAATCGGCGCTGCTGCAGGCGATGCAGGAGCATCGGGTGACCGTCGCCGGCAGCCCGCACGACCTGCCCTCGCCCTTTCATGTGCTGGCAACCCAGAACCCGCTGGAGCAGGAAGGCACCTATCCTCTACCGGAAGCCCAGCTCGACCGCTTTCTGCTGGAGATCGACGTCGGCTATCCGGAGCTGGAGGCCGAACGGCGCATGCTGATCGAAACCACCGGACCGGAACAGTCGCAGGCCCGTGCGGTGATGGACGCCGCCGAACTGATGACCCTGCAGCGTCTCGTGCGCCGCATTCCGGTCGGCGAAAGCGTGGTCGAGGCGATCCTCGCCATCGTCCGCAACGGGCGTCCCGAATCCAGCGCTCTGGAAGATGTCCGCAGCCAGGTCGCCTGGGGGCCCGGCCCCCGCGCCAGTCAGGCGCTGATGCTGGCGGTGCGGGCCCGGGCGCTGATCGACGGGCGTCTCGCCCCCTCGGTGGACGACGTGGTCACGCTCGCCCATCCGGTCCTGAAGCACCGCATGGCTCTGAGCTTTGCCGCCCGCGCCGACGGGGTGACCCTGGACCAGATTATCTCTCATCTGGTTGCCCCCTACGCCTGAGCGGAGTCGTAAGACCATGGGATCGGCAGATCGTAAGGAAGAGAATTCTTTTGAGGCCGCGCGCGGGGTTCGTGGCGCCCGATGACCACAACCCTTCCGCTGCGGCACCGCGCCGAGCAGCTGGCGGCCAGCCTGCCGCCGCTGCTGGTGGCGGCCGAGCGCGTCGCCTCCACCGTCGCACAGGGCGTGCACGGCCGGCGCCGTGTCGGACAGGGTGAAACCTTCTGGCAGTTCCGCCACTACGACATGGGCGATCAGCCCCAGGCCATCGACTGGCGCCAGTCGGCCAAGTCGGACATGGTCTTTGTCCGCGAGATGGAATGGGAAGCCGCCCAATCGGTCTGGATCTGGCGCGACACCTCGCCTTCCATGTCCTGGTCTTCCAGCCGCAATCATCAGTCAAAGCGCGAACGGGCCGATCTGCTGACCCTGGCACTCTCTGTCCTGCTGATGCGCGGCGGCGAGCATGTCGCCGTGCTGGGCGCCGGCCCGCGCCCCTCCAACAGCCGCGCAACCCTGACCCGCATCGCCGTTATGCTGGAAGGCGCGCGGGAGGAACCGGAGGAGCTGCCGCCGAGCCTGCCGCTGCCGCGCAGCGCGCAGATCGTCCTGATCGGCGACTTCCTGGCGCCCCTCGAAGAGATTGACCGGACCCTGCGCTACTATGGTGAAAGCGGTGTGCGCGGCACGGTGCTGCAGGTGCTCGATCCGGCTGAGGAGAGCCTGCCCTATGACGGCCGGGTGAGCTTCGAGGGCCTGGAGCAGGAGGCGCCCTGGCTGGTGTCGCGGGTCGAATCGGTACGCGCCGATTATGCCAAGCGCCTGCAGGAGCAACGCGACGGCCTGCGTGACATCACCCGCGCCCTGGGTTGGGGCTGCGACTTTCACCGCAGCGACCAGCCGCCCCAGGCGGCATTGATGCGGCTCTACACCACGCTGTCGCAGGTGCTGGCATGATCGATCTCGGCCTGCTCGCCTTCGCCCAGCCCTGGCTGCTGCTGGCCCTCGCCGGGCTCCCCGTTCTCTGGCTGCTGCTGCGCCTGACCCCGCCGGCCCCCCGCAAGGTGGCCTTCCCGGCGGTGCGCCTGCTGTTCGGCCTGAAGGTGCCGGAGGAAACCCCGGCCCGCACCCCCTGGTGGCTGTTGCTGCTGCGCCTGCTGATCGCAGCCCTGATCATCCTCGGCCTGGCCCAACCGCTGCTCAACCCCTCGGCGCGGCTCGCCGGCAGCGGACCGGTCATCCTGGCCATCGACGACGGCTGGTCGTCGGCCCGCTTCTGGCAGGCCCGTCAGGTGATTGGCGGCAAGCTGCTGGCCCAGGCCGAGCGAGAGGGTCGCGCCGCGGTGATCCTGACCACGGCGCGCAACGCCCAGGGCGAAGCGGCGGCGGCTTCCGGCCTGTTGCCGGCCGGCGAAGCCCAGAGGGTCCTGCAGGGCCTGCGTCCCAAACCCTGGCCCAACGACCGCGCCGCGGCGCTGGAGGCGCTGGGCGATCTGGAATTCGAAGGCTCGGCCCATGTCGTCTGGCTTTCCGACGGCCTGGCGGATGACGATACGGCGGCCTTTGCCACCGCCCTGCAAAGACTGGGCAGCCTCGAGGTTCTGCGCGAAGAAGGCAGCGGGCTACCGGAACTGGCGCTGCCGCCGGATACCGAAGGGGTCGATCTCGTCGCCCGGGCCCTGCGCGCCGACACCGTTGCGGCCGGCCGTTCCGACGCCCTGGCGCTGGGGGCCGACGGCCGCATCCTTGCCAAGGCGCCCCTGATTTATGAACCGGGCGAAAGCGAAGCGCGGACGCTGCTCGACCTGCCGACGGAAATGCGCAACAGAATCGCGCGTATCGCCATCGAGGGCCAGAACACCGCCGGTGCCGTGGTTCTGCTGGATGAACGCTGGCGCAGACGGCCGGTGGGCCTGGTTACCGCAGGCTCGCAGCAGGACAGTCAGCCCCTATTGAGCGAATCCTACTATCTGGAACGCGCACTGGCGCCCTTCACCGAGCTGCGCCAAGGCAACACCGAAGAACTGCTGCAACGCCAGTTGGCCGTACTGGTCGTCCCCGATGCCGTCGGCTTGAACCCGGCGGAGCGTCAGACCATCGCCGGCTGGGTCGACCGCGGCGGCCTGCTGCTGCGCTTCGCCGGGCCGCGCACGGTTTCGCAATCCGGCGGCACCGGGGCCGGCATCTCCGGTTCCGCAGAAGCCGTGGCCGGTGCGCAGGCGGACGATCTTCTGCCGGTACAACTGCGCGGCGGCGACCGCATTCTGGGCGGCGCCCTGACCTGGGACACACCGGCACAACTGGCGCCTTTCGCCGTGGACAGCCCCTTCGCCGAACTCGCTCTGCCGAACGATGTACTGATCCGCCGCCAGGTTCTGGCGGTGCCGTCCCTCGATCTTGCCGAGAAAACCTGGGCCAGGCTGGCGGACGGCACCCCGCTGGTCACCGCCGAGCAGCGCGGCGACGGATGGCTGGTGCTGTTTCACACCACCGCCAACACCGACTGGTCGAACCTGCCGATCTCCGGTCTCTTCGTCGACATGCTGCGCCGGGTCATGGCGGTGAGCCAGGGGGTCGGCGGCGGCGGCAGCGGTGAGGTCCTGCCGCCCATCGAGGTAATGGACGGTTTCGGCAGTCTCGGCGCGGCGCCGGCGACCGTCCTGGCCCTGGAACCGGACGACGCCAGCCCGCTGCGCGTAACGCCGCAACATCCGCCGGGCTATTACGGCAACGACAGCCTGCGTCAGGCGCACAACATGAGCAGCAGCGTCGCCGGCCTGACACCGCTGGGCAGCCTGCCCGCCGGGGTGACCAGCGGCGGTTATCACGAGAGCCCGGAGCAGGACCTGAAACCCTGGCTGCTCGCCGCCGCCCTGATCCTCGGCTTTGCCGACCTGCTGATCTCCCTCTTCCTGCGCGGTCTCCTGCGTGTCCCGGCGGGTGCCGGGCCCAGGGCGACGGCGGCCCTGGTCGTGTTCGGCCTTGCAATGAGCTTCCCGGCCTTCCTGCCGGAAGCCGGCGCACAAGAGGGCGCAGCCGTCACCGACGAAGGGCGGGCGATGGAAGCGACGCTGATCACCCGCCTTGCCTTCGTCCAGACCGGCATCTCTGCGGTCGACGAGGTCAGCCGGGCCGGCCTCAGCGGACTTACAAGGGTTCTCGAGCGGCGCACCTCCGTCGAGGCCGGCGCCCCTCTGGGCGTGGTGCTGGGCCGCGACGAGCTGGCTTTCTTCCCCCTGATTTACTGGCCGATCACCAGCGAACAACCGGACCTCGATGCCGACGCGATCGAACAGGTAAACGGCTATCTGGAAAACGGCGGCACCATCCTTTTCGATCTGCGCGAAGCGAGCAGCGGCATGCAGTTGTTCGGCGCCACCAGCCGCGGCAGCCGTGATCTTCAACGTCTGACCCGGGGCCTTTCAGTGCCGCCGCTGGAACCGGTGCCGCCGGGGCATGTGCTGCGCAAATCGTTCTACCTTATGGAAGACTTCCCGGGGCGTTTTACCGGCGGCACCCTGTGGCTCGAGGCCCAGAGCGAAAACATCAACGACGGCGTCGCTTCGATCCTGATCGGCAGCAACGACTGGGCCGGCGCCTGGGCGGTGAACCGGCTCGGCCGGCCGCTGAATGCCGTCGTGCCCGGCGGCCCGCGCCAGCGCGAGATGGCCTACCGCTTCGGCGTCAACCTGGTGATGTACGCCCTGACCGGGAATTACAAGGCCGACCAGGTGCACATTCCCTTCATCCTTGAACGGCTCGGCCAATGACGGCGCTGTCGATCCAGTGGGCCCCTCTGCTGCCCGAAGCACTGCTGGCGGCCCTTGCCGTCGTGGCCTTTCTGCTGCTCGCCCTGGCCCTCTTCCGGCGGGCGTCGGGCGTCATCCTGCGCGCCGCCGCCTTCGCGGTTCTGCTGCTGGCCTTGGCCAATCCCTCGCTGATCGAAGAACAGCGCGACCCGCTGAGCGACGTGGTCTTCGTCGTCGCCGATGAAAGTGCCAGCCAGGATATTGGCGAGCGGCGCAACCAGACCGACACGGCGCTGGCCCATCTGCTCGAAGAACTGGGCGCACTGGGCGAAACCGAGGTAAGGGTGATCCGTGCCGGCGACAGCCGCGGAACCGAAACCAACGAGGGCACGGCGCTCTTCGGCGCCCTGCGCCAGGCCCTGGCCAAGGTGCCGCGCCAGCGTGTCGCCGGCGTTATCCTGCTCAGCGACGGACAGATCCACGATCTGCCGGAAACGGTGGAGAGTCTGGGCATCGAGGCACCGGTGCACCTGCTGCTGACCGGCGAGGAGAACGAGGGCGACCGCCGGCTGATGGTCACCCAGGCGCCGAGCTTCGGGATCGTCGGCGATCAACTGAGCCTGACCCTGCAGGTCGACGACCTCATCGACGGCCCCGCCGGCGGCAGCGGCCAGGTGACCCTGCGCCGCAACGGCGAACTGCTTCAGAGCCTTGATGTGCCGATCGGCAGTGAAGAGGAACTCACCTTCGAGCTGGATCACCGCGGGCCCAGCGTCCTGGAAATCGAGGTGGCCCCGGGACCGGAGGAACTGACCCTCGCCAACAACAGGGCGGCGGTGGTGGTGAACGGCGTGCGTGACCGCCTGCGGGTGCTGCTGGTTTCCGGTGAACCCCATGCCGGCGAACGGGCCTGGCGCAACATCCTGAAGTCCGACCCCTCGGTCGATCTGGTGCACTTCACCATCCTGCGCCCGCCGGAGAAACAGGACGGCACGCCGATCCGCGAACTTTCGCTGATCGCCTTTCCGACCCGCGAACTCTTTGAGATCAAGCTCGACGAATTCGATCTCATCATCTTCGACCGCTATCGTCGCCGCGGGGTGCTGCCCAGCATCTATCTGGAGAACGTCGCCAACTATGTCGAACAGGGCGGCGCCCTGCTGGAAGCGGTGGGACCGACCTTCGCCTCGCCGCTGTCGCTTTACCGCACGCCGCTCGGCCGGGTCTTACCGGGCGAACCGACAGGGGTGATCTTCGAGAACGGCTTTCATCCCGAGGTGACCGATATCGGCCAGCGCCATCCGGTGACAGCCGGTCTGGACGGCTCTGCGGCGGCCCCTTCAGAGGGTGCAGAAAGCACACCGGCCTGGGGCCGCTGGTTCCGTCAGATCGACGCCGACCCCACCAGCGGCGTCATCGTCATGCAGGGCATCGAACAACGCCCGCTGCTGATCCTGGACCGGGTCGGCGAAGGACGTGTCGCCCAGTTGATGAGCGACCACATGTGGCTCTGGTCGCGCGGTTTCGAAGGCGGCGGCCCCCAGGCCGAACTGCTGCGCCGCATTTCGCACTGGCTGATGAAGGAGCCGGACCTGGAAGAGGACGACCTGCACGCCGAAGTCCGCGCCGGGCAGCTTCAGATCGTCCGTCGTTCCCTGGGTGAGGCGCTGCCGGACGTCACCGTGACCCTGCCATCGGGCGAGGAGCGCAGCCTGCCGCTGACGCCGGAGGGGCCAGGCCGCGCCAGCGCGAGGCTGTCGATCGCCGAGAACGGTCTCTATCAGATCACCGACGGCACCCTGACGACCCTGGCCGCCGCCGGCCCGCTGAACCCGCTGGAGCTGCGCGATCCCCGTTCCAGCGGCGCCCTGATCGATCCGCTGCTGCGGGAAAGCGGTGGCGCCCTGCGCCGCCTGGCCGGTCAGGACCTGCCGGAACTGCGCAAGGTAAGCGGCAGCCGCGACCGCTTCGGGCGCAACTGGATCGGCGTCAAGAGCGGCGACGGCTTCATCGTCACCGGGGTCTTGCAGATTCCCCTGCTGCCGGCCCTGCTGGTTCTCTTGCTGGCCCTCGGCACCGCCGTCCTTGCATGGCAGCGCGAAGGGCGCTAGCAAGGTCACATGCATACGTCACGGCGACTCGGCCCTTTGACGAGCCCTATCATGCTGCTCGTCTTCGTCATCTGCTGCCTGATCGCCGGCCGGCTGGGGGCAATGATCACCGAACCCGCGCTGGCCGACTGGTATCCCGGACTCGTAAAGCCGGCCTGGACGCCGCCCAATGTGGTGTTCCCCATCGCCTGGTCACTGATCTATCTGGCCATCGGCATCGCCGCCTGGCTGGTATGGCGGCAGGCGGAAAGGGGAGAACTCGGCGTTCCTCTGGCGCTGTTCTTTTTCCAACTGGTTTGCAACGTGCTCTGGTCTGTTGCCTTCTTCGGTATGCGCGACCCCTTGCTCGGCCTCTTCGCCATGGCGGCGCTGATCGGTGCGGTGGTCGCCACAACCCTCTCTTTTGCAAAGATCTCCCGGACGGCGGGCTGGCTTTTCCTGCCCTACATTCTCTGGCTGAGCTACGCGACGGCCCTGAACGTCGCCATCTGGCGCCTTAACGCCTAGAGCAGATTTACCCTAGTCCGCCTTTTCGTAGAAGCTGGCATCAACGCTGGCGCTGTAGTCATCCAGTGCGGCGTCGATCTCACCCTGCTGCTCGAAGAAATCGGCCACTTCCTTCAGAAAAGTCTGCACACCGCCGCCCATCCAGCGTTCGGTGAGCTGGTCGTCGCGGGTGTAGAAGTCAAAGAGCGAAAGCACGATTTCCGATTCCCGGGGGGTCATGCCCGCCGCTTCGGCAATCACCGGCTTGGCCGCTTCCGGCTCGTCGTCCAGATAGTCAATCGCCCGGTCGGTGACAGCCAGAAACCCGGTCACCATCTCCGGATGCTCGGCGGCGAAGGCATTGGTCACCGCGATGACATCGAAGGCGCGAATGCCCAAGCGGTCCTGTTCGTTGGCGGAGAGCAGTTCCCAGCCCTGACCCTTCATGCGCCGCAGTGGCCCGCCCCAGGAACAACCCATCGCGAGTTCGCCGCGCAGAAAGGCATCGTCGATGTCATGGGGGGACATGTCGGTCACCTCAACCTTGGCGACGTCCACACCCAGGAAGTCCAGGCTGCGCAGCATCTTGTAATGGGTCACCGTATTGAGCGGCACGGCAACCTTGCGGCCCTCCAACTCATGGGCGTTGGCGCGGTCGATGGCCTCTTTCTTGTAGATGACGCAGTTGTCGGCTCCGCCGGTGTCCACAGCGACGCCGACCACCTTGATCGGCGCGCCGGCCGTCACCGCCAGGGCAAAGGGGACGACGCCCATGGAGTAAGCGATGTCGACCTCGCCGGCGACCATGGCCTCGGCCATCTCGACGCCGGTGTTGAAGGGGCGCCATTCAACCGTCACGCCGAGCGCCTCGTCGTACCATTTCTCCGCTTGGGCCACCTGATTGGCGGTCGGCCACTCACGGAAGTAGGCGACGGTGACCTTCTCGTGGCTGGCCGCCGCCACGGTCTCGGCAGTCGCGATCAGGACCGAACCCGCGACCAGGATCGAAGCGAAAGTCTTTCTCATCTCTATGTCTCCAGCGGTTCGGGTTGCCCGCCGCCCGGAGATGCGCCCCTGGGCGCAGTCAGTCGGATTCGACCAGGGGAACAACCAGGGTCGGGACGTGGGAGCGGCGCAGGACGCTTTTCGCAACAGAGCCCAGGAAGGTGTGGCTGAGGCCCCGCTCGTGCGAGCCCATGATGATGAGATCGCAGTTGTGTTTTTTTGCCGATTTCAGAATTTCCTCGGCGGGATAAGATTCGCAGACCGTCATGGACTTGATCTGTGAACGGAATTTCTGATCCTCCGCGCTCTGCCGGCCCCAGAAATCCTCCTGCTTCGCCTCCAGCAAGCTGCGCGCCTTATCGACCCGCATGTCGAGGATCTCATGACGTTTCTTTTCATCCAGCAGATAGGCCTGGAGGGTGAAGGCGGCATCGTCGGAGAGCTTTTCGAGAACGTGCAGCAGATGAATCTCGGCACCGGTCAGCTTCGCCAGGTAGGCCGCATAGCCGAAAGCGATGATCGAATTCTGCGACAGGTCGGTGCTGTAGAGAATGCTCTTCATTTGATGTTGCATCTGTTCGTTCCTTATCGCGTTCGGGCGACAATCATTGGTCGGACTCCGTCTCTGTCGGTGGCCTCAAAACGCCACGCTGTGGCAACGGTCAGTACCCGAAGAAGCGCGGCAGCCAGAGCACGATCTCCGGAAAGAAGGCAATGACGAAGACCGCGATCGCATTCACCGCGGCAAAAGGCAACGCCTTGATCGATATCTCCTCAATCGAGATGCCGGAGATGCCCGAGGCGATGAAGAGATTCTCGCCCAGCGGCGGCGTCTGGAAGCCGATGCCCAGGGCGCAGACCATCACCACGCCGAAATGCACGGGGTCGATGCCCAGGCTGTAAGCGATGGGCAGAAGCACCGGCGTCAGGATCAGGATCGTCGCCAGGGTTTCCATGAACATGCCGACGAAAAGCAGGAAGAAGATCAGCATCGCCCAGATCAAGTAGATGTTCTGGGTCGCCGACAGCATGGCCTCGGCGATGATCGCCGGAATTTGGTTTTCCACCAGCAGGCGGCCGAAAACCGTCGCCGTGAAGAGGATCAGCAGCACCCGGCCGGTCAGCCAGGTGGTCGTCTCCAGCGAGCGGAACAGCGCCTTCATGTCCAGTTCGCGATAGACGAAGAACCCGATGGCCAGGGTGTAGAAGATGGCGACGATGGCCGCCTCGGTCGGGGTAAAGAAGCCGGAATAGATGCCGCCCAGGATCACCACCGGCGCCAGGATCGCCCAAAAGCCCTTGTAGATCGTGCAAAGCGTGTTGCGTGCCGAGAAGCCCTCCGCCGAACCGCTGTAACCCTTCTTCTTGCAGATGATGTAGTTCATGATCAGCAGGCTGATGGAAATCACCAGACCAGGCAGCACGCCGGCAATGAACAGTTTGGGAATGGAGACCGACTGGAAGACGCCGAACTTCTCGACCGCCTCCGGCGGCGGCTGCATGCCGAGCGCGGAGATACCGAAGATCACCATGGGGATCGACGGCGGAATGATGATGCCGAGGCTGCCGGAGGAGGCGGTGATGGCAGAGGCGACGCCCCTGTCGTAGCCGCGGTCGATCATCGCCGGGATCATCAGCATGCCGACTGCCGCGGTGGTGGCCGGGCCGGAGCCGGAAATCGCACCGAAAAACAGGCAGGCGAAGACCGTCGCTGCCGAGATACCGCCGGTAAAGGGCCCCGCAAAACTCTCGGCGACATTCACCAGCCGTCTCGAAATACCGGCCGCCTCCATCAGCGCGCCGGCCAGGATAAAGGCGGGCAGCGCCATCAAGGGGAAGGAGCCGACCGAGGTAAAGGCGATCTGTACGAACTTGATCGGATTTTCGTCCAGATAGAGGAACGAAATCATGGCCGAGACGCCAAGCGCCACAGTGATCGGTGCCCCCATGACCAGAAGGATCAGGAAGGTTCCGAACAGAATTAAGACGATGGTCGATTCCATGAAACGATTCCCCTAATCGCGGACTCTAGGTCCGTGGCTTCCCAGACTGTTCTCTGTGCATCCCAGCGCGCATGCCTGCCTGCGCCGGCCAAGAATTTCTCGACGCAGCTTTACTCGCTGCCTTCCTTGATCATCTTTTCAACTTCCGCCTTCTCCGGATCGCGCACATCGATACCCTTGACGAGCTTCATGTAGTTCGCCTGGATGATGCGGATGGTCATGAGGGAGAAGGCAATCGGCAGGATCATATAGATGTACTTCATCGGAATGCCGAGGGTCTGCGACTTCCAGAACAGGTTCATTTTGTTGAAGACGAAGTCGTAGCTCAGGTAGACGAAGTAGACGTTGAAGGCGATCCAGAAGAGGTCGGCGACCGCTTCGATGGTCATCGACACCTTCTTCGGCAACTTGTTGAACTGGAAGGTGACGCGGTTGTGGGCGTAGAGCTTGGCGGCATAGCTGGCGCCGAAGAAGACGAACCAGACGAACATGTAGGTCGCCAGCTCCTCGCTCCAGGAGAACGAGTAATTGAAAAGCTCCCGCGACAGAATCTGGGCGAAAAGCAACAGGACGAAAAGCGCCAGCAAGGTGCGGCAGATGTAGCTTTCGATGTTATCGAGAAAGAGATAGATCTTGCGGCCCATCTTTCTGCGTCCTCCCCCAATTACCCGTTTGATGCTGCGTGCTCTGGCGGACAGGGCGGGTCCAACTTGACCCCCGGAACCGGCCCTGCCCGCCGAACACTGACTTTGCTTGCTACGCTGACTTGGAGACGGCC
>JANQMC010000058.1 GCA_028280305.1 Pelagibius sp. | reverse complement strand
CTGCAGGGGCCCGCTGAGCTGCACCGCGATGACGCCCCGCTCGTTCAGGCTCTCCTTGGCGAGGCCGTAGAACTCCACGGTGTGCAGATAGGCCTCCTGGATGGTCAGCGGCGAAGGCACGTCCATGACGATGAGATCGTAGAGGACCTCCGAGGTCCGCAGGAAATGCTTGCCGTCGTCGACCAGGAGCTGCCAGCGGTCATAGCCGGCCAGCTCCTCCATGTCGGTGAAGTGCAGCATGCCGGCCTGGAGCACGCCGCCATCGAGCTCCACCGAGGTCAGGCGCTCGGTATAGGGGTAGATCTTGGGCACCGAGGACAGCGTGCCATTGCCGATCAGCAGGGCCTCGCTCGGCCGGATCAAGGCCGCCGGCACCTGGGCGATATAGTAGTTCAAGGCCTCCAGGTCACTCGTGTTCAGGTTCTGCAGGCCGTCGAGATAGAGGTAGCGCTTGCCGCGCCGGCCGTCGATGACCTCGACCTTCTGGTAGGGCGAGTTGACGGAATAGAGCACCTTGGCGTCCCGAATCCTGTGCTTGTACTCGTAAAGCAGGGCCGTGCTGTGGCTGTCCAAGGGCGCGACGAAGACCACCGCCAGGACCGCGCCCAGGGCGTAGACGCCGGTGACGATCTTGTGCCGCAGGGTCAGATACAGGATGGCGCCCAGGATCACCCAGTAGGGCGTCAGGAGGTAGCCGATGGTGTGGTTCCAGCTCGCCGCCACGATCCCGAAGCCGGCGATGAAGCCGGCCAGCTCCAGGCCGTAGAAGGTCCTCAGGCGGGCCTCCTCGCTCCGCCCGGCCTCCTCGGGCAGGGTGATCAGCCGGGGCAGAACCGTCGCGAACATGGAGTTGAAGATGAGCGCGTAGCCGAACAGGAGGGACAGGTAGCCCAGCCCCTCCAGGTCCCAGACCGCGAACTGGGCGCCGAGATAGCGGTAGGAGAAGGGAAAGGTCAGGTGCAGGAAGACGGAGCCGATGAAGAGGTACTGGAACACGCGCTGCGAGATGCGCAGGGCCAGGGTGTAGCCGACGGAGAGGCCCAGGAAGAAGGAGGCCGTCACCAGCACGATGACGACTTCCTCCCCGTAGAGGATGCTGACGAAGTCGCGAATCATGACGAACTGAGCGATGCTCAGCGCGACACCGATCAGGAACAACTGGACGTACTGCCGCTTCATGCTTCCGCTTCCACCAGCCTCAGAGCCGCCGCCACGGGGATGGCCGCCGGCGCGCCATCATGCCCCGCATTTACTTCAATTTCATTGCGCCCTGCGGGGCCGCCCGGGTCCGGGCCGTCACTGGATTTTAGGGGCTTTGCCATCCGCCTCAAGAACGCGGCCATACTTAACCAATGAGGACAGGCAATGCCAGGTGAAGTCCACCCTGGTCTTGTTCGAGGTCCGGCTGGTCAGGAAGGCGCCGGCGAACTTGGACAGGCGCTCGGCGTAGAGGTAGACCCCCTCCCTGTGGTGAATCTTCTTCTGCCCAGGCTGGATCTGGAAGGTCAGGTGCTTCGCCATCTCCCGCTCCACCCGGTCCCGCAGCCGCGCCTCGAGCGCACGGTACTCGGCATTGATGGGATCGTCCGACTGCAGGGCCAGCAACACGGCCACCAGGCCCTCCATGGAGGCGCAGTGCATGGCGTTCTTGCGGAACTTCGGGCGCCGCTCGTCCAGGTAGAAGCGGACCTTCTCCAGCGCGTAGCGGCGCAGGG
>JANQMC010000049.1 GCA_028280305.1 Pelagibius sp. | reverse complement strand
TCGAAGTCGGCATCGACGACATCCTCGTGGCCCTGGTCGGCGCCCTGATTGGGGCCCTGAGCGCCGCCGCCGTCGCCGCCGGCACCATCACCATTGGCGTCCGCCGCCTGGGCGGCCTCGCCGTCCTGGGCGCTCTTGTAGAGGGACTCGCCGAGCTTCATGGAGACCTGGGCCAGGGCCTCGGTCTTGGCGCGGATGTCGTCGACGTCCTCGCCCTCCGTGGCGGTCTTGAGCGCGGCGATGGCCTCCTCCACCGAGGACTTGTCGGCCTCGGCGAGCTTGTCGCCGGCCTCGGCCATGGTCTTCTCCGTGGTGTGGATGAGCGCCTCGGCCTGGTTCTTGGCCTCGACCACCTCGCGCCGCTTCTTGTCCTCCTCGGCGTGCGCCTCGGCATCCTTGACCATCTGATCGATGTCGGCGTCGCTCAAGCCCCCGGAGGCCTGGATGCGGATCGCCTGCTCCTTGCCGGTCGCCTTGTCCTTGGCGCCGACATTGACGATGCCGTTGGCGTCGATGTCGAAGGTGACCTCGATCTGCGGCACGCCGCGCGGCGCCGAGGGGATGCCGACCAGGTCGAACTGGCCAAGGATCTTGTTGTCGGCGGCCATCTCGCGCTCGCCCTGGAACACGCGGATGGTGACCGCGTTCTGATTGTCCTCGGCGGTCGAGAAGACCTGGCTCTTCTTGGTCGGGATGGTGGTGTTGCGGTCGATCAGGCGGGTGAAGACGCCGCCCAGGGTCTCGATGCCGAGCGAGAGCGGGGTCACGTCCAGCAGCAGGACGTCCTTGACGTCGCCCTGGAGCACGCCGGCCTGGATCGCGGCGCCCGAGGCGACCACCTCGTCCGGATTGACGCCGCGGTGCGGCTCCTTGCCGAAGAGGGTCTTCACCGTGTCCATGACCTTGGGCATGCGGGTCATGCCGCCGACCAGGATGACCTCGTCGATCTCGCCGGGCGAGACGCCGGCATCCTTGAGCGCGGCCTTGACCGGGCCGATGGTGCGCTGGATGAGCTCGTCGACCAGGGCCTCGAGCTTGGCGCGCGTGACCTTGATGTTGAGATGCTTCGGCCCCGACTGGTCGGCCGTGATGAAGGGTAGGTTGACCTCGGTCTGGGCCGAGGAGGAGAGCTCGATCTTGGCCTTCTCCGCGGCCTCTTTCAGGCGCTGGAGCGCGAGCTTGTCCTGGCGCAGGTCGATGCCCTGCTCCTTTTTGAACTCGTCGGCGAGGTAGCTGATGATGCGCGCGTCGAAGTCTTCACCACCGAGGAAGGTATCGCCGTTGGTCGACTTCACCTCGAAGACGCCGTCGCCGATTTCCAGCACCGAAACGTCGAAGGTGCCGCCGCCGAGGTCGTAGACCACGATGGTGCCGTGGCCCTTTTTGTCGAGGCCGTAGGCCAGCGCCGCCGCCGTCGGCTCGTTGATGATGCGCAGCACGTCCAGGCCGGCGATCTTGCCGGCGTCCTTGGTCGCCTGACGCTGGGAATCGTTGAAGTAGGCGGGCACCGTGATGACCGCTTCGGTCACCGTCTCACCCAGATAGCTTTCCGCGGTTTCCTTCATCTTCTGCAGGATGAAGGCGGAGATCTGGCTGGGGCTGTATTCCTTGCCCTGGCCTTCGACCCAGGCATCGCCATCGTGATTGATGATCTTGTAGGGGACGAGATCCATGTCCTTTTTGGTCATGGGATCGTCGTGGCGCCGTCCGATGAGGCGCTTGATGGCGAACAGCGTGTTCTCGGGATTGGTGACCGCCTGGCGCTTGGCCGGCTGGCCCACGAGCCGCTCGTCGGACCCGGTGAAGGCGACGATGGAGGGTGTCGTCCGCGCGCCTTCGGCGTTTTCAATGACTTTGGCGTCTTTGCCGTCCATGACCGCGACACAGGAATTCGTCGTGCCGAGGTCGATACCGATTACTTTACTCATTTCTAAATCCTCACTTCGATCAGCAGACCCCTTGGGCGGCCTGATTTCAGCACCACCCGGCGGATCTCCGCCAGAGAGAGTTCATGACCATGGGTTCTGGGCTTATATAAGCAGCATAGCCCTTGCTGCAAGGCGCAAAACAGAGAGAATCTAATCATTAACGCTAGGAATTCAGGGTGTTGCCGGCCAGAACCGCGAATCCGCAGGACCAAGCAACAGAATCCTCCTGCCGCGCCGCCCGAAGCGGGGGCAAGAGCGGGGCCGGACAGCCTGAACCGGGAGACAACGGAATGAACCAGCGGGAACCCCATCCGGATCCGGAAAGCGACGGCCTCTACCGCGCCATCATGCTGGTGCTGATCGGATCGATCCTGCTGGGCGCGGTCCTGACCCTCAGCGGCGAGGCGGTTTTCGGCAGCAAGCCCCTGGCCAACGTCGGCCTGGGCATGGCGGTGCTGGCCGGCATTGCCTACTGGGGCCTGCGCCTCAAGGCCCGCGCGGCGCAAAGAAAGGCCGAAGAACGGAGCGAGCGGGACGGGGCGTGACAAGCGCAAACCAGAAGGCGGGGCCACCGGCGGGCTTCCGCTATCTGCCCGGTTACCTGTCGCCCGAGGATCAGCGGAGCCTGCTGGCGGCGCTGCGCGCCGTGGTCGCCGAGGCGCCGCTCTATCAGCCCCGGATGCCGGGCAACGGCAAGCCGATGTCGGTGCGCATGAGCAACGCCGGCAGCCACGGCTGGTACTCCGACAAGGCCGCGGGCTACCGCTATGTCTCAAACCATCCGGAGACGGGGCGGCCCTGGCCGGCGATCCCGGCGGCCTTACTGGCGGCCTGGGGCGATCTCGCTGACTATCCCGCGCCGCCGCAGTGCTGTCTGATCAACTTCTACCAGGGCCCCAAGGTGCGCATGGGTCTGCACCGCGACCAGGACGAGGAGACCTTCGAAGCCCCGGTGGTCTCGCTTTCGCTCGGCGATTCCGCGGTGTTCCGCATCGGCGGCGCAGAGCGCCGCGGTCCGACCAGCTCGCTGAAGCTGCATTCCGGCGATGCTGTGGTCATGGGCGGGGACGCCCGGCTCGCCTATCACGGCATCGACCGCGTCCTCGGCGGCTCCAGCCGCTTGTTGCAGGACGGCGGCCGCATCAACATCACCCTGCGCCGGGTGACGGCCTGAACGGGTCGTTAGATACGGAACAGCCCAACGCGATTTAGGCCGAGGTATCGACCTTGCTGCCCGGACCCTCATTGCCGGGGGAGTCGTCCTCCGCCGGGGCGTCGCTGCCGGCCTCGCCGGCCTTCGGGCCGCCCTTGGAGATGCCGACCCGGGCCGGGCGCAGCAGGCGGTCGTGCAGGCGATACCCGGTCTGGATCACCTGGACCACCGTCCCGGCGGGCTTCTCCAGATCCTCGACCTCAAACATCGCCTCGTGCAGGTGAGGGTCCATCTTGTCGCCCAGGGGCGCGATGGCGCGGATCTGATGGCGCTCGAAGACCGAGGTCAGCTCCTTCTGGGTCATCTGCACGCCGAGACGCAGGTTGCTCACCGTCTCGTTCTCGGCGGCCAGTTCCTCCGGCACGCTTTCCAGGGCGCGCTGCAGGTTGTCGGCGACGCCCAGCAGGTCGCGGATCACCGGCACGGCGGCATATTTCACGCCGTCCTCGCGCTCCCGCTGGCTGCGGCGGCGAATGTTCTCGGTTTCCGCCATGGCGCGCAGCAACTGGTCCTTCAGCGAGGCGACCTCGCCCTCCAGAACCGCCACCGGGTCCTCGTCCGGCGACAGCGCCGCAGCGGCGTCCAGGCCCGAGAGGTCGACCAGCGGTTCGTCACCGGCGATCGGCGCCTCTTCAGCCATATCGTTCTCCGCATCGCGCTGCGCGTCCCCGGAGGCTTCGGCGGCCGCTTCCGGGCTTTCGGGCTTGGCCTGATCTTGTTTCCTGTCTTGTGCCATCACGGGACGGCAGCTCCTTTCAAACTTTCAACGGTATCGTTCAGCCGGCAAGGCGGCCGATGACTTTGGCGGTGTAGTCGACCATGGGAATGATCCGGGCATAGTCGATCCGCGTCGGCCCGATCACCCCGATGGCGCCGACGATCTTTTGCTGCGAATTGCTGTAAGGCGCAATCACCATCGAACAGCCGGCCAGACCAAAGAGTTCGTTTTCGGCGCCGATGAAGATCTGCACACCCTCGGCCCCACCGGCAAGGTCCAGCAGATTGACCAGGGCATCCTTGGTCTCCAGCATGGCGAAGAGCTGGCGGATGCGCTCCAGATCCTCCAGCGCCGTCACGTCCTCCAGAAGTTGGGACTGACCGCGCAGGATCAAGGCGCCGCTTTTGCCGCCGGCCTGATTGCCGGCCCAGCTCGCCAGACCGCGCTCGATCACCCGGGAGGTGAGGGCGTCAAGCTCGGCGCGCTGCTGCTCCAGCTCCTTCAATACCTCTGTCTGCGCCTCTTCCAGGGTGCGCCCGGTGAGACGTGCGGTGAGGTAATTGCTGGCCTCGACGAGAGAGGAGGCGGGCAGCCCGGCGGGCACGTCGATGATGCGGTTCTCGACCACGCCGGAAACCGAGATCAGCACCACCAGCGCCCGGCCCGGCCCCAGGGAGACAAACTCGATATGCTTCAGCGGCTCGCCCAGCTTGGGCGCCACCACCAGCCCGGCACAGCGCGACAGGCCGGAGATGGTCTCCGAGGCCTCTTCCAGCACCTCGGGAAACGAACGCCCGTCGGCCACGCACTGGCTTTCGATGTGGGCCCGCTCGTCCTTGGTCAGGTTGCCGAGTTCCAGCAGCCCGTCGACGAAGAGGCGCAAGCCCATGTCGGTCGGCATGCGCCCGGCCGAAGTATGGGGCGCGAAAAGCAGCCCGAGATCCTCCAGATCGGCCATCACGTTGCGGATGGTCGCCGGCGAGAGCCCCAGGCCGAGACTGCGCGACAGGGTGCGCGAACCCACCGCCGCGCCGGTTTCCACATAGGCGTCGACGATGTGCTTCAAAACCTCGCGGGAGCGCTCGTTGAGGCCCTTGGCCGCCAGGGAATCTGCCAGGGATCGTGCGGTTTCGTTCATTAATTCGAATGTAGTGAGCCCCCCGGCGGCGGTCAACGCGCCGCAAGGCCCCCATAAAGCCCGCTTAAGGGGTGTATTCAGCCGGAAAGCGCCCTGGACCTGCGGCGAACCTTGGGCTAGCTTGCCGCCGCTGCGGCGTCGGCCAGCGAATCAGGACCCTGCGCCGCCGGAAACTCCCACCCAAAGAGGTTATTCATGCGCCCTTCCGGCCGTGCCCTTGACCAGTTGCGAGAAATCCGGCTGGAAACCAACGTGAGCAAGCATGCCGAAGGCTCCTGCCTGGCGCGTTTCGGTGATACCCATGTGCTCTGCACGGCCTCGGTGGAGGAAAACATTCCGCCCTGGCTCCGCAACTCGGGCCGCGGCTGGGTGACGGCGGAATACGGCATGCTGCCGCGCTCCACCAACACCCGCACCGACCGCGAGGCGGCACGCGGCAAACAAAGCGGCCGCACCCAGGAGATTCAGCGCCTGATCGGCCGTTCGCTGCGCGCGGTGACCGACCTGAAGGGCTTCGGCGAGCGTCAGGTCCGCATCGACTGCGACGTGATCCAGGCCGACGGCGGCACCCGCACCGCCGCCATCACCGGCGGCTATGTGGCCCTGCACCTGGCCTTTCAGCATATGAAAGGCATCGGCGCCATCGAGGCGCTGCCCTTCACCGACCAGGTGGCCGCGGTTTCCTGCGGCATCTATCAGGGCAACGAGGTACTGGACCTGGACTACGCCGAGGATTCCAATGCGGCGGCCGATGCCAACTTTGTGCTGACCAGGGCCGGCGGCGTGGTCGAGGTACAGGGCACCGCCGAGGACGTGCCCTTCCAGCGCAGCCAGTTCGAGCAACTGCTGAACCTGGCGGAAAAGGGCGTGGCCAAACTCTGCGCCGCCCAGGCCCAGGCGCTGGGTTTGGAGTGAACTAGGAGCAGGACCCGATCATGCGCAAGCTCAAGGCAGGCGAGAAACTGGTACTGGCGACCCACAATGCCGGCAAGTACCGCGAGAACGCGGACCTGCTGGCCCCCTACGGCCTGGAGGTGCTCTCGGCCGGCGATCTGGGCCTGCCGGAGCCGGAGGAGACCGGCGCCACCTATACCGAAAACGCGGTTCTGAAGGCCCGGGCCGCCTGCGAGGCGACGGGCCTGGCCGCCATCGCCGACGATTCCGGCCTCGACGTGCCGGCGCTGGGCGGCCAGCCGGGCATCTACACCGCGCGCTGGGCCGGGCCGGAGCGCGACTTCATGCTGGCGATGGAAAGGGTCCAGCAAGAGCTGGGCGAAGCCACCGACCGCCGCGGCTTTTTCGTCTGCAATCTCTCGGTGGTCTGGCCCGACGGCGAAACCGTTTCTTTCGAAGGACGGCTGGAGGGCACCCTGGTCTGGCCGCCGCGCGGCGACCGCGGCTTCGGCTTCGATCCGATGTTCCAGCCCAAGGGTTTCGATGTCACCTTCGCCGAGATGGATCCGGAGAAGAAGCACGCCATGAGCCACCGGGCCCTGGCCTTCGCGCAGCTTTCAAAGGCCCTGCTGGACGCGGCATGACGGCCCCCGCTACAGCGGTGAAAGCTGACTCCGGCGGTGACCAAGACACGCCGGGTTTCGGTCTCTACGTCCACTGGCCGTTCTGCAAATCCAAGTGCCCCTACTGCGACTTCAACAGCCATGTGCGCGAGAGCGTCGATCAGGGGCGATGGCGCCTTGCCCTGCTGAGCGACCTGCGTCACGCCGCGCACCACAGCGCGGGCCAGCGCGTGACCTCGATCTTCTTCGGCGGCGGCACGCCCTCGCTAATGCCGCCGGAAACCGTCGCCGCGGTGATCGAGGAGATCGGCAGGCTCTGGCCCCTCGATCCCGGCCTTGAGATCACCCTGGAAGCCAACCCGACCTCTGCGGAGGCGGAAAGCTTTGCGGGTTTTGCAGCAGCAGGGGTGAACCGCCTCTCCCTCGGCGTCCAGGCCCTGGACGACCGGGCCCTTGGCTTTCTCGGCCGCCAGCATTCCGCGGCGGAGGCTCTGGCGGCCCTGGAGCTGGCGCGGCGCAGCTTCCCGCGCATCTCCTTCGACCTGATCTATGCGCGCCCGGGCCAGAGCCTGGCGGCCTGGCAGGCGGAGCTGAGAGAAGCCCTGGCCCTGGGGCCGGAACACATCGCGCTCTATCAGCTGACCATCGAAGAGGGGACGGCCTTTCAGGCCGCCTGGCGGCGCGGTGAGATCGCCCTGCCGGCGGAGGCGGAGGCCGCAAGGCTCTACGAAGAAACCGCCCGGCAACTCACCGAAGCCGGGCTGCCAGGCTATGAGATTTCCAACCACGCGCGGCCCGGTGCGGCCTGCCGCCACAACCTGACCTACTGGCGCTACGGCGACTATGCCGGTATCGGCCCGGGCGCCCATGGACGGCTGACCTGGGACGGGGTGAAACACGCGACCCGCCAGCACCGGGCGCCGGAGCCCTGGCTGGACCTGGTGGAAAAACAGGGCCATGGCTGGCGCGGCAGCACCGCCGTGACCGGCGCGGAGAGCCTGACCGAGATGGTGATGATGGGCCTGCGGCTGAACGAGGGGATCGCTCGCGAGGCCTTTCATCGTGTCCTGGACGTATCGCCGGAAGAGGTGCTGGCGGCGGAGCGGCTGGCGCGGCTTGCAGACGAAGGCCTGATCACCCTCGACAAGCGGGGCCTGCGGGCCAGCGACGCCGGGCGCCAGCGCCTCGACGCCCTGCTGGACTATCTGCTGAACTGATTGGCTGCTGAACTGATTGGCTGCTGAACTGATTGGCTGCTGAACTGATTGGCGGAACGCCGGCCTGCTAGTTCACTTCCTGGCCGAAGGCCTGAGGGGCCGGATCGACCTCGGTAAAGGCCTCGGGCTGCAGTTCCAAAACCGCGAGGCCGCGCTGCACCTGCCCGTCGGGCAGGAAGCGGAAGATGCCGTCGATGCCCGAGAAGCCCACCGGCTGGGTAATGGCATCGGGCGTATAGATCAGGAAAGCGCCCTCGGCCCGGGCGCGGCGCTCCAGCACCGCGGCCAGGGCGACCGCGTCGAAGCCCAGCGAGGCGACCCGCGGCGGGGTCTTGCCGTAAACCTGGCTGTAGCGGTTGGAGAAGCTGCGCCAGAGTGCGGGTGGCGGCGCCGGGAACCAGGCGCCGCGTAGGCTGGGCTCACGGCGCAGCGAAGGATCGTCCCAAAGGGCGGTGCCGAGAAAGCGCACTTCGTCGGGATCGACATCGTAGTAGGCCATCAGCGGCGCGACCGAAAGCAGTTGCCGGCCGCTGGCCGGAATCAGGATGCCGTCGAAACTCGGCGGTCCCAGGGTTTCCTGTCCGCGCAGTCTCGCCAGGGCGCGCTGCGCCGCGACGTCGCTGCGCCCGCTCAGGCTGCGCCGCTGCGCTTTCAGCGCGGCGGCCCGCTGGTCGTAGTCGGCGAGGGAGCGGACCTCCGCCGAGATGTCCGGAGAACCCGGATCGAAGAACACCACCCGGCTCAGTTCGACGCCGTTGCGAAACACCGCTTCCTGCAGCGAGCGCACCACCGAATTGCCGTAGGGCGATTCCGGCGCCAGCACCGCAAAGCGGCGCAGGCCCTGGTTCACCGCATGATCGACGATGCGATCGACCTGGGTGCGCGGCGTCACACCCATGACAAAGGTCCGCGGATCGGCAATCTCGTTGTTGTTGGAGAAGGTGATGAGCGGCATGTCCAGTTCGGCGAGCAGCGGCTTCACCGCCTCCACCGAGGTGGAAAACAAGGGGCCGAGAATCAGCGACACCTCGGCGTCCAAGACCGACTGGGCTGCTGCGGCCGCCCCTTCCGGCGTTCCGCCGGTATCGCGCACCACCAGCGTGAAACGCTCGCCCGCCAGATCGAACAGTGCCAGTTGCGCGGCATTGAGGATCGACTGGCCGACCGCCGCCCGGCTGCCGCTGAGCGGCAACAGCAGGCCGACCTTCACCGGCGCCGCCAGCGCCGCCTCTGCTTCGTTCACCGCCTCGAGGCTCTGGTCCGGCGCGCCGCCGGTCTCGCCCGCCGTCCCGGGCACGCCGGGCAGACTGGGGACTTGCGCCCTGGGTTGCGCATCCTGTTGCGGGCTGGGTACGTTGTTGGCGGCGCAGGCCGAGAGCGCCAAGGCCAGCCCGACCGGAAGCAGCCGGCGCCACCCCCGCGAGACAACCCCGGCCATGAACCCCTGGTGCAGCCTGAATGTCAGCAAAGTCAACGGATCACCCATCCTCGTCACGGAGCGCTGAGCCTAACCAGCAGGCCCGGCGAAGTAAACCGCACGAAGATGGCGATTCCACGGCAGAGGCGGCACTGCCGGCCGGGCTCTATCTGGTGGCCACGCCGATCGGAAACCTGGGTGACATCACCCTGCGCGCCATCGACGTGCTGCGCCGGGTCGACCGCATTGCCTGCGAGGATACCCGCACCACCCGCAAGCTGCTGAACGCCCATGGCATCGACACGGCGACCAGCGCCTATCACGACCATAGCGGCGAGCGGGCGCGGGCCGCGCTGTTGCGGGAGATAAAGGCCGGCGCCGCCATCGCCCTGGTCTCCGATGCCGGAACGCCGTTGGTCTCCGACCCCGGCTTCAAGCTGGTGCGCGAAGCCCTGGCCGCAGACATCAGCGTCACCAGCCTGCCCGGCGCTTCGGCACCGACCACCGCCCTACTGCTTTCCGGCCTGCCCAGCGACCGCTTCTTCTTCGGCGGTTTTCTGCCGCCCAAGACCGCCGCCCGGCGCAAGACCCTGCAGGCGCTCCGCAACCTCGACGCCAGCCTGCTGTTTTTCGAAACCGCGCCCCGGCTCGCCGCCAGCCTGTCGGACATGGCGGCGGTGCTGGGGCCGCGCCAGGCCGCCGTGGCCCGCGAACTCACCAAGCTGCACGAGGAACTGCGGCGCGACAGCCTGGAGGCCCTGGCCCGGCATTATGACTCGGCGGGACCGCCCAAGGGCGAGATCGTCATCGTCGTCGCCCCGGCGGACCCGGCGCAGGAGGGCGCCGAAGCCGTCGACCTGGATGCCCAGCTCGTCAGCGCGCTGGCCCAGGCAAGCCTCCGCGATGCGGCAGCCACCGTCGCCGCGGCCAGCGGCCTGCCCCGGCGGCAGGTCTATGCCCGGGCCCTAGAGCTTTCCAAGAAGGGCCGGATTGCCAAGGGCGCGCTGAAGACGGCTGGATCGGCCAAAGGATCGGACAAAGACGGTGAAGAGCCGGCGTGATGGCAAAGGAGCGGCAGGCGGCTTACCGCCGGGGGCGCCGGGCGGAGTGGATCGCCGGCTGCTGGCTGCGCCTGAAAGGCTACCGCCTTATCGCCCGCGGTTACCGCTGCCCCGCGGGAGAGATAGACCTGATCGCGAGGCGGGGCCGGGTTATCGTCTTCGTCGAAGTGAAACAGCGCGACCGTCTGGCAACCGCCGCCGCCGCCATCTCGCAACGCCAACGGCAGCGGGTCATGCGCGCCGCAGAGGCCTTTCTGCAAAGTCATCCCCAGCTTGCCGCGCTCGACCTGCGCTTCGATGCCATTCTGTTGGGACGTGGCCTGTTCGGGCGTGGCCCCGGGTCGGCTCCCGGGCCCTGGCTGCGCCATGAAAAAGACGCCTGGCGAAGCGACACAGGATTGCCATATTAGGAAAGCATCGTCGCCCCGGTAATCAACGTCGCCCGAGTGAGGCGAATCGGACAGGGAATCCACAATGAACGATACCAGCGAGCGCGCGCCGCAGGAGCGCGTCCGGAGACTGATTGCGATGCCGGCCGTGGTCGTGCTGGCCGGCCTTTCGCTCGCCGGCTGCAGCTTCTGGGGTGCGGCGGCCGGCGGTGCTGCCGTGGGCGCCACGGCGGCGCAGACGGAAAAGGGCTTTCGCCGCAGCGTCGCCGATACCGAGATCCGCCTGGCCATCAATGACCTCTGGTTCCAGGCGGACGAGCAGATGTACCGCAAGGTGAACCTGCAGGTACAGGAGCAGCGCGTGCTGTTGAGCGGCAACGTGCCGCAGCCCGATCAGCGGGTCGAAGCGGTCCGTCTGGCCTGGCAGGCCCCGGGGGTGCGCGAGGTGATCAACGAGATCGAGGTGAACGACACCTCCAGCCTCAGCAACGCGGCGCGGGATTCCTGGATCAGCACCCAGTTGGAGACGACGCTGCTGTTCGACAAGGAAGTCTCCTCGATCAACTACTCCGTCGAGACCGTCAATCAGTCGATCTTCCTCATGGGCGTTGCCCAGTCGCAGGAGGAATTGGACCGGGTCATCGGACACGCCAAAGACATTTCCTATGTGCGTCGCGTGGTAAGCTATGTGCTGTTGAAAGACGATCCGGCGCGCAACTCCTAAAGGCAACGCGGGATCGAAGCGCCGAAGAGAGAGCCGAAGAAAGAGAATGACGATGCCTGCCCCTGTCCAGCTTCTGCGTCCGACCCCGGGGGCAGGGATCATCGCTTGGCCTTCATCATGAGTTGGTGGTCACTATGAGTTGGTCTGGCGCCAGCAACCGCAAGGATCTGGAAAGCCGCCTGCGCAGGGTCGGCGGACAGTCGGACGACGAGATCGACATTGCCCAGGCGGCGCTCCTTCTGGCCGCGCTCGACCGGCCCCAGGTCAGCCTGGAGCGTTACTACCACCACCTTTCGCTGCTGGAGCGCGACACCGCGGAACTGGCGGCGCGCCAGGGTGCCGAAAAGGACCTGGCGACCCGGATCGCCGTGCTCAACCAGGTACTGGTGCAGCGCTACAGCTATCAGGGTGACCGCGCCGACTACGACGACCTCAACAATGCCAACCTGATGCGGGTGATCGACCGGCGGCGCGGCCTGCCGGTGGCGCTGGGCATTCTCTATCTTCATGCCGCGCGGGCGCAGGGCTGGTCGATCTGCGGCCTGGGGTTTCCCGGCCACTTCATGCTGCGGCTCGACCTCGGCAGCGCGCGCGCGATTGTCGACCCCTTCAATGACGGCGCGGTGCACGACGCGGCGGCGCTGCGCGGCCTGGTGAAAACCATGGCCGGAAGCGAAGCCGAACTGCGCCCCGAACACACCGCAACGGTCGGCAACCGCGATATCCTGTTGCGCCTGCAGAACAACATCAAGCTGCGGCTGATCCAGCAGGAAAGGAGCGGCGAGGCCCTCGAGATCCTGGAGACCATGCTGATGTTCGCACCGCAGCGCGCGGCCTTGTGGAAGGAGGCGGGTATCCTGCATTCTCACCTCGACAACATGCGCGCCGCCATCATGGCCTTCGAACACTATCTGGAGCTGGCGGGGCCGGAGCCCGAACGCCAAAGCATCGCGGCGCTGTTGCAACAACTGCGCAGCCAACTGAACTGAGAGTCCGCCGGCAGCAGGAAACGCAAGCGCGGCGCAGAAGGGGGAAACAGGATCATGAGCCTGGCGGTTGCCATACAGATGGACCCGGTGGAGACCATCGACATCGAAGGAGACAGCTCCTTCGTCCTCGGGCTGGAGGCGCAGCGCCGCGGCCACGGCCTCTATCACTATCTGCCGCAGGAACTGAGCCTGCGCGACGGGCGGGTCTACGCCCATATGCGCCCGCTGGCACTGCGCCGGGAGGCGGGCAATCACGCCAGCCAGGGCGAAGCACAGAGCATCGACCTGGCGACCCTGGATGTCGTTCTTATGCGCCAGGACCCGCCCTTCGACATGGCCTATATCACCGCCACACACCTTTTGGAGCACGTCCATCCGGAAACCCTGGTGGTGAACGACCCGATCCATGTCCGCAACGCGCCGGAGAAGCTTTTCGTCACCCACTTTCCGGAGCTCATGCCGCCGACCCTGATCACCAGCGACCGGCGGGAGGTGGAGGCCTTTCGCGCCGAACACCGGGACATCATCGTGAAGCCACTGTTCGGCAACGGCGGCGCCGGCGTTTTTCACATCGCCCCGGGCGACGAGAACCTCTCGGCTTTGCTGGAACTCTTCACCGATCTTTACCGCGAACCGATCATCGTCCAGCAGTACCTGCCGGACGTGCGCAGCGGCGACAAGCGCATCATCCTGATCGACGGCCGCCCGGCCGGGGCCACCAACCGGGTGCCGCCCCAGGGCGAGGCGCGATCCAACATGCATGTCGGCGGGCGGCCGGAGAAGTCCGAGCTCAGCAAGCGCGATCTGGAAATCTGCGAAGCCATCGGCCCGACCCTGCAGGAGCGTGGCCTGATCTTCGTCGGCATCGACGTCATCGGCGGCTTCATGACCGAGATCAACGTGACCTCCCCCACCGGCCTGCAGGAGATCAACCGCTTCGACGACGTCTGCCTGGAAGCAGAGATCTGGGACGTCATCGAAAAACGCTACGGCAGCGGCCACCTGACGCCGAGCGTTTAGGGCGAGTAGTCCGGGTCTTATTAGGCGACAAGCAGCCTCCTCACCCTCCCCTACGCATCCGTCCGTCATACTCGGGCTTGTCCCGCGTATCCATGGCGGGGCCAAATCCGGGATTTTCCACAAGGGTCCCGGTCGGCGGTGAGATGGACCCTCGGACCAAGTCCGAGGGTGACGGTTGGCGCAGGATGCCGTTGCAGCAGGAAGAAGGGCAACGAGTGAAACCGGCGGCACGAGCCCCCTCACCCTCCCGCTGATGCGGGCCCCTCCCTCTCCCACAAGGGGAGAGGGAAAGACTCGGAAACGGCACCTCGTTCCCCCTCTCCCTTGATGGGAGAGGGCCCGGATCGAGAACTGGGGGTGAGGGTGATCCTCGCCAACGAAAGCTCTTCGACCGGATCATACCAAACAGCGGACAGAACCCCTTACCCTCCCGCGAGGAGTGACGGTCCTGCTGCGCCAAGCCGTTGTCGTCGCAAAAAAAGGCCGGCAAAGGCCGGCCGAGGCACTGCCCGGACATCTTCCGGGCCGTGATCACCAGAGCTATTTCTTGTCGGCCCCGTTGCCGTTATTGCCGTTCATATCGTGCAGGGCGGACTTGGTGCGCTTTTCCACCGGGGCCCAGCAGTCGCGGGTGATGCGCGCCATCATGGTCATCAGCTTGCTGGTTTCCTCGATGTACTGCTCCGCGGCATAGCGCGCGATGGTGCACTGCTTCTCGAAAATCTCCTCCGGGTCCTTGGCCTTAATCAGCTCTTCTGAGGTCTCGAGGTTCTTGCGCACCCGCTCGCCGGCAAAGTTCATCACTTCCTGGCTGACCTCGGCCATGCCGGAAAACATCGCCTCGCTGGCGGACATCACCGCGGAGATGTTCTCGCCGTTGGAGCCGAGCATGGCTTCATAAGACGGCGGGGTCGGGACGGCGCCGTGAAGGCCGCCGCCGGAACCCCCGGAAGGGGACGAGGGGGAGGCGGAAGGGGATGAGGCGGAAGGGGATGTAGGGGGTTTGCTGCTGCTTGTTGTCTTTTTACTGGCCGTTGCCATGGCTTGGTTTCTCCTGCAAGACGCTTTGGTTTTGGGGGGAACCGGGTGTTACCGGCAAAGCAAATCGTCTCCTTGGCATTTCCCGAGCCTGCAACCTGGTCGCGTAGACCCACAATGACACGCCTGCCGACGTCCTCGTCCGGACGAAACGCGTCTACGCGCCTGGATCGCGGGCGGCGGGAACCCCAGCGACCGGAGCTTCACGTTGATCAGCATAGGCTAACAGATCTTAACCATAATTGATGTGGGACAGTTTCCCTCGCAAATACACGAAACAAGAGAAAGTCCCCGGGCCAACGGACAGCGATCCTAAGGTCAGTAGCGAACTTCTTGGCAGCCCCGGGCTTCCACCCTAGATTGATCCTCCTTGATCATCCGTTGCGCTGACGGGACCGCCGAGGCGCCTCCTCCACAGCCCAGTCCGGTCCGGTGTACCCCAGGTCCGCCATACCAAGGGGGCCGTGCAGCCCAAAGAAGGGATCGGCCGCATGGTCGCGCGCATCACCACCGTCGCCTTTTCCGGGGTCGAGGTTCTCGACATCGACGTGCAGGTGCAGATGGGCAGCGGCCTGCCCGCCTTTTCCGTTGTCGGCCTGCCCGACAAGGCGGTGGCGGAAAGCCGCGAGCGGGTGCGCGCGGCCTTGACCGCCCTCGGCCTCGCCCTACCGCCCAAGCGGATTACCGTGAACCTCGCCCCAGCCGATCTCCTGAAAGAAGGCAGCCATTTCGATCTGCCCATCGCCCTCGGCCTGCTGACCGCCATGGGGGTGCTGCCGGCGGAGGAAATGGCCGGCTATACGGCCCTCGGCGAACTGGCGCTGGATGCCCGCATCACCCCGGTCGCCGGGGTGCTCCCGGCGGCGATCCACAGCCTGGCGGCGGAGCGCGGCCTGATCTGTCCGGCCGAACAGGGTGGCGAGGCGGCCTGGGCCGAGGGGCTCGATATCCTGGCCCCGGCGACCCTGCTCGCCCTGGTGAACCACTTCAAGGGCAGCCAGGTGCTGAGCCCTCCGAAGCCGGCCCTCGCGGAAACCAGCGACAGCCCTCTCGACCTCGCCGACATCAAGGGCCAGGAGAGTGCCAAGCGGGCGTTGGAGATCGCCGCTGCCGGCGGCCACAACCTGCTGATGGCCGGGCCGCCGGGGGCCGGCAAGTCGATGCTGGCGGCGCGCCTGCCGGGCATCCTGCCGCCGCTCGCCCCGGCGGAGGCATTGGAAGTCAGCATGATTCATTCCGTCGCCGGAACGCTCGGCCAGGCCGGGCTGCTGCGGGAGCGGCCTTACCGCGATCCGCATCACTCGGCCTCCCTGCCGGCGCTGGCCGGCGGCGGTCTGCGGGCCAAGCCCGGCGAGATCTCCCTCGCCCATCTCGGCGTGCTGTTCCTCGACGAACTGCCGGAGTTTCAGCGCGGCGCGCTGGAGGCCTTGCGCCAGCCGCTGGAGACCGGCCGGGTCTCGGTCGCCCGCGCCAATGCCCATGTCACCTATCCGGCGCGGGTTCAACTGGTCGCCGCCATGAACCCCTGCCGCTGTGGCTATCTCGACGATCCGGCGCGGGCCTGCGCCCGGGCGCCGCGCTGCGCCGCCGACTATCAGGCCAAGATCTCCGGGCCGCTGTTCGACCGCATCGACCTGCATGTCGACGTGCCGGCGGTGAGCGCCGCCGATCTCTCCCTGCCGCCGCCGGCCGAGAACTCCGCCGCCGTCGCTGCCCGGGTCGCCCGGGCCCGCACCCGCCAGACCGCGCGCTATGCCGAGGCCCCGGCGGAGAACCGACCGCGCAGCAACGCCGAGGCGGACGGCCAGCTATTGGAGGAGGTCGCCGCGCCGGACACCGAGGGCCGCAAGCTGCTGACCCAGGCCGCCGAGGCCATGAAGCTCTCGGCCCGCGGCTATCACCGGGTGCTCAGGGTCGCCCGCACCCTCGCAGACCTGGAAGGCGCCGAAGCCGTCCGCCGCCCCCAGATCGCCGAAGCCCTCACCTACCGCCGCAGCCTGCCGGGGCGTTAACGATTCCAAAAACTCAATGATCATAATTGGTTAACACTCTTCAGCCTAAAGTAACCTATGGCTGAAATCACGACACACTATGCGAGAGACGCGGAGCTTACCCTCTTTGTGGTGGACGGCTGCGTGCTGGCCGACGAATTGATCGCGGTCATCGAAGCCCACTACGGCAGCAATCCCACCAGCATCACGATCTGGGATCTCTGGGAAGCCGACCTCTCGGAACTGGACATGCCGGCGCTGATCCGGGTTTCCGACTGCGCCCAGCGCTTCGCCGAGCAACGCCCGAACCCGAAAACGATCTTCGTCGTCAAGCGGGCTCAGGAAAAACCGCTGGTGAAACTCTACAAGAAGATCGCCGAATTTCGCGGCTCCCCGGTCGCCTACGACCTGCAACCCACCCTCGCCGACGCCTACGAGTCTCTGGGCATGGCCGATCCCTTCGCCGAGCAGCGCGCCCGCGCCTGACCCCAAAATTTACCTGATCGCGACATTTGCCTGATCCCGGAATTTGCCTGGGGCGGCGAAGCGCGCTATGCGATGGGCATGAGCGCCCCTGACACTGAACTGCCCGCCGCCATCTCCATCGATCTGGCCGACCTCGATGCGGTTTTCGAACTGCGCAGGGCCGTGCTGCGGCCCTGGCTGACGCCGGAAGACGCCCGGGCATCCTACGCGGGCGTCGAAGCACACTTTCATGTCGCCGCAAAGGCCGGGGGCCGGGTGGTCGGCACCGCCGGTTTCGTCACCGAAACGCATCCGGACTATGACGGCAAAACCTTCCGGGAGAAGCAGTGGCGCCTGCGCGGCATGGCGACGGAGCCGGCCTTTCAGGGCCGCGGTCTCGGCGGCTGGGTGCTGCGCTTCGGCATTGAGGAACTGGCGCGCCGGCTCACCACCCGTGGCGAAGCCCGCGCCGTGCTCTGGTGCAACGGACGCACGCCGGCACAGAGCTTCTACGAGCGCCACGGCTTTCAGGCGATCGGCGAGATCTTCGAAACACCGGGCACGGGTCCACACTACGTCTTCTGGCGAAATGTGGATGCGGTTTAGGCAAGCGAGAGATCGCTCCCCCTCACCCTCCCGCTACGCGGGCCCCTCCCTCTCCCACGAGGGGAGAGGGAACGATAGTCGCAGCCCTGGTGTTTGATTCCCCCTCTCCCCTTGCGGGAGAGGGTCGGGGTGAGGGGGACTTTGGTTTGTGTCGCTAAAGCCCTTCGAGGAATTCGCGGAGCTGGGTGTTGAAGACCTCCGGCTGCTCCATGTTGGGCAGATGCGCGGTGCCGGGGATGACGCTGCCCAGCGCCTGGGGCATGGCCTGGACCAGATGGACGCAGCGCTGCTGCACGTGGGGGAAGTCGGCATCGCCCCAGATCACCTGGGACGGCGGCGTGAGATCGGCAAGCCGCGCGTAAGCGACCGGGAAGGCGGCGGGATTGGTTTCCGGCCCCGGGTCGGGCGCATGCAGCGCCCGGTCGTTCATGACCAGGAAAAGGTCGCGCAGGGGCCCGCTGACGCGGCCTTCCTCGCTGGCCGGTCCGTCGAGCCAGAGCCAGGCCTCCAGAAGGTTGATGCGGTCGAGGTCCTCTTCTTCCTCGGCCTCCTCCAACAGCTCCAGCACCGCCTCCACCGCCGGCGGAAAGTCCTCCGTTCGCGGGGCGCCGGTCACCGCGGGGGCGACGAGGAAAAGGCCGGCGACGCGGCCGGGATGGGTGAGGGTGAAGTCGATGGCGATGCGGCCGCCCTGAGAGCAGCCGACCAGCACCGCCGAGGCGATGCCGAGCTGGTCGAGCACTGCCAGCAGGTCGTCGACGTGAGAAAAGGTTTCGGCCTCGTAGCGCGTCTCGCCAAAGCCACGGCGGTCATAGGCGACGGCGCGGTGGCGGCCACTGAAGGCAGGCAGCTGCGCCTGCCACATCCGCCGGTCGGCAACACCGGCATGAAGAAAGATCAGCGCCGGGCCCACCGCGTTTTCGGCGCCCGCCTCGGCACCGGCAAGCTTTGCCCTGCCGCTGGTGACGGTGAATTCGAGGGTCATGGATTACGGATCATCGGGGGCAAGCCCCTGGGGTTCGGGTTGCAGGGGAGGTTCAGGTTGCAGGGTCCGCGGGCGAGACCCGGCCCGGTTCTTCAGTCATCCGGTTCCAGCGCCGCCATGATGCCGGGGAATACCCCGGGCAAGGCAGCCTCGCCTTTGGCTGTGATGATGACCTTGCGCGATTTGCGGTCCCGCTTCAACCACTTCGCAGCCAGCAGGCGATCGGCCAGGGCCGCGCCGAGCGATCCACCGAGGTGCGGACGGCGCTCGCTCCAGTCCAGGCAGCAGCGCGCGAAATGGCGGCGCTGGCTCTCCGCCGCCTCTACGTCGACACCAAGGTCGGCCATGAAATCGCGGCCTTTGGGGCCGAGCCGGAAGTCGCTCTCGACCCGCCGGATGTAGCGGCGCTTCAGCAGCGAGTCGGTGAGCGCGACACCGAGCCGCCCGGCCAGATGGTCGTAGCAGAAACGCGCCCGGCGCAGCTCGCCGACACGCCGGGCATGGGCGCGGCGGCGCTCCGGCACCCGCTGGTTGGGGGTCAGATGGGTCAACGGCTCCAACGCCTCGGCGACCGTCGGATTGGCGAGACGGTAGTAACGGTGACGCCCCTGGTTTTCCACCGCCAGCAAACCGGCCTCCGTCAGCTTGGCCAGATGGCTGCTCGCCGTCTGCGGCGTCACCCCGGCGACAAAGGCCAGTTCGGTTGCGGTCTGGGCGCGCCCGTCCATCAGGGCGGCCATCATGTTGGCCCGCGCCGGGACCCCGATCAGGGCGCCGACAAGAGCAAAGGAAGGTTCTACAGACATATTTCGATGCTAGGCGATTTGTGGAAACCGGACAAGACGGCGACAGCCCGCTTTCAGCCAAAACGCCTCGGTGGTGATCGAAGTATGGATGCAGAACATGTTTGGGAGAAGGATCAAAAAGCCCCCTCACCCCGACCCTCTCCCACATGGGGAGAGGGGGAACCAAAAGAGGTGCGATACAACCCTCTCCCCTAGTGGGAGAGGGAGGGGCCCGCGATAGCGGGAGGGTGAGGGGGCTTTGTTTACGGAGTCAGCAGCGAAATTAAACCGCTTCAGGACATCAACACCGTCAACCCTGCGGCGGGCGGATCATGCGGCCGAGGGGCTGGCCGCCGAAGAGGTGGAGGTGGAAGTGCGGCACTTCCTGGTGGCCATGGGCGCCGGTGTTGGCGAGAACACGGTAACCGTCGCCTTCGATGCCGAGATCCCTGGCGATCTTGCCGGCGGCGCGGAAGAAGCCGGTGATCTCGGCCTCGGAGGCCTGTGCGGAGAAATCGGCGAAGGAGACATAGGCGCCCTTGGGAATGACCAGGACGTGAACTTTGGTCTGCGGCTGGATGTCCCGAAAGGCGAGAACGTGATCGTCTTCGTAGACCTTGTCACAGGGAATCTCACCGCGCAGGATTTTCGCAAAGATGTTGGTCTCGTCGTAGGCCATGTCTTCCCCCTGGACTGTATCTTCCTTTTGCCTGCGGATGGTTTCAGCCATGCGCCCGCGACGCCTTTTCGACGATGCCGGAGATGCCCTTGCGGCCCTCCAGCGCTGCCCAGACGTGCTTGGGCTTCACACCGCTGGCAGCCCAAAGCACCAGCAGGTGATAGAGAAGATCGGCCGACTCGTCGATGACGCCTTCGCGACGCTCGCGCACGGCTTCGATCACGGTCTCCGTCGCCTCTTCGCCGACCTTCTGGGCGATCTTGTCGATGCCACGGTCGAACAGCTTGGCGGTGTGGGAGCTTTCCGGGTCTTCGCCGCGGCGGTCTTCAATCACCTTATAGAGTTGTTCAAGCACGCAGCCATTGGGAACGTCCTGCTTCATGAGATCAATGCCTTGCTACACGAAATATCATGGTTGGAGGCGTAACAGGTATTCGGGGACCTGTCACGCGGTCTGCCGGTGGATATCAGGTGGAAACAGCGTGGATAACAGCCGCACCGCGGCCCGGCCGGCACCCACGAAAGGGATTAGGAAACCGGTCTTACGGCCACGCCGGCAGCCGCCATTGCCGCTTTGGCTTCGGCAATGGAATAGGTGCCGAAGTGAAAGATGGAGGCGGCCAGCACCGCCGAGGCATGGCCTTCCAGCACCCCGGCGGCGAGGTGGTCCAGGCTGCCGACCCCGCCGGAGGCGATGACCGGCACCGGCACCGCATCGGCGATGGCGCGGGTGAGGGGCAGGTTGTAACCCTGCTTGGTGCCGTCGCGGTCCATCGAGGTCAGCAGGATCTCGCCGGCGCCGAGTTCGCAGAGCCTGACCGACCAGTCGACGGCATCAAGACCGGTGGCCTTGCGGCCGCCGTGGGTGAAAATCTCGAAGCGCGCGTCGCCGTCAGCATCTCCAGCAACAGACTTGGCATCCACCGCGACCACAATGCACTGGCTGCCGAACTTTTCCGCCGCCTGGCGCACGAAGTCCGGGTTCTCGACCGCCGCCGTGTTGATCGACACCTTGTCGGCGCCGGCGAGCAAGAGCTGGCGGATATCCTCCAAGGTCCTGACGCCGCCGCCGACGGTGAGCGGCATGAAGCATTCCTCAGCGGTGCGGCGCACGACATCCAGCAGGATGCCGCGCTTCTCATGGCTGGCGGTGATGTCGAGGAAACAGAGCTCGTCGGCCCCGGCGGCATCGTAGACCTTGGCCTGTTCCACCGGGTCGCCGGCGTCGCGCAGGTCGACGAAGTTCACGCCCTTGACGACGCGCCCGTCCTTTACGTCCAGGCAGGGTATGATGCGCGTTGTCAGCATCGCATAGCTTCCCTTCAGGCCGCCAGCAGGGCCAGGGCGGAGGCGGGATCGATGCGCCCGTCATAAAGCGCCCGGCCGGAGATCACGCCCTCGATGCCGCTGTCGGCGATGGCATGAAAGGCGGCGATGTCATCCAGCGAAGCCACCCCGCCGGAAGCGATCACCGGCGTCGCCACCGCTTCGGCCAGGGCCCGGGTCGCGGCCACGTTGGCACCCTGAAGCGCGCCGTCGCGGTCGATATCGGTATAGACGATGGCCGCCGCACCGGCGTCTTCGAAGCGTTGGGCAAGCTCGATCGCGGTGATCTCGCTGACCTCGGCCCAGCCCTCGACCGCCACGCGCCCGCCGCGGGCGTCGATGCCGAGGACCACTTGGCCAGGGAAGCGCCGGCAGGCGTCACGCACCAGATCGGGATTCTTCACCGCCACGGTGCCCAGGATCACCCGCCGCACGCCGAGGTCGAGCCAGCGTTCGATGGTCACCAGGTCACGAATGCCGCCGCCAAGCTGGACCGGCAGATCGACCGCCGCCAGGATCGCCTCGACCGCCGCGGCGTTCACCGGCCGCCCCTCGAAAGCACCGTTGAGGTCGACCAGATGCAGCCATTCGAAGCCCTGCCCGGCAAAGGCGCGGGCCTGGTCGGCAGGGCTTTCGTTGAACACCGTCGCCGAGTCCATCTCGCCGCGCAGCAGGCGCACGGCCTTGCCGTCCTTCAGGTCGATGGCGGGAAACAGGATCATGGAGTCTTACCTTATAAAAAGGGGCCCTTTAAGAAGCGGCCCTTTAAGAAGCGGCGCCGGCCGGTGCCGAAACGCGAGGCGCAAACACGTCAGTCGCCTTGCGGCAGGGCGCCGTTGCCGATCAGATCCTTGAAGTAATAGAAGCCCGTCACCCAGCGGCCGTCCACCCAGGCGTAATGCGGGTGGGTGCCCCAGCGCACGTAGCCCGACTGTTCCACCACCTCGATGGCGCGGGCCTGGGTTTCGCGGATGTCGAGATTGAGAACCCTGAGGCCATTCTGCCGGGCGGCCTCTTCGACCTGGCTCACCAGCCCGGCGGCGAGACCGTGGCCGCGCGCCCAGGGGGCGACGAAAAAGGTGGTGAGCTGGCCGGTCAGGCTCTGCGCCTCGTTGTTGCGCGGCGGACGCACGAGCTGGGCGGAACCGGCGATGGTGTTGTCCAGGCGGCCGACGAAGAGCTCGCGCTCCGGCACCAGAAGCACGCCCTGCCAGTAGGTTTCCATGGTCTGGCGCGGCGGCGGGCTCAGCCAGCCGAAGCCGCCGCCATCGCGGATCGCCGCCTCGGCGGCGTCGCAGAGATCGTGCAGATCGGGCCCGTGAAAACCGGTCAGCCGGTCCATGGAAATCGTTACCTTGCCGTCGCTGACCGTCATGGACACCACCTCAAGAAATTTCCCAGAAACCGAAGACCCGCCGCCTGGCTTTTCTCCGGATGAAACTGGGTTCCAATAAGATTGTCGCGCCCAACGATCGCCGTCACCCGCTCGCCGTAGTCGACGCTGGCGAGCAGGTGCGCCGGGTCGGCCGGACGCAGATGAAAACTATGGACGAAATAGACATAGGAAGGCTGCGGCAACTCCGCCAGCACAGGATGGTCAACCGCCTCCATCCGCAACAGGTTCCAGCCCATGTGAGGCACCTTAAGCGCGCCGGATCCGCTGTCGGCGCCGGGCTCCAGCGCCACCACATCGCCGGGAATCCAGCCGAACCCGGCGTGGCTGCCGTGTTCCAGGCCGCGGCTGGCCATCAGCTGCATCCCCACGCAGATGCCGAGAAAGGGCCGCTGGCGGGTCTCGACGAAGTCGATCAGCGCCTCGACCATGCCCGGCAGGGCGTGAAGCCCGGCCCGGCAGTCGCCGAAGGCCCCGACACCGGGCAGCACCACCCGGTCGGCATCGCGCACCACGGCGGGATCGTCGGTCACCCGCACCGGACCGCCGCCGGCCTCTTTGGCGGCGCGTTCCAGGGACTTGGCGGCCGAGCGCAGGTTGCCCGAGCCATAGTCGATGATCGCGACGGTCATTGTGCTCCCCAAGTACGCCGGGCCCTGATGCGGCCAGGCGGCAATCCGTTACGGCGGCCGGTTAGAGGCTTCCCTTGGTCGAGGGAACGGCGTCGGCCTTGCGCGGATCGATCTGGATCGCCTCGCGCAGGGCCCGCGCCAGGGCCTTGAAGCAGGACTCGACGATATGGTGGTTGTTGGTGCCGTAGAGGTTCTCGACGTGCAGGGTGAGCCCCGCGTTCTGGGCAAAGGCCTGGAACCATTCCTTGAACAGCTCGGTGTCCATGGTGCCCAGCTTGTCGCGGTCGAAGTCCACCTTCCAGATGAGATAGGGTCGGTTGGAGGCGTCGAGCGCCACCCGGCTGAGGGTCTCGTCCATGGGAATTAATGCCGATCCGTAGCGCCAGATGCCTTTGCGCTCCCCCAAAGCCTGGGAAACCGCCTGTCCCAGCACGATGCCGCTGTCCTCGGTCGTGTGGTGGCCGTCGATATGCAGGTCGCCCTCGGCCGTGAGGGTGATGTCGATGAGGCTGTGGCGCGACAGCTGTTCCAGCATATGGTCCAGGAAGCCGATCCCGGTGGAGACCTCATAGACCCCGTTGCCATCCAGGTTCACCGTGGCGCTGATCCTGGTTTCCGCTGTGCTTCGCTCGACTGTTGCCCGGCGCATATCGTTTCACCCCGCTGCCGCAGGGCCCCTTGGTGTTCATTTCCGGAACGAAGGCGCCCTTGTATCAGGAAGGTCCGGGTTATGCCAGAACCCTTGATTCGCCGCCGCCGGGTGAAGAGAGCGCCGAAATCCGGCTTGACCCGGAGAGCGCTTTCGCCCATTTGACAGTCCATGCCCGACAATCAACCCACAGCAAATCAATCCCCGATCTGGCACGGGACCACGATCCTGTCCGTCCGCAAGGGCGACAAGGTGGTGGTCGCCGGCGACGGCCAGGTCAGCTTCGGCAACACGGTGATGAAATCCAATGCCCGCAAGGTGCGCCGCCTGGGCAAAGATGACGTGATCGCCGGCTTCGCCGGGGCGACGGCCGATGCCTTCACCCTCTTCGAGCGTCTGGAAGCCAAGCTGGAGACCTATCCCGGCCAGCTCACCCGGGCCTGCGTCGAACTGGCCAAGGACTGGCGCACCGACCGCTACCTGCGCCGCCTGGAAGCAATGATGGCGGTGGCCGATGCCAGCACCTCCCTGGTGCTGACCGGCACCGGCGACGTGCTGGAGCCCGAAGACGGCCTGATCGGCATCGGCTCCGGCGGCTCCTTCGCCCTCTCCGCCGCCCGCGCGCTCTACGACATCGACGGCCTGGAGGCCGAGACCATCGCCAGCAAGGCCATGGGCATCGCCGCCGACATCTGCATCTACACCAACGACAACATCATTATCGAAAGCCTGCCCAACCGCGCACCCAAGAGCCCGGGCAAAAGCCCAAGCAAAAGCGCCGAGTGAGCGCAGGAAATTCCATGACCGACAGTAACTCTGCTTTTTTTACCCCCCGGGAAATCGTCTCGGAACTCGACCGTTTCATCGTCGGCCAGAACGATGCCAAGCGCGCCGTCGCCATCGCCCTGCGCAACCGCTGGCGCCGCCAGCAGCTGCCCGAAGAGCTGCGCGAGGAGGTTCTGCCCAAGAACATCCTGATGATCGGGCCGACCGGTGTCGGCAAGACCGAGATCGCCCGCCGCCTGGCCAAGCTCGCCCAGGCCCCCTTCCTGAAGGTCGAGGCCACCAAGTTCACCGAGGTCGGCTACGTCGGTCGCGATGTCGAACAAATCATCCGCGACCTGGTGGAAGTGGCGATCCACATGACCCGCGAGCGTCTGCGCCTGGAGGTCAAGGCCCAGGCCGAGCTGAACGCCGAGGAGCGGGTGCTGGACGCCCTGGTCGGCGCCGGCTCCAGCGCCGACACGCGCCAGAAGTTCCGCCGCATGCTGCGCCAGGGCGAACTGGACGACCGCGAGATCGAGATCGAGGTACAGGACAGCGCCGGCATGCAGTTGCCGACCATGGAGATTCCCGGCATGCCCGGCGCCTCCATGGGGATGCTGAACCTCGGCGACATCTTCGGCAAGGCGATGGGCGGGCGCAGCAAGCAGCGCCGCATGAAGGTTGCGGAATCCTACGAGGTTCTGGTGGCCGAAGAGGGCGACAAGCTGCTTGACGAGGAAACCGTCGTTTCCAGCGCCATCGCCGCGGTGGAGCAGAACGGCATCGTCTTCCTGGACGAGATCGACAAGATTACCGCCCGCTCCGACCGCGCCGGGGCCGACGTCTCCCGCGAAGGCGTGCAGCGCGACCTGCTGCCGCTGATCGAGGGCACCACGGTCGCCACCAAGCACGGCACGGTGCGCACCGACCATGTGCTCTTCGTCGCCTCCGGCGCTTTTCACATGGCCAAGCCCTCGGACATGCTGGCCGAGCTGCAGGGCCGTCTGCCGATCCGCGTTGAGCTGGACGCGCTCACCCGCGACGACTTCAAGCGTATCCTGACGGAGCCGGAGAACAGCCTGATCCGTCAGTACAAGGCGCTGATGGATACCGAGGACGTGACCCTGGATTTCACCGAGGAGTCCATCGACGCCCTGGCCGACCTCTCCGCCGAGATCAATTCTTCGGTGGAAAACATCGGCGCCCGGCGGCTGCACACGGTCTTGGAAAAGCTGCTGGAAGAAATCTCCTTCACCGCCACCGACCGCGGCGGCGAGACCGTCACCATCGACGCGGAGCTTGTGCAGCAGCGCGTCGGCGAACTGTCGAAGAACGCCGACCTCTCGAAGTTCATTCTCTAGAGACTTCAGGTGGCGCAGAATAAGTGATGGTCATGCTCGGGCTTGTCCCGAGCATCCATGGTCGGGCCGAGCCCGAACGCCCCTAGATCGGATCATGTTTTGACGGAACCACTTCGTGGTTGCGCCAAAACATGTGAATCCGATCGCCATCAAACAGTTAGAGCAGATTCATCGGGTTGGATGGATCGCTAATGCGATTCCATCAAGCCCGGATCTGCTCTAGCAAAAGCCTCGGCGGCGGCGCAATGGACCCCCATACAGATCCGATCGGGGGACAAGCCCAAGGGTGACAGGAAAGTGGCTGGGACACCCACCGGGCAAAGGCTTTTCAAGGCAGCCGCAGTTCCACATCCTCGGCAATGGCCGGGGGATTGGCCTGCCAGGCGGAGAGGTCGGCGGGGATCTGGCGGTCGCGCATCTGGCCGGCCATCAGCTTGTCGATGGTCTCGCCGTCGCCGGAGAGCGGCATGAACAGCCGCGCAATGCTGCGCGGACCGGTCACATCCGCATAGTCATAGCGGGTGCGGCTGTAGAGCGCACCGGGCCCGGCGGCGCCGCGGCGGAACAGGGCGGTGATGTGATCGCCGTAGGCCCCCGCCGGTACCGCTTCGTGCAGCAGGAGGCCGGTCGGATCGACACCGAAAGCGACGTCCGTGCCCACCAGGCGCAGGCGGAACTGCGCGCCCTCTTCCGACGCGTCGCCCGCCAGCACATCGGCCAGCACGATGTAGGGCAGCAGGGCCGGGATTTCCGACGGCAGGATGTCGTCACGGCTGGGCCAGCGGCGGTCGCCGCGCTTGCCGGCCCAGTAGTCGTAGAGCCCGCGCAGGGGTAGCTCGGCGATGATCTGGGCCGGAGAGTGATGGGGATCCTGGGTCACGTCTGTGGTCCGGTCTCGCCTTCTTCCTCGTCCGGGACGGTTTCTTCCGTGACGGCTTTTTCTGGGGCTTTCGGGTCGACCAGCGCCAGCAGCCGGTCGAGGGCCGCCGCGTCCATCGCGGCGATGTTTTCCGCCAGCAGGTTGGCCGCCAGGGTCGCCTTGGGGTCGAGCCCGGCAGTGTCGACGGTGACGCGGGGGTGAGAGAGATCGGCGAGGTTCTGCAACTCCTCCGCCTCGTCCCAGATGATGCCGAGGTACTGGCAGACCCGGTGCACGAAACGCCGGCTCGGCTTGCCGCGGCGGCCGTGCTCCATGGCCGAGAGATAGGCCGGAGAGACCTGCAAGCCCGCCGCCATGTCCTTCAGCGCCAGCTTGCGGGCGCTGCGGATGGCGCGCAGCTTCTCCCCGAAGGGGGTCATGACCGCCCCGGGGGCAGGATCAAACGGCGCCAGGGTCCCTCTGTCTGGAGCACGCGCGTTCCCCGCCTTTTACTCTGATAACCGGATCGAAGTTTAGCGGCTTTCCGCCGGCAAGGCGATTCCTGCGGCTGGCCCAGGCCCGGCCAAGCGGAATTGGCTGCTTAGCCCCTACAAGACCTAAGCCAGCAATCATCGAGCGTACGGTGAAGGCCGGGGTTGAAGTATAAAAAAAGAGTGTGGCGAGGATGGAACAAAAACAGAAACACAAGATATAGAAATCAAAATCTATATTTAACAACAGGATAGGTTTGCCCGATTCTAGGTCTTGTGCCTGATCGGCCTTTGGTCCAAAATCCCTGCTAGACAGATGGAAACGCCCCGCACAATGGCGGGGCGTCCTTAGACCCGGTGGCCGAGTGGTTAGGCGCAGGGCTTCGCAATCTCTGAGACGCCAGTTCGATTCTGGCCCGGGTCTCACTTCCAAGGCGGTTCCTTCGGAGCCGCCTTTCTTTCCTTGTAGCTATATATTGTGGATAAATCCACAAGAGGTCAAGGTCTAGTTAGTTACTAATTAGAATCTAAAAATTCATTTCAGCATGCTAGCGTTCTGTCATGGGCCGCCCAAAGAGCCAGAACGAGACCACTAAAGTCCACCCGACGATCTCATTGCAGACCGCCGGCTATCTTAAGCAACTCATAAAATTAGGCAGTTACGGGAATAGCGATGCTGAAGTTGGCGCTTATCTGATTCAGCGGGGAATCGATGATCTATTGCGAGCTGGCCTTCTCAAGCCATTCGACAAAGATGCAGACAGCTAATCCATCATCTGCTCAGCGGCGGCGGCGCAGCAGGATGTAGAGGGCGCCGGTGCCGCCGTGTCTGGGCTGGGTATAATCGAAGGAGAGCACCCGCTCGCGGTTGCCGGGCTCGTTCAGCCAGCGCGGCACGGCGGCACGCAACACGCCGCCCTCTTCCTTGTGGAGCCCCTTGCCGGTCACCACCACGACGCAGCGCTTGCCGGCATCCTGGCACTGGGCGAGAAACTGGCCGAGGCGGCGGTGGGCCTCGGCCTGGCGCAGGCCGTGCAGATCCAGGGTCGCCTCGATGGGCAGTTTGCCGCGCTTCAGGCGTTCGGCCTTGCGGCGGTCCAGGCCGTCACCGCGGCTGCCGTGCTGCAGGGGCGAAGGCTCGCGCCGCGGCGCAACGGGCTTGGTCGCCGGACGCGCCTGCCGGGTGGAGATCGCCTTGGGGGCCGGCTTGGCGGGCTGCGGGACCGGTGCCTGGCGGGCGGCTTCCTCGCGCAGATCGTCGACCTTCGATCTCAGCCGGTCGCGGCCCAGCAGCGGGTCGGCCTGGCGGCGGACATGGTCCCAGAGATGGCGGTCCTCGCCGCTGATGTCCGACGCAGCCGATCCGGCTTTACGCGTGCCGTTCGGCGGGCCTTTGCGCTTGCCGGCCATGACGGCTCAATCCGCCTGCCCGTTTCCGGCCGCCGGTGTTTGCGTTTCATCGGCGGCGGCCCCGGGCCCGTCCTCGATCAGCAGCACATGCAGGCGGCGCGGCCCATGGGCGCCAAGCTGTATGGTCTGTTCGATGTCGCCGGTGCGCGAAGGGCCGGTGATCATGTTCACCGCCCGCGGCAGGACGCCCGCGCCGAAACGGCGGCGCAACTGCGTCCAGGCCTCCTCATAGGCGCCGACCACCTGGGAGGCGCGCAACACCACGATGTGGTTTTCCGGCAGGAAGTTCAGGGTGATCGGCGCTTCGGGGCCGGAGGCCATCATCAAGGTGCCGGTCTCGGCGATGCCGGCGAAGGCGCCGGTGAGGGAGGTGCTGTCCGGTTCTTCGGCAATGCCCTCGGCCACCTCCAGCAAGGGCTGGCTGTCCCAGGGCAAGCCGCGCAGGTCGTCGCGCGGCGCGAGACGCAGCTTCGGCGGCAGGTTCTCGCCCTTCAGATAGTCGGACACAGCCTGGGGCACGGCCTCCTCGCCGGGCAGGCGCGCAACCGTGGCGGAAAGCTCGACGAGCATTTCTTCCATCAGGTCGAGCTGTTCGCCGTGGGGCCGCCGGCCGCGCGCCGGGATCAGGCCGGCCTGGGGATCGGCGAGGCGGGCTTCCAAGTGGCGGCGCTCCTCCGCCGTCGGCTGCTCGCGCTTCAGGGAACGGCGGACCGCGCCCAGGATATGCTTGCGCGCCTCGCTCATCGGCCCGGTCCGCCGTTTTGCTTTTCGGCCCCCTGCCGTTCAGCCCAGAGCTGCTGAAAGGTTTTGCCCTGGGGCGCGGGGAAGTCGCGGTACTTGGTCCAGCCACCGGCGAAGGGCAGGGCATCGAAGCGGCCCCGCGCCCGGCCGAGCCTGGCCAGGGCGCGCATCTTCAGGCCGAGAATGCGGTGATAGAGCGCCGGGCGCCGGGCGAAAAAGGCCCAGAGGCCGAGACCGAAACGCACCGCCTTGGGGCTCAGGTGGCGCTCGAACTCCCGCTCGCGCCAGTGGCGCATCATCTTGGGCAGGGGAATGCGCATCGGGCAGACCGCCTCGCAGCGCCCGCAGAAGGTCGAGGCGTTCGGCAACTGCCCGCCCTCGTCGACACCGATCAGGCTGGGCGTCAGCACCGCCCCCATCGGCCCGGGATAGACCCAGCCGTAAGCATGGCCGCCGACCGCGTGATAGACCGGACAGTGGTTCATGCAGGCGCCGCAGCGGATACAGCGCAGCATCTCCTCGAACTCGCTGCCGAGCATCTGGCTGCGCCCGTTGTCCAGCAGGATGACGTGATACTGCTCCGGCCCGTCCGGGTCTTCGGGGCGCCGCGGCCCGGTTGAGAAGGTCGTATAGGCGGAGAATTCCTGACCGGTCGCCGAGCGCGCCAGAACGCGCAGGATGGTGGTCGCGTCTTCAAGATTGGGCACCACCTTTTCCAGGCTGGCGATGACGATGTGGACTTTGGGAAGAGTCTGGGTGAGGTCGCCGTTGCCCTCGTTGGTGACGATGATCGAGGTGCCGGTCTCGGCCACAAGGAAGTTGGCGCCGGTGATGCCGACGTCGGCGTCGAGATAGCGCTGGCGCAGCATCTGGCGCGCCTCGGCGACCAGTTGGGTCGGCTCGGAAAGCGGCCGCTCGTCGGGCAGGTCCGTGTGGTGATGGCGGAAATCAGCCTCGACCTGGTCCTTGGTCAGGTGCACCGCCGGGGCGATGATGTGGCTCGGCGCTTCTTTGCGCAGCTGGATGATGTATTCGCCGAGATCGGTCTCCACCACATCCAGACCGGCCTCTTCCAGATGGGCGTTGAGGGCGATCTCCTCGGAGATCATCGACTTGCCCTTGGTCACCACCTTGGCCTCGGCATCGCGGCAGATCTGCAGGATCGCCGCCCGGGCGTCCTCCGCCGTCACCGCCCAGTGCACCGTGCCGCCGCTGGCCTGGACCTTTTCCTCGTAGCGTTCGAGATAGAAATCGAGATTGGCCAGGGTGTGGTTCTTGATGTCGCGGGCGGCGTCGCGCAGGTCGTCGAACTCGGGCAGGCGGGCGCGGGCCTTGGCGCGCTTGCCGATGAAGCCGGACTTCACATTCTGCAGCGCTTTCTGCAGTTGCTGGTCGGCCAGGGCCGAGCGGGCGTTTTCCTTGAAGGCGGGGGAAGTGCTCTGCATCACGAGGCCCTGCTTTGTTCAACGATGCTTTCTTCATCAGCCGCCTCACCGATGGCCGGCTCATCGGCCATGTCGGCCAGCACCTCGGCCACGTGGCGCACGCGCACGCCGGCGCCCTGGCGCTGCAGCTTGCCGGCCATGTTCATCAGGCAGCCGAGATCCCCGGCCAGCAGAGTGCCGGCACCGCTGGCGGCAATGAAGCCGGCCTTGTTGCTCACCATCTTGTTGGAGATATCCGGGTACTTCACGCAGAAGGTGCCGCCGAAGCCGCAGCAGACGTTGGACTCCTCCATCTCGCGGATCTCGACGCCGGGCAGGTTGTTCAGCAGCTTGCGCGGCTGCGCCTCGACCCCGAGTTCGCGCAGGCCCGAACAGGAATCATGATAGGTGACGGCGCCGGAAAAGGAGGACTCCACCGCCTCCACCTTCAGGATATCGGTGAGGAAGGAGACCAGCTCGAAGGTACGCGCCGAAAGGTCTTCGGCCTTGGCGCGCAGCGGCGGGTCGTCGGCGAAAAGCTCCGGATAGTGTTTCTTGATCATCGCGGCGCAGGACCCGGAGGGCGCCACCACGTAGTCGAAGCCTTCGAATGCGGCGATCACCTGCTCGGCGATGGCTTTGGTGTCGGCGCGGTCGCCGGAGTTGTAGGCCGGCTGGCCGCAACAGGTCTGGGCCCGCGGCACGTCGACCGAACAGCCCGCCTGTTCCAGCAGCTTCACCGCCGCGAAGCCCACCGAGGGCCGCATCAGGTCCACCAGGCAGGTTACGAAAAGCCCGACGCGGGGCGATACCTCAGCCATGTTCGGTCTTCCTCTCCCGGTGCTTATCGTTGGTTCATTACTTTGGCAGCGATAATGGTATTACCACTTGGGAAAAGCAAGCGGGTCTGCGGAAATGAGGCGGGAACGGAAGAAACTCAGCTCGCGCGCTGGCGGCGTTCGGCGACGGCCTTGGGGAGCAACAGGTAGTAGACGCCCTTCTGTTTCATCCGCCCGGCCTCGGCCAGCGCGGGTTCGCCGGAACCCCAGAAGAAGTCGCCGCGCACGGCGCCCTTGATGGCGCTGCCGACATCCTGGGCCACCATCAGGCGGCGCAGCGGCTTGTCCGTCGCCGGCCAGGTGGTGTCGAGATAAAGCGGCACGCCCAGCGGCAGCAGCTTGGAATCCACGGCGAGGCTGCGGCCGGGGGTGAGGGCTACGCCCTGGGCGCCGATCGGCCCCTCGCCGGTGATCTCCCGAAAGAAGATGTAGCGCGCGTTGCGCTGCATGATTTCCTGAGCCCGTTCCGGGTTCGCGCGCAGCCAGTCGCGGATCGACTGCATGGAAGAGTCCTTGCGCGAGATGATACCCTCGTCGATCAACGCGCGGCCGATGGCATAAAAGCGATGGCCGTTGGAGCCGGCGAAGCCGACCCGCTTTGTGCTGCCGTCGGGATAGACGACCCGGCCCGAGCCCTGAACGTGGAGGAAGAAGACATCCACCGGATCGGCGGCCCAGAGCAGCTCCGCACCCTGACCGTTCAGCGCCCCGGCGTCGATTTCCTTGCGCGTAAGGTAGGGCACCAGGCGGCCGTCGCGGACCTGACCGACCAGGCGCTCGCCCCTGAGGTCGGCGCGAAAGCTTCCCAGATCGACGGTCACCAGGTCCTGAGGCACCCGGTACAGCGGCGTCGCGCCGGGCGCGGCGGGATCGCGGGTGCCTTTCAGTTCGGCTTCGTAGTAACCGGTGAAAAGGCCTTCGGTCTCTCCGGCATCGGAAACCGCAAAGGGTTGAAAACTTTCTTCCAGCAGGCTGCGCAGCCCGGCGTCATCTTCGCCATCGACCGCCGCCAGGGCCGCGCAGGGGGCCGTCCAGTCGGCCACCTGACCGGCCAGACCCTCCGGGCCCACGGCACGCTCGCCTGGCTGGCGGGTCAGGCGGGCGCAGGACTTCAACAGCGCCGGCAGGGCTTCGGCGACCGGATCGGCCGTCCAGCCCGGCAGATCGGCGAAACTGACCGGCGTCAGCAGCAGGCTCGGTTCTGTCGCAGGAGCAGGGGTTGGGGTTGGGGTTGGGGTTGGGACGGCGACCGTGGCCGGCGGTGCTGGCTCCGCGGCTTCCTCAGGCGGCGCCTCGCCGTTGCAGGCGGCCAAAAATGCCAACAGAACGGCGGAAAATCCAATGGAAACAAGGCGGCGGTGCCGCTTTCCGGCGCCGATCTGTGCTGCCACCCCCGCGCGGCCGCTCAGTTGGGGCTGCGGGTCGCAACCAGGGCCCAGTTGGGATCGCGGCTGCGGGTGTTGCGGGCAAAGGTCCAGATGTCGGTGATCTTGGTCACCTCGTTGGGATCGCCGTCGACGATCCGCCCCTCCGAATCGCGGGTCACGTTCACCTGCTCGGAGACGAACTTCACCGTCACGAAGGCGGTTTTCTGCTGCATCTCCGCCTCGATCATCTCGGCCGAGGTGATGCCGATCAGCGTGGTCTCCAGGCTTTCGTTGCGGCTCTCACGGTCCTTGATGGCGCCGGAGAAGTCGTTGAAAACGTCGTTGGCAAGCAGCGGGCGCAGGGTTTTGGCATCGCCCTCGGCAAAAGCGGCAACGATCATCTCGAAAGCGCCGCGAGCCCCGCCGACGAACTGGGCCGGATCGAAATCGCGGTCGGCGAGGCGGATCTGGGTGACCCCGGCACCGAGCGGGCCGTCGTCGACCGCCCCCTGAACTTCTTCGGCAACCTGTTCGGCCCCGCGCTTTTCGGCTTCCTGATGGTCCAGGATATCTTCCTGCGAGATTTTCGGCCCTTTTCCGCGCTCCGGCAGATGCACGACCTTGTCGTCCTCGCCCTCGGATTCCGGCTTGCGCGCCTTGAAGGGATCGAAATCGGGCTTCTCATGCCCGGTGCGCTTGCCGAGCACCGATCGCAGCTTGAAGACAAAAAATGCTGCGACGGCAGCAAGGATTACTATTTCTAACAGGCTGTCGTCGCTCATCTGTTTCGCAATCTGTGGGATACGGCGTTGATCTGGGCGCGCTTTCTGGAAGACCTGCCGCGGCTGGCCTCACCGCTTGGTTTATGGGCATTATGTAGGCAACTGGTGAAGAAAGAGCAAGTATGGCCCTAATCCTGTTGGCTGTCTTTATTGGGCTGCCGCTGCTGGAAATCGTCGTTTTCATCGAAGTCGGCGGCGCCCTGGGCGTCTGGCCGACCATCGCGGCCACGGTCGCGACCGCCCTGGCGGGCAGCCTGCTGCTGCGGGCGCAGGGCTTGGCCACGCTGATGCGGGCCCGCACCCAGATGGACCAGGGCCAGCTTCCGGCGCGCGAAATGTTCGAGGGTATCTGCCTCGTCTTCGCCGGGGCCCTGCTGCTGGTGCCCGGTTTCGTCACCGATGTTCTGGGTCTTTTGCTGTTTATCCCGCCGTTTCGCGAGCTTCTGCGGCGCTTTATCGGCCACCGCCTGGCCCAACGCAGCGCCCAGGGCCGCACCCGGGTTTTCGTCGATGGCGAGGAAGTCAATCCCAACACCTGGGGTAAAGGCGCTGGCGGCAGGGGCCCAGGCGGCAGAAACCCCGGGAGCGGAAATGAGGGAAATCGCGGCGGCACCATCGAGGGCGAGTTCGAAGAGGTGACGGATCCGGATCAGGACGGGCCCAAAAGCCCAGGCGGAAATCCGGGCCAAAGCCGGGGCGGGCCGCGGAGGCTGGAGCCGTGATCCTCGTCCGCCACGGCCAGTCCCACTTCAACGTTCACTTCGCCAAGACCCGCGTTGACCCTGGCATCGTCGATCCCGGCCTGACCGAAGAGGGCGAGCGCCAGGCCCGGGCAGCGGCGGAAAGCCTGGCCGAGCAGGGCATCCGGCGGATCATCGCCAGCCCTTATTGGCGCACCCTGCATACAGCCGAGTTCATCGCCGGGCACCTGGGCCTGCCGGTCGCCATCGATCCGCGGGTGCGGGAACGCTACTTTTTCACCTGCGATATCGGCAGCCACCGCAGCGATCTCACCAAGCGCTGGCCCGATTACGGCTTCGGCGACCTGCCGGAGCGCTGGTGGCCGGAGGAAGAGGAGACCGAGGACGCCCTGGCGCTGCGCTGCGCGGACTTCAAGCGCAGCATGGTGGATCAGGGCGACTGGGACGGCCTGCTGATCGTCAGCCACTGGGGCTTCATCCGCGGGCTGACCGGCGAAGCGGTGGGCAACGGCGTCGCCCTGCGCTTCGATCCGCATGAGGACGCGGTTTCGCCCGCCTACTAAGGCGGATTGGCCCTGATCGCCCCGGCTTTGTTGTAAGCCGTCCTTATCCGTGATAGCCAACCGCCGACAAATCACAGGAGGCATTCATGGCCGAAGAAGCCGCGCAGGCACCGCTGACCATCAACAGCCAGTACGTGAAGGATCATTCCTTCGAGAATCCCAATTCGCCCGGCATCTACGGCACCATGCGCAAGGAAAGCCCGCAGCTGAACGTCAACGTCGAGGTGACGCCGGCGCATCTGCAGGGCGGCCTCTATGAAGTGACCCTGGGTCTGCGGGCGTCGGCCATGATCGGCGAGACCACGGCCTTTCTGGCCGAGCTGGACTATGCCGCCGTGGTCACCCTGGCCGACAATCTGGAAGAAAACGTGCGCGAACAGATGCTGATGATCGAGGTGCCGCGTTTTCTGTTCCCCTTCGCCCGCGCCATTCTGGCCGACGACACCCGCGACGGCGGCTTCCCGCCGCTGATCATGAATCCCATCGATTTCGGCCAGATGTATATGAGCCGCAAGATGGCGGCTGCGAGCGAGGGGGCCGGAGAGGGCGCCAGTGAAGGCGGCGGTGACGCAGCCGGAAGCGAAGACTCCGGTGAGGCGGCAGCAGAGAAAGAGGGCGCCCAGGCCAACGGCCAGGCCTAGGCTTTTTTAGAACCCGACAGCCTTACTGGCGCCAGATCGGGTCCGTCAGCTTTTCCAGCATTTTCTCATGGGCGGCCTTTTCAGCCTCCGACGCGCGGTGCGGCCGCGGCGGACGGGCCGACCGGGCCAGCGGGGCGGCAACGGCGCTGCGCTGTTGCTGGCGCTCCAGCGTCAGGCCCGGCTGGCGCCCGCCGGAAAGCTCAAGATAGACCTCGGCCAGAAGTTCGCAGTCGAGCAGCGCGCCATGAAAGGTGCGCGCGGAGTTGTCGATTTCGAAACGCCGGCAGAGCGCATCCAGGTTCACCTGGGCCCCGGGAAAGCGTTTGCGCGCCATGGCCACAGTGTCGATCGCGCGGTCGCTGGGCAGCGTCGGCAGGTCGACGGCTTTCAGTTCGGCGTTCAGGAACTTCATGTCGAACTGGGCGTTGTGGATCACCAGCTTGGCGTCGCCGATGAAGTCCAGAAAGGGCTGGGCGACAGCGGCGAAAAGCGGCTTGTCGGCAAGGAAGGAAGCGCTCAGCCCGTGAATCTTCTCCGCCTCTTCCGGCATGTCGCGCTCGGGGTTGATGTATTCGCGGAAGGTGCGGCCGGTCGGCACATGGTGCAGCAGCTCCAGCCCGGCGATCTCGACGATGCGGTGACCGGCAGCCGGATCCAGGCCGGTGGTCTCGGTATCGAGAACGATCTCACGCATCAGGAATATCTCCCAAAAAGCTTATGCAAGGGCGGACCGCCACGCGCTGCGCGCGCCTTCATTACTGTGACGATGGTGCGAAGCTGTTGCAAGGCATGGGCCTTGTCGAGACCGGACTGAACGACAAAGTCGGCACGGCGGCGCTTTTCGGCATCAGGCATTTGCTGGGCGAGAATGGCCTGGAAGCGCTTTTCGGTCATCCCCGGCCGGGCCATGACCCGGGCATGCTGCGTCGCCGCCGGTGCCGAGACCACGACGACGGCATCGCAGATTTTTTCGCCGCCGGTTTCGAACAGCAGAGGAATATCGAGAACAGCAAGAGGCCGGCGCAGTCTCGCCTGTTTGGCGAGAAAAGCGCGGGCCGAGGCGCGGGCCAGGGGATGGAGAATCGCCTCCAGGCGCCGCAGGGCCGCGGGGTCGCCCAGCACCTTGGCGCCGAGGCGGCCGCGGTCGACGGCACCTTCAACGACGACGCCCGGAAAGGCCTGATCCACCGCCGCGACGGCGGCCCCGCCCCTGGCCATCAGCCGGTGGACGGCGGCGTCGGCATCGTGCACCGGCAGACCGAGACGCCGCAGCATGGCCACCGCCGTCGACTTGCCCATGCCGATGGAACCGGTGAGGCCCAGAACCAGCATCGCGATCAGGCCGTTTCGCCGAGAACGAAGGCCCGCAGCTCCGGCGTGACCTCCGGATCGACGCCGAACCAGGCACGAAAGCCCGGCCTTGCCTGATGCAGCAGCATCCCCAGGCCGTCAACCACCCGACAGCCCCGCGTCTTCGCGGCAGCCAGCAGCGGTGTTTCCAGCGGCGTATAAACGAGATCTGTCACCAGGGCGCTTGCCGGGAGACGGTCCAGCGGAAGGTCCAGCGGCGGATGGCCGCTCATACCCAGGGAGGTGCTGTTGACCAGAAGACCCAGATCGCTCAAAGCCTCCGCACGCGCCGACCAGGGCAGGCCCTTTACCCGGGTGCCGAGCGTCGCTGCCAAGGCCTCGGCGCGTTCCGGACTGCGGTTACAGATGAGGAGTTCGGGCAGGCCCGCATCCAGGAGGGCAACGGCCACCGCCCGCGCCGCGCCGCCGGCCCCCAGCAGCAGGCCCGGCGCCGCCGTCAGATCGTGACCGACCGCCCCCGCCTTTAGGTTTTCGATGAAGCCGAAGGCATCGCTGTTGGAGCCAAGGATCGTCTCGCCCTCAAAGACAAGGGTGTTCACGGCGCCGATGCGCTGCGCGGTTTCGTCCACCCGGTCGCAGAGCGCCATCACCGTTTCCTTGTGGGGAATGGTGACGTTGAGACCACGGAAGCCAGCATCGCGCAGACCCAAAACAGCGCTTTCCAGCTTCTCCGGCGCGATGGCCAGGGGCAGGTAGGCGCCGTCGATGTCATGCTGCCGCAACCAGAACCCATGCAGGCGGGGGGAACGCGAATGGGCGATGGGCCAGCCGATCACCCCGGCGAGGGCGGCAGCACCGCTCAACATGCCGCTTGACGTCATGACGGCACCACCTTGTTGGCGCGCAGGAAGTCCAGCAGCGGCAGCAGCGGCAGGCCCAGCACGGTGAAGAAATCACCCTCGACAGCAGTGAAAAGCTGTGCCCCCTGACCTTCCAGTTGATAGGCGCCGACCGAGGTCAGCACCTCGGGACCGGCCGCTTCCAGATAGGCAGCGATAAAGGTGTTGGACAGGGCCCGCATGGTAAGGCGGGCGACGGCGTTGTGATGCCAGGCACGGGCACCGTTGCGCACCGCACAGACGGCAGTGTTGAGCTCGTGGGTCTTGCCGCTGAGGGCGCGCAGATGCGCCGCGGCATGATCGCCGTCGGGCGGCTTGTCGAACCAGACATCGTTGCAGGAAAGGATCTGATCCGCGCCGATGACCAAGGCGCCGGGATACTTCACGGCAACCCGCTGCGCCTTCAGTTCGGCCAGGGTCTCGGCGGCCTGCAGGGCGGTGGCGCCTTCGGCCTTCAGGGATTCCTTCACCGCCGTCTCGTCCACCGCGGCAGCCTCCGCTTCAAAGCGGAGGCCGGCTGCGGCCAGAACCTTGCGGCGCGCAGTGGAGGCGGAGGCGAGGACCAGCACCGGGGCTTCCGGCGCCATCAAGGGTGCCGAGACCTGGGGCACCGCGGTGGCGTTGGACATGACCCTCAAACCTCGGCGCCGATGTGGCGGGCGTAGTAGTTCAGGATGGTCGCCGCGGTTTCCTCGATCGAGCGGCGGGTTACATCGATCAAGGGCCAGCCGTGTTCGACGCAGAAGCGGCGCGCCTGGGCGATCTCCTGTCGCACCGCATCAAGGTTCACATAGTCGGTCTCCTGGCGGTCGTCGGTCAGCATGCGCAGGCGGTTCTGGCGCACCTGAACCAGACGCGCGGGGTCCTTCGTCAGGCCGACGATCAGCGGCCCGTCGGCGGCCAGCAGTTCATCGGGGATGGGACAGCCCGGCACCACGGGAATATTCGCCGCCTTGATGCCGCGGTTGGCCAGGTACATGCAAGTCGGGGTCTTCGAGGTGCGGGACACGCCGACCAGAATGATGTCGGCCTTGGCGATGTCGCTGCAGTGCTGGCCGTCATCATGGGTGAGGGCAAAGGTCATGGCATCCATCCGCCCGAAGTACTCGGCGTCGAGGACATGCTGGAGGCCGGGCGTCCCCTTCATTTCGACACCGAAATAGTTGGCCATGGTGTGAATGACAGGATCCAGGATGGCAATGCAGGGGACGCCCAACTGCATGCAGCAAGAGGTGAGCTGGTCCCGCAGTTCGCCGTTCACCAGGGTATAGAGCACCGGGCCGGGATGGGCTTCGATCTGGCCGACGACCTTGTTCATCATGCCGCGGGTGCGCACCAGGCTCCAGATATGCTCGATGGGCTCCACGCCGCTGAACTGGACCAAGCAGGCCCGGGCGACCGAGTTGATGGTTTCACCTGTCGAGTCCGAAACGAGATGGAGATGATGAGCGGCCATATCAGGCTGTCTCCCGCAACGTTCTCGCCGGGCAATAAGACATCGGAGGCACGGCTCCGATTCTGTGCATGACCTGTACCGCCCTTGGGGAAACCGGGGGCAAATCGGAGTCGCCAGAATTCTGAAAAAAATCGATCACGGCCGTCCCTTCTTTCATCAGACGAGTCTTTTCATCTTGAACGACAAAAGCCCACATTGGATCAAACCCTGAGGTAAAGCCCGTCCGATGAAGATTTTCCCCGTTATCCCCCGCTTGCAGGCGGAGCGCAAGCCAGCCGGGGCCTTGGCAGGAGAGGGTTTTTGGGCGGAGAAGCCCACAGGAAAGGTCCTTTTTCAGGGCCCTGCGGATGACTCTCTGGATAGATTCAGGCAAAACGCTGATCCCCGGGATTCACAGGGACCAACTACAAAAACCCGAAACTCTATTTAATTATTTTTTAGAAGAAGGGGGCTTTGCCAAGCCTGCGGAAAAGGCCATCTTGCGGTCCAGTGATGACCGGTTGCGAAAAGAGAAAACGTGAAGCCAGCCAGCGATAAGCTTCTGTTACGCGCCCTTGCCGGCGAAACCCTGCCGCGTCCGCCGGTCTGGCTGATGCGCCAGGCGGGCCGCTACTTGCCGGAATACCGGGCTGTGCGGGCCGAGGCCGACGGTTTCCTGGATCTCTGCTTCACGCCGGATCTGGCGGTGGAAGTTACCCTGCAACCGATCCGCCGCTACGGCTTCGACGCCTCGATCCTGTTCTCCGACATCCTGGTGGTGCCCCATGCCCTGGGCCAGAAGGTCTGGTTCGAGGAAGGGATCGGGCCGCGGCTGGAAGCCATTGAAAAGCCCGCCGATCTGGCGGGCCTGTCGCGCGACGGTCTGCACGAGGCCCTGGCACCGGTTTATGAAACGGTGCGCCGTCTGCGGCAGGATCTGCCGCAGGAGGTGACGCTGATCGGCTTTGCCGGGGCGCCCTGGACGGTGGCCAGCTACATGCTGGAAGGCGGCAGCAGCAAGGACTTTGCCGCCGGCAAGAAATGGGCCTATGGCGCAGCAGAAGACTTCCAGCGCCTTATTGATCTCTTGGTCGAGGCGACCGGCGACTACCTGATCGCCCAGATCGATGCCGGCGTGGAGGTGGTGCAGATTTTCGATTCCTGGGCTGGTATCTGGCCGGAAGCCGCGCTGCGCCGCTGGTGCCTGGAGCCGGTAAAGGCGCTGACGGCGCGCCTGAAAAAAGAACGGCCCGATGTGCCGGTGATCCTGTTTCCCCGCGGCGCCGGCCTGTTGTACCGCGACTTCGCCCTGGAAAGCGGCGCTGCCGGGCTCGGCCTGGATACCACCTTGCCGCTGGGTTGGGCCGCCCGGGAATTGCAGTCCAAAGTGGCGGTTCAGGGCAATCTCGATCCCATCATGCTGGTGGCTGGCGGAGAGCAGCTTGACCGTGCGGTCGATCACATCCTCACCGAACTCGGCCAGGGTCCCTTTATCTTCAATCTCGGCCACGGCATCGTTCCGGAAACACCGCTAGAGAATGTCAGCCGGATGATGGACCGCATCCACGGTTGGGATGCTGCGGCGCGCAGGGCGGGTTGAGACGATGAGCCGGATCGCTGTCGTCGTCTTCAACCTCGGCGGCCCGGACGGGCCCGCGGCGGTGCAGCCCTTTCTGTTCAATCTCTTCAACGATCCGGCGATCATCGGTCTGCCGGGGCCGCTGCGCTGGCTCCTGGCCAAGGTCATCTCTTCCCGCCGCGCGCCGGTGGCGCAGGAAATTTACCGCGAACTCGGCGGCGGATCGCCGCTGCTGCCGAATACGGAGGCCCAGGCCACGGCCCTGCAGGCAGCCCTCAATGATGGCTCCAATGATGACGGGGCGGACGAGTTTCAGGTTTTCATCGCCATGCGCTACTGGCATCCGCGGGCGGCTCAGACGGCGAAAAAAGTGGCCGCCTATAGTCCCGACCAAGTGCTGCTGGTGCCGCTCTATCCGCAGTTTTCAACGACGACTTCCGCTTCTTCCCTGAAAGAATGGCAGAAATGTGCCAAGGCCGCCGGGTTGAAAGCGCCGAGCCGGACGCTGTGTTGCTATCCCCAGGAACCGGGTTTCGTCGTGGCGACCGCAACCGGCCTGCGCCAGGCCCTGCGTGAATTGGGTCAGGAGCCGCCGCCCCGGGTGCTGTTCTCGGCCCATGGCCTGCCAAAAAAGATCGTCGAAAAGGGCGATCCCTATCAGTGGCAGGTCGAACAGTCGGTTGCCGCGGTGGTAAAGGCCATGGGTGAGGTCAACCTCGACTGGGAAGTCTGTTATCAGAGCCGGGTCGGGCCGCTGGAATGGATCGGACCCTCGACGGATGCCGAGATCGAACGCGCCGGGCGGGAGGGGAAACCGGTGATTGTGGTGCCCATCGCCTTTGTCTCCGAGCATTCGGAAACCCTGGTCGAACTGGATATCGAGTATCGGGAACTGGCGGAGAAGGCCGGGGTGCCGCGCTATCTGCGGGTGCCCACGGTTTCCTGCGATGCGGACTTTATCGACGGCTTGGCCGGGCAGATCCGCCGGGTGAAGGACAGTGACCGAAAGGTCTGTTCCGAGAGCGGCGGGCGGCTTTGTCCGGCCCGCTGGAGCGGTTGTCCCCAGGCTCCGGACACTGCCGGTTGATTGTGGGGGTCAATGACCTGAGAGGTAATTGATCCCTCTGCCGTTTATCCCGATGTGATGGAACCCGAAAGAATTCAACAGGTGACACGATGGCCGGCTTTCTCGGTGACGCTTATCTCTGGGTGAAAAGCCTGCACATCCTGGCGGTGATCGCCTGGATGGCGGGGTTCCTCTATCTGCCGCGGCTTTTCGTCTATCACTGCAGCGCCGAGATCGGTTCCAAACAGTCCGAGACCTTCAAGGTCATGGAGCGCCGCCTGCTGCGGGCCATCATGAACCCGGCGATGCTGGTTGCCTGGGCCGCCGGTTTGGCCCTGGCGGCGAACATCGATGCCTGGAGCGAGGGCTGGTTCCACGTGAAGCTGATCCTGCTCATCGTGCTCACGGTTCTGCATATGGTCGCGGCCCGCTGGCGCCGCGCCTTTGCCGAGGATGCCAACCGCCACAGCGAGCGCTTCTATCGCGTGATGAATGAAGTGCCGGCGGTGCTGATGATCGGGATTGTCGTCATGGCGGTGGTCAAGCCGTTCTGAGACTTCCGGGGGCCGGTTGCCTTTGCTTGACTTCGCAAGGGGCTTCAAGTAACCATCGGAAATTCCTATGCACCTTGCCGTCCGGCGGTGTTGATCCCATATGTCAGTCATAATTCATTAACCAGCCAAGTATAGGCTGCATTTGGGAAATCTTCCCTCCGTCCGCGGCCTTTTCCATGTCCTTTGCGCTCCCGGCACCGGCCGGCGTCGCGGCGCAGATCCAGGTCAGACAGCCCTCTCCTCCCCTTTGATCGACCACAGGCGTAACCGCCCATGAACCTCCAAGAACTGAAAGCCAAGAGTCCGGCAGATCTTTTGGCTTTTGCCGAAGAACTGGAAATCGAGAACGCCTCCGCCCTGCGCAAGCAGGACATGATGTTCGCGATCCTGAAACACCTTGCCGAGAACGACCAGCCGATTTACGGCCGCGGTGTTCTGGAGATCCTGCAGGACGGCTTCGGTTTCCTGCGCTCGCCGGAATCGAACTATCTGGCAGGCCCGGACGACATCTACGTCAGCCCCAGCCAGGTACGCCGCTTCGGCCTGCGCACCGGCGACACGGTGGAAGGGCAGATCCGCTCCCCCAAGGACGGCGAGCGCTACTTCGCGTTGCTTAAGGTCAGCGAGATCAATTTCGACCCGCCGGAGAATTCGCGCCACCGCATCAACTTCGACAACCTGACGCCGCTTTATCCGGACGAGAAGGTGAAGCTGGAGGTCGAGGACCCGACCACCAAGGATCTGACCCCCCGGGTGATCGATCTGACGGCGCCCATCGGCAAGGGCCAGCGCGCCCTGATCGTCGCGCCGCCGCGCACCGGTAAGACCATGATCCTGCAGAACGTCGCCAAGTCGATCGCCGCCAATCATCCGGAGATCTTCCTGATCGTGCTGCTGATCGACGAGCGCCCGGAGGAAGTGACCGACATGGACCGCTCGGTGGTCGGCGAGGTGGTGAGTTCCACCTTCGACGAGCCGGCCCAGCGCCACGTGCAGGTTGCAGAGATGGTGATCGAAAAGGCCAAGCGCCTGGTCGAGCACAAGAAGGACGTGGTGATCCTGCTGGATTCCATCACCCGCCTGGCACGCGCCTACAACACCGTGGTGCCGAGTTCGGGCAAGGTCCTGACCGGCGGTGTCGACGCCAATGCGCTGCAGCGCCCGAAGCGCTTCTTCGGCGCCGCGCGCAACATCGAAGAGGGCGGCTCGCTGACCATCATCGCCACCGCGCTGATCGATACCGGCAGCCGCATGGACGAGGTCATCTTCGAAGAGTTCAAGGGCACCGGTAACTCGGAA
>JANQMC010000039.1 GCA_028280305.1 Pelagibius sp. | reverse complement strand
TCGTTGACATCGAGGAGGTCCCTGGTTCAATCCCAGGTACGCCCACCACCCTACGCTCTTCGAGCTTCGGGTGGCTTACGCCAGTAAGCCGCGCGAAGTTGGTAGAGTTAGGAGTGTCCGCCGAAGCCTTGGCGTAGGCGGACCGGTTCCGACATTCGCCTGTCAGCTCCGGAATCCTCAGCGGCGACTCGCCCGGCCGGCTCCGCAACTGCGGCTTGCGCCTTGGCTTCAAAACCCCGTGAATCAGGGCTTTGGGAGCATGGTCCTCGCTGGGACTTAAGGGTGATGTAAGGAATTCCCGCTATCAGAGGTTAATGAGGGCAGGTTTCCCTAGTCCGGGCTGCCCGCAATCTCCGGCTTCTCGCCAGCCGAGCGAAGGAAACCCATGGCTCAATCCGCCGATACGGCCGAAGGAGCAGCACCCAAGGTTCGCATTCCCTTCTGGATGCGTCTCAAGGCCTGGTGGGATGGCCACGAACTCACGGTTCGCGAGAAGCAGCGCACGCCCTATGAGATGGGCGATCTCTCCCAGGACAATGTCCGCTACGATTCCCCCGAATGGGCGTCCAAACGCATCGAGATCATGCAGGAGATCTGGGGCAAGGGCATGGTCGGCCCTGGCGATCCCGCCTACATCCTGAAACTGGTGAAGCCCTTCGCCCTCGACCCGGCATTCACGGTGATCGATGTCGGTGCCGGCCTTGGCGGCCCGGCGAGGGCCATTTCCGAACACTTCGACATCTGGATCACGGGCCTGGAGTCGGACCGTGAGGTCGCCGATGCCGGCATGAACCTCTCCACCATGGCCGGGCTCGGCAAGCGCGCGCCGATCCACTACTTCGATGCGGACCATTACGAGTTCCATGAGTCCACCATCGACTGCGTCTTCTCCAAGGAAGCGCTCTATCTGGTGGAGGACAAGAAACGCCTGCTGATCGAGATCATCAACATGATCAAGCACCGCGGCCAACTGCTGTTTACCGACTACGTGGTCGCCGAGGGCGCACCCGCCAAAGAGCTCAAGGCCTGGATGCGGGGCGAACCGATCCCTCCCCATCCCTGGACCCAGAAGCAGTATGAGGAGGCGCTCACCGAAGCCCAGCTCGACGTGCGCATCAAGGAAGACATCACCGACGAGGTCTACAAGATCATTACCGCCAGTTGGTCGGACTTCCTCTCCAGCCTGAAAGGGCGGGAGCTGGACCCGCCGACCTCCTATGCCATCTCCGAAGCGGTCGAGCTCTGGACCCGGCGGACCCGGGCGATCGAGGCGGGGGTGCTGAAGCTCTGCCGCTTCCACGCCTTGAAGAAGAACGCGGAGAAGCTGCTGTCCGACTGGTAGCCTGCGGCCGGATGGGCCGTGCCGCAGTGCGTCTGGAAGCGAAACCGACGCCCCCGCCGCAGCCGGGCCCCCTGCGCTTGACAGCCGCCAAAGCGATCCCTATTTTCCCGGCTTTCCGCGCCCAATCCGCGTGCGGCGCGGCGGAAAAGGACAAGACAATGAAGGTCGTTAACTCTCTGAAGACCGCGAAACTGCGGGAGAAGGGCTGCCGGGTGGTCCGGCGCCGTGGC
>JANQMC010000032.1 GCA_028280305.1 Pelagibius sp. | reverse complement strand
GAATCTGGCGCCGGATGCCGAGGTCGTCGACCTTGCCAAGGCGCTCTCCGGCGGCAACGCCACCGGCAAGGTAGCCTTCGGCACGGAGGCCGGCCTCTTCGACGCCGGCGGCATCCCTGCCGTGGTCTGCGGCCCGGGCTCCATCGACCAGGCCCACAAGCCCGACGAGTTCGTCACCCTGGAGCAGATCGCCCTCTGCGAACGCTTCATGGAGCGCCTGGAAGCCCGCGTGCGCCAGGGGGAGCCCGCCGATGCCTGACCCGCAGCGCGGCGCGCCCGTCGAGGCGGTGGTCTTCGATGTCGGCGGCGTGCTGATCGACTGGGATCCGCGCCACCTCTACCGCAAGATCTTCGACGACGAAGCGGCGATGGAGTGCTTCCTGACCGAGGTCTGCTCCCATGCCTGGAACGAGCAGGCCGATGCCGGCCGGCCCATCGCCGAGATCACCGCGGAACTCTGCGCCGAGCATCCCGACAAGCGCGATCTCATCGAGTGCTACTACGCGCGCTTCCCTGAGATGATGAAGGACGCCCTCCACGGCACCGTGGCTCTTCTCGAGCGCCTGCACGGCAAGGGCCTGCCCCTCTACGTGCTTTCCAACTTCTCCGCCGAGACCTTCCCCTTTGCACGCCAGCGCTTCGGATTTTTCGAGCGCTTCAGGGGCCTTGTGATCTCTGGGGCCGAGGGGATGAAGAAGCCGGACCCGCGGATCTACCACCTGCTGATCGAGCGTTTCGCTCTGCCGCCTGCGCGCACCCTCTTCATCGACGACCGGGCGGACAACGCCCAGGCCGCCGTCGATGCCGGCTGGCAGGCGCTGCGCTTCGCTTCGCCCGAAAAGCTGGAAACCGATCTTTGCTCCCTCGGCCTGCTGACATGAGCCGGGGGTCTAGGCCGCGGGGCCGATGGCGCGACACCGCGGCCGGCGGAACCATGAGCCGCTGATGGCGAAACCCAAGGCCCCTCGTCCGCCAATTCACAAGATCCTCCTGGCGCTGGTCATCGGCGCCCTCGGCGGCTGGCTGGCGAGCCTGCTGCAGATTCCGCTGGCCTGGATGATCGGCGCCATGTGCGCCACTACCGTGGCCGCCATGAGCGGCCTGCCGGTCGCGCTGCCCATCGTGTTCCGCACCGCCATGGTCGCCGTGCTCGGCGTCATGCTGGGCAGCGGCTTCGCTCCGGAGATTCTGGACCGTATCGGCGATTGGGTCCTCTCCCTCCTGGGCCTCGCAACCTACACCCTGGTCGCCACCGCCGTGGTTGCCGTCTTCCTGCGCAAGGTCGCCGGCTACGACCCGATCACCGCCTACTTCTCCGCCGCCCCCGGCGGCCTCTCGGAGATGATGATCATCGGTGGTGAGAAGGGTGGCGACGAGCGCATCATCTCCCTCACCCACACCTCCCGCATTCTGCTGGTGGTGCTGACCCTGCCCTTCGTCCTGCAATGGATCTTCGGCTTCACGCCGGGCCCCCGCCCGCCCGGCGGTATTCCGCTGGCCGAGGCCCAGGCCGGCGACATGCTGGTGCTAACGGTCTGTGGGATCGTCGGCTTCGTCCTGGCCAAGCTTGCCCGGCTGCCGGCGGCGGCGATCCTCGGCCCCATGATCGTTTCGGCGGCGGTCCATCTCGCCGGCTGGAGCGACGCCAAGCCGCCCAACGAACTGGTGGCCGCCGCCCAGGTGGTGGAGGGCACCACCATCGGCTGCCGCTTTGCCGGCGTCGGCCTGAAGCTGGTGGGGCGAACCCTGCTGGCCGCCCTGGGCAGCACCTTTCTGCTGGTCGGTAGCTGCCTGCTCTTCGCGGTGCTGCTGAGCCCGGTCACCGATCTGCCGACCATCGCCCTCTTCCTGGCCTACGCCCCCGGCGGCGTCGCCGAGATGAGCCTCATCGCACTGGCGCTTTCCGTCGACGCAGCCCTGGTCGCCACCCATCACATCGTGCGTATCTTCTTCATCGTCGCCTGCACCCCGCTGCTGTTCCAGCTGCTGCCCGCGCGCATCATGCCGCGGCCGGCGAACCCGGCGCCCGAACCGCCCCCCGAGCCGCCCCCTGGGCCGCCCCCTGGGTCGCCCAAGGACGACTGAGCCCCGTCCACAAAGCGGCGCCGAGATGACACACACCTGTCACGCCGGCGGCGGCAGGCTTGGGCCGATTTCTTGACGGGGGCCTTCAAGCTGTCATGTCCGACCGTTTCCTGGCCGTAGTGCTTGCGCTTTGCCTGGCCTTGCCGCTGTGCCTGAGTTTGGACGACGACCTCTTCGAGTCCCGTGACATTGCCGGGGACAAGGCGGCGCTTCGGCTGCCGCCGCTTTCGCAGAACGAGAGCCTGACCGAGGAAAAAGCGCCGAGCCCAGAGGTCGAAGCCGCGGCACGGCGCTTCTCCGAGCTGGCCGTCGAGGCCCTGGAGCGGGAGGCCGAGGGCCTGGAAAGCGCCATCACCTGGCGGCCCTATCCTCCGAAGCCGCAAAGCGCACCGCCGACCGACCGCTGACGCGGTGTGAACCTCCGGTGTTTGGCTCGCGGAATTGAGCCAACCCATTGATCTTCATAGAAGATTCGCGAAAGCAAGGCTTCATTAAGCACCTAGTTCTATAGACTAGGGCTATGACAGAATTCCGCGCTCAACCTATCGCTGAATAGCTGCAACAACGAAGGTCAATACAACCTTTCGGATTATAGCCGGTGTGGCGCCACACCACCGTACCTACCGATTACTTAAGTCTCGGGAACGGTCACTTGAGGGTGCGCAGACAGGATTGTCCGATCTCAAGAGGATTAAAAAAATGTCAAAACTACAGCAATCTAGTGTGACTGAGAACGCTGCGGAAGGCGAGACCCCCGCGGCCGGCCCCAGCGGGTCGGCCGCCGGATTTCTCGGCTTCCTGAGCAACATCAGGATCTCGTCGCGGGTCTTTAGCGGCTTCGGGATCGTCCTGGCGCTGCTCGCCCTCCTCGGCGGAATCTCGATCTTCTCGCTCGACCAGTCCAACGCCATCTTCACCGAGTACCGGAGCCTGGCGCGCCAGGCCAACGCGGTCGGCCGCGTGCAGGCCAACCTGCTGATGACCCGGATGAACGTGAAGGACTTCAT
>JANQMC010000026.1 GCA_028280305.1 Pelagibius sp. | reverse complement strand
CGGCCCCGCCGGCCGCCGCGGCGCCGGATTACTTCAGGTCGATGGCGTACTTGGCGAAACCGCCCTCGGCATCGCCCAGCAAGGTGAAGCCCAGCTTTTCCGCGGCCTCCAGAGCAGCGGGGCTGGAGGTGAAGGTCACCTTCGCCTCGCCGCCAAGGGGCACGAAGGACCAATTGTTGTCCGCCGCCGGATTGATGGCCTTTTGATCGAAGATGTAGTTGGCCAGCACAGTGCGGTTTTCGTCCGGTGCTTCGATGATCACGCTGGAGCCGTCGAGGCCTGGGAAGTTGCCGCCGCCGCCGGCGCGGTAGTTGTTGGTGGCGACCAGGAAGACCATGTCCGCAGTCACCGGCTTCCCGTCGAAGACGAGATCGACGATGCGGTGTTCCGGCGACACCACTTCGCCGTCCTTGTTGTAGCGCGCCGGTTTGGTGACATCGATCTTGTAGCTGACGCCGTCGATGACATCGAAGTTGTAGGAAGGGAAACCGGTGTTGACCAATTCCTGCTCCCCGCCGGCCGTCGGGTCGATCTGATTGAACTGCCCGGCGGACATCTCCAGCCACTCCCGCACCTCGGCGCCGTTCAGCTTCACGACGCGCAGGGTGTTGGGATAGATGTAGAGGTCGGCAACATTCTTCAAGGCGATGTCGCCCGGGTCCAGAACGGTGTAGTAGTCGGCACCCTGGCGCCCGCCGGCCTTGAAAGGCGCACCGGCGGAAAGGATCGGAATGCCCTCGTATTCCGTCCCCCGGACGATCTTTTCGACATACCACTTCTGGGCGTTGGTCACGATCTGGATCGAGGGATCGTCGGCGACCAGGGCGAAGTAGGAGTTGATCGCCGCCATGGTCTCGCCGACGCCTTCGTTCATATAGTCGATGGTGGCGAGGTGTTCCTCGCGAACCGCGTCGACGATCTTCTGATCGGCTGGGACCAGGGGAACAAGCTGCCGGCCGTCGCGCTTGTAGATGGGGCGCAGGGAAGCCGCGCCGTCGACGACGCGCCAGCGCCCCTCCGTCACCTCCAGGTCGAGGTCGACGACCCCGAGGTGCGATCCCCAGAAGCCGGGCATCACGGCGGGCACGCCGTTGACGGTCCCTTTCTCAAGATCGGCACCCGGGAAACCCTCGTACTTGGCCGAAGGAAACTCCGAATGCCCGTGGCCGAAGAGGATGGCGTCGATGCCCGCCACCTCGGTGAGGTGGTAGACGGCATTCTCCTCCATACCTGCGCGCGGGTTGGGAGAGATCGAAGAATGGGGAATCGCCACCACGATGTCCGCGCCGGCTTCGCGCATCTTCGGCAGGTACTTCTTGGCCGAGTCGACGATATCCTCGACCCGCAGCTTGCCTTCCAGATTGGTCTTGTCCCAGAGCATGATCTGCGGCGGGGTGAAGCCGATGACACCCACCTTGATCGCGTGACGGGAACCGTCTTCGGCTTCCAGTTCGCGCTCGAGGATCAGATAGGGTTCGAAGAGCGGTTTGTCGTTGGCTGGATTGTCGTCGCCGTCAAGAACGTAAACGTTCGCCAGGGTGTAGGGAAAGTCCGCACCTTCCACCGTGCGCAGCAGGAAATCCAACCCGTAATTGAATTCATGATTGCCGATGTTGCCGGCGTCGTAGCCCAGCAGGTTCATGGCCTTGTAGATCGGATGAACGTCACCCTGCCTGAGGCCGCGACGCTGGGCCATGTAGTCGCCCAAGGGGTTCCCCTGAATGAGATCGCCGTTGTCGAAGAACATGCTGTTCTTCACTTCCGCCCGGGCCGCCTTCACCAGGTTGGCCACCTTGGCCAGGCCGACAGCATTGGACTGGCTGTCGCGGTAGTAGTCGTAGTCCACCACATGCATGTGGATATCGGCGGTTTCCATCAGCCGCAGCTTGACCTTGTCCGCAGCATCGGCGGGAAAAGCGAGAACGGCGAGGGCGATAACCGCCAGGCTGGCGGCGAGAGGGGTCGATTTCATGTGTCTGACTCCGGCATAATCGGGGGATACGGGGTCCAAACCAACACAACCCAGCCTAACCCGAACCGAGAAGATCTGTCAGCAACGGTGGCGCCCGACGAAAAGGCTGATTGCCGGCGCGAAGAGCGAAGACGGAGCGCAACGATGTCTGAAGCAGTTTCCCTGGCCGTCGCCGGTGCCGGGTTGGTCGGCAGACGCCATGTCGAGGCGATTGCCGCGTCACTTGGGGTTGCCGAACTGCACAGCATCGTCGATCCGTCACCGGCGGCACAGGACTATGCCCGGGACCTGGGTATCGCCTGGTCAGCGGATCTTTCCTCCGTGCTGGGCGACAACAGGACCGGCAACAAGGCAGACGGGGTGATCCTGGCCACGCCGAACGCTCTGCATGTCAGCCAGGGTCTCGATTGCGTGGCCGCCGGGGTGCCGGTCCTGGTCGAAAAACCGGTAGCCGTCGACGTCGCCTCCGCCGGGGAACTGGTGGTGGCAGGCGAAGCTGCCGCGGTTCCGATCCTCGTCGGGCATCATCGGCGGCATAATCCCCTGATCGCTGCCGCCAAGGCGCAAATCGATGCGGGCGCCCTCGGCGAAATCGTCGCGGTTCAGGGCACCTGCTGGCTGATGAAGCCGGACGACTACTTCGATACCCCCTGGCGGCGGGAGCCCGGGGCCGGGCCGGTCCTGGTCAACCTGATCCACGACATCGATCTGCTGCGCCACCTCTGCGGCGAGATCGTCAGCGTCCACGCGCTGGAAACCAGCACAATCCGTGGTCATGCGGTGGAGGAGACCGCTGTCGCCTTGCTGCGCTTCGCCGGCGGCGCCCTCGGCACCATCACCCTCTCCGACACCATCGTCGCGCCCTGGAGTTGGGAGTTGACGGCCGAGGAAAACCCGCATTACCCGGCGACCGGCCAGGCCTGCTATCAGATCGGCGGCACCCTGGCTTCTCTGGAACTGCCGTCCCTGAAGATCTGGCGCAATCCCGGCGTGCGCTCCTGGCGGGAGCCCATCACCGCGACGCCGATCGCACGGGAGACATCAAAAGCTCTCTCCGGGGACCCCATCGCTGCGGATCCGCTGGTGCGGCAGATCGTGCATTTCGCCGCGGTCATCCGCGGCGAAGCCCAGCCACTTGTATCGGGTCGCGAAGGTCTCAAGACCCTGGCTGTTATCGAGGCGATCAAGCAATCCGCCCGCAGCGGAGAGACCGTCGTTCCGGATTCAGTATCCGGCCCAAAGGAGACGTAAGAACGGCGATGAGGGATGCCGGACGAGGCGCCGTCGTGGGAACAGCGCCTCGCCCGACTGGGAAAGCTGGGAGCCTCGTTGAGGCTGACTGACCCCGCCGCCACTTAGATGCAAATCGTGCCGGCAAGGTCCCCAGAACGGCTTTTAGCGGATCACGCGGTGGCACGGATCACCCCCAGGGGTGAGCGAACCCCGGTCACTCAGCAGCCCTGGCCACCACTGTCCGCTCCGCCGGCATATAGAGCGACACGGTCGTCCCATAACCTGGCCGGCTGTCAAGCTGGAGGCTGCCGCCGTGCAGCTCAATCAGGCGCTTGGAGAGCGGCAGCCCAAGCCCGGTGCCCTCGAACTTCCGACTCAGCCTGCTGTCGACCTGGGCAAAGGGCTTCACGGCCAGTTCCATCTCCCCGGGCGTCATGCCGATGCCCGTATCGCAGACCTGGATCACCACGCCGTTATCGTCAGCGCGATAGGCCTTGAGACTGATCTGGCCGTAGTCCGGGGTAAAACGCACCGCGTTGGCCAGGAGATTGATGAGGATCTGTTTGAGCTTCACCTTATCGGCGCGCAGACGCGGCAGTCCGGGCTCGATGTTCACATCGACATCGAGTTCGGTCTCGGTCGTTCGCCGCCGGACCATGATCAGGGACTCATCGATCATCGCCGCAATCTCAAAGTCGTCGTCCTTGACCGTCATCTTGCCGGCTTCGATCTTCGAGAGATCGAGCACATCATTGATGATCGCCAGCAGATGCTGGCCCGACAGAAGAATATCCCCGGCATAGTCAACATAGTGTGCGTTGCCGAGCGGACCGCGCACTTCTCTTTTCATGAGTTCGGAAAACCCGATGATGGCGTTGAGGGGCGTGCGGAACTCGTGGCTCATATTGGCCAGGAACTCCGACTTGGTCCGGTCCGCAAGCCGCGCTTCGGAGAGCGCCGCCGCCATCACCTTCTGATCGTCTTCCAGGCGTGCAGCCATAGTGTTGAAGCTGCGCGCAAGTTCGCGAAATTCGGGCGGTGCGCTGGGCGAGCCATCCGCCACGCGCGCCGTCAACTGACCGCCGGCGATCTTGCGCGTGGCGGCCACAACAGCATCGACCGGGCGCATCAAAAGACCTGAGACAAACCACGACAATATGCCGGCAACGATCAGCCCCACCAGCATGACGGTGAAGGCGGCGCGCTGAAACGCCTGGGCACGCTCCTCCAACTCCTCAATCGGCTGGGGCACCATGACACCCCAGCCGACACCGGGCACGGTGGTAAAGCCGGAAACCATTTCTTTTTGCATGGCCGGAGAGAAGAACGTCGCCACACCGGTTTCACCGCCCATCATCCGACGTACCGGATCAACCTTCGCCAGGTTTTTCATCTGGCGCTGCCAGTCCGGATTGGGGTGCGCCAACACATTGCCCTGATGGTCAACGATGGCGGCATGGCCCTTACGCCCAAAGGCAATGGCCTGCTGCAGGCGAACCAGATAGTCGGTCGAAATGCGGCCGACGGCGAAGGTTCCGTCGTCGAGCCGGCGCACCAGCAGGATCGCCGGGCGGCCTGCGGGGTCGGCCAGAACCGGGCTGAACAAGCGGCCGTCCTCGGCAAGCGAAAGCACCTGGCGCAACACGCGCGGCGAAAGCGCGTCAACCGTCTCACCATCAAGGCTGACCTGATTGTACGTGCGGCCAGCCTCGTCAACGAGACAGAAGTGCTGAAAGCCGAGTTGCTGGGCCAGGCTGGTCATGCTGTCGAGAAAACGGCCGGAGGCGGCAGCATCGGCGAAGACTTCAAAGGCGGCTTCAACATCCAGCGAGTAACGCTCCAGAGCAGCGGTCATATTGCTGGCGAGAAGCAAATGCTTCTCGTGCACGGCTGCCATCTCGGTCTCAAACGAAGAGCGCTGAACCCATACCCCCAAAAAGAGCACCGGCACGATGGCCACGGAAATGAAGGCCGCAGCCAGCAGGCGCCTGAAAGGCAAAGACATATCAGGCGCCCGGAGCCGCATCCCCATCCCCTGGGAGAAGGGCACGCTATTCGCCGCCCAACCCGTTAGCCAACGCACCGTTGCGACACTCCCCTTCGAACGCTCATCACCACGCCCGCACGCCGGCTTGCACAGGTGCCCGACCGGAACTAGGCGGCTTCCGGTTTTCGAACATCGATGAGCAGAGTTGAAGAACTGGACAGTCTCCCGAATCTGTTTCCTCAGCCAAACACTAGGCGCAACACCGTTTCCAGGCTTACGGCATCGAACCCGCGCTGCCGTCACCCCAAAACGTCACCCCAAACACGTTGATTTTGCTTAGATCGAGAGGGCAGTTACCGGCTTCGAAAACATCACCGATCCAACAAGTGCCATAAACGCAACAGCTTGGGGCGGCCACGCTTCACCACTTCGACATGTTTCCGGCGCCAGCCATTGATCAATAACGGCACGCCGAAAAGGCAAACTACGATAAGGGTTCTTAAACCTAAGAGAGCTAATTTGCCCCGGAATTCAGTCGTATCCAGCAGCACATTTGAGAGCAGATGTGGTCCGCAAAATGACGGGAAGAGGCAAGGAACGCCGCAGGGATCGGCGCTGTCCGGTCGAACTGCCGGCGCTGCTCGGTGAACTCGCGGTCATGCTGACCGATATCTCTGTCGTCAGCTTCGGTGCCGTCGCCCGCATACGCAAGGCAAGCGGCCCGAACCTCTCGGTCGGCGACATCGACTCCCTGGAAGTCCAACTGACGCCCGACCGCGTCGTCCATCTGACCGTGGTAATCGAGCGCGCCCCTGACCCCGAGGGGCACTTCGGCGGCCGCTTTGTCAATCTTTCCGATGAGAACTACCGCCTGATAGAGGCGACAATCGTCGGCTGGAAGAACCAGAACTGAGACGGACAGACTTCAAGCTGATCCGCCTTAGCCGAAGTGTTCCTTGAACAAACCGATGCATTGGCGAAAGCCGGCCTCGAAGTCGCCATTGCCGGGGTGGTAGACGCCCTCAAAGGAAATCACCCCGTCGTAGCCGTCCCCGCGCAGCGCATCGGCTATGGGCTGAAACAGCGGCGCCAACTGTCCCTCGCCCATCTTGCGCACCTCCAGAGTGGCACGGGGGGTGTCGACCTGAACGTCCTTGATGTGAACATGGCCCAGATAGCCGTCCCGCACTTCCTCGTAACCGTCGGGATAGGCCAACTCGTGGCACCAGCAATTGTTGGCCGGGTCCCAAAGCACCTTCAGGGTGTCTTTGGCATCCAGGTCGTCGATCAGCTTCCGGGCCGTGTAGTTTGAGTTCACCATGGTGCCGTTGCCGGTCTCGACCACCAGGGTCACCCCCTCCGCCTTGGCCAGTTCGACCGCCGGTGCGATCAGGGGTGGCAGCGTGTCCCAGGCGCCTTTGGCGACGTTCCACTGTTCGGCCCCATTGCGGCCCCAGAGAATCTGCTCCTTCTTCGAGGTCATGATGCGGACCAGCGGCGAGCCGAGTTCATGAGCCATATCGATGACGCGCTTCAGGGCCTCCATGTGTTTTCGGTGCAGATCGTCACCCGGCCGGTTGGCCGTGGTCATGCCCGCGAAGATGTGGCGCGACAGACAGGAAACCGGCTTGTTGTGCCGCTCCAGCAGGTCTTTGATCTTCGCAATCTCTTCTTTGGAATGACTGCCGACTTCGTTGTCCCAGACATACTGCAGTTCGGCGTAGTCCAGGCCGAATTCATCCATCACTGTCAGGGTATGTGCCAGGTCACGGCTGATGCCGTCGCAGATAACACCCAGTTTCATTCTCTGATCCCCTTCAAGGCTGCTCCGCCGTGCGGAACAGAACTAACTGCCGTTGAAAAGTCTGCCCAATCCGGGCCGTGACGGGTCGAGGCCGGCAAGCGTCAGCATTTGCCACGCCAAGGCCAGATTGCTCGACAGCACCGGACGCCCGACACGCGCCTCCGCCTCTTCGACGATACCGGCGACCCGCAGATTCGTACAGGCCACGAAAACTGCATCGCAATCGCCCTGGCCGGAAACGGTTTCGATGGCCGCGAGGATGGAGCCTTCGGTGATGCGGGCCACGCGCCGGTCGTCGCCTTCGTTGAACGATCCGAAGCCGACGATTGCACAGCCATTGTCCTCCAGCATCGCGCGCATCTTCGCCGAAACCTCGGCGACATAGGGAGTCACAAAGCCGATGCGCCGCGCCCCGAGTGCACGGCAAGCCGCGATCGCGGCGCTGATTGGTTCGGCCACCAGCGCATCCGGCCACACCCGATGAATGGCGCGTGTCACGCCCTCGGGCCCGATCACGGTGGCCGCCGAGGTGCAGCCATAACCGATCACATCTAAGTCGAGAGAGATGGGAAACAGTTCGGCAGCCGCCGGCAGATCCTCTTCCATCTTGGCCAGGGTCTCCGACGAAACCTGCGGCGGCATGGGAATGCGGCTGTGATAGAGCGCGACACCGGGCCGCTTCATCAGCGGAACCATCTCGTGCTCGATGGTCTCGTCGGTCTGCAGCACGATCAAACCGAGGTTTGCCAGCGTTCCGATGCCGCCGTCGGTCTGATAGCGAAGCTGCATCACGGCCCTCTACCCGATGATCGGGAGTTCAGGCGCCGCCCGCTCGGACAGCAGGGTCGGCGCGCCGTCCCGCACGACGATGTTTTCTTCGTGCACCATGATCTTCCCCGCGCCATAGCTGAGCGAAGGTTCCAGCGTCATCACCATGTTTTCCTTAAGGACGGTCCGGTCGAAAGCGGCGTTGGACGGCCACTCGGTCAGTTGCATGCCCAGGCCATGGCCCAGCCGCCCGACATCGCCCCCCTGATTATCGTGGGCCTGATCGTCAAACTGCGCGATCACTGATTGCATGGCCTGGAACAAATCAGCAGCGGCGACACCGGGCCGCGCCGCCTTCAGGCCGGCTTCGGTCGCCGCATAGAGAACTTCATAGGCACGGCGCGCCTCGTCCTCGGCGGCACCGATGGCGAAGTTGCGGTCGAAGTCGCAGAAGTAGCCGTCGAAGACCGAACCGGTGTCCAGCATCAGCACATCGCCGGTCTGAAGCGGGCGCGGCGACGGCGGCGAGATCACATCGGAATATCCGCCCCGACCGGCGCCGCCCACGAGATAGGGCACATCGTCGGCGCCCTGGGTCAGACATTCGATCTTGAAAGCCCTGAAGGCCTCGGTCAGCGGTTGATCGGCGTGGAACAGCCCATCCGCCGCGGCAAAAGTTCGCGAGGCAACGGCGCAGATATGCCCGATCTTCTCGATCTCCGCTTCGGACTTCACCATCCGCAGACTCTTCACCAGCGCGGTCGCGTCTCGGATCGTCAGGCCGGGCAGGTGTTCCAGAAGCCGCTCGAAATCGCCCAGAGGCATTCGCAGATGGGTCTCATGCCCCTTCAGCATCCCCACCGCCGCACCTTTTTCGGCATAGGGTTCCAGCAGTTCCCGCAGCAAAGAGAGGCCGTCGTCGGCCGGGTTGGGAGCCGACCAGGTCCGGATGTCCCGCACCCAGGTCCGGCGCATCAGATTGGCTCCGATTTCCGGGATCACCGCAACCGGCGCCCCCGCCTTCGGCAGGAAGAGAAACCAGGGCCGCGTCGGGCTCTGCCAGAACAAGGTGTGGAAGCCGCTGAAATAGCGGATCTCCGGCTCCGTGGTCAGAAGAACACCGCCAAGGCCCTCTTCGGCCATCAAGGCCTGGGCCCTGTCCAGCCGCCGCTCGAATTCGGCCTGCTCGAAGCCGCGGGCCGGGGCCGTGTCAGGCATGGTCCAGGGCCTGCATCATCTCGGCATGAACCGCCGCATCCGTGATCCCTTCGGAACCGATGATCATGACAACCGACTCGTTGTTCAGCTTCAGTGCCTCCCGCAGACTACGGTTGCGGGCCGCCATGATGGCAGCGGCCAGCCCGGCGACCGCGGATTCCCCTGCCTCGATGACCGGATCACCCGCGCCGGGGGAGGCCAGCAGGCGCAGCGTCGGCGCCACCACCGCATCGGGAATGGTGACGAAGTCCTCAGCCTCTTCGCGCAGGATGGCCCAGGCCATGCCCGAGGGCTCCCCACAGGAGAGGCCCGCCATGACGGTTTCTTCCTGGATCTGCACAGCCGTCGCTTCATCGGCCTTGGCGCTTTCAAAAAGACAGGCCGCCCGATCCGGTTCGACGATAACCACGCGCGGACTGGCGTCGCCCCAGTGTTGGCGAAAGGCCGCGCAGATGGCGGCCGCCATGCCGCCGACTCCGCCCTGCAGAAAGACATGGCTCGGGGCCCGGTCCAGCGCTTCGGTGATCTCGCCGACCAGAACGCCGTAGCCCGCCATGACGTCGCGCGGCGGCTCCGAGTAGCCTTCCCAGGAGGTGTCGGAGACCACGAACCAGCCATTGGCCTCGGCCTCCTCGCGCGCCAGGCGCACGGAGTCGTCATAGTCGCCGTCGATGCGGACGACATGCGCCCCCAGATCGCGCATCGCTGCGGCCCGGCCCTCGCTCACCTCGGCATGGATATAGATGCGACAGGGGGCGCCAAATCGCTGGCAGCCCCAGGCCAGCGAGCGGCCGTGATTGCCGTCGGTCGCCGAGACCAGCGTTATCAGGGCGGCTTCCTCGGCAAAGCAGCCCTCGCGAATATCCCGCAGGGTGACAGCAGAGGTCCACCCCTTGGCCGCCAGCGCCTTTCCAATCTCATGCTGCAGGACCCTGAGCGCGGCATAGGCGCCACCCAGGGCCTTGAAGCTGCCCAGACCGAAGCGGGGGCCTTCGTCTTTATAAAGAACACCGCCAAGACCCAGGCTCGCCGCCAGACCATTCAAATGGAGCAATGGTGTGGCTACATAGCCCTGCCAGGCCCTGATCTCGGCCGCCGCATCGCCGAAGGCCGCGGGCGGCAAAACCGTCCGATAAGCATCGCCGCGATGGGGCGTGAAACCGAAGTGGTCAAGCTTAGCCTGGTCGAAACTGGCGAGCATCTCGTCTCTCTCTGCACGGCGAAAGGTCTTCCGGCGGTGACAAGCGGCAGGCAAAGGGTTCTGCCCGCTGAGCCACCGCAGTCATCCTAAGTCATAGTTACAAACCGAGCCCAAACAATTGTGCGGCCGGCGCTACCTTGGGGCGCAGCGGTCATGTTCCGCTCGCCTGGCCGCTTCCGGTATCGCTCCCAATGCACGATCCCCACGGTTACGATACCGCGCTGCGCATGTAAGATGACCCGGTTGGGATGTCTTCGGGTAGAGTCTCTTCGGGTGGTCTGGCGGTTAGTTGGGAATGGCCCTTATCCACGCCGCCCTATGCGGAGAGACTGTAAACACCGGAGCTGGAATTGAATTCTGTGAACGGCTGTGTCCGACGTCTTTACCTCTGACCGCAAGTTGGCCCCCTACTGGTGGGATCGCAGCCCAAGGCCGGAGTTGGCCGAAGTCGCCTTCCCCGAAACCGTGGACGTGGCCATTGTGGGATCGGGTTATACGGGCCTCAGCGCCGCCCTGGTCGTCGCACGCGCGGGCCGTTCCACGCTCGTCCTGGATGCCGAGCATGCCGGCTGGGGCTGCAGCACCCGCAACGGCGGGCAGATCAGCACCTCCATAAAGCCGGATCACGAGACCTTGGCCCGTCGCCACGGCGGCGAAGCGGCATCGGCGATCATTCGGGAAGGGCAGAGCGCGCTGGCCTGGATCGGCGACTTCATCGCCGGCGAGGGAATCGACTGCGACTTCAAGGTCCCCGGCCGCTTTCATGCGGCGCACTCTCCCCGGCAGTATGAGCGACTCGCAAGGGCCATCGCCAGCCAACCGAAGGGACTGGCCGTGCCGGCCCATGCCGTGCCCCGTGACGAGCAACGCCGGGAGATCGGCAGCGATGCCTATTTCGGCGGCGTCGTCTTCGAGAAGCATGCCTGCCTGGATCCGGGCCGCTTTCACCAGGGCCTGCTCGAAAGGGTTCTCGGCGCCGGGGCAGCGGTTATGCCCTATTGTCCGGTCACAAGCATTGAAAGCGACGGGACCAGCCACACCCTCATCACCGCGCGCGGCAAGGTGCGGGCCCGCAAAGTGGTGGTCGCCACCAACGGCTATACCAGCGGGCTGTTCCCCTGGCAGCGCCGCCGCGTCATTCCGATCGGCAGCTACATGATCGCGACCGAGCCACTGGCGAAAGACGTCATGGACCAGGTGATGCCGACCGACCGCATCGTCAGTGACAGCCGCCGCGTGGTCTACTACTACCGCCCATCGCCGGACCGTCGCCGCATTCTCTTCGGCGGCCGGGTCACCAGCGGCGAGACCGATCCCCTGCGCAGCGGTACCCTGCTTCATCGGGAACTGGTGCGGCTGTTCCCGGAACTCTCGGGAAGCCGGATCAGTCACTCCTGGATGGGCTTCGTCGCCTATACCTTCGATACCCTTGCCCACCTCGGCCGCCACAAGGGCGTCTACTACGCCATGGGCTATTGCGGCTCCGGTGTCTCCATGGCCGCCTATCTCGGGAACCGGGTGGGGCAGAAAGTGCTTGGCCTGCCCGAGGGTCGCACCGCGCTTGACGACATCCCGTTCCAGACCCGCCCGTTTTACAGCGGCAGGCCCTGGTTCCTCGCCGCGCCGGTGGCCTTCTACCGTGTCTGCGACAGGCTCGGTCTCTGAACCCGCTCTAGACGGCGTCCTGAAGAATCAGGTCGCCGGCCTTCTCGCCGGTCATGATCGCCGGGGCATTGATGTTGCCCGACGTGAGGGTCGGAAAGATGGAGGCATCGGCGATACGCAGCGCTTCGGCCCCATGAACCCGTAAGGCGGGATCGACAACGCAGGTCTTGCTGTCCGGCCCCATGCGGCAGGTTCCTGCCGGGTGATAGACGGTGACGCTCTCCTTACGGGCGTAGGCAAGCAGGCTGGCATCGTCGTCCCCTTGCGGGCCGGTCTGCGCCTCTCCCGCAATCACGCGGCGCAGCGCCGGTGTTTCCGCAAGCTTCCGCAAGAAGCGGAGCCCCTCGACAACCTCCTGCCGGTCGTGCTCGGTGGCGAGGTAGTTGGGCTGTATCTCCGGCGCCTCTGCAGGGTCCGGTGATTTGAGCCGCAGAAAGCCGCGGCTGGTCGGCCGACAGGGTGAGAAGCTGAGGTGGAAGGCGGCATAGGGGTCGGGGTTCATCAGCGGGCGCGTACCCGGCGGCGCCTTCAGATAGCTGAGCGGCGAGAAATAGAGTTGCAGGTTGGGGCGGTCGAGGTCGGGCCGGCTGCGGATGAAGCCGCCGGCGTGGTTGAGGCTGAGCGCCAGGGGGCCCCGTCGCTGCGTTACGTATCTCACGCCGGCCCAAAGCTTGCCCCACCAGGGATAGAGCTGATTGTTCAGGGTCGGCACCTTGCTGCGGTAGATGATCCCGAGATCCAGGTGATCCTGAAGGTGATGCCCGACCGCCGGGCTGTCCATCACCGGTTCGATGCCAAGCTCTTTCAGTTCCCCCGCCGGCCCGACACCGGAGAGCAGCAGCAGCTTGGGCGTGTTCACGGCGCCGGCTGAGAGAATGACCTCTGCGGTCGCGCGTGCGTTTCGACGCTGACCTTTGCAGAGATACTCGATACCGACGGCCCGCCGCCCCTCGAAGAGGATGCGCTGGGCCTCCGCCCCGGTTTCAATGCGCAGGTTGCGGCGCCCGCGCGCCGGCCAGAGATAGGCCCGCGCGGCAGACATGCGCATCCCGTTCTTCACGGTGATGTGGTAAGTGCCGACACCCTCCTGCCGGGCGCCGTTGAAGTCCGCATTGCGGGACAGCCCGGCCTCCTCGCAGGCGCTCAGGAAGTCCTCACAGGTCGGATGCAGATCGCGCGACGGGGCCATGATATGCAAGGGACCGGCACCGCCATGATGCGCGCTTTCACCCCAGGCATGGCTTTCCATGCGCTTGTAGAGCGGCAGGACGTCCTGCCAGCCCCAGCCGGGGTTGCCCGCGGCGCACCAATCCTCGTAGTCCTCGGCCTGACCGCGGATGAAGACCATGGCGTTGATCGAACTGGAGCCACCGAGCACCTTACCCCGGGGCCAGTAGCTCGTCCGTGCCCCGAAACCGGGCACCGGCTCGGTCACATACATCCAATTGACCTGGGGATCGTAGAATGACCGGCCGTAGCCGATAGGCACCTGAACCCAGAAGCGGCGGTCGTCCGGCCCGGCTTCGAGAAGCAGAACCCTGTGACGGCCGCTTTCGCTCAGACGGGCGGCCAGCGCAGAGCCTGCCGATCCGGCGCCGACGATGATGTAGTCATAGCTCTCGGTTTCAGGACTAGTCATGCTTGCAGACTACCCGCCGGATTTGTCCCGCTGGACCAGGATAGACAATAGGGCAAGCAGGCCCGAGCCGACCATCAGGAAAAAGGAAACCGCATTCAAAACCGGCGTCGAGCCGACCTTCGCCATGCGGTCGAACATGGTGATGGTCAGGGGCGCTTCGGAGCCGACAAGGAACAGGGTGGTGTTGAAGTTCTCGAAAGAAACGAGAAAGGCGACGATGCCGCCGGCAATCATGGCCGGGCGCAGAAAGGGCAGCGTAATCGTCGTCAGCACCCGCGCACGGCTGGCCCCCAGATTGAGCGCCGCTTCCTCCATCGCCGCATCGAACTTCTTCAGCCGCGCGATGATCACGAGGGAGGTGATGGTGGTCACGAAGGAGAATTGGCCGAGGACGACCAGCAGAATACCGGGGCGGAGAAACTCCAGCTCGATGCCGTAGCGGTCCTCCAGTCCATTGGCAACGGTGCTGGCGAGCACCAGGATCGAGATGCCGAGAATGACCCCGGGAATGACCAGGGGGACGATCATCACGATGTAGAAGAAGTTCTTCGCCGGAAACTCGCGGCGCACGAAGAGGAAAGCGTTGCAGGTGCCGGCGGCAACCGACAGGGCCGCGACCGCACAGGCGATGATGAAGGAATAGTAGAGACCCCGCAGCAGCCGCCGGTCGTGGAACATCCCGAGCTGAGGCTCGGTATCGTTGAAGAACCAGTTCAGGGTGAAGCCCTGCCACGGCAGGGCCGGGAACAGGGAGTCGTTGAAGGCGAAGGTTCCGGCGGAAACCAGGGGGGCGGCCAGGAAGATGAAGAAGGCCAGCACATAAACCCGGTACCCGATCAGGAAAGCCCAGTTGTTGCCGTTTTTCATCATGACGCTGCCCTCAACTCCGCGCGATGGTGCCGGCAAGGGTTTGGCGCGAAAGCTTCAGGCCAAGCCAGACAACGAAGGAAGTAAAGGCAAGCAGGAGAAAGCCGAAGGCGGCGCCGGATTCCCAGTTGTAGCGGGTGATGAACTGTTCATAGATGGTCTCGGTGAACCAGCTTGAGTTCTTGCCGCCGAGCAGTATCGGCGTCAGGTAGCTGCCGGCGGTCAGCATGAAGACGATGATGCAGCCCGAGACGATGCCCGGCATCGCATAGGGAATGATGATTCGGCGCAGTACCGTCCAGCCGTTGCCGCCGAGGTTATAACCCGCCTCGATCATCGCATCGTCCATGCCGTCGAGAGTGGAGACCAGCGGCACGATCATGAACAGGATGACCGTGTAGACCAGCCCGATGACAACGGTGACGTCGTTGTAGAGCAGCTCGACCGGCGCGTTTAGAAGCCCGATGGTCTGCAGCATCGAGGAGACGACACCGGTTTCGCGCAGCAGCAGGATCCAGCCGAAGGCGCGGATAAGGTCGCTGACCCAGAGCGGCACGAGGCAAAGCAGAAAGAGGGCGCCGCGCGTCCGCCAGCCGGCGACCTTGGCGATGTAGTAGGCGATGGGAAAACCGGCCAGCAGGGCCAGGGCGGTCACCAGCAGCGACATAGAGCCGGTGCGCAGCAGGGTGTTCCAGTAGATCGGCTCCTGCAGGAACTCGATGAAGTTGCCGAAGCCGAATTCATAGACCCGCGGCGCCACCTTCTCCCGCAAGGCCAGCACGCCCATGCCGATGTGCGGCAGGACGATCAGCAGCAGAATCCACAGCGCAAAAGGCATGAACAGCAGGATCAGCGAAAGCCGCTTGATGTCGCTCTGGGACATTACCGGTCGGCCCGGGCGGCAAAGCAGAGCGCCTGGTCGGGCGACCAGGTCAGGATCACCGTCTCGCCGGGCTGCACGTCGTCCGCACCGCCGGTCAGGGTGACATCGGCTTCGATCAATTCACCGCTGCCGGTACGGACCAGAACCCGGCTGTTGGCGCCGTTGAAGAGCAAGCTGTCCACAACACCTTCCAAGTGATTGTGGTTCGCAGCGGGCGCGGCGCCGCCCTTGCCGGTGCGGATGAATTCAGGACGGACGAAGACCTCGACCGTGTCGCCGGTTTGCGGAGACTGCCCGCTGCCCGCTGTGCCGACCAGGCCGAGGCCCGCCGCCGTTTCAACCCTGATGCCGCCGCCGGCCGCCTCCAGGACCCGGCCTTTCCAGCGGTTGGCATCACCGACGAAGCCGGCGACGAAAGCACTGGCGGGATTGTGGTAGAGCTGCTGGGGAGAGCCGATCTGCTCGAACTTGCCGTGGTTCATCACGGCCACGTTGTCGGACATCACCAGCGCTTCCGACTGATCGTGCGTAATGTACACGAAGGTGGTGTTGAACTGATGCTGAAGCAGTTTCAGCTCGATCTTCATGGCCTCGCGCAGCTTCAGGTCAAGAGCGCCAAGCGGCTCGTCCAACAGCAGCACATCAGGGTCGAGCACCATGCAGCGGGCAATGGCGATGCGTTGCTTCTGCCCGCCGGAAAGCTGGTGGATCTCGCGCTCGCCCACGTCCGGCAGGGCGATGCGTTCCAGCACGCGTTTTACCTTCTGCTCGATCTCGGCCTTGCCGGCGCCGTTGCAGCGCAGGCCGTAGGCGATGTTCTCGTAGACGTTCATCATCGGGAAAAGCGCCAGATGCTGGAAGACCATCTTCACGTTGCGCTTGTTCGGCGGCGTGTTGAGGACCGAGGTCCCCTTGATCTTGACGTCCCCGGCCGTGGGATCCTCGAAACCGGCGATCATCCGCATCAGGGTCGTCTTGCCGCAGCCCGAAGGGCCCAGGATCGAAAAGAAGGAGCCGCTTGGGATCTTGAAGGAAACTTCATCGACCGCGCGCAGGCGTCCGAAGTTCTTCGAGACGCCGGTGCATTCAAGGTCGTAGTCGTGGGAAGCGTTCATGCAATTGCCCGTCGGGGAGTAAAGGACCCCGGGAAGGAGAGACGCGGCCCCTGGTCAGAAACCTGACGGCTTAGACCAGGGACAGCGTCTCTGCGAACCGAACTGCCGGATCAGCCGCCGGTGGCAGCCTTGATCTTCTCGAGGGCCTTGCCCTCCATGTCTTCGACACCCGGCGGGATGTTCGCGAAGAATTGCAGGTTCGCAATGTCCTCGTCGGAGAAGGCCGCCGCGAAGGCCGCTTTCTTGTCGTCGGGCAGCAGTTCCTTGCTGCCCTTGACCGCAGCGGCACTGCCGGTGCTGGCGGACATGAGCTTCACGATCTCCGGCTGCAGCACGAAGTTGATCCACTTGTAGGCAGCCTCGTCGGCCTTGCCCTTGCGGGGCAGGGTGAAGGTATCGATCCAGGCGAGAGCCCCGGTCTCGGGCGGCACGAAGACGATGTTGGGGTTCTGGTTGTAGAGCCTGTAAGCAGTAGAATCCCAGGTCTCGGAAGCGATCACTTCGCCGGAGAGCATCAGGGCGGAAAGGTCGTCCCCACCCTTCCAGTAGGTCTTGATGTTGTCTTTGCAGGCAATCAGCTTGTCGACAACCTTGTCGAGAATAGCCTGATACTTGTCGAGATCCGCATAGGCCGCGAAGGGATCTTCACCCATGGCAAAGGCCGTGCCCAGCAGGATGGTGCGCTTCAGGCGCATCGAGGTCTTGCCGGCGTACTTCGGGTCGCAGAGGTCGCCCCAACCCTTCACGTCCGGCGCCTTGGTCTTGTCGGCCATCAGACCGGAGGTACCCCACTGGTGCGGCACAGAGTAGACTGCGCCGTCGATCGTGGTGTTGGCCTTCACGCCGTCCAGCAGCTTGGGCTGCATCACCGAGGTGTCGATCTTCGACAGGTCCATGGGCTTGTAGATGTTGTATTCGAGCTGCGCTGCATAAATGCGGTCGTGGCTCGGCTGTGCCAGGTCATAACCGGCGCCGCCCGTGGCCCGCAGCTTCGCGATCATCTCTTCGTTGTTGGAGAAGGTCACCTCGACATCGATGTCCGGGTACTTCTCCTCGAACAGCTTGACGACTTCCTCCGGCGCATAGGACCCCCAGGTCAGAAGCCGCAGGGTTTCGGCCTGAGCCGCCGTCGCCCCCGTTAGGATGGTGGCAGCCATCAAGGCTGCGGTCAGTTTTCTGCTTGGCATTCAAGCCTCCCTTATTGGCCGGCCGCCCGAGCAGACAACCGGCAATTTGATACTTAAGCCTAAAACGATAATGGACTGCAAAATATATCCATTACCGATATTGGATCAGACCAATTATCCCGCCAATTCCGGCAGGCTCCGTAACTTGTCGACGCCGCGCCGGATTTCGTCCGGCGTAACCCCCCCGAAACCGAGAACGAGACCTTTGCGATCGATCGGCACGGCGCTATAGCCGGACAGTGCCGCGAGCACGACACCGCGCTGCCGGGCCGCGGTAACGACCGCCTCTTCATCGGCATCATCGGGCAGGAAGCCAACGGTATGGAAGCCGCTCGCCGTCGGGCGGACATCGATCCTCTCGGCAAGGTCCGCCGCCGCCTCGATCAGGGCGTCGTGCCGATCTTTGTAGGCCTGGCGCATCAGCCGGATATGGGTCGAGAAAAGGCCTTCGTTCATGAAGTCCGCAACGATGGCCTGGGGAGCCGTCGGCACGCCGCTCAGCCAGGCTGCGCTGATCTCGGCAAAGGTATTTTCCAGGCCACGCGGCGCCAGAACGAAGCCGAGTCTCAAAGAGGGGAACAGCGACTTGGAGAAGGTGCCGACGTAGATCACCCGCTCCTGGGTGTCGATGCTCTTCAGCGGCGGCTGCGGCTGGTCGCCGTAATAGAATTCCCCATCATAGTCATCTTCGACGATCAGGGCGTCGGCGTCCTCCGCCGCGCCCAGCAGGGCGAGGCGGCGCGAAAGACTCATCACCATGCCCAAGGGCTGTTGATGGGAGGGCGTCACGAAGGCGAGACGGAAGTGCGGCGCCTTGCGCAAGCCGTCGGTAATGCTCAGACCCTCGTCGTCCACTTCCACCGGCACAATGTGGGCGCCGCCGGCGACGAAGGCGTTGCGCGCGCCGATGGCACCGGGATTTTCGAACCAGACGTGGTCGCCGGGGTTGAGCAGAAGGGTGGCGATCAGGGAAAAGGCCTGCTGGGCCCCGGAGACGATGAAGATCTGCTGCGGATCGCACTTGATGCCGCGGGCGGCGTTCAGATGGGTTGCAATCGCCTCCCTTAGCGGCTGGTAGCCGGAAGGGTGGCCATAGCCCATCACATCCTCGCGGCCGGCCCGCCAGTGCCGCGCCGAAAGCCGTGCCCAATGGGCCATTGGAAACAGATCCAGGGCCGGCAGCGCGGTAATGAAGGCCTGGGACTTGTGGGGCAACCAGGACCGCCGGGCGAGATCACGTTGGGCATGGCGCGCGGCGCGGGAGAGATGGTGGTCGGCGGGCTTGCTGGCCGCCGGGCGTGCCGCCGCGGCCGCGGCCCGCTGGCCGGCTAGCGCTTCGCTGACGAAAGTGCCGGCGCCCACCTTCGCTTCCAGCAAACCTTCGGCTGTGAGCCTTTCCACCGCATCGATGACGGTGGTGCGCGAGACGCCGATTTCCTTCGCCAGGGTGCGTGTCGCCGGCAGCCGCTCGCCCGGATTCACACCGCCGGTCAGCAGGATTTCCTTCAGGCCCATGTAGAGCTGGACGCTGATCTTCCGCCGCGCGTTGCGGTCGATCCGTATCGATGACAACAGCGCCCCGGCGTTTGTCTTCATGACTGCTTCCTCAAGAATTGGCCTATAGAACGAACGAAAATGGACCTTAAATCAAGGCCAATTCAGTTTATCGTGGCGATTCGGTGATGCCTTTTTTTGGGAACCGGCGCCTCTTGGTTGCCGGCCAGGACAATTATGGAAATCGTGAGCGTCGAAACCTTCACGGACGAATTCGTCTGCTTCCTGCGGGTACGGACCAGGGACGGCGAAGAAGGTTGGGGCCAGGTCGCGCCCTACAACGCTGACATCACCGCGCAGATCGTGCATCGGCAAGTGGCGCCCTATGCCCTGGGACAGCGCGCCGAGAACATCGACTACCTCGTCGACATCATTCCCGAGAGAGAGCACAAGTTCCCCGGCGCCTATCTCAGGCGCGCTATCGGCGGCCTGGACACCGCGCTCTGGGATCTGCGCGGCAAACGCGAAGGCAAAGCGGTCTGCGAACTGATCGGCGGCACGCCGGGGCCGCTGCGCGCCTACGGCTCCTCCATGAAGCGGGATATCACGCCGGCGCAGGAGGCGGACCGCCTGAAGGATCTGCGCGACCGCCTGGGGTTCGATGCCTTCAAGTTCCGTATCGGCGCCGAATGCGGCCGCGACGTTGACGAGTGGCCCGGCCGCACGGAGGAAATCGTGCCGACCATGCGCCGGGCAATGGGCGACGGCGTGGCCCTGCTGGTCGATGCCAATTCGGGCTTCTCGCCGGCGCGAGCCATAGAGGTCGGACATCTGCTGCAGGACAACGGCGTTTCGCACTACGAAGAGCCCTGTCCCTATTGGGAATACGAGCAGACCAAACAGGTGACCGAGGCCCTGGACATCGACGTCACGGGGGGCGAGCAGGACTGCTCGCTGGTCGACTGGCGGCGCATGATCAAGGGGTCTGTGGTCGACATCGTCCAGCCGGACATCTGCTACCTGGGCGGCCTGACACGCACCCTGCGGGTCGCGAAGATGGCCGAGAAGGCAGGTGTCCCGGTCACCCCCCACAGCGCCAACCTGTCGATGGTGACGCTTTTCACCATGCATCTGCTGCGCGCCATCCCCAATGCCGGCAAGTATCTGGAGCTCTCCATCGAGGGCGCCGACTACTATCCCTGGCAGCAGGACCTTTTCGTCGAATCGCCCTACGAGGTCACGGCCGGAAAGGTCACAGTGAGCGACCGGCCGGGTTGGGGGGTCACTGTCAACCCGGACTGGCTCGCCAGATCCACTTACAGCATCAGCGCCTTGGAAGGTTGATCCGATGAAGAACCAAAAGGACCTGATTGACCGGGCACTGTCGGGCGATCCCTTTCCCGGCCTGCCGCAGGGCCACTTTATCGACGGGACATTTTGCGCGGCCGCCGCCGGGCGCAGCATGGAGAGCCTGGACCCCGGCCGTGCCGAGGCTTTCGCCGCCTTTGCCCGCGGCGATGCCGCCGATGTGGATGCCGCCGTGGCCTCTGCCCGCCAAGCTTTCGAGACCCAGTGGCGCGATATGCCCGCGGCCGAGCGTGGACGCCTGCTCCAACGTGTTGCCGAACTGATCCGCGAAAACGCAGAAAGGCTGGCGGTGGTCGAATGCCTCGACAGCGGCAAACCGATCGGTGAGGCGCGAGGCGACATACAGGGCGCCGCCCGCGCCTTCGAATACTATGCCGGCGCCTGCGACAAGTTGCAGGGCGACACCTTTCCCATCGGCCCCGCCTATCTCGGCTACAGCCTGCAGGAGCCGGTCGGCGTGGCGGCCCAGATCATTCCCTGGAACTTCCCGATCTCCACAGCGGCCAGGGGTATCGCCCCGGCGCTGGCGGCCGGCTGCACGGTAGTCGCCAAGCCCGCCGAGCAGACCCCCTTCACGGCGCTGTTGCTGGCGGAAATCCTGAAGGAAGCCGGCCTGCCTGACGGCGTCTGCAACGTGGTGACCGGCACCGGCGCCGAAGCCGGCGCGCCGCTGGCCGCCCACGACGGGATCGATCACATCACCTTCACCGGTTCGGTCGCCAGCGGCACGGCCGTCATGAAGGCGGCCGCGGAGAACGTGACCCGTGTCGTCTTGGAGCTGGGCGGCAAGTCGCCGGTAATCGTCCTCGGCGACTGCGACCGCGAAGCCGCGCTCGACGGCGTGATGGGAGCGATCTTCGAGAACGCGGGACAGATCTGCTCCGCCGGCTCCCGCCTGATCGTCGAGCGCAGCTTGCACGACGGATTCGTCGAGGCGCTCTGCCGGCGCACCGAAAAGCTGACACTGGGGCACGGCCTCAGAGATCCCCAGCTCGGCCCCGTGAATTCGGCCGAACAGCTCGCCCGTATTGCCGGCTTCATCGAGCGCGCCCGGGAAAGGGGCATTGAGGTGGCCACCGGCGGCGCCGAGACGACGGATCCGGAAACCGGCAAGGGGTGGTTCTTTCAACCGACCATTGCCGCTGCCGACAGTCCGAACGACGAACTGGTGCAGGAGGAGATCTTCGGCCCCGTGCTGACAGTGCAGATCGCCGAAGACCCGGAACATGCCCTCACCCTTGCCAACAACAGCCAATACGCCCTGGTGGCCGGCGTCTATACCGGCAACTTCGCACACGCCCACCGCATGGCGCAGCGCCTGGATGCCGGGCAAATCTACATCAACGAGTACTTCGCCGGCGGCATCGAAGTGCCCTTCGGCGGCAACAAAAAATCGGGCTTCGGCCGTGAGAAGGGCCTGGAGGGCCTGCTGAGCTACTGCCGCACCAAGGCCGTCGCTGCCCGCATCTAGCGGCCGCACCGGTCCAGACAAGTTCCCAGAATCGCGTTGGCTGTGAGGTCCTTCGCGCTATGGCACTGTCGGCAATCACGACACTTTCGACGTGCCTTCGACACTGAATACAGGTTGCGAATACAGGCTGCTATTTTCTCGCACCTGCTGCCAGCTTCTGCCTTTTGCGGAAGCCTGACGCGTTGTTTCCCGCCGTGAGTTCCTGCCAACGACGCACAAGGTAGTTGTGTTCATCCATAATGGAGTTCCAGACGCCGATGTTGGCGAAACGCTGCCAGTACGACCCGCCGTTGCGGGACTCGCCGGCGCGCACGACGACCTTGCCATCCGGCCCCAGGAGATCGCAGGCGGCGACCTTGCCCATGTACCAGTAGTCCCATTCGTCGTCCGAAAGGTATTCACGAATCCGCTCCGGTACCGAAAAGTAGTATCCCTGCCGCGCCATCATTGCGCCGGCCCAGCCCGACATCCACCAATTGAGGTAGTCGTAGACCACGTCAAGCGTCCGGCCTTCCGCGCGTGAAGATATGCACATGCCGCCCTGCCAGGCCCGGTACCCCTGCTTTGGCGCGGCGTAGCGGACCGGAATGCCGCGCCCCTTGAGCCGCATCACGCTGGGCGACCACATGCTTTCTATCGCAACATCGCGCCGCGCCATCAGCTCGTCGGCTTCGGCGAAGGAGTTCCAGAAGGCCTTGAAATAGCCGGCCTTCTTTCTCTCCAGCAGGATATCGATCAGACAGTCGATTTCCTGCAGTGTCATGTTTCCTATATCGTTGAACGCCATCAGGCCCTGGGCCTCGGCGGCAAGCGCGGCATCGATGACGCCGATCGCCGGGTCGTTGACCAGGGCGACCTTGCCGCGCCAGCGCTCGTCCAGCAGCCAGCCCCAACTCTCCGTCTCATAGGGAGTGCCGGCCGCCACCTCTTCCAGGTTATAGCCGAAGCTATCGACGTTGTGGGCGGCCGGCAGCATGCTGATCTTGCCGGCGGGTGACGGCCCAAGCCCGCGTCCCGGATGGACATACAGCCGGTTCACCGGATTATCGCCATGCCCGAAGCGCGCTTCCGGGGTCAACCGCCCTTCCTTGGCCAGGGTATTGACCTCGTTCCAGGAATCGATGCGGCTGATGTCGATGGGTTGTATGGCACCGGATAGCCACAGCAACTCGACACTGTGAAACCACTGATCGTAAACGTCGTAGCAATCCGGCCGCATCACCCCTTTGGCCTGCGCCGTCACGCCATCAAGGGCCTCGTATTCCAATACGATACCAAGATCTTGTTCGGCCTTTTGCCTGACCGGCTCGATCAAGGTCACGCCGGTCCCCAGCACCCGCAGGACCGGCTTCCCCAAGGTGTGGACGCTCGGGGCCGCCGGCTTGCGCTTTTGGCGCGGTTTTACCACCCGCCCATCTTCTCAAAAGGCGCGGAACCTCGATCGTCGTGGGTTACCGCCGGCATCTTCAAACCTTTCGCCTGAGCACGTAAGACCCGCTCTCATGCAACAGGGCCTGCCAGTCCGGTTCAATAACAATCGTCGTGGTGACCTCCTCGATCACCGCCGGGCCGGCGACTTCGTCCCCGGCGCCGAGCTTCTCGCCGTCGTAAACCGGACAGTCGACAGCCTTGCCATCGCTGGAAAAGATCATCGGCCGCTGAGACTTCAGGGCGCCTTCAGCACCGCTGCCGGCCCCCAGGCGGGGCGGGTTCGGCTTCGCGACACGGCCGTAAATCGTGCTTTCGATGTTCACCACCTCCACCGCATTGTGGCGTTCGGAATAAGTGTAGAGCTGCTCGTGGCGCTGGTGAAAAGCCTCCTTCACCTGATCGGCGGTTCCGGCGGCGATATCGAAATTGCCGATATCGACGGTGCATTCATGGACCTGGCCGACGTAACGCATATCCATGCTGCGCCTGACATCGATGTTGTCTCGCGCGAAGCCATCGGCCTCCAGATGCGCGATCCCCTGTTCCTCAATCTCGGAGAAGAGGCGGTTCAGCTGTGCGAAAGCCTCCTCGCCCTCGAAGCGCAGGGGTGCCGAGGCCATGTAGTTGTACTTCACATCGGAGATGACCTGGCCGAAAGCGCAGAGACCCGAGGCAAGCTTGGGCACCAAAACACTGTCGGTCCCCATCTCGCGGGCCAGGGCCGTGATGTGGGCAGCCCCCGCCCCGCCGGCTGCGACAAGCACGAAGTCTCGCGGATCGAAGCCGCGTTCCACCGACACCCGGCGAATGCCGTTGACCATGTTGTTGTTCACGATGGTGAAGATACCATAGGCGGCCTTCTCCACGGAAATCCCTAGAGGATCGGCAATACGCTGCTTTATCGCTGCATAGGCCTTGTCGCGATCCAGGGCCATGCGCCCGCCCAGCAGCGCACCGGGGTTGACGTATCCCAGAACGATGTTGGCGTCGGTGACCGTCGGCTCCGTTCCGCCCTGGCCGTAGCAAACGGGGCCCGGATCGGCGCCGGCGCTCTGCGGGCCGACTTGCAGCAGCCCCATGTCATCGATCCAACCGATCGAGCCGCCGCCGGCCCCCAGGGTTTCCACCTGAATCATCGGCACCCCGATGCGGTAGCGCAGAAAATCGATGTTCTTGTTGAGGTTGGTATTGCCGTCCTTGGTGAGCGTTATGTCGAAGGAGGTCCCACCCATGTCGACGGTGATCACATTCTTCTGCTCGAAGGGATCGGAGACGAAGAGGCCAGCCTGCGGCGCCGAGGCGGGACCGGAGTTGATGGCATAGACCGAGCGGTCCGTCATCGCGCCACCGATGGCAAGCCCGCCGTTCGATTGGAAGTAACGCACCGGGTACTTGGCACCGTGATCCGCGAAATAACGGTCTACTGAGTCCACGTAGCGCTTCAGGGTCGGCCCGAGATAGGCGTTGGTCACTGCCGTCGAGGTGCGCGTGTATTCGCGCACCTGGGGATAGAGTTCACTGCCCACCGTCAGAAAGGCACCCGGCATCATCTCGCGAACGATCTCCGCCGCACGCCGCTCATGTGCCGGGTTGAGGACCGACCACAGCAGGGATATGGCCACTGCCTCCACCCCCTCTTCCAGGAAGAAGGAACAGGCCGCCCGTACATCTTCCTCGACGAGCGCGGTCCTGACGCTGCCGTTCGACAGCACCCGCTCCTGAACGCCGCGGCGCAGATAGCGCGGCACCAGCATCTGCGCCGGCGGATACTCGGCATCATAGCGATAGCCGTCTTCCTTATGACCGAGCCGGATCTCCAAAGAGTCCTCATGCCCCGCCGTGCAGATAAGGCCCGTTTTCGCACCCTTGTGCTGGATCAGGGCGTTCAGACCGACGGTCGTGCCGTTGATGCAGAGATCGCATTCGGAAATGATCTCTTCCTGCTTCAGGCCAAGGCCTTCGGCCATCAGCGACAACCCGTTCTCAATCGCCTTTGTCGGATCCTCAGGCGTGGACAGAGTCTTGAAAAGACTGACATTTCCGGCATCCCCGGCCAGCACGAAGTCCGTGAACGTGCCGCCCGCGTCGACGCCCAGACGATACTTAGTACGCATCACCAAAATCTCCCCTTACCGGACACCGCCGCAGGCCTTGATCCCTGCCCGCCGGTCGTTTCGTGACTCCGCCCAGCGCCATCACTGCGCCGCCGCCGCATCGGCCCGCAGGCTGTCGGTCGCCGCCTGGTCGATCTCAAGCCCTTCGGCATCCTTGATGACGACGCCGTAGTCCCGGCGCGCGCCTTCGATCGACACCAGCCGGTTTTTCACGTCATGCAGCACCTTCTCGACCGGCCGCTCGAAAGGGTTGCCGTAGCCGCCGCCGCCCGGGTTCATGTTGGCCGCCCGCTCGCCGGGATTGATCGTCTCGATAACGTTGGTCTTGATCAGATCCACCCGATCTTCGCGGCTGATCTCGATGCGCCCGACCTTGGGTTCGACCATCTCGGACTTCGCGCCCGCCGCGCCGACCGCGGGAATGCGCCGCCCCTCGCCGAAGGTTATGAAGGTCATCGGCTTGTCGATCGGCTCGACCTCCCAACAGGTGCCGGAGCCGCCGCGGTATTTGCCCGCCCCGCCGGAATCGGTCATCAGGCTGTAGCGGTGAATGATGATGGGATAGGAGTATTCGAGCAGCTCGACATCGCCTGAGGTCAGCGCACCGAAGCAGCACTCCGGACCGCAGGCGTGCCAGCCGTCCTGCTGCGGCGTCGCACCGGCCCCGGAGATGATGGAGGCCAGCACCATGGTGACGTATTCCTCATCGTGGCGAGTATCCCAACCGGCGATGTTACAGCCGTTGGCATGACCCCAGGAGGCCGAGACGAGATCCGGCACCGCCTGCTCGAAAGCCAGGCGAACCGCATCGGTCAGGGTTTCCATCGGGGTCGTCGTACAGTTCATATGGGGCGCCGGTTCCTTCGCGTTGCAAAGGGTGCCCTTGGGGCCCATATCGACGGACACGCAGCGGTAAAGACCCTCGTTGTAGGGCGGCGGCAACTGGGCGAACATCATGACGCCCAGATAGACGCCTGAATAAGAGTTGCCCTCGTAGGAATTAATGAAGTAGGGCACCTGCGGCGGGCTGTCGATCTTGATGTGGCAGCTGTCGTCGGCAATGGTCACCGTCGCCGTGATCTCCATATCGCCGAGGCCATGCCCGGCGTCCTCGACAATGGCCGAGCCACTGTAGACCCCGTCCGGCACCTTTTTCATCAGGCTGCGCATCTGGCGGTCGGCCATGCCCATCAACTCGTCGATGCAGGCACGCACCTCCTCCAGGCCGTACTTGTCCAGCAGGGCGATGAGATTGCGCTCACCGACCTGGACGGCGCCCAGTTGAGCATTGAAGTCGCCTTCCTGATCGCGGCGTGCGCGCATGTTCGTCAGAATCATGTTCATGACGTCATAGCGCTTCTCCCCCTTGTCGAAGATCTTGACCGGCGGTATCCGCAGGCCCTCGGCATAGAGTTCCTTCGCATCGGGGTTATAGCCGGCAGGCACCGGGCCGCCGATATCGGTGAGATGGCCCTTGCAGACCGTCCAGAAGACCAGTTCGCCCTGGTAGAACACCGGCTTGTACATGCAGGTGTCGATCATGTGCGATCCCATATAGGCCGGATCGTTGTGCAGCAGCACGTCGCCGGGGTGGATATCGTCACCGAAATAGCCGGCAACGCACTTCATCGCCGGGATCAGGGAGCCGAGATGAATGGGGATGTCCTGGCCCTGCATGATCATTTCCGGAACGTGATTGAAGATCGCGTTGGAATAGTCGTGCGCCAGATTAAAGACGCTGGACCTTGCGGTGTTCTCCAGCGCCACGGTCATCTCGCGCTGGGTTGTCTCCAAAACGCCACGAACCACTGAGAGTGTAATGGGGTCGACTTTCTTCGCCATGGTCTTGCTCCTGAAAGTTCCTGCCGGCGCGCAAACTGCCGCCGGGTCTTACGCCGCGTCGGTTTTTCGATCGAGATCGCCTGCCAGTTCATTGAAGGCGGAGAGCGAGTCGGCAATCTCCGCCTTTGGTATGTCCCGGACGATGAAGACGATGCGCGAGCGCCTGTCGTCGTCCGGCCAGTTCTTCATATGCACAGGGGAGTGGACGACGTGCTGCACACCATGAATCACCACCGGCGTCGCCACCCCGGCGACATTCAGTATGCCCTTCACCCGCAGGACGTCTTCGCCCCTGCTTTGCAACAGCATGGTCAGCCAGATGCCGAAGGCGGTCCAATCCATCGGCCTGTCGAAGGTCAGGGCGAAGGCGGTGATCCTCCGGTCATGACGGTTGACGTCGTGATGATGCGGTTTGCCATGATGATCACCGGCATCATGCCGGCTCGCCTCAAGCCAGAGTTCCACTTCCCGCAGTTTGTGGTTTTCGTCATGAACATCCTGGGCCAGCAGTAGCGCGGGATCGACCGGGCCGCCGGCCGCTTCGATGACCGGCACCATGGGGTTGATCCGCCTGATCGCTTTTCGGGCTTTTCTCACGCCGCCCGGCTTGGCCAGATCGGTCTTGGTCAGCACGATCCGGTCGGCGACCGCAATCTGCTTGACCGATTCCGGTTGCCGGCGCAGATGCAGCAGAGCGTTCACCGCATCGACCGTTGCAATGACATTGCCGAGACGGAAGTGATGACGGATCACGGATTCGGACGTGATGGTCGAGAGGATCGGCGCCGGATCGGCCAGGCCCGTGGTCTCGATCACAAGGCGTCGAAAGGCCGGAATCTCACCACGCTCCCGGCGGGAGTAGAGATCGCGGATCGCATCTTTCAGATCGCCCCTGATAGTGCAGCAGATGCAACCGCTCTGCAGCAACAGGGTGTTCTCGTCGATTTCCTCAAGCAGGTGGTGGTCCAGGCCGACCTCGCCGAACTCGTTGATCAATACGGCCGTGTCGGCAAAGGCTTCGGAGGTCAGCAGGCGCTGCAGCAAGGTGGTTTTCCCGCTGCCCAGAAAGCCGGTGATGATGTTGACCGGAATAGGATCGGGCGCGCCAGCCATCCCTCAGCCTCCCGCCGTCCGGGTGCGAAGGCGCGTCAGCACCGCGGGATCCATCGGATCGAGCGGGCGGCCGATCATCTGCTCCGCCGCCGGCCAGACCGCCATCAGGTTGTCGACGATTTCGGTCTTTCCGGTGCGGCTGCTCAGGATGAACGACTGCCCCTGCCAGTCATCGAGGCGCAGGGCAAAAATCTCGAGAATCTCGTTGATCAGTTTCACCCGGTGAAAGCGTTCCTGCCGCCGCGGTCTGACGGCGCCCTGGCCACCAAAGGTTTCCGGGCTGGCCGACATGTCGGTCCAGTGATCTTCTCCCAGAAGTCCGCATAGGCTGCACATGGCTAAGGTTGCCTTCCCGCTTGGTGATCTTGCCTGCGGCAGCCGGAGAAGCCGAAGCGTCTCCGGCCGCCGCAGGCAGATAACGCGCTACTTCTTTTTGCCTTTGGCTTTCGCCGCCGGCTTACCCCTCTTCTTGCGCGGAGAGCGGCGGGCGAAGTCGTCGGCGATCTCGTCGAAGGTCAGGAACTTGACCCCCGGGTGCTGGATGATGTGGTTGTAGAGACGCTCCAGCATCATCAGAACCTGCGGGCGACCCGACACGTCCGGATGAATGGTCATGGTGAAGACCCCATAGTCCATCTCGCGATAGACCCAGTCGAACTGGTCACGCCACATCTCCTCAAGGTGGCGTGGATTGACGAAGCCGTGGCTGTTCGGCGCCTTCTTGATGAACATCATCGGCGGCAGATCGTCGAGATACCAGTTCGCGGGAATCTCGATGAGGTCGGTCTCCGTACCGCGGACCAGCGGCTTCATCCATTCCTTGGGCTGTTTCGAATAGTCGATCTTCGTCCAGCTATCACCGACCCGCACATAGTAGGGCGTGAAGTCGTTGTGCATCAGGCTGTGGTCGTACTTGATGCCCTTCTTCAGCAACAGTTCATTACTGACGGGGCTGAACTCCCACCAGGGCGCCACATAGCCGGTGGGGCGCTTGCCGGAGAGCTTGGTAATCAAGTCAATGCTCTTGTCCATGACCGCTTCTTCCTGTTCCGGCGTCATGGCGATGGGGTTTTCATGCGAGTAACCGTGCATCCCGACCTCATGCCCGGCCTGCACCACAGCCTTCATCTGCTTGGGGAAGGTCTCCACCGAGTGACCCGGAATAAACCAGGTGGTCTTGATGTTCAGGCGGTCGAAAAGCTCAAGCAGACGCATGGAGCCGACCTCGCCCGAGAACATCCCCCGGGAGATGTCATCGGGGGAGTCCTCGCCCGCGTAAGATCCGAGCCACCCGGCGACTGCATCGACGTCGATACCGAACGCGCAGAGAATTTCCTTAGCCATCTATATGATCTCCTCCGTTATCTCTTTATTTCGACTTCGACGAAAACGAAGTCATATTCGTTGGCATTGACGACGTCGTGTTCGACGCCGGCAGAGCGGGCATAAGACTGGCCGGCGGTAAGTTTGGCTGTCGACTCGCCTTCGGGACTCCTCAGCAGCAGGTTGCCGCTGGTCATCGGCACCACGACGTAATCCATCTCGTGGCGGTGATAACCGGTGGCCGCCCCGGGCGGGAAGCGCCACTCCGTCACCCTCACCGAGTCATTATCGACTTGGATAGTCGACCGCGCCCGGGGACGCTCATCAAGCATGACCGTCTCCCCGGATCGCACCGGCGGCCCGCCACGCGAGAGGCATCAGCGCGGTAGCCTTGAAAACCAAAGAGTCGTTCCTTTGCGGCCAGAGGGCCGAGACCAGAACAGAATGCATATCTATTCGCTCCTCATTCTTTCCGGGCTAACTCAGCGCCGCCCGAACCTTCTCAAGCAGCAGTCGCCGCTCCTTTCGCGCTTCCAGAGCCGCCGCCATGTCGACACGGACAAAGCGCGTTGCCGTGTGGGGCTGCAGCTGGCCGATAAAATCCATGTCCGCCGAGATCACCGCGCCCAGGGTGAAGTAACCGCCACCCGAAACCGCGTCGCGGTGCAGGACGATCGGCTCCGTCCCGCCCGGCACCTGTATGGAGCCGTAGGGGTAACAGCCGTCGACGATGTTGGAGGGGTCGGAACCGGCGCCGAAGGGCTGCTCGCGCGCCTCGAATTCGATCGGCCGGCCGCCCCGGAAGCGATAGCCCATGCGGTCCGCCTCCGGCGCCACCTTCCACTCGTCGTCGAAGAAATTCTGCCCGGACTGCTCGGTGATCAAACGCCAGTAGAGACCGGGCAGCACCCTGAGTTCGGCCGGTGCGCCGGGCATACGGCGCAGCGCTTCGGGGACGCTGCGCCCTTCCGCCGCGCCGCCGCCTTCGCCCAGGGGCACGATGTCACCCACGGCCAGAGGGCGGCCTTCGACACCGCCAAGCGCGCCGATCGGATAGGTGGAGCGGCTGCCCAGCGCGGGCGGCGTGGCAATTCCGCCGGAGATGGCGATATAGATCCGCGCACCGGCCTTCAGGTAGTCGAAGGTCAGCAGTTGCCCGGCACGCACTTTGAACGCCGTCCAGCCCGGTTTCTCCTCGCCGTCCACACGCGCCGGCATGTCGGCCCCGGTAACGGCAACCGTTGCATCGCTCTCGAACTCAAGCTGCGGGCCCAGGAACACGCATTCCAGCGCCGCGGCGCCTTCGTCGTTGCCGACCATAAGGTTGGCGGCGCGCAGGGCAAAGCGGTCCATGGCCCCGGAGATGGGAATGCCGAGATGGAAGTATCCCGGACGGCCGAGATCCTGGACAGTGCTCAAGAGGCCCGGGTTGACGACCTTAAACGCCATGGAGCGCCTCCATCAGCTTTGCGTTGTAGCCGTCGATGTCCGCGTTGAAGGCGGTCAGGTCGAAGGCGACCTCCTTGATGAGGGGCTCGTAGCGGTTGGCCTCGACATCGGCCAGGGTCGCGTCGTACTCCGTCCGGTCGATCGGTTTCCATTTCACGATGTCGCCGGGACTGAAGAACACCATGAAGTCCCGCAGGTAAGATGTCGTCTGGGCCGGGTCGTAGATGGTCATCGGGGTGATGCCGAACATCTGGTACCCGCCGGCGCCGCGCACCGAGTAGATGCAGGAGAAGCAGCCGCCGTAGCCCACGGTCTGTTTGGGGGTGTCGGTACGCGGGCGCAGATACTTCGGCACCTCGAGCTGACGTTCGCGCTCCACAAGCTGATAGAGAAACGGCAGGCCGGCGACGAAACCGACCATCGAGACGAACCAGGGCGAGGAATGGTGCGCGGTGATGAAGTCGGCGGCGCTGTCGTAGCCGTTGATCCGCGCCGCATAATCCAGGTCCGTTCCCTCCGGGTCCTGATGGCGCTCGCGAAAGCGCATCAGCGTCTCATGGGTCCAAGGGTCCTGATAGAACACCGGGATCTCGATGATGCGGGTGTTGAGGCGTTTCTCGGCCTTCTCGGCAACCGCTTCCAGGGCCTTCAACTCAGCCAGCATGTCGTCCGGCTTTATCCTGTCTGGATCGAACTTCACCTGGAAGCTGGCATTGGCCGGGCAGACCTCGGTCACGCCGTCGATCTGCGCCGCACGCACCGCATTGGTCATGGAAAGGCTCTTGAAGAACGCATCGAGCGACATCTCCTCGTCCATCTCGACGAAGATGTGCTCGTCCCCTCCGAAGGTGTATCTCGTTTTCATCGTTCCATCACTCTCCCGTTCCTGACAGGCGGCCTGCGTTTTCTTCCAGCCAGTGTTCCAGCCAGCGCGTGTGAAAGGCGCCGCGCCGCACGTCTTCGTCCTCGGCCAGAACCGCGAACAGCGGCTTTGTCGTCTTCAGGGCGCCGAGATCGAGTTCCCGCAGCGCGCGGCGCAGGCGCTCGACCGCTGCCTCGCGCGTGTCGTCATGGACAATCAGCTTGCCGAGCAGAGAGTCGTAGAAGGGCGGGATGGCATAGCCGCCGTAAAGCATGCTGTCGAAGCGCACGCCCGGCCCGCCGGGGGCGGCAAACACGTCGACCGTGCCGGGAAAGGGCATGAAGTTCTTCGACGGGTCCTCGGCGTTGATCCTGACCTCGATGGCGTGGCCGCGCAGCCGCACGGCGTCCTGTCGCAAGGAAAGCGGCTCGCCCGCCGCGACCCTGATCATCTCCCTTACGAGGTCGATTCCGGTGACGAACTCTGTCACCGGATGCTCGACCTGAATGCGGGTGTTCATCTCGATGAAGTAGAAATCACCGCTGGCGTCGTCGTAGAGGAACTCCACCGTGCCGGCGCCGCGGTAATTGACGGCGGCAGCGAGCTGCACCGCTGCGGCGCAAAGCGCCTCTCGGGCCGGTTGCGGCAGCGTTGCCGCCGGGGCTTCCTCCCAGACTTTCTGGCGGCGGCGCTGCAGCGAGCACTCGCGCTCGTAGCAGTG
>JANQMC010000158.1 GCA_028280305.1 Pelagibius sp. | reverse complement strand
TCCTGGCGCGCGCTTTTTCCAGGCGCGTAAGGATCCTGTCGAGACGTTCCGGTTTGATCATGAATTCCTGGAAGCCCTGCATGCCGAGCTTGGCCATCTCCGGGTCGGTGTCGCGGTCGTAGAACTGGGCCAGGCCTTCAGAGGTCGACAGCATGTCGAAGCCGGCCTGCAGAAAACGATCGTCCTTGACCGTCGCTTCCTTGTTGGGCGGCAGGCGTTCCAGCACCTTGTTCATCGCCGTCTGATTGTCTGCACGGGCGATGAAAGCCAGGAACTTGCGGGCATCTTCCTTGTTCTGGGCGCGGGCCGGAATGTGCACCGTGTCGATCGGCGCATCTTCGTACATCGGCACGTCGGGATTGATCACCGGGAATTGGAAAAAGTCCATCTTGTCGGCGATCTCTGGCGGGAAGAAGGGTACGAAGAAGTTGCCGATCAGGTACATCGCCGCCTTGCCCTGAAAGACGAAAGGCTGTGCTTCCTGCCAGGAATAGGTGGCGTGGTTGTTCAGGAAGTATCCGGCCTCGACCAGTTCCCCCCATTTGTCGAAGACGGCGCGCACCCGGTCGTCGGTGTAGGGCACCTTGCCGTCGGTCAGTTCGAGATGGAAGGGCAGGCCGTTGATGCGCAGGTTCAGGTAGTCGAACCAGCCGCCGGCAGTCCAAAGGTACTTGGTGCCGATGGCGATCGGCGTGATGCCGGCCTCTTTCACCTTGGCGTTCACCGCCATGAACTCGTCCCAGGTCTTCGGCGCGGAAAGGCCCAGATCGTCGAAGATATCTTTGCGGTAGTAGACGCCCCACTGATAGTAGCTCCAGGGGACACCGTACTGCTTGCCGTCCACGGTCATGGCCGAGAGGCTGGAGGGCATGGCGTCTTTCAGGCCGTTGTCTTCCCAGACATCGCTGACGTCTTCCAACAGGCCGCGGTCGACGAAGGCCTTCATCCGGTTGCCGGCGAACCAGGTGATGACATCCGGCGCTTGCGACGAAAGGAAGTTCCGAACCGAGGTCTTGAAGCCCTCGTGGTCGAACACATTCAGCTTTACCTCGACATCGGGGTTTTCGGCCTTGAAACGCTCGATCAGTTCCTCGAACGCCTGTTTAGGCGCCGGATCGGAGGTGCCGGCGTTGATGACCAGGGTTCCGGCCTCAGCCGAGATTGGTGGCGCCAAGACAGCGAAATTGAGGGCGAGAGCGCCGGCGAACACCGCCAGCCGCCGTGAAAAGCCTGTCACCTTTGTTCCTCCCAGTTCGGTTTTTTATAGACACACCTCAGGCTGTGTCCGTTTCGCGCAATGGTAGACTCATATGCGGAGCCTGGGAATGGTCTTCTTGACGGACCGCTGGGAACGAATCTGTGGCATGGCCGCGGTTTGAGGGCTTCCGGCGGCAAAGCCCGCAAGGTCTCATCGGAGCAACTTCCTCGGAAGCGTCACATTTTCGTCACGTTGACGGTCTAACCTGCGCTCTGCATTCGGGTTTTCCGGGTTCGGCGCCTGAACCTCAGGTTTGGGCGTTGTCAGAGGCGGCCTTCATAGGCAGCGCCGAGGCCGGGAACCTCGCTTCAGGAAAAGTTCCACCCTGTGAACTTGCAAGGCCGGACCACGTGATGTGGAACCGGCCTTCTTTTTTCCCTGCAAAGGTTTTGGCTAGAGCAGATCCGGGTTTGATGGAATCGCCTTAGCGATCCATCTAACCCGGTGAATCTGCTCTAAACACTTGATGGTGATCGGATTCACATGTTTTGGCGCAACCACGAAGTGGTTCCGTCAAAACATGATCCGATCTAGACCAGCGTTCCCAGTGCAAGGTCGCCCTGGTCAAGATCGCCGGTGACATCCGTTACGATGGCCAGAATGGTATCGAAAACGCCGTCATCGGTGGTGTCGACAGAGATAACGGCATTTTGGTCGGTGCCGCCCTGCAGCACCTGGACCCGGGCGGCACGATCGGCATCGGCCACGGCAAGGGCATCCAGCAAGGCATCGACGTCGACGATGTCCACCCCTGTTGCGTCAAAACCGGCAATGACGTCGCCTGCCTCGCCGGCTGCGGAGTAGACGAAGGTGTCGGCGCCGCTGCCGCCCTCCAGGCCGTCGCTGCCGTCCCCGCCGAAGAGGGTGTCGTCACCACCGCCGCCGATCAGCAGGTCGCCGCCACCGCCGCCGCCCAGATAGTTGTCCTGATCGTCCCCGACCAGGACGTTGGCGGCTCCATCGCCACCCTGAAGGGCGGCGATCTGGGCGTAAGTCAGTCCGGCAAACTGCGAAAGGTCGATGTTGCCGGCGATACCGCTGAAGTTCAGCGACAACTGCCAGCCGGTCTCGGCCGTAATGCCGACGTCGGTCATCGAAAGCCCGTCCACGTTGTCGTAGTTGTAAAAGGCGATTCCGACTTTTTCATAGGTGCCGGCGATCACGATACCCTCAAGGGTGACGTCGCCGAGGGCCCCGCTGTCGCTGCGGAACTGTATGGCATTCTCCGCGGCTTGGCTGGGGTCATGCTGGCTGCCGTCAATGGGCCGGATGCCGCCGTCGATAATCAGATCGCTCAGTATTGCGGTGCCGTTGAACTGGTAGAAGAGCAGGTCGCCGTCGCCGCTGGCGCCATGCGGATGCCCGTTCTGGAAGAAGTTGGAAGCGCTCACGGCCACGCTGCCGAGGTTCTGTCCGTCGATGATGCCGAGGCCGTTGCGGCCGTTCTCCAGGAACAGGCTGTCGGTAATTTCCAGCGTGCCGAGGACGGTCCCGTCGACGGCAATGCCGTAGTCGCCGGCGAAGGCGACGGCCAGACCGCTGAAGGAAACGGTGGACCCTGCCCCGAGATCGCCGACAAGGGTGAAGCCCGAGCCGCCGTTTGCATTGATGAAGGTCGCGCCGACGCCCTGGCCGACGAAGTTCAGTGCCTTGTCGACGACAACGTTTTCCGAGAAAAACCCGGCCGCGATTATGATCGTGTCGCCGGGTTCGGCGGCATCGACCGCGGTCTGGATCGATCCGCCGAAGCCGACAATCCACACGGCGCCCGTCGCGCCGGGGGGTGTCGTGACCGGCGGCGCCAGGGTGAGGGGGCTTGAGGAAGCCACGGGCTCGAAACCTTCCAGGCTCTGCGGCAGTTTGACCGATGCCAGGGGCGCCTCGCCGGATACCGGAAGCAGATCGATGGCGTCGCCCAGTTCTTCGCTGTATGACGTGGCGCCGCCGCCCGGGAGCCCCCCTGAATCGTCCGGTGCCGCCGTTTCCAAAGGGGCGGCCGTGTCGGCCAGGTCCTGTGCCGCGGTGACCAGATCCTCAATGGCATAGAGTTCGCCGGCAATCTGAAAGACCGGTGTTTCGCCTTCCGCATCGGCCAGGTTTTTGAAGACGATCTTGCCCTTGCCCGTCTCTCCATTGCCTGCCGCCGCGCCCGAGGTTGTCCCCGCGAAGGTGAAAACCAGGTCACCGCCCTCGCTGCGCAGCGACGTTGTCTGCAGGGCGAAGTCGAGGACGAAGACGGTGCCGGATTGCAGAGCGACGAAGAGGGTTTCGCCCGCCGGCGGCGGCCCGAGGAAAATGGTCTCCACCGTTCTGGGGCCGGAAGAAGACGCATCTCCAGCCGTTCCCCCGGGGGGCGGCGATGCGGAAGACTCGGATGGTGCTGTGTCGTCGCTTGGCGCAGCCGCAATTTGGCGCATGGCAAATCACTCCAGGTGTGGCAGGAAGCGCCTTCAGCGGCGTTCCTGTCGGCGCGTTTCGTGTCGCGCCGGTGATCCACCCCTGGATCTGCTGGGAAAGAAACTATCGGCAGGCCGGACAAAGTCAATTCAAACTTGTCGCATAGCGTGCTTAGTTAATGCGTGAATATACCTTTGATTGTTATCTTGTGACGCTCGGCAAGCCAGAGGCTATAAACCCCGCCCCAGCCGATGGCGGCTTGCCCGGCTCCCCCTTCGGCGGCTCGTGCTGCCGGTCGGGCCCTCGGTTTCGTTGTCCCATGCCGCTGCGCTGCCCTATTATTTGCCGATGCAAAGAGTGGTTTCATGTCCCGCGTAGTTGTTGAAAGCGGCCCCTGGCAGCCGGCACCCCGCCGTTTGCCGATGGGGCAGGCGGTCTTTGCCATTGGCGATGTTCATGCCCATGCCGAGCACCTCTGGATGCTGCATGAGCGTATCTCTGGGATTATTGCGCTGGAGCATGACGCACATGACGTTTCGGTCGTCTGGCTCGGCGATTATGTCGATCGCGGTTGGGAGCCGTTGCAGACTCTCGACCTCGTCGCCGCCGGGTTGGGTCTGCCGCAGGTCAGAGAGGTCCGCCTGATGGGCAACCACGAGCGCTACCTTATCGATGCGGTGACCGGTCGCGACCTTTCCCTGCCGCGCATGCTTCACTGGTGGCGCTACGGCGGTGAGGAGACGCTGAAGTGTCTGGCCCCGGATGCGGAGATTGAAAATCCGCAATCCGTCGGGGCGGCCCTCAACGAATCCCTGGGTGAAGAACGGATCCGGTTTCTTCAGGCGCTGCCCATGCAGCATCGCATCGGCGACTACGTCTTCGCGCACGCCGGACTGAACCCCGAGCGCCGGCTCGACGAACAAGAGGAAGAAGATCTTTTGTGGATCCGCGAGCCTTTCCTCAGCGGCTACGGCTGGCCGCATCCGGTCACCGTGGTCCATGGCCACACCCCGGAGGGGCCGGTCGCTCTGTCTCACCGCATCGGCATCGACAGCGGTGTTTTCGCCAGCGGTTCCCTGACGGCGGTCGAACTGCGCGATGCAGAGTTGCGGTTTCTGACCACCCGCATCGAACACTAGCCCGCGTCGAACACTAGCCCGCATCAAGCCCTAGAGCATGCCGTGATCCGGACAGCCGGCTAAATTGCCTCTAAGTGGAATTTGACGGCTGTGTTGCGCCTTAAGGGTTTGGTTTTCTTAAGCAAAGCCTAAGTTTTTGTGATTATTATCATTTAATAGCGCTCATACACGTTTTACGCGTTCGGACGGGCCGGGCCTGCAGCCTCCCGCCGCTTCAGAAGGACATCATGAACGAGCCAGAGCAGAAGCGGCAGGTTGAAGCGCCGGGCAACGATCCAGACAGCCTGCGCGAGCAACGGGATCGCTTCCTGGCCTTTGCCTTTGCGGCCTCCGATCTCCTGTTGGAGATCGGCGATGATGGCTTGATTCGCTATGCACTGGGCGCGACCAATCAGCTGATCGGCGGTGCGCCGGCGGACCTTATCGACAAGGGCTGGCTCGAACTCTTTGCAGAGGCGGACCGGCCGGTGCTTGTCTCCAAGATCGGCAAGCTCGCATCCGGCAAGCGCTGCGGTCCGGTTCTGGTGACCATGACGCCCAGGCGAGGCGGGTCCCGAAAAGCCGGTATCAAGGTTGTCTTCAATGCCTGCCGCATTCCCGGCCGCGAAAGGGTTGTCTATTGCACCATCACGGTTGCCAATGCTGCGCTGGTCAAACAGGCGCGGGCGTTTGCCGCGCGGACCGAAAACGGGTTGCTCGACCGCCAGGCCTTTGAAAGCGCCGCCGTTGAAACCCTCGAGGCGACCAGGGCGCTGGGGCAGGATGTCGAGCTGACCTTTATCGAATTCGTCGACACGGCGCCGTTTCGGGACCGGGTCGGCCTCGACCGCTGGCAGGAATTCTGTGCCGATGCCAGTACCGTTATGCGTGACGGCGCGATCGACAACGATTCGGCCGGTGCGATCACGGAAGAGCGCTTCGGCATCGTTCACCAAGCCGGCGCGGCGACGGGCAAGAAGATTCAGCAGCAGCTTCAGGATCTCGCGCAGGCCTTCGATCCCTCGGGCAATGGCCTGGACGTAGAGCAGGCGACCGTCGAGACCGCAAGCGGTGAGTTGACCAGCCAGGAAACCGCCCAGGCGCTGATCTATGCGATCAACAAGGTCGCCTCTCACGGTACCGCAAACATTGCGTTTACGGACCTGGCCGGCAGCTTCCACGAACAGGTGTCGCAGACACAGGAGCGGATATCGGTCTTCAAGACCATGGTGGCCGAGAACAAGTTCGACTTCGCTTTTCAGCCGATCGTCGATCTGGAAAGCGGGCAAACCTCGCACTTCGAAGCCCTGACCCGCTTTGCCAAGGGGGAGTCGCCCTACCAGACCATCGTCTTTGCCGAAGAGGTCGGCCTGATCCAGGATTTCGATCTGGCCTGCACCCGGCGCGCGGTTTCTTATCTGGCACAACAGGCCGAAAGTTCGCCGATCAATCTGGCGGTCAATCTCTCCGGGCAGTCGCTGCAGAACGATGGCTTTGTCGACGCTCTGATGGTTCTTGCCAGGGAACACAAAAAGCTGGCCGGCCGTCTTATGTTCGAGGCCACCGAATCTTCCCGCATCCATGACCTCGAACGGGTGAGCCGGGTGTTCCAGGATCTGAAGCAGCTGGGCTTCTCCATGTGCCTCGACGACTTCGGCGCCGGCGCGGCGTCTTTCCAATACCTGCGGGCCCTGGAGGTCGACTTTGTGAAGATCGACGGCACCTATACCCGCCGGCTCCTGGATTCGGATCGTGATTCCCTGCTGATTCGGAACCTCTGCGAGCTTTGCCGCGACCTCAACATCAAGACCATTGCCGAGATGGTCGAGCTTGAAGCGCAGGTCGACGAACTGCGCAGCCTCGGTATCCACATGGGTCAGGGCTATCTGCTGGGCAAACCGGCACCGCAGCCGGTGTTCCAGCGGGCGGGGCGCTCGAGAAACTGAATCCGTCCCTGAAATCCAACCCAAAGCCCGCCGGCTTCGGGATCAGGCAGGCAGCAGCGGATAGGACTATTATCATGTATTTGAGGGGCTGCTGCTTGATTGCCGCCGGTTCAGCCCCCAAATATCTGAAAGCGGTGCCATGGATGGGCCGCCGGTTCCGGGAAGACTCTCATGGTGTCCCGGGCCTGAACGACAACGGCTGACCTTGCTCACGCAATAGAGAAGGAAAAGCACTTATGACGCGCCTGTCGCTCTTCAACAGTCCGCTCCTGCTTGGTTTTGAGCAGTTCGAGCAGGCCATAGACCGCATTTCGAAGACTGCCGACGGCTATCCGCCCTACAACGTCGAACAGCTCGCCGAACATTGTCTGCGCATCACCCTCGCGGTGGCCGGCTTCGGCGAAGACGACCTCTCCGTCCAGATCGAGGACAACCAGCTGGTGATCAGAGGCCGGCAACAGGACGACAAGGAACGCGCCTATCTGCACCGCGGCATTGCCGCGCGGCAGTTCCAGCGCAGTTTTGTTCTGGCAGAAGGGATTGAGGTGAAGGCCGCCTCGCTCGACAAGGGTTTGCTGCACATCGAACTGGAGCGTCCCCTGGTCGAACCGGAGGTCCGAAAAATAAAGATTGCGACAGCCAAAACGCAGTCAGGGGAGACGCCGACCATTCAGGCAATTCGAAAGGAGAGCAAGGCATGAACGAACAGATCGCCGTTCGCGAACTCTCGCCCCAGGATTTTCTCCTGCTGGGTATCAACGACGTCGCCTATGTGAAAAAAGGCCGTCACGAGGACAAAGACTGTTTTCTGGTTTACTCAGCCGACGGCAACCAGATGGCGGCCCTGAGCGACCACGACGTCGCCTTTGCGGCGGTACGCCAGAACGGCATGGAGCCGCTCAGCGTCCACTAGATCGGATCATGTTTTGACGGAACCCCGTCGTGGTTGCGCCAAAACATGTGAATCCGATCACCATCAAACAATTAGAGCAGATTCACCGGGTTGATGGGTCGCTTTCAGCGATTCCATCCGGCCCGGATCTGCTCTGGCCCCGCGTTTTGTAACCGATATCTTTTTGTCCAAAGGAAAAAGCGGCCCCGAACAGGGCCGCCTCTTTCTCTTTGCTTTGGTCTTGCCCGGCCTCAGGCCGCGTGGCTGGCGGCGCCCTGGGTCAGCAGTGCATAGACCGCATCGGCGTTGTCGGTGCCGCGCAGCTTGTCGCAAACCGCCCTGTCCCTGAACAGGCGCGACACCCGGGCCAGGGCCTTCAGGTGATCGGCACCCGCGGTTTCCGGCGCCAGCAGGACAAAAATCAGGTCCACCGGCTGCTCGTCAATCGCATCGAAATCGATGGCCGTCTCCAGCCGCGCGAAAAGGCCGTAGAGGCGGTCCAGCTCCGGCAGCTTGCCGTGGGGAATGCCGATGCCGTGGCCGACGCCGGTAGTGCCCAGGCGCTCGCGCTCGATCAGCACTTCAAAGACCGCGCGCTCGGGTTGCCCGGTCAGCTCCGCCGCCTTCTTGGCCAGTTCCTGAAGCGCCTGCTTCTTGCTGGTCACCCGAAGGCTCGGGACCACGCTTTCCGGTGCAATGAGGTCGGATAGTTCCATGAGATACTCTTGAAAGCTCGCCTGATTGCTCAGGGGATCACGCCTTACGGTTCCCGCGGGGATCGATCCAGCCGATATTTCCGTCGCTGCGTCGGTAGATCATGTTCAATCCTCCATGCGCTGTATTGCGGAACATCATTGCCGGAAGATCCCCCAGGTCCATATGCATGACGGCTTCACTGACCGTCAGCGTGGGGATCTCAGTTGTCATCTCTGCAACAACGACAGGTTGATTGTCGCCGCCGCTCTCTTCACCCTGCTGATCCTCGCCTTCACCGGCCAGGATGTACTGCTGTGCGGGCAGAGGCGTTCCATCCATATCGACCACTTTGTTGTTGTGGTCGCGCAGCCGGCGCTTGTAGCGCCGCAGCCGTGTCGACAAGCGCTCCGCAGCCGCATCGAAGGCGGGATAGGGCTCGTTGGCCTCGCCCTGCGCTTCCAGCTTGATGCCCCGGCCGACATGGGCCGAAACCACCGCGCGGTAGCGATGGCCCTCGCGGGACATGGTCACGGCGCAATCGATGGCATCCCCGAAGTACTTGTCGAGGATCCGGGAGAGACTGTCGCCAACGTGCGTTCGCAGCGCGTCACCGACGTCGAGCTGTTGGCCCTTAACTGAGAGCTGCATAGTCGCTTTTATGGATTGTAACGAGGTGGTTCACCACCGCCATAGCATAGCCCTTTCCTCAGGGCGGGCGCAACATAGAGACGGGTCAGGCCGGTGTCAATAGCCTCACATTGCCCTGACTCAAGGTTGTAGATATTGGCAGTAAGCTGCCAAATTTCAATATCTTAAGCTTAGTTAACGGGCGCTGATTTTTCGCGGCGGCGCTGCACCGAGGACGGAATCCGCATGGCTTCGCGGTATTTCGCCACTGTGCGCCGGGCGATGTCCACGCCGTCCTTGCGCAGCAGCGCCACGATGGTGTCGTCGGAGAGGATTTTCTTACCGCTTTCGCCGTCGATCAGCAGCTTGATCCGGTGCCGGACCGCCTCGGCGGAATGGGCGGTGCCGTCGGAGCCGGCGATGGAGGCGGTGAAGAAATATTTCAGTTCAAAGGTGCCGCGCGGGGTGGCGATGTACTTGTTCGAGGTGACGCGGCTGACCGTCGATTCGTGCATTTCGATCTCGGTGGCGATGTCGCGCAGGGTCAGCGGCTTCATGTGTTCCACCCCCTTGCGGAAGAAGGCATCCTGCTGCTTTGCGATTTCCGTCGCGACCCTCAGGATCGTCGTGGCGCGCTGATGCAGGGCCTTCACCAGCCAGTTGGCCGACTGCAGGCGTTCGCTGAGATATTCGCGCTCTTTCTTTGAGCGCAGCTGGGTGTGGATCTGGGCGTAGTAGCTGGAGTTCACCAGCACCCGGGGCAGGGTGTCGCTGTTCAGTTCGATCACCCAGCCGCCCTTGCGGTCCGGGCGCATCAGCACATCGGGGATTACCGGCGGCGCCACCTCGCCGTCGAAGGACAGCGCGGGGCGCGGGTCCAGGGCCTTGATCTCGGCGATCATGTCGGCCAGATCCTCCTGATCGACGCCGCAGATTTTTTTCAGACGCGCCAGTTCGCCCTTCGCCAGGGTTTCCAGATTCTCGACCAGGGCCTGCATCGCCGGGTCGTAGCGGTCCAATTCCCGCAATTGTATCGCCAGGCATTCCGCCAGCGAGCGGGCGAAGATGCCGCTGGGCTCAAAGCGCTGCAGTTTCTCCAGCGTCGCCTCGATGCGCTCCTGGGCGCAGCCCAACTGCTCGCCCAGCGTGGTCAGGTCATCGGAGAGGTAACCGCTGTCGTCGAGCATGTCGATCAGGCAGTTGCCGATGGCCCGCTCGACCGGATCGGCGATCATGAGCTGAAGCTGATCGCTGAGATGCTGGCGCAGGGTGATCTCGTCGGAAAGGCGCTGTTCCAGCGAGAAGTCGTTTTCATTGCTGCGCGCCTGGCTCAGGCCGCGGTTTGAAAAGGCCGCCTCGTCGCTGCCGCCTTCCCAGGCATCGCCGTTGGTGAAGACGTTGTCGTAATCGGTGTCCAGGGGACTGTCGCCGCTGCTCGGCAGTTGTTCCGCGTTGGCCCGGTCCAGGCTGTCGGCGACACCGTTTTCGGCGAGGCTGTTGTCGGGATTGTTCTGGCTGTCTGTAGAGGTGTCTGCGGCGCCGGCTTCTTTGCCCGGTTCGGCGTCAGACCCGGCAGCAGGGTCGAATTCAGGGTCCCGCTGATCCACCGAAGGTGCTTCTAGCAGGGTCTCCTTGCTGCTGTCCTCGCGATCGAGCAGAGGGTTTTGCTCGATTTCTCTGTCAACTTCTGCCGCCAGTTCCATATTGGAAAGCTGCAGCAGCTTGATGGCCTGCTGCAACTGCGGCGTCATGACCAGAGATTGGCGCTGGCGCAGTTCCAATCTTTGTGTCGCCGCCATACTGCTTAACCTTTTAGAGGCTAAACCTTTCGCCCAGGT
>JANQMC010000153.1 GCA_028280305.1 Pelagibius sp. | reverse complement strand
GATGATCGCGATGGGGGCGGCGCTGAGGATCGGCGGGGCCGCCGCCATCAGGACCAGTGCCGTCATCAGACTGGTCGGAAGGGCATCGAAAACCGACAGGCCGGCCATCAGACCGGCCATCAACAGCGGCGAGCCGATCAGCAGCCAGGCGGTCACCAGGGTCGTCACCCATGGCCGCCGGGCGTGTGCCAGCAAGACCTGCCAGTCCACGCGGACCAGCGTGGCGGTCAGCAGTACCGCCACCGCCGGTGCCAGCAGGGGGCGGGCCAGCGAGGCCAGGTCGGGCAGGGCGAGACCCAGAAACACCCCGATGAAGAGGACCCAGGTTGCGTGTCCGCCCAGGAAAGCAAGCAGTCGGTTCATGTGGCCGGTTCGATCGCTGACAGAGCGGCCCGACGGGCCGCGGCAAGCGACGCTAGCCGCTTTGTGCCCCCGGGCCAATGCTCTATCTTGTGGCCGGCTGGCGGCCGGGAGGGTCGGCGGCACCGGCCAGTGGACGACATCTCCGGATGCTGGCAGCGCCGGAACTGGTATTGGTTTGGTCTTTGGGGCAGGGACAATCGAGACGATGGCCGAGACGATGATCGAGACGCCGTTCGACCGGCACCGTGCCGTGGTTTTGCCGGAATGGATCGACTACAACGGGCATATGAATGTCGCTTACTATCTGTTGGCCTTCGACAGGGCGACCGATGATTTCCTCAACTATCTGGGGCTTGACGATGCGCATCGCGAAGCCAGCGGAGGCTCCACCTTTGCCGGCGATATTCACCTGACCTATCAGCGTGAGGTCAGGGAAGGCGCTGCTTTGCGAATCACCACCCGGCTGCTTGGTTTTGACGACAAACGGATCAGGTTTTTCAACAGTATGTTTCATGCCGAAGAAGGCTTCCTGGCGGCGACCATGGAAAGCCTCAGTCTCTATGTCGACCTGAATCATCGCCGGGTGGCGATCATGCCTCAGCGAGTCCAGGAGAGATTGGCAGCGGTGCTGGCCGCGCACTCTGTCCTGCCGCTGCCGCCGGAAGCCGGGCGGGTCATTGCAAAGCCGGCCCTGGCCAGCCAGTGAGGGACACGGGTGATTGATGAAAAGCAGGCAGATTTCCGTTGCCCTGAGGGGCCTGTGATGGTGATCCTATGGCCCATGAAATTCATTCGCACGACGATACTCACCTTCCTTTTCATTCTCCTCGGTCCGGTTTCCATGGCCCTGGCGGCCTGCACCGACCCGCCGTCGCCGGAGGTCAATTGGCGGCGTTGCGTGTTTGACCGGCTGAACTTTGATTCGGTCGATCTGACGGCGGCTCAACTGCGCGATGTCAGTTTCTTCAGGGCGTCCTTAAATAAGACGATCCTGGATGACGTCGACGCCTTTCGCGCCAAGTTCGTCAATGCTGAGCTTGTCGAGGCGAGCCTTGTCGGCGCCAATCTCCAGGAGGCCGACTTCACCAAAGCGGATCTTAGCAATGCGAACCTGACCGATGCCGACCTGCGCCGGGCGCGGCTTTTTCGCGTCAACCTGCGCGGTGCTGATCTTTCCGGCGCGAGGCTGCAAGGGGCGGACCTCACCCAGGCGGATCTCAGCGGTGCCACCTGGATCGACGGGGAAAGGGTTTGTGCCGAAGGCTCTGAAGGTCGCTGCAACTAGAGTGGATCTTGGTCAGTTGGCCGGCAGACTGCGCCCGAGCACCAGATCGAAGTGCCCCAAAGGCGGCCGGTCGTCCGCCTGCTGGACGAAGGCAACGGTTACGGAGCGGCGGGCTGCGGGATCCCGGATTGCGTTGTAGAGAAAGTCACGGGCGTTTTGTGGATGCTCGGCCAGATACATCTGGGTGGTCAGGCGTTCGACCCCCGGGCCGGAAACTGCAAAATGGATATGCGGCGCGCGGCCGGGATAGCTGACCGGCCGGATCGTCGTAAAGCGGTAGCGGCCATCTTCGCCGAGCAGCATGCGTCCATAGCCCTGAAAATTCGGATCGGCCCGGCCCCCGCGGTCCCGCGGGTGGTGGTAGTAGCCGAAGGCGTCGCACTGCCAGATTTCAACCCTGGCGCCGGCCAGCGCCCGGCCGCTGTCGTCGGTGACTCTGCCGGCGACTTGAACAATCCGCCCCGCCGCACGCTTTGCCCGACCCGCCACCCGGGTCAGATCCCGGTCGGCATCGGCGGGCAGCCGGCTTGGGTAGAATGGACCCGGTGTCTGTCGGGGGGTAAGGGGCGGCCCGTCGGCCGCGCGGCTTCCGGCGATCCCGAACCCAAGCGTTCCGATACCCAAAGCGAGCGAGGCATTCAGCAGACCGCGTCGTGAGATAGGGTGCTTCTGTCCCATCTGTTCTCTCCTGAGCTCGTTCCATGACCGTTCCCGCCGGGGGTTACGGCTCGCTTACGATCTGGGTATCCTGAATTCGGGTTGAAGGGAATTCAGGGCATGGCGGGGCCTCGAGGCATTCACGTCTTTGCGAGGCCTCCGGCTTCTGTGTCAGGTTAACCCCCCTGATCCTTCCCGTCGGCCAAAGTGCGGCGATTGGTAGTCTTCATGCCGGCAATGGAATTGTTGAACAGACTGAAGAGCCCTTTGGCGCTGTTGGGCGCAGCGGACGGTGTTCATGGCGACCCAGACCGTCCGGCGGGGCCCCGGCGATGAAGCCGCGCCGCATTCTGCGTCGGCACATCGTCATTCCCCTGCGGCGCTTTGGGCGCAACGATCAGGTCGTGCTCTCGGTTCTTGCGGTGGTGATAGGGGCCGCGGCTGCCGGCGCAGCCATCGCTTTCCGCGATGCCATTGCAGGCGTCCAGTGGCTGTCTTACGGATTTTCCAGCGAGCAGGTGGCCACGGAGATCCGCGCGCTGGCGTGGTGGCATGTCGTCGTCGTTCCCACTCTCGGCGGCCTGGTCATCGGGTTGTTCGTGCGCTTTGCCCTGCCGGGCGGAAAGCCGCAGGGCGTTCCCCATGTCATGGAGGCCTCCGCCCTGCGCGACGGGCGCATGTCCCTGACCATCGGTATTCGCGCCGCCATTGCCAGCGCGGCTTCGATCGGCTTCGGCGCCTCCGTCGGCCGTGAAGGTCCGGTGGTTCATCTCGGGGCCTCTCTCGGCTCCTGGGTTGCCAAGCGGTTGCATCTCGGCCGGGTGTTGGCGCGCACCCTGCTGGGCTGTGGTGTGGCGGCGGGGGTGGCGGCGTCTTTCAATGCGCCGATTGCCGGAACGTTTTTCGCGCTGGAGGTCGTGGTGGGGCATTACGCCCTTTCGGCCTTTGCCCCCATCGTTATCGCCTCCGTGACCGGCACCTTGATCAGCCGGGCGCACTATGGGGACTTCCCTGCCTTCATTCTGCCGGAGACCTGGTCGATCGTGTCGTTCTGGGAGTTTCCGGCCTTCGCCCTGCTGGGCCTGGTCTCGGCGGTTGCGGCGATCCTCTTCATGCGCTCGATCACCTTTACCGAGGATGTGGTCGGCAAGCTGCCGCTGCCGTCCTGGTCGACGCCGGCTTTTGGCGGACTGCTGCTCGGCTTGATTGCCCTGGCCTTCCCCGAGGTGCTGGGGGTCGGCTACGAGGCGACCGATGCGGCCCTCTCGGATCTCTATCCCCTCTGGCTGCTGCTCGCCCTCATCGTCGCCAAGACGGCGGCGACGGCGATCTGCCTGGGCAGCGGCTTTGCCGGCGGTGTCTTCTCGCCTTCCCTGTTCATCGGCGCGATGGTCGGCGGCGCCTTTGGCATCCTCGCGACCCAGACCTTTCCCGAGCTCTCCTCCGGGCATGGCGCCTATACCATTATCGGCATGGGCGCGGTAACGGGCGCCGTTCTGGGCGCGCCGATCTCGACCATTCTGATGATCTTCGAAATGACCAACGACTATGAGCTGACAATCGCGGTCATGCTGGCCACGGTGATCGCCTCGGTGGTCACCCAGCAGATCCATGGCCGCTCGTTTTTCCTGGCGCAGCTTGAGCGGCGCGGTGTTTCTCTGCGCGGCGGCCACCAGGCCGGCCTGATGCGACGCATTAAGATATCCTCGGTCATGGACGACCGCTTCTCTTCGGTCTCGCCGCTCACGCCCATCGCCGAAGTCCGTTTGAAGTTGCAGTCGGCGCCCTGGGGCGAGCTTTTCGTCCTCGATGCCGATAATGCGCTCTGCGGGATCATCACCTATGCAGACCTGCATGAAGCAGCCTTCGACACCAGCCATGATTCCGAAATAAACGCGGCCGATGTGGCCCGGGCGGTCCCGGCTGTCCTTCAGCTCAGTGACCATCTGGAAGCGGCGGTACAGGTCTACAACCTGACGGGTGAGCCCCATGTGCCCGTGGTCGCCGACAAGAAATCGATGGTGATGCGGGGGCTGGCCCATGAGCACTCGGTCATGCTCGCCTATCAGCGCGCCCTCGATACGGCGCGCGCTGAAGAGCGCGGCGAGGCGACCTCGCGGGGACAGCGTCGGCGCTGAGCCAAGGGCCCGGCCTGAACCCCCGCGGCCGGCAGGCGGGACCCTTCCGGTGCCCCTGTTCGGGGCACGATCAGGCGGCGACGGCCACCCGATCGCTGAGCGCTGCACGCGGGCTGCTTTTCTTCTCAAGCTTTTCGTAAAGCGACAGCGGTGAGAAACGCATGACATGCTGTATGTCTTCACGGCTCATCCACACCAGCCACTCTTCGAAAGGCTCAGGGCTGTCCGCCTGGTGCCAGAGGATGCCGCCAGGCGCCAGATGCATATAGCCTTCGCGGGCCGCCAGGCCTTTGCAGGCCGCCAGCGGATGCACCAGGCCGAACATGAAGTCCGGCGACCATTCCAGCAGGGCAAGCGCGAGCGCGAGGCGCGGCAGGGTCGAGGTCATGCCGCTCCCCCGCAGGCCATTGTTCCCGCCCTTCAGCCAGAGTTCGCCGTGATAGCAGACATTACCGGTGATAAAGCGGGAAGCCGGCGCCATGCCAAAGCTTGACTGGTCGGCATCGACGCCGACACCGGGCGGCATGTAGGCGACGCGCCGCTGGTGAAGGTGCTCGGCAAGGCTGCAACCGCTTAGATCGTTCAGGCGAACGGATTGTGTATGGACGACGTCACCTTTGCTGTTGCTGCCCTTTATCCAAAAGGCGTTCTTTTCACCGAGATCGGAAACCGCCGGATCGAAGATCGGCGACAACGGTGGCCTGTCCGTCTGTTTCTGGCGCAGATCGCGGAATTCATCGAAATCGCAACTGACTTCAAGCCGCACCGCATTGCGTTCTGCGACCTCGTTGATGGCGCCGATGAACTGGACCTCGGAAAAAAGACGATCTGCCGGCATGACGGACACTCCTTTGCCTTCGTTTACGACTGGGGCAAAGGTAGCGGTATTTTCGGCCCTAGAGCAGTTCCGGGTTTGATGGAATCACGCGCGCCAACCATCCAGCCCGGCAAATCTGCTCTAACCATCTGATTTTCAGAAGATTCACATATTGTCCAAACCACGAGTGATTTCGACAAATATGATCCGCTCCAAGGTTGGAAGCCGGGCGATGACCCAGATCGTTTAACTGTATCGTTGTGCCCAGAGGGGACTAGATCTCGTATTCCATGAGAAGTTCGTCGTCCATGACCGGCAGTTTTTCGAGGTCGAGGCCCGAGATCGAGATACGGTTGGTGCGGGCCACAAAGAGACTGAGCGCCGGCTCGCCGTCTGGGAAAACACAGCCCAGCAACAGGCGCTGGAAGCGCACAGGAATTGCGGGGCCTTGATGCGCGCGGGGTATCTGGCCGCAGATGTGATCGAGCCGGGCGCCGCCGTCCTCGAATACCTTCGGATAGGCTTGTGACATGAAGTTGTCGAAATCCGTGCCCACCGGATCCTCCTGGGAGAAACGGCCGATGGCGCTTTTGGCCCACTCCCAGCCAAGCCAGGTGGCATAGGACGACTTCTCGCCGATCTCGACGCAGAGCCAGCCGTCCTCGCGTTTGCGATAGACCAGGCGGTAGGGCTTTATCTCCGCCATGACCGGGTGTTCAAGCTGGAGTTCCGATCGGCTCCAGGCATCGAAACTGCGGCGCAGCAGCGCCGGCCCATCCACCCAGAGACGGCTCAGGTGATGCTGCTGTGCATGAAAGGAATAGCCGTCGGCCCCCTGATAGGCGATGCGGTCGAGGGCACTGTGGCTGCGCGTGCGGATGCTTCTGTTCGCCAGCCAGTTCTCGGCGAGGGCCAGAATCTGCTCTGCTTCCAGCCTGTGCTGCTCGCCGGCTTCGGTTAGGTAGTAACGCCGGTTGCGCAGTTCGAGAAGCCGGATGCCTCTCATCTCCTCCAGGCTCTTGATGTGCCGGCGGACGGTTTGGCGGGTAACGCCCAGCACTTCGACGGTCTCCGACAGGTTCAGAGTGCGCGCTAAAGTGGTAAAGGACTTGAGAATGTCGAACAGCGTCGACGGATGGCGATCATCGGTTGCGGGAGGATGAGACAAAGGATTCAATTTTTTGTTTTGTAGATCCAAAACGGATTCGAACTCGCCGTTGAGCGGCCCGGCGGCGCCGGCCTCTAGGGAACAAATATGTTCCATACTTGGTCAAGAATCAACGGATTAAGCAAATTAATGCTCCTCTATGGGTGTGTTGTTATCAAATTGATTCAGCCCAGAGTTTTATCAAACTGCGTCTCCTGACAAATCAAATCCTGAAATGGAGAGGGCGTGGGCTTGAGTCTGGATGGGCATGGTGTGGGAAAGCAGATCAGCGAAGCGCGCCTGGAAAGAAATCTAAGTCGGGACGAGGTGGGTATCATGCTCGGGATCAGCGCGGAGCAGGTGAAAATCTTCGAAGAAGATCAGGAAACCATGCCCGCCGGACTGCTGTACCGGCTGGCCGAGATCTTCGACCTCCCGGTTACCGCGTTTTTCAAGCACTAGACCGGAGGATGTTTTTGGTGGAACCACTGCGTGGTTGCGCTAAAGCATGACCCGCTCTAGGCGACCTGCTTTTTGACCCCGGCGATACTGCTGAGGCCCAGCCATTTCAACATATTCTTCTCCAGCACCCTGTCGCCGGTGACCGTCATGCGGTCCTCGCCAACGGCCTTGGCCGGCGTGTCGAGCCCCATCCAGATCGCTGTCATGGTGCGCAGGTCTGTGTGGATATAGAGATCGACGTTGAAGCCGGGTTCGACCATGCAGAGGTCGGCCCCCTCCTGGGGGTCCACGACCATCCACCAGTTACGCTCTGCGGGGCGGCACTCCGGGTAAATGAACTGGATGACATTGCGCCGCGCCGGCAGTTCCGATATCCGGATACTCCGGCGCATGTCCCACATCAGCAGGCCGGCGTCCAGCTTCTCCAACTGCGGCTGGGTTTCGGTCCAGCGCTGTCCCCAGACCCCCATGGCTTCCACGATCGGTCCCAGCTCTTTGCCGGCGGGGGTCAGGTGATACTCCATCACGCCGGGCTCGCCCGCGACGGGTACCCTCTTCACGACGCCGTTTTCTTCCAGTTCTTTCAGGCGTTTCGATAGCAGCGCCGGGGACATTCGCGGCATCCCGCGCCGTAGATCGTTGAAACGTGTCGTGCCGGCCACCAGCTCGCGCACCAGCACCATCGTCCAGCGCGTACAGAGGACTTCCGCAGCCATGGAAACCGGGCAGAATTGCTGATAGCTGCCGCTGGTCATTGGGCTCTCTCCCTATCTGCGGCTTATTCCGGCCCCGATCTTAGCCCCGTATCCAGTTCAGAATCTATACCGGGCCGATTCAGTTCCTGAACTAGTGCAGGCCCTGCGCCTTGTGTCATCACCCTGCCGCCGCGAGCGATCCCGGTGCGGCTTTGGCCACGGGATCCGGAAAAGGAACGGAAGTATGTCTACTGCCTTGAAACAGAATGAAACCCTGCCTGCCCTCCAAGCGATCAAGGAGAAGCAGCGGGCGACCTGGGCCTCCGGCGACTATGCCGTCGTGGGCACGACGTTGCAGATCGTCGGTGAGCAGCTCTGCGAGACCATCAACCTGCGTCCCGGCGCCAGAGTTCTGGATGTGGCGGCCGGCAACGGCAATGCCACCCTGGCCGCGGCGCGCCGATTCTGCCAGGTAACCTCCACCGACTATGTCGAAACCCTTCTGAACAAGGGGCGCGACCGGGCCGCGGCGGAGCATCTGGATATCACCTTTGAAGTTGCCGATGTCGAAGCTTTGCCCTTCGAGGATGCTGCCTTCGATGTGGTGCTCTCGACCTACGGCGTGATGTTCACGCCGGATCAGGCCAAGGCTGCCTCGGAGATGCTCCGTGTGTGCCGTTCCGGCGGCCAGATCGGCCTCGCCAACTGGACACCGGAGGGTTTCATCGGCCAGGTCTTCAAGACCATCGGCAAGCACCTGCCGCCGCCTGCCGGTGTGAAGTCGCCGGCGCTCTGGGGAACCGAGGCCGCTCTGCGGGAATTGTTTGGTTCGGCGGCGGTTTCCATCGATCTGACGCCGCGTCTGTTTAATTTCCGCTATCTCTCACCGGATCACTTCATGGAGGTCTTCCAGACCTACTATGGGCCGATACACAAGGCCTTTCTGGCTCTGGGCGATGCCGGCGGTGCGCTCGACAGCGACCTGCGCGCTCTGCTGGACCGTTTTAATGTCGCCACAGACGGCACTCTGATCGTCCCATCGGAGTATGCCGAGGTCGTTATTCGAAAAGCCTGAGGCAAGAAGCAAGAAATCGCTTCGATTGCACCCACCTGGACCGAATCGGTTTGCCCCGGTCCAGGTGGGCAAGCCCCCTTTGTCACCCGATTTCCGCTGTTTTTCGGGGTTTTCGGCAGATGGCATCTTCCTGCGGGGCCGGCCCCTGAGGCCCCGGCCCTTAAAGGAAGCTTCCTTACGCATAATGGCGAGAGTTCGCCTGATCGTTGCAGGCGGCGTCAAGCATCCGTAACATCCGCGGCTGAAACCGATTGATAAGAAACAACCGGTCGGACCGCCGGCTGCCGTAACCGGGTTCGGCGGGCCAAACGGCCGGGTTTGCAGGGAAGACGCCAGTCCTATGTCCACGGTGCCAAGCCGAACCATCCTGTTTGAGATGCTTCGCTCCTACATCGCCTTGGCCCGAACCCTCAATATGTCGGAGGCGGTCGGCCTGCTGGGCAGCACGCGGCAGACCATCCGGCGGCATATCGACATCCTCGAAGAGACCAGGGGCGAGAAGCTTTTCGAGGTGAGGGACCGGCAATACCAGCTCACCAAAGCCGGGTCCCGATCACTCAGGGAGGCGGAAGCCATTATTGCCCGGGGCGAGTCGTGGCTCACCGGCAACGCAGAGGACTTTGACGGCCGGGTTCTGGTGAATGACGAAGGCGACGCGATTTTCTGTGCGCAGAAGCACCGTCTGAGCCGACTCTGGGTCGACCCGTCGCCGCTCCTGCAACACGGGTTCCAGTCCTGGGCCGATTCCAGCACCTTGCTCGAATCGCCGGCGCTGGCCTCGATCCGTCCTTATCTGGTCATCTATCGGCGGCATGGGGATGCCTGGCTCTGCGTCGAAATCGGCGAAAAGTCGTCCTACAGTTCCTGGTTCGGTTGGACCTGGGCGAAAAGCAGCGTCGGCTGCTTCATGGTCGAGACGCCCGCCGGCACATCCTATGCCCGTTTCATCTCGCAGGCCTATGAGGAGGTCTATGAGGGCTACTCTGTCCGCCTCGACCATATCCACACGCAGATGCCGAGGGCCAAGGATGGACCGCTGCTGCCCGTCAGCTTTCAGAGACTGCTGCTTGGCTGCACCTTTCCCGACGGCGAGTTCGCTTTGGCGGTTCTTGTCGACCGAACCTACAATATAAGCATTTCGGGTATTGATGAGGCGCAGATCAGGACCATGCCGGAGACCCTTTTGATGGCCTTTGATCCAGCGGACCTGGAAACGCAAGAATAACCAAACCTCTCCAGCTTATGCTCCTGCGCTTCTTTAGAAGCATAGGAGCAAAAAATGATCACCAAAGAGACCTTTCTGGGATGCCGTTTCGTCTCCACCATCTTGGAATTGGTGGCTTCGCGCGGTGTTGCCTTGGAAGTTGGCTCGGATTTCTCGGTTTTCGAGAAAGCCTTGAAAACCCAGCCGGAGCGTAACGCTCTTGCGCCGAAGTTCGATCCGCGGACAAACGATCTTGGTGAAGGAACGGCATTCTGGATTCTTGGCAGGGATCCTTACGGTGAAGTCGTCCATACCCAGGCCGTGCAGATGATCGACTTGGAAGGTTCGACCTTGGCATCGTATCTGGAAAAGCGATTCTGCGATTTCGTGCCGGCGGGCCATCGGATCGATGCGGAGCGATCCCGCTATTGTCCGGCACCGGGTTCGCGCGCCATTGCGGGCAGGGTTTGCTATCACGGTGAACTCTGGCTCAAGGGAGGCCCCGGCGGGTACCGGGGCGCGGGGATGACAGCCGTGCTGGCCCGCTTGGCGATGGTGCTGTCTCTCATGAGGTGGTCGCCGGACTATGTTTTTGGCTTCATGTTCCCGCTCGCCGCCTGTCGCGGGCTGGCGGCCCGCGAAGGTTACATGCACACCGAACCAGGCAGCATCTACTGGGCGGTGCCGCAGCGTGCGGAAGCCTTGGAAGAATGGGCTGTCTGGATGAGTCGGGAGGATATCCGCCACATTCTGCAGATCCCGCCGGACAACCTTTTTGCACAGCTGGAAGAAGGCCGGCTGCAAGCCAGAAGCGACAAGGCGGCCTGACCGCAAGAAGCCTGGGGACCACTGGGGGTAACCGGATATCAGTCCGGTTTCTTCCCCCGGGATCTCCGGATGGCGGAAGCGATCTGCGGGGAGCGGCCGCTAAGGCGAAGCGGTCCCACTTGTTTCAGGCGCGGTACTTTGGTGCGCCCAGACAGCACAGGGCTCTAGATCGGATCATGTTTTGACGGAACCACTTTGTGGTTGCGCCAAAACATGTGACTCCGATCGCCATCAAAGAGTTAGAGCAGATTCACTAGGCTGGATGGATCGCTAAAGCGATTCCATCAAACCCGGATCTGCTCTAGTAGGTCGGATTAAGCTTCAGATAGTCGTAGCGGTCGCCCGACTTCACCGAGACTTCGTGAAAGCCGTTGGCGCCCTTCAGCAAGGTCAGAGGTACCTCGATGCCGGCGTCGCCCAGCGCCCAGATCTTGCGATAGAACTCCGACAGGCTGGCGACCGGCTCGCCGCCGACGGCAACGACAATATCGCCTTCCTGGATACCGGCGGAAGCGGCGGGCCCATCGGGGGATACGCGGTTGATGAAGACGTGGCCGCGCAGTTCCTGGGTGAAGAGGCCCAGCCAAGGCTTTGCCGGCCCGGCGGAGCGGCCCTGGCTTTTCAGGTCGGCGATGATCGGTTTCAGCAGGGAAATCGGCACGAACATGTTGCCGGGGAAGGTCTCGCCGGGCCCGCGCGCGTCGCCGACGATCAGGGAACCGATGCCGAGCAGGCGGCCGTCGGAGCCGATCAGGGCGGCGCCGCCGAAGCTGCGATAGGGTGGGGCGGTGAAGATCGCATTGGGCAGCAGGTATTCCCAATAGCCGGCAAACTCCCGCCTTGAGACGACCACGGCGCCGCTCGGCCCGTCCGGCCCGGCTACCAGCACCTGGGTTTCGGCCGGCAGAGCGTCGGAGTCGCCGAGCTCGATGGGGGCCACATTCAAGGGCGTTGCCGGGCGCAGCAGGCCGAAGCCGGTGTCGTAGTCGTAGGCGACGATCTCCGCCGGCACCGTCTTGCCGTCCTGCAACTGCACCTCGGCCTGAACCGCTTCGAGGATCAGGTAGCCGATGGTGAGGACCAGACCGTCGGCGCCGATAACAACCCCGCCGCCTTCACGTTCGGTGCCCAGGGTACCGGCGGTCCGCGCCGAAGGCGGTACCTCCGCCCTTACGCCGACGACCGCGCCCAGGGGATTACCCTGGGCAGTTGCCTCCTTTACCGGCAGCGCAATGACCGTAAGCAAACAAAGGAGACCAACCGTCAAGGCGGTGAGGGAGCGAGCCCTCACGGAATTCCGCATGCTTTCGATCATGCCACATTCCTTTCTCTTGCCGCGTTTCCCTTGTTTCACCAAGAGTAGCATTTTTTAGAAGCTAGCGCGCCGGTTGGTGTTGTCCAGCCGGGCCCGCCGACGCTTGTTCTCCTAGATAAGGCTCCGGTCCTAGTCCTCCAAGAGGTAGCCGTCCTGGCGGTGCGGCAGGGGCGTTTTGCCCACGACCTTGGCAATGGCCAGGCCCGGGCGCACGTAGCGGTGCAGGCGGCGGGAAAGGACGATGCCGCTGGCCTGGCTGACAACCGCCGTGCGGGCCTTGTCCGGCTCCGCCGCGGGATCGACGATCCAGGCGAGGGTATCGCCGGCCTCGACCCGGTCGCCGAGCTGTACCGCATAGGCGAGAACCCCGCCGCAGGGCGCGCGCACCGAATCCGTCGCATCCAGACTGGTTGCTTCGCAGAGCGGTCTCGGCGGCGGCGGCGGATCGCCGGCGATCACGCCGAAGCGCTGGAGCGAGTGAAACAGCGCTTTGGCATCGCCCGATGCCAGCTTGTCGTTAACGTCTGAGGTGCCGCGCAGCTCGACGGTGGCCGAAAGGCAGGCCGCCGGTATGGGGTGCTGGGGATAGCGCGCCGCCAGGCGGGTCCAGGGCGTCGAGAAGGTTTCGTCAAAGGAGTTGCCGCCGGAATCGTCGGCCAGCAGGACCGCGTGGCAGCCGAGGTCGGCGGCAAAGTCCGCCGCCTGGGGCCAGTGTGCGGGGATCAGGAAGAGATGCATCAAGGCTTCGTCATCGCAGTGCAGGTCCCAAACCAGATCCGCATCCACCGCCATGCCGGCCAGCGCCAGCCGCAGGGCATGCATTTCACTGGCCGGTACCTGCGCCGCCAGATGGGCAACCAGCGCCTGACGAATCGCCGCGACGTTTGCGGCTTCGTCGTCGCCCAGCTTGTCGGCCAGCCCCTCGGCGATGGGCGTGAAGAGGTCCGGCCAGTTGCGGTTGAAGTTGCCGGCCCCGCCGGCCTCGTAGCGCCCCAGGTGGATGCCGTTGCCGAACTGGGAAAGCCCGATCGGGTTGGCGTAGGGTACCAGAATGATCTCACCCTTTATGTCACCGCGGTCCTCCGCCGCTGCCAGCAGGCTGTGGAGATGGTGCTGGACCAGCAGACCCGGAGTCTCGTCGGCATGGAGGGAGGCCTGCAGATAGGCCTTGGGCCGCGCGCCGGGCGATCCGAAGCGGTGCACCGTCAGTTGCCGGCTGGTTCCGGGGGTGGCTGTCAGAAGGGGCAGGGTCTCGGTCCGCCGGGACATAAAGGGATTCCTTTTAAAGCTACGGCTTTTGGGCATGAAAGGCGGCGCGCGCCTGAGGGTCAAGGCTGTGCTGCCAAGGGGGGCTGCCAGGGGGCTGTCAGTTTGTCGGCAGTTTATCCCCAGTAGAAAGGCTTCCGGGCGTGAGCCCCGGGGCGGCTTGCGCTATAAAAGGGCCATGTCAGACCTTTCCGCGGCCGCGACTCCGGCCCATGCCTATCCCTATCTCGATGCCCTGAACGAGGGCCAGCGAACGGCTGTCGAGGCGCTGGACGGCCCGGTGCTGGTCCTGGCCGGCGCCGGTACCGGCAAGACCCGCGTGCTCACCACCCGCCTGGGCCACCTGCTGATGACCGGGCGGGCACGCTCGCCGGGTGAGTTGCTCGCCGTCACCTTCACCAACAAGGCGGCGCGGGAGATGAAGGACCGCGTGGCGGCCCTGCTGGACCGGCCCTCGGTGGAGGGCTGGTGGCTGGGCACCTTCCATGCCATCGCCGTGCGCATTCTGCGGCGTAATCCGGAGGCCGTGGGCCTGCGCAGCAACTTCACCATTCTCGACACCGACGATCAGATCCGTCTGGTGAAACAGATCCTGCAGTCGGAGCATGTCGATGAAAAAAAATGGCCGGCCCGCGCGTTGCTGTCGATCTTCGAGCGCTGGAAGGACCGCGGCCTGACGCCGGAGAAAGTCTCGGCGGGGGAGGCCGGCGACTTCGCCCGCGGCCGTGCGGTGGAACTCTATACGGCTTATCAGGAGCGCTTGCGGACTCTGAATGCCTGCGACTTCGGCGATCTGCTGCTGCACAACCTGACGCTCTTCCAGAACGAGCCGGAGGTGCTGGCCGATTACCACCGGCGCTTCCGCTACATCCTGGTGGACGAGTATCAGGACACCAACGTGGCGCAGTATCTCTGGCTGCGCCTCCTGGCCCAGGGCCACAAGAACATCTGCTGCGTCGGCGATGACGACCAGTCGATCTACGGCTGGCGCGGCGCGGAGGTCGGCAACATTCTGCGTTTCGAGGAGGATTTCCCCGGCGCCAAGGTGATCCGGCTGGAGCGCAACTACCGCTCCACCGGCCGTATCCTGGCGGCGGCCTCCGGTCTCATTTCCCATAACGAGGGACGCCTCGGAAAAACGCTCTGGACCGAGGACGGCGAGGGCGAGAAGCTGCGCCTGCGCGGCCTCTGGGACGGTGAGGCCGAGGCCCGTTTCGTCGGCGAAGAGATCGAAGCGATGCAGGCGCGGGAGAAGGATCTCGATCTCAAACAGATCGCCATACTGGTGCGCACCGGCGCCCAGACCCGCGAGTTCGAAGAACGCTTCATCACCCTCGGCCTGCCCTATCGGGTTGTCGGCGGGCCGCGCTTTTACGAGCGCATGGAGATCCGCGATGCCCTGGCCTATCTGCGGGTGATCCATTCGCCGGACGACGATCTTGCTTTCGAGCGGATCATGAACAAGCCCAAGCGCGGCCTGGGCAACGCCACCCTGCAACTGCTCTATCAGACCGCCCGCGCCGGCAACGTGCCCCTGACCCTGGCGGTGCGCCGTCTTGTCGAGACCGACGAACTGCGCCCCGCCGCGCGCCGCGCCCTGGGCAACCTGCTGCGCGACTTTGACCGCTGGCGCGATATGGTCGAGACCACGCCGCATCCCGAACTGGCCGAGATCGTGCTGGAGGAATCCGGCTACATCGAGATGTGGATGAACGACAAGTCGCTGGAAGCGCCGGGGCGGCTGGAAAACCTCAAGGAGTTCGTGAACGCGCTGGGCGAGTTCGAAAATCTCGCAGGTTTTCTCGAGCACGTCTCCCTGGTGATGGAGGCTTTATCCCAGGAAGGCCAGGACGTGGTCACCATCATGACCCTCCATGCCGCCAAGGGTTTGGAGTTCGATACGGTCTTCCTGCCGGGCTGGGAGGAGGGGTTGTTCCCCAACCAGCGGGCCCTGGACGAGACCGGCCGGCGCGGCCTGGAAGAAGAGCGGCGACTGGCCTACGTCGGCCTGACGCGGGCACGCAAGCAGGTCATCATTTCCTTCGCCGCCAACCGGCGCATGCACGGCTCCTGGGCCGCGGCGATCCCCTCGCGCTTTGTCGACGAGTTGCCGCCGGAGCATGTCGCGCAGGAAAGCGATCACGGCGTCTACGGGGCGGCGGCTTCGGCTTTTGGCAACATGGGCGGCGGCATGAGCGAGTGGAGCGAAGCGCGGGTCAGCCCCGGCCTCGCCCGCGCCAAGGCGCGCCGCGAAAAGGAGTCCGCGCCCTTCATCGACGTCACCCCGACGCGGATCGAGACCATCGCCAGCGGCGCCTTTCAGCGCGGCGACCGGGTGTTTCATCAGAAGTTCGGCTACGGCTCCATCGCTTCGGTCGAGGGGGAACGCCTCAACATCCGCTTCGACAAGGCCGGCGATAAAAAGGTCATCGCCAGCTTCGTCGTCCCCGCCGATCAGGCCGGCTGAACAGTTCTTTCCTGGAGAAGCAGCTTTGACGGCAACCTATTGCCTTACCCTGGCCCTGCCGGAACCTGCGCTCGCGGCTTTCGAAGCGGTCTTCGAACCCCTGGGCGGGGCCCTGGTTACCGGCGGCAAGGATGCCGATGGGTTGATACCCTGGCAGCTCTATCTCGGCGACGCACCGGAGGAGGCGGAGCTGGATCGCCTGCTGGCGCTGGCTGCCGAGGTTGCCGGGATCGAAACGCCGCGGCACGACCTGGAGCGCTTGCCTGAAGTCGACTGGGTGGCCGAGAGCCAGCGTTCCCTGCCGGCCATAACGGCGGGCCGTTTTCGCATCCGCGGTTCCCATATCACGGAGCCGGCGCCCTGGAGCGCCATCGATCTGCTGATCGATGCCAATGCTGCCTTCGGCACCGGCCGGCACGAGACGACGCGGGGCTGTCTCCTGGCGATGCAGGACCTCGCCAAGCGCCGCACCGTAACGCAGGTTCTGGATATGGGTTGCGGCTCCGGGGTTCTGGCCATGGCCGCGGCCCGGCTCTGGCCCTGCCGGGTGCTGGGGGTCGACAACGATGCCCCCTCCCTGGCGGTGACCCGTGAGAATCTCCGCAACAACGGGGTCGGCGACCGGGTGAAAGTCATGTTGAGCGACGGCTTCCGCCGCGCGGAGATCGCCGCCCAGGGCCCCTATGACCTGATCCTGGCGAATATCCTGGCCGAGCCGCTGTGCGGCATGGCGCGGGACCTGCGCCGCCACCTTGCGCCCGGCGGCATGGTTGTTCTTTCAGGCCTGCTGGTGAGCCAGGAGCGTTCGGTAATAGCGCGCTACCGCAGCGCCGGCCTGCCGCTCAGCCGGCGTTATCGTCTGGAGGATTGGTCGACCCTGGTGCTGGGCGGGTAGGATTTCTCGGTCCCGGCCTGCATCCTCAAAAGCAAATGGCGGCGCCCGCCGGGCCAAAGCCCGAAGAAGCGCCGCCATTTTTCGCCTTCCTGGCGAATGTTGCTTAGGGTCGCCCCGCAGCAGTCGCCAATCAGGCGGCCGAGGGATGCCCCAGGTTTTCGTTTGCGGCATAAGGCCGCTGGAACGCCGTCCGTCCGATGGTCGCGGGACGCAGGGCTTCGTGGGAAGCCACAGGCGCCACGTCCACGGTCGCAGAAGCGGCCACCTCGGTGGCGGCCGGACGGGTGCTCGGCTGACCGTTGGTCAGGTCTGCGGCCACCCTGCGGATATCGGCACGCTCAAGGCCGATATCCTGCAGCATCCGGTCGCTGATGGCCGAAAGCGCGCGGATGGTCTTGCGGCGGCGGTATTCAAGGACCGTCCGCTCGGCCAGAACATGCCAAACCGAGCGGTGCGAGGCCTGCGGTGCAGTCGCCTGCGCTGCTGTCGCGACAAGCTGGCTGCGGTTGAGGCCGATATCGGCCAGCATGCCGTCGCTCAGGCGCGAGAGCTCATTCAGCGTCCGGCGGCGTTGCATGGCACGCCCGAGGGCGGAGAAAAGGGCGGTCAGCCCCGACCAGCGGGCCACGGCAGCAAAACCGCGGTTGAGATGATCGGCGACGAACTGGGCCCTCAGGCGGCGGGCGGTTTGAACGGCATTCAAAACGTCAACTGATTGAGGGTCCCACCGCACGCCGGCGCCGCTTCGGGCGGCATCGTGAAGATCGTTTAGGCGGGTCATTGTTTTCACTCCAGATTAACCAAAAACGCTTCTAAGGCCTTGCCAAGCGGCTCAGAAGCAATGACTTTTCATAGTTAGAGATACGCGCTGAACGGCGAGATCGAAGCCGGTTTTTTTGCACTGCAGCATTGCATCGGCTGCATAAGCCGAAATGGAATAACCGGTCGCCCAGGCCGGTAAACTGGGACCGGGAAGGATAAGAATCGATGAGCAGCCCAAATTCCCTGAATACCTCAGGCACAGAGCATGTTGCGGCCGGAGCCGGAGCGGTGGCGCCGCATGCTGAACGGCTGGCGGCCCTGCGCGCGGCCCTCGCCGAGCGGGGGGTTGAAGGCTTCCTTGTTCCCCGGGCCGATGAGCATCAGGGGGAGTATGTGCCGGCCTCCGCCCAGCGTCTCGAATGGCTGACCGGCTTCAGCGGCTCAGCGGGTATGGCCGCCGTGCTGCCGGCTACGGCGGCGGTTTTCATCGACGGGCGCTATACGCTTCAGGTCCGCAACGAGGTCGATACGGATCTCTTCACCCCGCGCCACCTGAGCGAGGAACCGCTGTCGGACTGGCTGGCGGAGACGATGGAGTCAGGACAGCGCCTGGGCTACGACCCCTGGCTTCACACCGAGGACCAGGTGCGCCGCCTGGAGAAAACCCTGGCCGGTTTTGGCGGCGAACTGGTTGCCCTGGCTGACAATCCCCTGGATGCCGTCTGGCGCGATCGGCCGGCTGCACCCCAGGCAATCGTCGAAGCCCACGACCTGCGCTACGCCGGCCAGGAAAGCGCCGAGAAGCGCGAGACCCTGGGCCGGGGATTGCAAAAAGACGGCGTGGCCGCGGCAGTGATCACCCTGCCGGACTCCATCGCCTGGCTGCTGAATGTGCGGGGCGGTGATGTCGAACGCTCGCCCCTGCCGCTGTCCTTTGCGGTGCTCCATGCAGACGGCGGTGTCGAGTGGTTTGTCGAGGCGGCAAAGCTGAGCGACGGCCTCAGCCGCCATCTCGGCAACGCGGTTTCCATCGAACAGCCGGGGCGTCTGGGTGATGCCCTCGACCGTCTCGGCGGGCAGGGCGTCAAGGTCCAGGCCGACCCGGCAACGGCGGCCCGTTGGGTCTTCGAGCGTCTGCGCGCCGCCGGGGCCGAGATCGTGCCGGGGGCAGACCCCTGCCAGTTGCCCAAGGCCTGCAAGAACGCGGTGGAGTTGGCCGGCGCCCGCGCGGCCCACGGCCGCGACGGGGCCGCCCTGTCACGCTTTCTGCATTGGCTTGACCAACAGATGGCGCAGGGCGCTGTCGTGACCGAGCTGGCAGCGGCGGACCGCCTGCAGGACTTCCGTGCGGCGACGGGGGAACTGCGGGATCTTTCCTTCGATACAATCGCCGGCTCCGGCCCCAACGGGGCCATCGTGCATTACCGGGTGAGCGAGGAAAGCGACAGGACGCTTGAGCCCGGTGGGCTGTTTCTCTGCGATTCGGGCGGGCAGTATCCGGACGGCACCACTGACGTCACCCGTACCGTTGCCCTTGGCGAACCGAGCCAGGAGATGCGCCAGCGTTTCACCTTGGTTCTGAAGGGGCACATTGCCCTCGGTGCGGCGCGCTTTCCGCCCGGCACCTCCGGCAGTCAGCTCGACAGCCTGGCGCGCTATGCACTTTGGCAGAAGGGGCTCGACTATGACCACGGCACCGGCCACGGCGTGGGCAGCTACCTGAATGTTCACGAAGGCCCGCAGCGCATTTCCAAGCTGCCGAATTCGGTGGCACTGCGCCCGGGCATGATCGTTTCCAATGAGCCCGGCTACTACAAGACCGGTGCCTACGGCATCAGGATCGAGAATCTGGTTGCCGTTACCGAGTCGCCCCGCCAGGCAGGCGAGGAACGGGAGATGCTGGCCTTTGAGACCCTGACCCTGGCGCCCATCGACCGGCGTCTGGTCGATCCGCAACTCCTGACGGCCGAGGAGGCCGACTGGCTGGATCGCTATCATGCACGGGTCAGGGCGGAGATCGGGCCGCAACTGGAAGGGGAGTCCAAGGCCTGGCTGGAAGCGGCGACAGCGCCGCTTCAAAAAGGCTGAGCCCCGGAGCAGATCCGGATCTGCTCTAACTGTTTAATGGCGATCGGATTCACATGTTTTGTCGCAACCACGAAGCGGTTCCGTCAAAACATGATCCGATCTAGAGCTCCTCGCCGGCGGTCTCGAACAGGGCTTTCATATAGGAATGCTGAATGTCCTGGATGTGGCGGGCGATGTCGGCCAGATCCTGGCCGATCCGCTCGGCCATCTGCAGATCTTCGCTGATATAGAGGTCGGTGGGCTCGGCCCAGCGCTGGGTCATATGGATCAGCGCGCGGTAGGCGGCTTTTTCGTGCGCGTGATCCCCCCGGCCCAGTTCCTGAACCTGTTCGAGAATGAATTCGAGACTGTTATCGGCCGTCAGCATAGTTCTGCCTGCTCCCACGTTTCGTGAGGAGAAACTACGCGCTCCCGGTAAATAGACTGTTTAGGTTTCTGGAAAAATGTCGCCAAACCAGCTGGTTTCGGCGCAATGCCGATTTTTTGAAAAAAAACGCGATCCGGATGATCCGATTCGGATCCCGGGGCGTAAGAGCGAATACACCCATTTGATTGCTGTGACTTTTGCCCCGCCAAACTCTGGCGGGGCTTCTTTTTTGTGCCCCAAGGCCGCGTTTGTCCGATGCCGCCCTGATTGATCAATCTGCCGCGGATTCGCTTTTTGCGCGGATTCTGGCGATTTGGAGTGCGAAATCCCAGAAAGTTTCACATCGGCCTGCCTTGCCCGGCGGATCAACGTTCCTAGATAGTAAACTATCAAGTCTACTACCGGGGGTTCAGGGCCCCCTTCGAAGCCGGCAGATCGACAAACACGTCCGGCAATCATCGGCGCTCAGGCAAGCGCCTCAACTCTCAGATCTGGAGCCGCAGGAATGGTGAAACTGCTGATCAATGGGGAGGAGCGCCAACTGGACGCTGCTCCCGATACCCCTTTGCTATGGGCTATCCGCGACGAGCTGGGCATGACCGGGACCAAGTTCGGTTGCGGCATGGCGCTTTGCGGCGCCTGCACGGTGCATGTCGACGGCATACCGACCCGGTCCTGTGTGACCGCAGTCGAGGACGTCGAAGGAAGCGCGGTGACGACGATTGAGGCTGTGTCCGGGAAAGCGGCAGAAGCCGTTCAGACCGCCTGGGAAAAGCTCGATGTGGTGCAGTGCGGTTACTGCCAGTCGGGACAGGTGATGTCGGCGGTGGCGCTGCTGAGCGAGAACAGCAAGCCCACGGATGAGGACATCGACGCGGCGATGAGCGGCAACGTGTGCCGCTGCGCCACCTATGTGCGCATCCGTGCCGCTATCCATGAAGCCGCCAAGATGATGGAGACCTGACATCATGCTCGCAGGACTCAAAGACAAGACAATGGTCGCAGCGGAGTCTCCGGCGGAAACCCCGCGCACCAACCGCCGCCAGTTTCTGAAGGCCAGCGCCGCCGTCGGCGCGGGCCTTGTGATCGGCGTGGTGTTGCCGCAGGCCGGTAGCAAGATCGCCAAGGCAGCCGCCCCCACGGGCGCTGCGGCGCCGGTGAATCCCAACGCCTTTGTGCGCATTGCGCCGGACAACAGTGTGACGGTGCTGATCAAGCACATCGAATTCGGCCAGGGCACCTATACCGGCCTCTCGACCCTGGTCGCCGAGGAACTGGATGCCGACTGGTCGCAGATGCGCGCCGAACATGCGCCGGCCGATGCCACGCTTTACAACAACCTCCACTGGGGCCCGGTTCAGGGCACCGGCGGCAGTTCCAGCATCGCGAATGCCTACACGCAGATGCGCCAGGCCGGTGCGGGCGCCCGCGCCCTGCTGGTCATGGCGGCTGCCGATCTCTGGGGCGTTCCGGCGGGCGAGATCACGGTCTCCAAGGGCATCGTCTCTCATGCCGGCTCAAACCGCAGCGCGCCCTTCGGTGAGTTGGCGGAACGGGCCGCGCAGATGGAGGCCCCGGCGGAGGTCGCTTTGAAGGACCCCGCCGACTTTACCTTGATCGGTAAAGACGTTCCCCGGCTGGATTCCCGCGCCAAGACCCGTGGCGAGGCAATCTATACGATCGATAAGACCCTGCCGGGCATGCTGACGGCAGTGATGGCCCGGCCGCCGGTTTTCGGCGCGACCCTGACGTCATTCGACGACACCGCGGCAAGAGCCGTGCCCGGGGTGACAGACGTTGTTGCGGTGCCCCAGGGCGTCGCCGTTCTCGCCGAAGGCTATTGGGCCGCCAAGAACGGCCGGGATGCGCTGGAGATCGTCTGGGACGAAACCACCGGCGAGACCCGCGGCTCTGCGGAGATCATGGCCGAGTACAAGGCCCTTGCTGACCAGCCGGGCGATACGGCGCGCAATGACGGCGCTGTGGAAGAGGCGCTGGCGTCTGCCGACAAGGTCCTGGAGGCTGATTACGAGTTTCCCTTCCTCGCCCATGCGCCCATGGAGCCGCTCGACTGTGTCGTCCAGCTCGGCCCGGATTCCTGCGATGTCTGGACCGGATCGCAGATCCAAACGGTCGATCACGGCGCAGCCACGGCGATCAGCGGCTTGAAGCCGGAACAGGTGCGGGTTCACACGCTCTTGGCCGGCGGCAGTTTCGGCCGCCGGGCGACGCCCAACGCCGACATGGTTTCCGAAGCGGTCAGCGTCGCCAAGGCGATCGATGGGCGCGCGCCTGTGAAGGTGATCTGGACCCGGGAGGACGACATTCAGGGCGGCAAGTACCGGCCGATGTATTTTCAGCGGCTGCGCGCCGGACTGGATGCCGAGGGCAATCTCGTCGCCTGGCATCATCGCATCGTCGGCCAGTCGATCGTCCGCAACACGCCCTTTGCCGGTGGCCTGATCCAGAACGGCATCGACAAGACCTCGGTGGAGGGGGCCGACAACCTGCCCTATGCGATCCCCAACATGGCGGTCGACCTGCACACCACGGACGTGAACGTGCCGGTGCTGTGGTGGCGTGCCGTGGGCAGCACCCACACCGCCTATTCGACCGAGGCCTTCATCGACGAACTGGCCGAGGCTGCCGGGCGTGATCCGGTGGAGTTCCGCATGGCCATGCTGAAGGACCATCCGCGTCATGCGGCGGTGCTGAAGCTGGCGACGGAGAAAGCCGGCTGGGGCGGTCCCTTGCCCGAGGGCCGTTCACGCGGCGTTGCCGTCCATGAATCCTTCAACTCCTATGTCGCCCAGGTGGCCGAGATTTCGATCACCGACAGCGGCGAGATCAAGGTGGAGAAGGTGGTCTGCGCCGTCGATTGCGGCCTGGCGGTGAATCCCGATGTGGTGAAGGCGCAGATGGAGGGCGGCATCGGCTACGGGCTGGGCGCCATCCTGCATGACGCCATCACCCTGGATGGCGGACGTGTGGAGCAGTCGAACTTCCACGACTATGTTCCGCTGCGCATCAACGAGATGCCGGAGGTGGAGGTGCACATCGTGCCTTCGGCCGAGGCGCCCACCGGTGTCGGCGAACCCGGCACGCCGCCGGTCGGCCCGGCGGTCGCCAACGCGGTCTACGCTGCAACCGGCCGGCGTATCCGTCAGTTGCCCATGGCATTGCATGACCTGACCGGCGCCTGATCCAGGCACAGTAGAACAGCAAACCCCTCTCCGGCATCCAGCCGGGGAGGGGTTTGCTTTGGCCTACTGCTGGCAGCAGACGCTGATTGCATTCAGGAAATGCAGTTCGAAACCGGCAGCACCGCCACCGCGTTGCGGTCGAACTGCGCCTGGATCGGCGGGAGCGCGGCGCCGTCGAAGGCAATAGCGACTGCCGCGCCCTTGATTTCCGATCCGGCGACCTGGGTCTGGCCCAGCGGGCTGCGTGTCAGGGTGTCGTCGACGTCGATGGTAAAGGCAACCCCCTCGCGCGGCAAAAGATCGCGCAGGATCAGGGCGATCGAACGCCCGCCATCCTGCACCGTCGGCAGGACGCGCAGCAGCGCCGCGCCCTGTACGACCTCCAGGGGCTGATAGACCTGGACCCCCGGGCCCTCAGCCGCCGTATCGAAGATCAGACCACCGGCAGAGGCGGTCAGATCCAGGGTCAGGGTCATCGGGCCCAGCGGGCAGCCGCCGGTGTTGCGGATTTCGAAGCGGTCTTTTGGCGCCCCTTCCTGAAAGAGCACCCGCACCTCCGCCCGGGCGGAGGTGGTAGCGATGGCGAAACCGGCAGCCGCCAGCATTGTCAGAAAGACCGAGGCTTTGATCACCGAACCTGCCCTCCCTTGTTGGCCTGAATGCCGACGGTACGATGACACCAACTGCGCGATTCACCAAGCGTGCGATCGCGCTGACTATGCAACGCCGGCCGGCGCAGCCTGCCTTCCGGTTGCAGCGGCGGCAGCGCCTTTCTCCTACACCTTTCTCCGGTTATTGTGCATGGCCGCGCTTTGTTTCAGAACAGGATCGACCGATGACCGATAGCTTCGCCCGTTACCCCAGCCTTGCCGGAAAGACCGTCTTTGTGACCGGCGGCGCTTCGGGCATCGGCGCGGAGATTGTCAGCGCCTTTGCCGCCCAGGGGTCGCGGGTCGGCTTCATCGACCTGGACGAGAAGGGGTCGGCTGCCTTGACCGGGAAGCTCGGCGGCGAGGTGGCTTTTGAGATCTGCGACCTGCGCGACATCGATGCCCTGCAGGCCGCCTTTGGCAGGCTGAAGGCCAAGCTGGGGCCGGCGAATGTGTTGGTGAACAACGCCGCGCGCGACGACCGCCATGACTGGCGCGAAACCACGGCCGAATACTTCGACGACCGCATCGCCACCAACCTGCGCCACCAGTTCTTCGCCATCCAGGCGGTGGCGCCGGACATGATCGATGCCGGCGGCGGGTCCATCATCAACATGGGCTCCAATTCCTGGTGGGAGGCCGGGGGCGGTTTCCCCGCCTATGCCACCGCGAAGTCGGCAGTGCACGGTCTGACCCGCACCATGGCCCGCGATCTGGGCGACCACCGCATCCGTGTGAACACGGTGGTGCCCGGCTGGATCATGACCGAGCGCCAGAAGGACCTCTGGGTGACGCCGGAGGCCATCGAAAAACACCGCGACCGCCAATGCCTGCCCGATCTGATCGAACCGGTCTACGTCGCCCGCATGGTGGTCTTCCTCGCTTCAGACGATGCCGCCATGTGTACCGCCAACAACTACATGGTGGAAGCAGGCTCGATCTGACGTCCGAACAGCCGTTTCTTTCGACGCCGTCATCAAAGTCATCACTGATCCGACCGGGGAGATTCCATGCCGCCCAGGCTTGCTTTCGATCACATCGCCGTTTCCGCAGCGAGCCTGGAGGCGGGCGTTGCCTATGTCTGCGCGTGTCTTGGTGTCGAGGTGCCGCCGGGTGGGGCGCATCCGAAGATGGGCACCCACAATCATCTGATGCGCCTGGGCGAGAACGAGTTCCTGGAGATCATTGCCGTCGATCCCGCAGCAGCGGCGCCGAAGCACCCGCGGTGGTTTGCCTTGGACCGCAACCGCACAGCGCCGCCGCGGCTCGCTACCTGGGTGCTGCGCACAAATGACATCGATGCCGTGCTGGCGGCGGCGCAGCCGAGCCTCGGTCCGGCGACCGAATTGACCCGGGGGAACCTGCACTGGCGAATCTCCGTGCCCGATGACGGCGCCATGCCCTTCGAGGGCGCACACCCGACCTTTCTGGAGTGGCCGCCGGGCCCGCTGCCCGGCGCCGCGATGCCTGACCTCGGTTGTCGTCTCGTGGGGATTAGCGTCCACCACCCCAATGCCGGTGAGATCGCCGAGCGTCTCGCCGCGTTCTTCGCCGACGACCGGGTCACCTTTGTGCCAGATGACGAGATCCGCCTCACTGCCGAATTCGAGACGCCAAACGGTCCTCGCCGTCTGAGCTGAGATTGAGGGCCTGCGAACGACCAGGCGCAATCATCAACCGGCTGCTTCAGGAAGACTTGTCCAGGCGAAAAGCGACGCAATATTAGTTGGTGCCGCGACGATGAGGAAGGAGTGGCACAATGGTCCCGGAAAGTTCGGAAAACCCGGAAAGCGCAGAAGGCTCGGCTGGTTGGGCGACGCAGGCACGCCAGCGTGTCACGGAGAATCCAAAGCTTGAGGTCATGGCACGGAAGTCTTTTGTCCTGGACTACCCCGTGGAGGACGTCTGGCAGGTGATCGACGATCCGCTGCACTGGCAGGCGGACGCCTTCCATAATGAGATTGTCGACATGCACGACGCCGGCGGTGTCGGCACCTACTTTGAGATGCTCCATACCAACCACCCGATCATACCCTGGCCGATGCCCGATCAGCGTTTCGTCGGGGTGGTCATGGACTGGGAACCGCTCAGACGCCAATCCGTTGCGGAATTGAACATCGACAGCAGCGCCGGCTCGAAGCGCACGCCGGACCACAAGCAACTGATCGAGTTGGAGCCGATGGGCCCCGCGCGCACGCAGCTCACCTACACGGTCGCCACCATCCGGATGGAAGGCATCAGCGAGGTGACGCGGTTCTTCTTTCGCCCCTGGGCGCGGTTTCAGTTGCGCCGCGCGATCGGCAAGAAGCTCTCCCATATACGCAAGGACCTTGGCCGGTCCATCTGACCAGCATGCACGCTCCGCTGAGATAAACCGAAGCCAGTCGGCCCCATTCCTTCCGTGGGCGGATTCCATACTTCGTCCATAAGCGAAGCGAAACTCGTCGTTTGATTGAGTTGCCCGAGCTAAACTGCCGGCTCAGGACTATGGAGAGACATCCGTGCGGGAAAGCAGCTTCACACCAAGTGATCTGAATGACGGTTTCGTTGTCGCCATCAATATCGAATCGGAAGAAGGTGAGGGAGAGGCCGTTGCCGCGATCCTGGAGGGGTTGATTGCGCCGACAATGGCCGAACCTGGGGTCAAACTCTTTCTGCCATATCGTTCGCCGACGAACCCTTTGCAGTTCTTTCTGTTTGAGCTCTACAGAAATGAGCAAGCTTGGGCAGATCACCAGGAAACAGATCATTTCAAGAAAGCCATCAAAGAACTGCTGCCGCGCTCCGCCAAACGCGAGCGGGTTCCCTTCGTGCCTTACACGTCCTTGTAGAAAATACACCAGCGCAAACCGAGCGGATTTCACCCGATCAGGTTCTGCCATTCCTCTTCGCTGAGCATGGTAAGGCCGAGCGCTTCGGCCTTTTTGGCTTTGGATCCGGCGTCGGCGCCGATCACGACGTAGTCGGTCTTCTTGGAGACCGAGCCCGCAACCTTGGCGCCGAGAGACTCGGCCTTCGCCTTGGCCTCGCTGCGGGTCATGGTCTGAAGGCTGCCCGTGAAGACGACGGTTTTGCCGGCGACCGGGGAGTCGCTGGTGGCCGGTGCCGCCACCGCCTCGATAGTGAGTTCGCCTGCAAGGTCGTTGAGAACCGCCAGATTGTGATCTTCGCCGAAGAAACCGACCAGATCGTCGGCCATGGACATGCCGATGCCCTCGATGTTGCAAAGCTCGGCATAGGTCTCGCCGACTTCCTCGGGCTTGCGCGCTTCCGCTGCGGCGGCGCGTTCCTTCTCTGCGGCGATCATCGCGGTGCGCAGCCCGGCGAAGTCGCCATAGCTGCGGGCGAGGAGCTTGGCCGTCGCCTCGCCGATCTGGCGGATGCCGAGAGCATAGACGAAGCGGTCGAGGCCGATGCGGCGCCTGTCCTCGATGGCCTGTAGCAGGTTGGCAACGGACTGCTCGGCCCAGCGCTCACGCTCCAGGATCGCTTCGCGGTGGTCCCTGAGGCGGAAGATGTCGGCTGGGGCCTTGATCAGTCCGGCATCCCAGAATTCCTGGATGTTCTCCACGCCCAGTCCTTCGATGTCGAAGGCGTTGCGGCTGACGAAGTGCATTAGCTGTCGTACTTGCTGGTGCGGACACTCCAGGCCGCCGCTGCAGCGCGCCACAACCTCGCCCTTGGGCCGCACCACCGGGGTTGCCAGCGGGCAGGGGCAGGTGGTCGGAAAGACATAATGCTTGCTGTTCTTGGGCCGCTTGGCGAGCACCGCAGAGACCACCTGGGGGATAACATCACCGGCACGCTGGATGATCACGTGATCGCCTTCGCGCACGTCCTTGCGGGCGATTTCGTCCTCGTTGTGCAGCGTGGCCCGGGCGACGACCACGCCGCCGACGGAGATCGGCTCCAGGTTGGCGACCGGCGTGAGGGCGCCGGTACGCCCGACCTGGATGGTGATGGCATTCAGTTTGGTTTCGGCGCGCTCGGCAGGAAACTTGTGGGCGATGGCCCAGCGCGGCGCCCGGCTGACGAAACCCAGGCGTTCCTGCAGGTCGAGGCGGTTCACCTTGTAGACGACGCCGTCGATTTCAAAGGGCAGCTCGGCCCGCTCGGCCATGATCTTTTCGTAGTAAGCCAACAGGTCGTCCCGCCCATTGCAGAGGGCGGAAGGCTCGTTGAGGGAAAAGCCCCAGCTTTGCAGCCGGTCGCGGGCTTCCGTTACGGTTGCGCCCAAGGGGGCGGATACCTGGCCCCAGGCATAGCCGAAGAAATGCAGGGGCCGTTCAGCGGTGATCTTGGGGTCGAGCTGGCGCAGGGAACCGGCGGCGGCATTGCGGGGGTTGGCAAAAACCTTCGCGCCGGCTTCTTCCTGGCGCTTGTTCAAGGCGGCGAAGTCGTGGCGCGACATATAAACCTCGCCACGCACCTCCAGCACTTCGGGCCAGCCTTTGCCTTTCAGCTTTTGCGGCAGGTCGGCGATGGTGCGCACGTTGGCGGTGATCTCCTCGCCCGTGGTGCCGTCACCGCGGGTCGCGCCCTGAACCAGCTCGCCGTCCTCGTAGCGCAGGGCGCAGGAAAGGCCGTCGATCTTCGGCTCCGCCATCACTTCGAGGGCTTCGCCGTCATCGAGGCCCAGGAAACGTCTGATCCGGGCCAGAAACTCGTCGACATCTTCCGGTGCAAAGGCGTTGCCCAGCGACAGCATGGGAATGCTGTGCTGGACCTTGCCGAAACCGGCCGCCGGTGCGGCGCCGACCTTCAGGCTGGGGCTGTCGGCGCGCTGCAGCTCGGGGAAGCGGGCCTCGATGGCCTCGTTACGTTGCCGCAAGGCGTCGTAGTCGGCGTCGCTGATCATCGGCGCATCCTGCTCGTGATAGAGCCGGTCGTGCTGAGCGATGAGGGCGGCGAGGCGGGCCAGTTCGGCGGCAGCCTCATCGGCGGAGAGGTCTTCGACGGCCTTGGCGGCGCGGGCGGCTTTGCTCATGGGGTCGCTTTGATCCTAGGCCGTGCCGATCAGGCGGTCGGCGGCGGCGCGGGCTTCATCGGTGATTTCGGCGCCGGAGAGCATGCGGGCGATCTCCTCGCGCCGGTCGCCTTCGCCCAGATGATGAACGCGGGTGGCGATCTGCTTGCCGGCGGGCTCCTTGTGAACCTGCCAGTGCTGGGCCCCGCGGGCGGCGACCTGGGGGCTGTGGGTGACGACCAGGACCTGGCGGTCGCCGGCGAGACGCTCCAGCCGTTCGCCGACGGCATGGGCGGTCGCCCCGCCGACGCCGCTGTCGACCTCGTCAAAGACAAGGCTGCGCTCCGGATTGATGCTGGCCAGCACCACCTTCAACGCCAGGAGAAAACGCGCCAGTTCGCCGCCTGAGGCGATCTTGCCCAGGGGCCCGGGCGCCGAGCCGGGGTTGGTGGCGACCTCAAAGGCGATGCGGTCGAGGCCCCGGGCCGACCAGTCGGCTTCCTCCAGCCGTTCGATGCGGCTGCGAAAGACGGCGCGCTCCAGCTTCAGCGGCGGCAGTTCGGCGGCCACGGCCTTGTCGAGCTTTCTTGCGGTCTTTTGCCGTGCCGCCGACAGCGCCTCGCCGGCTGCCAGATAATCGCGCCGCGCCTTGGCGGCCTGTTCCGCCAGAGCGGTGAGTTCGGCCTCGCCGCCGTCGATGGCGCCCAGGCGGGCCGCCAGGTCGTCGCGCAGCCCGGCCAGTTCGTCCGGCGCGCAGTGATGCTTGCGGGCCATGTCCTGCAGCGCGAAGTAACGGTCCTCTACCGCCTCCAGGCTATCGGCCTCAAGCTCTACGTCGCTGGCGAAGGCGTTCAACTGGGCCTGTGCCTCTTCGCATTCCAGTAAAGCGCGCTCCACCGCCTCAGTCGCCGGGTTCAAGGCGTCGCCGGCGGTTTCGGCGATGCGGGCGAGGGCGCGCTGACTGCGGGCCAGAGCCGCTGCGGCGCCACGCTCCTCATCGCTCAGTTCCTGGCCGGCGGCGTTGATGCCTTCGATCAGTTTTTCACGGTGCATCAGCCGGTTGCGCTTCTCGGTCAGGACCGCTTCTTCGCCCGGCTGCGGGTCGAGGTTGTCGAGCTCCTCCACCGCGTGACGCAGAAAGGCTTCGTCGCGCTGCGCCTCTTCCAGTCGTTTTGCCGCCGCCTCGCGGGCCGTCAGGGTGGCGCGCCAGTCCTGCCAGAGCTGGGCGACCTTCGCCGCCTTGTTTCCCGCTTTGCCATAGGCATCCAGCAGGCTTCGGTGGGTGGCGGGATCCATCAGCCCGCGCTGGTCGAACTGGCCCTGAATCTCCATCAGGCTGTCGGCGAGGCGGCGTAGCAGGCCGGCGGAGGCGGGCTGGTCGTTCACATAGGCGCGGCTGCGCCCGTCGGCGGCCAGCACCCGGCGCAGGATCAGGAAGGAGTCCTCGGCGTCCATGTCCTGCTCGCGCAGGATCGCCCAGGCCGGATGACCGGAGGCGACATCGAAACCGGCTGTGACGCTGGCCTGCTCGGCGCCCGGGCGCAGCAGGCGGGCATCGCCGCGGTTGCCGAGGGCAAAGCCGAGGGAGTCGAGCAGGATCGACTTGCCCGCGCCGGTTTCGCCGGTCAGGACACCCAGGCCCCGGTCGAACTTAAGGTCCAGTTTTTCGATGAGGACGATGTTGCGGATCGACAGGCTGACCAGCATTCAGGCGTTCCGGAGCGCAGCCGGCTCCCCTCTCAGCCGTTCGATTTCCCGGGACGCCCGGAGCCTCAGAAGATGCTGGAGATCCAGGACTCCTCGCTTTCCTCCGGGCTCAGGTTTTCGCCGGTCAGCAGGGCGTAACTGTCGATGTACCAATCGCTGCCCGGAAAGTTGTGGCCCAGTACCGCCGCCGTCGCCTTTGCTTCTTCGAGAACGCCTATGGCCATATAGGATTCCACCAGGCGGTGCAGCGCTTCGGGGACATGCGTGGTGGTCTGATAGCGCGTGATCACCGTGCGAAAGCGGTTGATCGCCGCCAGGTACTCGCTGCGGTCCTGATAGAAGCGCCCGATCGTCATGTGCTTGCCGGCGAGATGATCCAGCGCCAGGTCGATTTTCAGTTCCGCATCGCGTGTATACTTACTGTCCGGGAAGCGGCGGGCCAGTTCCTCCAGGGCGTTCAGCGCCTCTGTCGTCATCTTCTGGTCGCGGCCGACGTCGGAAATCTGTTCGTAGTAGGAAATGGCCTTCAGATAGTAGGCATAGCTGACATCGGGGCTGCCCGGGTGCAGCTCGATGAAACGGTCGAGGGCGTTGATCGCCTCGTCGTAGCGGTTCTCCTGATAGAAGGCGTAGGCGGCCATGAGCTGTGCCTTCGAGGCCCACTCGGAGTAGGGGTGCTGGCGCTCCACCTCGTCGAAGAGACGCGCGGCCTCCTCGTATTCTCCGATCTGCAGGGCATCAAGGGCGCCGTTATAGAGCTCCTCGACCGGGCGTTCGACATAAACCGGCGCTTCGTCCGAGCTGCAGGCGGCTGCCGCAAAGGCGATCAGAAAGACGGCGGCAAGACGGCCCAGCGGGTGAAAGGCTCGGGAACTGCTTTTTTCTGCGATCATGGCTCTCTGCGCGTCTTGCGCGCACCCCGAAGAAATCGACTTCGTCCCAAGCGATCCGGGCCGGCCGGACCATCTTCGGACATCAGCCAGACTATAGGTCCAAGAGCCGGTCGTCTCAAGCGGCCTCATGTTCGCGAGGCGGCGCAATTACGGGCCGAATTGAGGCCGGGAATCACCCCGGGAACGAAGACCGGCCCGGTATCAACGATACCGGGCCGGTCCCTGGCCCCTAGAGGCCCCTCTCCAAAAGGTTTTGTGCCGGTCTGGCCGTTATCAGGCTCGGGCGGCGACCGCCCGTTCCGGCTGAATCTGGGCTGCAACCGCAGCGTTGCCGAGCGTCAGATCGGTCCATTCCCAGGCGTCCGCATCGGCGAAGAGCGCGTTCAACAGGCGCAGGGTCAGGGCGTGGCCCGCCCGATCGCCCTGGAAGTGCCCGATGATCGGTCCGCCGGCGAGATAAAGATCGCCGATCGAATCCAGCACCTTGTGGCGCACGAACTCGTTGCTGTAGCGCAGACCCTCTTCGTTCATGATCTCCATGCCGTTGACCACGATCGCGTTTTCGAGGGAACCGCCCCTGGCCAGGCCCATGGCGCGCATCTTTTCGACGTCCTGGACCAAGCCGAAGGTCCTGGCCCGCGAAACGTCGCGCTTGAAGGCACTTTCCGTTACCTCGGTGAACCATTCCTGATGCCCGATCAGGGTATCGCCGAAGTCGATCTCGAAGCCGACCGTGTAGCCGGCGCCCGGCGACAGGCTGGCCGTGCGATGCGGCTCGGAAACCGAGGTTTCGCTGAGGATTCGGATGGCCCGTCGCGGGCTGTCCTGAACCGTCACACCGGCGCATTCGATCAGGAAGACAAAGGGCGCGGCGCTGCCGTCCATGATCGGCACTTCCGGGCCGTTCACTTCGATGACCGCGTTGTCGATGCCGCAGCCGCTGAGGGCGGACATCAGATGTTCGATGGTGGCGATCTGATTGCCGCGGCCATCGACCAGGGTGGTGCAGAGCGGCGTCTCAATGGCGTTTTCCCACAGCGCCTGGATCTCGCTGCCGCCGTCCGCATCGGTGCGGCGGAAGACGATCCCGCTGTTCGCTTCCGCCGGGTGCAGGGCCATACTCACCTTGGCACCGGAATGCAGCGCCACGCCCGAGCAGTGGATGGAATTCTTCAACGTCTGCTGGCGGACGATATTTGCTGCCGAAGCGCGATCACTTGCCATATTGGTTATCTCAGTCCTCAGGTTCATCTACCTACTTGATCCCGATCCGCCGCTGTTTCTTCGAACCCGGGCCCGGCAAACGGGCAATTTTCTTTCCGGGCCGCGAGCGGTCAGCTCGGGCAAAGCCACGATTTTTGGCTGATTTCTGCGGTGTTGGGCCCTCTCGACCCGCTTCCGCGACAGCCTTTCCCTTTGTTTGGATTCCCCCAGGAATCGACCTATAGAAAAACAATTAGGGGGACTATAAGAAGTCCCCCTCAAGTGCTCAAATCACTCTTTGTTACAGTATGTTACCGCGTTGCACCTTACTTCGTGCCTTCTTCACGGGCGGTCTCTTGAAGTAATTCGCTCAGTTTCAGTTGGCCTGACGGCGCAGGAAAGCCGGGATATCCAGCAAATCCTCCTCCGCCTGGCTCTGTCCGATCCGCTCCGCCGGGTCGAGACCCGCAAGGTGCGGCTGCGCGGCTTCGGCGCCCGGTGCCGCTTGGGCCGCTGCCGGGATCTCACGCTGTGCCGGGGCCGTGGTGCTGGCCCGGGCCGGCATGGGCCGCGGCTGCGGCATCGGCTGCGGACTGGGCTGAGACACGGCCCCGGTCTCGCTGGCCCGGGTCTCGCTGGCCCGGGCCCCGCTGTCACCGCCCTGGGTGGCCGCCTGCAAGGCCCTGGCCGCGCCGCCGGTGACCTTGGCGAAGAGGCTCTGACCGCTGCGCTTGGGCGCCGCGGCTTCTGCCTTCTGTGCGGGAGCCGGTGCGGGGGTCGGGGTCGGCTGGTCCATCCGCGGATAGCGGGTGGTCTGCCGGGGTTCGGCCGGCTCGGCAACCGCGTTGCTGCGGTTCGGAGTCTGTTCCGGAGCCGGATCAGGGGTCCGTACCGCATTGGCGATGGCGGCCTCCGCGAAGGGGTCGGGCTCGGCGTGGATGATCTGTTGATCGTCCGCCGCCGTCTCCGGCATCATCGGCGGCGGGGCGATGAAGCTGTCCGCCTCCGTCCGCGCGTGAACCTCGGCCTTCTCCTCTTCCACGGAAACCCTGGCGGGCAACGCAGAGGGTTCCGGCTCGGGCTGAGCCAGAGCGGTCTGACCCAGGGTCATTGGTGCCGAAGTCATGGGTGCCGTCTGCTCGACAGCGGCCGAACTGCCGCCCGCCTGAGCCGACGGGATGCCGGCAAAGAGGCCCGGATTCGGGTTGCTGACGGCCGCAGAGGCAACCGCCGGGGTAACGCCGCCCGCATCGCCGCCGCCGGGCGCGTCCTGAACCGTCGCCGGCTTCTGACCGCCGACCACGCTGAGGGTGATGGGCTTGGGCCGGGTCTGGGCATCGACGTCGATGCCGGTTGCCACCATGGAAACCCGCATGCGCCCTTCCATCGACTGGTCGAAGGTGGAGCCGAAGATGATGTTGGCTTCCGGATCGACCTCGTCGCGGATGCGGTTGGCCGCCTCGTCGACCTCGAAGAGGGTCAGGTCCATGCCGCCGGTGATGTTGATGAGCACGCCGCGGGCGCCCTTCATCGACACATCGTCGAGCAGCGGGTTGGAGATCGCCGCCTCGGCCGCCCCAATGGCCCGGTTCTCGCCCTCGGCTTCGCCGGTGCCCATCATCGCCTTGCCCATCTCAGACATGACCGCGCGGATGTCGGCGAAGTCGAGGTTGATCATGCCCGGGTTGACCATCAGGTCGGTGACCCCGCGCACGCCGGAGTTCAACACATCGTCGGCCATCTTGAAGGCGTCTGCGAAGGTCGTCTTCTCGTTGGCGACGCGGAACAGGTTCTGGTTCGGGATGATGATCAGGGTATCGACGTACTGGGTCAGCTCGTTGATGCCGGATTCTGCGAGGCGCATGCGATGCACGCCCTCGAAGTGGAAAGGCTTGGTCACCACGCCGACCGTCAGGATGCCCGCCTCGCGGGCGGCCCTGGCGATCACCGGGCCGGCCCCGGTGCCGGTGCCACCGCCCATGCCGGCGGTGATGAAGCACATGTGCTGGCCTTCCAGGTCGGTCAAGATCTCATCCAGCGCTTCCTCGGCCGCGGCGCGGCCGATGTCCGGGCGCGAACCGGCGCCCAGGCCCTGGGTGATGTTGCGGCCAAGCTGGATACGCCTTTCGCAGAGCGACTGGCTGAGGGCCTGGGAGTCCGTGTTGCAAATCAGGAACTCGACACCCTCCAGATTGGTCTGGATCATGTTGTTGACGGCATTGCCGCCTGCTCCGCCCACGCCGATCACTGTGATCCGCGGAGACAGGTCTGGTGTGGTCGAAGGTACGTTCAGGTTAAGGGTCATGTCTGCCTCCAGTCGCCCTAGACTTCAGAATACTTCCGGGAAAAATCCCCGGACATTCGTTGGCCGGCCTTGCCGGTAGTCATTGCTCCGATCCGGCCGGAACGTCCGCATTGCTGTGCTCTAAACTTAAAAATGTTCACGAAACCAATGCCCCAGGCGGCCGATCAGGCCGCCCATCTCCTGTGCCTCCAAGGAGGCTTCCGCCGGCATCGCGGCATCCGCGGTGACGGCGTAATTCAAAAGGCCCGCGCAGGTCGCATAGGCGGGGCCTGAGGTGGCTTCCGCCAGGCCCTGCACGGCGACCGGCCGGCCGATGCGTACCTGCTTGTCGAGCACCGTCGAGGCCAGCTCGCGGGTACCCGGCAGTTGGCAGGCGCCGCCGGTCAGGACGACGCGGCGTCCGGCGATTTTGTCGAAACCGCTCAGCTCCAGGCGTGAGCGCACCAGCTCCAGCGTCTCTTCGAGACGCGGCTGGATGATGCCGACCAGAAGCGAGCGCGGAATCTGCTGCGAGTGGGCGCTGTCCTCCTCGCCCACCTGGGGCACGTCGATCAGCTCGTTCTCGTCGGTCGGCACGGCGATGACGTGGCCGTAGAGGGTTTTCATCCGTTCGGAATGGGCCAGCGGCGTCGAAAGGCCGCGGGCGATGTCGCTGGTGACATGGTTGCCGCCGACCGGGATGACGTCGGTGAAGATCACGTTGTTTTCGTAGAACACCGCGATGGTGGTGGTGCCGCCGCCCATATCAATGACGGTGACGCCCAGCTCGCGTTCGTCTTCGACCAGGCAGGCGAGGCCCGCGGCGTAGGGGGAAACCGCGAAAGCCACCGGATCGAGGTGGCAGCGCTGGATGCAGGTGGCGACGTTGCGCACCGCGCCGGCCGCGGCGGTGATGATGTGCATGTGCACGCCGAGGTGCTCGCCGTACATGCCGCGCGGGTCGCGGATGCCGCGGCTGCCGTCGATGGAATAGCCGGTGGGAATGGAGTGGATCATCTGCCGGCCCTGGTCGTCGCGCTGGCGGGCCACCTGGGTCTGGTGACCGTGCTCGACGGCACGGCGCAGATCGGCTTCGCCGACCTCGTGACCGTGCAGCGCAACCTCGACCCCGACGGTGGTCGAGGCCGGATAGCCGCCGGAAAGATTGACCACCACGCGGTCGATGGTCTCGCCGGCCATCTGCTCGGCGGCATGGACGGCGTTCAGGACCGACGCCTCGGCCAAATCCATATCGACGATCGCACCGCTTTTGATACCGCGGCTGATCTGCTGTCCGATGCCGATCACCCGGGGGGCGCCCCCTTCGTCGGCGCGCGCGATGAAGCAGCAGACTTTGCTGCTGCCGATATCCAATGCCGCGACGATGCCGCCTTTCACCAAGCCCTTCCTCATGCTGCGCTCTGCGCTCCCTTGTCTGTCAGCAGTGGGATACGACTGCTCATGTGTTCTCACCGTCTTCATTGGCGCCGTTCGGCCCGATTTCGCGGTCGGTGCGCACCACCAGGCGATCCGGCAGGCGCAGGTCAATCACCACGACGTCGCGCGACAGCAGACCCTGCTGGCGTTCGATCTTGGCCAGTTGTGCCCAGGCTGCCTCGGCGTCATCGGCGGGCAGGCGCACGTCGATGCGCCCTTCGATCTCGATGTTCCAGCGGCGTCCGGCGACGCGCACCGCGGCGGTGACCCGTTCCTTCAATTCCGGTTCGCTGTTGACCACGGCGATCAGCCCGGCGGCATGGGCGGCGGCGTCAGGGCCGACGACCAGCGGCAGATGGGCGAAGCGGCGCGGCTCGATGTCGGGGATCACCTGGCCCAGGTGGTCGATGACGCGGACCGCGCCGTTTTGCTGCCAAAGGGCCAGGGGCGCACGCTCCTGCAGGCGGATATAGATGGTGTCCGGCAACTGCCGCTCGACGCTGGCCTGGCGCACCCAGGGCAGGGCCTCGAGTGTCTGTTTGGCCGCTTGGGGGTCGACGCCGAGGATCGGCAGGCCGCGGGCCAGGCCCAACTGGCTGAGGATCAAAGACCCCTCGGTGCGGTTGCGCCCCTCGACCAGAACCTCTTCGATCCGCAGGCCCACGTCGGCGGAACCGTTCAGGGCAGCGACCTGCAGTGCCTCCACCTGACGTCCGAACCAGCCGTCCTGCCACAGCCAGCCGACGCCGGCGACTGCGGCCAGACCGGCGGTAACCGGCACCGCGCGCCGGACCAGGCGCCAGTTGATCCCGGCCGGCTTGCGCCGTGAACCGGTCTTCCGGCGCTTGGCCGTGCCGCGCTTGGCGCCGCTTTTCTTGCGGGTCTTGGTGGAGCGGCTAAAGGGGTTCAGGAATCGCATGCGGCGTTCTCCACCATCCAGGCACAGAGTTCTGAAAGAGACAGCCCGGCGTGGCGAGCCTGTTCGGGGACGAGGCTGTTCGAGGTCATGCCCGGCTGGGTATTGGTTTCCAGGTAATAGAGTGCGCCCGGTTGTTTCTCGGTATCGTCGTACCGGAAGTCGGAGCGGCTGACCCCGCGGCAACCGAGGGCCCGGTGCGCCGCGAGCGAGGCATCCAGGGCCTGCGCATAAATGCTTTCCGGCACCTCGGCGGGGATGACGTGGACGGCGGCCACCTGGTTGTCGTCGGAGTACTTGGCGTCGTAGTCGTAGAAACCGTCGCCGAGGGGTTTGATCTCAGTTACCGCCAGGGCGCGGTCGCCCATCACGCTGACCGTCAATTCGCGCCCGGGAATGAAGGGTTCGACCAGCAGCTCCTGGTCGGGCTGCCAGCCGATCACGGCAATGGGCGGCTGGTTGTCGCCTTCGCGGACGATCCGGACCCCGACGCTGGAGCCTTCGCGCGGCGGCTTCACCACATAGGGGCGCGGCATCGGGTCGCCGTGCTCCAGTTCCTCGGCCTTGACGATAAGGCCGTTCGGGCTGGTGCCGCCGGCCGCGGCCACCACGTTCTTGGCCATGACCTTATCCATGGCGAGGGCAGAGGCCAGCACGCCGGAGTGGGTGTAGGGAATCTGCATCAGCTCCAGCAGGCCCTGAACGCAGCCGTCTTCGCCCCAGCGCCCGTGCAGGGCGTTGAAGATCGCGTCGGGCGCGGGGTTCAGGGCGGCGACCAGGGCCGCCATGTCGCGGGAGACATCGATTTCACTGACACGGTAGTCCGCTTCGCGCAGGGCGGCGGCGCAGGCGGCGCCGGAATTCAGCGACACTTCACGCTCCGCGGAAACCCCGCCCATCAGAACGGCGACGCTCTTAGCCATTGGCGCCTCCCGTTTCCGGGGTGACGCCGAGACGGCGGATTTCCCATTCCAGCATGACGCCGCTGTTGTCCTTCACCCGGCGGCGGACTTCTTCGCCGAGGGCTTCCAAATCGGCGGCGGTCGCGTTGCCGGTGTTGATCAGGAAGTTGCAGTGTTTTTCCGAGACCATGGCGCCGCCGACCTTCAGGCCGCGGCAGCCGGCCGCATCGATCAACTCCCAGGCCTTGTGCCCTTCGGGGTTCTTGAAGGTGCTGCCGCCGGTGCGGGTCTTCAGCGGCTGGCTGGCGGCGCGTTGATTCTGAATCTCGTGCATCCGCGCTTCGATAAGGGCCGCATCGCCGGGCTCGCCACGCAGGCGCGCGCCGAGACAGATCCAGTCCGCCGGCAGGGCTGAGCGGCGGTATTCGAAGCCCATGTCCTCCAGGCTCAGGCGATGCACCTTTCCGGCGGTGTCGGCGGCTTCGGCCCAGACCAGAACGTCCTTGATCTCCTTGCCGTAGGCGCCGGCGTTCATGCGCAGGGCGCCGCCGATGGTGCCCGGCACGCCGGAGAGAAATTCCAGTCCGGCAATGCCGAACAGCTTGGCGGAGGTGGCGACGTTGATGTCGAGGGCCGCCGCGCCGCAAAGCACATCGCCCTCCACCGCTTCGATATCGGCGAAGCCGCGGCCGAGGCGGATGACAACGCCCGGCAGGCCGCCGTCACGGATCAGAACGTTGGAAGCGACGCCGAGCACGGTGACCGGCACGTCGGCGGGTTTGCCGGCGAGGAAGGTCAGCAGGTCTTCGCGGTCGGCGGGGCGGAACATGACCTCCGCCGGGCCGCCGACGCGGAACCAGGTGATACCGCCCAGCGGCGCCTGCTCGGTGAGACGCCCGCGCACGGCCGGCAGGCGGGAAATGAGGGGGTTGTCCTGCATCGCTGCCATGGCGGTCATCGTCCCCCTCCGGTTGAGGAAGACCCGTCCTGCAGGGCCTGCAGTTCCGCCGGCAGGGCGTTGGCCCAGGCGGTGATGTTGCCGGCGCCGAGGCAGACGACGAGGTCGCCGGGCGCAGCCAGTTCCTGGATCAGGCTCGGCAGGGCCTCGGCGGATTCCAGCGCCAAGGGCTGGCGGTGGCCGCGGGCGCGCAGTCCCTCGACGAGGCCGTCGCGGTCGGCGCCGGGAATCGGCTGCTCGCCTGCCGCATAGACGTCGGCGACGATCACCGTGTCGGCATCGTTGAAGCAGCTGCAGAACTGTTCGAAGAGGTCGGCCAGGCGGCTGTAGCGGTGCGGCTGCACCACGGCGATCACCTTGCCCTCGGCGGCCTGGCGCGCGGCGGCCAGAACGGCGGTGA
>JANQMC010000106.1 GCA_028280305.1 Pelagibius sp. | reverse complement strand
CAGCTTGCTCACCGAACTCGCCGCTTGGGCAGAGTTGTTATTGAGATAACGAAGGGCGGAGTTGGCCGCCGTATTCGTAGCAACAACAGGCATAGTTCTGTTCCTTCTACTTGAAGTTTATCAGCCCGCCTCTTCCTGGGACGGGCCAAGCTAATCGGCCTACTTGGCCAACATATTCTACTGCAGCACGCGCAGCAGCGACTGCGGGATCTGGTTGGCCTGCGACACGGCCGAGACCGCCGCCTGAACAAGGACCTGGTTAGACACCAGCTTACTTTGTTCAGCCGCTAGATCGACATCCATGATCGCAGACTTGGCCGCGTCGATGTTCTCGAGCGAGGTGGCGATCTGCTGACCGCGGAACTCAAAACGAGAAATCAAAGCACCAGCCGTCGCACGCGCTTCGGAGACACTATTGATCGCAACATCGATCGCCGCCATCGCAGCCGTTGCGGCTGTAACAGTGCCAACCGACTGAACCACACCGGCAAAGAGAGCCGTCGCGTGGAACGCGGAGGTGGCGCCCGCCAGGGCGGAGAAGGCCACCGTAATGGTGTCGGCCACATCCGTACCAACGAAGTAGTCGGATGCCACAGCCGAACCGTTCAGCAGCGACGCGCCGTTGAAGCGGGTCGTCACGGCAATGGCGGTGATTTCATCCACCAGTTCCTGGAACTCGGCGTCGATGAAGCCGCGCTCCGTATTGGTCGGAACACCCGACAGAGACTGGGCCGCCAGAGCCTTCATACGCTGCAGCACATCGCCGATACGGCCGAGACCGCCGTCGGCAACCTGCACCACCGAAGCACCCTGGGAGGCATTGATCCCCGCCTGGGTCAGTGCGGTCACGTCAGCATTCAAACGCGTACCGATGGCCAGACCCGCAGCATCGTCCGAAGCTTTAACGATGCGCGAGCCGGAAGCCAGCTTGCTCACCGAACTCGCCGCTTGGGCAGAGTTGTTATTGAGATAACGAAGAGCCGAGTTGGCCGCCGTATTCGTAGCAACAACAGGCATGGTTTTTTTCCTTCTACATGAAGTGCCCTCACTACGTCCTGCAGTGAGGTGCAATGTTCGTCCTACTTGGACAAACCCCTGTGATCCCACGCCGAACCTGACTCGACGCAGGATGCCTGTCGCCTGTTCAGCAAACCGAATGCCAAGTCCATCGTCTGTGGATTGATAGGCTTTCAAGACAATGGATTAGGCGATTCCTTTTATGAAGAACCTCAACGCCAGTACCGACGATGCGGCAAGTTTTGCCTGGTTGCCTAGGCAAAACTTGCCGCATCTCGCGGAAAACGGGCGAAACTTACCGATCAAAAACACCTATAACGATAGACTAGTATTCTTAGCCAAACCGGATAGGAGAGCTTGTTTATGCCGCCAACGCCAGGATGAAGCCCCTCTCTGCTACTGCAGCAATCGCAGCAGCGCCTGCGGCAGTTCGTTGGCCTGGGACAATGCCGAGACCGAGGCCTGCACAAGGACCTGGGATGAGACCAATCGACTCTGTTCCGCTGCCAAGTCCACATCCATAATTGATGATTTCGCCGCCTCGATGTTCTCCAAGGAAGTTGCGATCTGCTGCCCCCGGAACTCAAATCGGGAAATCAGACCACCCACTGTCGCACGGGCTTCGGAAATCATATCAATCGCCGCATCGACCGCCGTCATGGCATCGATAGCCGCAGTCGGTGTGACCACGCTGGCGGCCAACCCAATGGCAGTTGCATGGAAAGCGGACGCCGCTGTCGCAAGCGTCGAGTAAGAGACAGAAATATTGTCACCCGCTTCGGTGCCAACGAAAAAGTTCTGCGGCGACTGGCCTGAACCATCCAACAGCGAATCGCCGTTGAAGCGGGTCGTCTGGGCAATAGCCGTGACTTCCTGACGAAGCTGTTGAAACTCGGCGTCGATGAAACCGCGCTCGATGTTCGAGGGGACGCCGGAGAGCGACTGCGCCGCCAGCGCTTTCATGCGCTGCAGCACATCGGCGATCCGCGCCAGGCCACCGTCGGCCACCTGCAGCACCGATGCACCCTGAGATGCATTCACCGCTGACTGCCGAAGCACCGTCACATCGGCCAGAAGCCGTGTGCCAATCGCCAGACCGGCGGCATCATCAGAAGCCTTCACAATGCGTGAGCCCGAAGCCAGCTTGGAGACCGAGTTCCCTGACATCATAGAGTTGAAGTTCAGGAACCTTAGAGCCGAGTTGGCGGCTGTATTCGTCGTTACTGTAGGCATCGTCTACTCCAATAACCTGCTAGGGCAAATGCCCAGGAACCGGCTGCCTGCCGGACCCCCCGATGCAGGGATAAGCTGTGCAGCAAGGGACACAGGATAGAGAGCACAGATCGTGCCAACTTCGATTCCATTTTTTACCCAACAAAATCAAATATATATAAGAAATCTCCGGTACATGATCAGCGGCATCAAAGGACCAGCGGGAAGTTCTTTCTGCCCAAAGGGAAAACTTTGCCTGCCGGAACGAATAAGGGCGAAGCGTTCTTTGTGGTATCAAACGGCCGCCTTGAATGACGGCCTGCAGCACGCCCCCAACAGGCAAAAAAATGGGGCGAGGAACCGAACCTGGTTCCCCGCCCCGTCCACCTCTGCCCAACGAGGTTTTACTGGAGTAATCTGAGGAGTGCCTGCGGCAACTCGTTCGCCTGCGAAAGGGCCGATACCGATGCCTGAACCAGAACCTGGGACGATACCAGCCTACTCTGTTCCGCCGCCAAATCGACATCCATAATGGATGACTTTGCGGCCTCTATGTTTTCCAAGGACGTGGCTATCTGTTGGCCGCGGAACTCGAAACGGGAGACAAGACCACCAACCGTTGCCCGGGATTCGGAGATCAGATCGATTGCCCGATCGACCACCGACATCGCAGCCGAGGCGGCGCCGGCACTGGCAACGTTGGTCGTTGCCGTTATGCCGATCCCGGCGGCCGAATAAAAGTCGGCGCTGGCGGCCAGAGCGGAATAGGTCACGGTGATGTTGTCACCGGCTTCCGTGCCAACGAAGAAGTTCTGTGTCGTCGCACCGGTGCCATCCAACAGGGAAGCGCCGTTGAACCGCGTCGTCTGGGCGATGGCGGTGATTTCCGAGCGTAGCTCCTGAAACTCGGCGTCGATGAAGCCGCGCTCCGTGTTGGAAGGAACACCCGAGAGGGATTGCGCCGCCAGGGCCTTCATTCGCTGAAGCACGTCGGCAATACGCGCCAATCCGCCATCGGCCACCTGGAGCACCGAGGCCCCCTGGGAGGCGTTCACGGACGACTGGCGAAGCACCGTCACATCGGCCAGGAGCCGCGTGCCGATGGCAAGGCCGGCCGCGTCGTCGGACGCTTTCACAATGCGCGAGCCTGACGCCAGTTTGGAAACCGAGTTCCCAGACATCATCGAATTGAAGTTCAGAAACCTGAGGGCCGAGTTGGCCGCGGTGTTCGTTGTTACTGTAGGCATGGTCCACTCCAGTTACCTGCTAGGGCAGAGGCCCGGTGATCACCTGTCTCTTCCAAGTTCTGGATTGAGCAGACTCCCAATCACAGCCGGGCAAACCCTAAGAAGCACAGACTGTGCCAACTCTCGATCGGTCTATTTTCTCTTTTATTTACATATACTTATCGCCGAATACGCAGCGGTACGAGGTCGGCATCGGCGGCAGTTCGGGGAAAAAGCTGCAGCATTTCCGAGGAAAAGAATGCCGAGCTCAGGGGCGCCATTGCCAGGCCTCGTCACGCCACGGCAATCGAAACACACCTTATGAATCACCCGGATGAAACACCCGAGCAGGAACCGCCCGTACCTGCTGCCAGGGTTCTCATCCCTGCTCCGACAAGCCAGACGGCAAGCCGATCAATCGACGAAAACCCAATTCTGGCAAACCCGCAGGATCTGCTCGAACGATCCGGCCGGCGACCTTTCCTCCAGCGTCGCCTCTGACCCGGCAAACTCGGCAAGCTTGTCCAGCGGGCAGCAAGAACTGCAGGGCAAGAACCGCCACGGTTTTGATCGAGAGCCATGGCCGTCGTTTTTTATTCATATATTTCAGAAGCTTATTCTACTTCACAAAACTGGCCCGCCGTTTGCTTTCTCTTATCCGGAATTGGATTGACCAGAGCTTTATCGCTGGCCGGTCCGGCAGCACGACAAGGCGATGACGCCTCGGTGGCCTGCTGTTCTGGTGAGCCGTTCTGGAAAACAACCTGGAGAAAGATCATGCCGCTTGAAGCAACCGAAGCATTTCGCAGCGAGGTCGCCCGCGCGCGTCCGACCCGCCTGGTGGTCATGCTTTATGATGAGGCCATCACCGGCTTGGTCGCCGCCATCAATGCGATCAGGGACAATGACATCGAGGAGCGATGCAATCGCATCAACGTGGTCACGGAACTCGTCGCCACGCTGCACCTCAGCCTCGACATGGAAAAGGGTGGCGATGTGGCCGAACAGCTCGGCAGCATCTATCGCTTCATCCTGGGCCAGTTGATCCGCATCAACATCAGCAGCGACGCCGAGAAGGCCGCTCAGATCATCGATGTCCTAAAGCCTCTGCGCGACGCCTGGGATGAAGTCGACCGACGCGTCGAGAAGGGCGAAGACATCACGCTGGCCGAGGCTGCGATGCTGCAGCGCGTTGAAGCCGCCGGCAATCGTCTCTCAATTCACGCCGCCTAGAGCAAGAACAGAGAAACGTTAAGACCCGTAGATGGAAAGCGCGCAGGTTCAGCGATGCAAGTAAACAATTCTGAGTTCTTCAACCCGGCAGGCGTAGCGGCCCCGCCGGCTCAGGAACGGCCCGACGATGGTCTCTTCGACGCTCTCTTGCGCGAGGAAGAAGCACGTTATGAGAATCCGCCGCCCGTGGACGAGCGCCGTGACGACCATGCTCGTGACGACTATGTTGCGGAGAATGATCGCCGGGAAGCAGAGGACCCTTATCGGGAACCTCCCCGGGCGGAGCGGAATGACTCTGCCAGCCGTGAAGACTCCGAGCGTCGGGAAGCTGAACCCCGGGCCGAGTCCGATGAGCGGCCGGAAGACCCCAACACCGATCGTGAAGGCAGCGATCAACAGCCTCAAGGCGATGATCCGGATACCGGCACGGCCGCCGATGACGATTGGGCTGATGCTTCACCTGCTGTAAGCCCCGGCACTCCCCAGGCGACGGCTGCCGAGAAAAGCGGAGCCTCCCCGGCTCAGGGCGCGACAACCGCCGCCGCCCAGGGCGCCTCTGCTGCTGCTAACGCTGGTACGGTCGGCAACAACGGAATGACCGGCGGCAATGGCGACACCTCCGGCAACGGCCAGAAGGGCGCCAACGCCGCTCAATCCGCTGGCAGCCAGGGGGCGGATGAAACCACTTCTCCAGCGGCAACATCGTCAAACGGTCAGGCCGCCGCCTCGACGGCTTCACCTGGTAATACCTCAGCCACGGACAAACCGGTGAAGGCAGCCGGCGATGCCGGAAAGCCGGCGCCGAGCGCCGCTGCCGCTCAGACCGCCTCGGGCCAGGCCGCAGCTTCGGCCCGCCCAGAGAACGGGAAGCCGACCGGCCAGCAGAACAATACCGCGCTGCCTGAAGACGTAAGGGTTACGACCGTCAGGGCGGAGAACGGGGCGGTAACATCCCGGCCCTCGGCCGCCTTGGGCGGCGGCGCCGCTACCGCTGCCTTGGCTGAGGAAGCCAAGCCAGCCGCCAGCCGCCCTGCTGCCGATGACAAGAAAACGGCCAAGACCACTGTCGGCGTGAACGCCGGTCCGGATGGGCTGAAAGGACAGAACGACACCGCCGCCAAGACAAACCGCCCCATAGATGCCGGCGCCATGGCCGCCAATAGCGGCAGCGCCAAGACAGCCGGCGAGGCAGGCACCGGTGGAACAGGTGGCGCTTCGGGCAATGGGCCGACGACGCCCGGTCTGCAGACAGCCGGCACAGGCGCGCCCGCCGGCGGCCTGAGTGGCGGTTCAGTTCAGAACACCTCCTTTGCGGAAGCGATGAACAGCGCGCGTGGCGGAAACGCCCAGGCACCGGCCGAACAGATTGCCGTACAGGTTCAGAAGGCGGCTGCAGCCGGCAAAGAGCAGATCAACATCAAGCTGCACCCCGCCGAGTTGGGTCGGATCGAGGTTAAGCTGGAAACCGGCAACGACGGCGTTATCAGAGCCGTCATCTCCGCGGAGCGCTCTGAAACGCTTGATATGCTGCAACGCGATGCCCGCGGCCTTGAACGCGCGCTGCAGGACGCCGGTGTAAAGACCGACTCGGGAAGCCTCAACTTCAATCTGAAAGGCCAGCAGTTCGCCGATCAGGAGCGCCCCGAGGGACAGGCACAGGGCCAGTTGGCCGGTGAAACCGACGGCTTGAGCGATGATCCGCAGAACCTGGCCGCCAACCAGCAGCCGGCTCCGTCTTATCACGACGGCGCGCTGGACATCCGGGTCTAGGGCGGAAGGAGAGCAAAATGGAAACCAGCCAAACACGCGCTCCCATAAACGGTGTGCCCTTTGTCGACGGCAACAGCAACGGCAGCCTGACAAACAACACCTCGCTTGCCGAGACCTTCGATACCTTCCTGACGCTGCTGACCACCCAGTTGCAGTACCAGGACCCCTTGGACCCCATGGATACCAACGAGTTTACTTCGCAGTTGGTGGAATTCACGGGCGTCGAGCAGGCGATCGCCACCAACGACAAGCTGCAGGAGCTTATCGCCCTGCAGAGCACCACCCAGTTGAACGATGCGGTCGGCTATATCGGCAAGACCGTCTCGGCGGACAGCATCATCCTGATGCTTCAGGACGGCAGTTCGACCATCAACTATGAGCTGGGCGCCAATGCATCGGAGGTCAACATTCTGATCATCGATGAGCTTGGCGAGACCGTACGAACCCTTGAGGGCGACACCGAGTTTGGTCCCCATGAAATCAACTGGGATGGCCTGGACGACGACGGCAAGCCCTTGGAAGACGGGCTTTACGGTTTCCTGGTGACCGCTGTCGACGCAGACGATAACCCGGTTCCCCTGATTCAGGGGACAGCGGGTCAGGTTACCGGCGTGAAATCGGTGAACGGCCAAGTGATTGTCGAGATCGGGGAATTGGAACTCGAGCTCCGGAAGATCCTGTCGATCAAGGAGACCGATACCGCAGGCGGTGACACAGACCCACCCGCCGGCGAAGACCCTGATCCCCCCGCCGAGGGCGACAGCGATACGCCTGCCAGCAGCTAGCTGACAGGGCCAAGAAGAGAAGAAGACGAACGAGAGATTGAGAGTTGATTTCAGGTCCGGAGCGTGTGGCGCAATAACACGGCACCGGCTGTAACCAAGGAGACGAAGTCATGAGTATCTACGGCGCTATGTTTGCCGGTGTGTCCGGACTGGCAGCCCAGAGTAATGCCCTCAGCATGATCTCTGACAACATCGCCAACGTGAACACCGTCGGCTACAAGGGCGTGACTGCGCGCTTTTCGACCCTGGTCACGCAGGCGGCTACACAGACGACGCATACGCCCGGCGGCGTGAACTCCTCGCCCTTTTCCTACATCGACCGTCAGGGACTGCTTCAGGGCTCGGCCTCCGGCACCGATCTGGCGGTGGCCGGCCAAGGCTTCTTCGTGGTCAACGAAGCCGCGAACCCTGGCTTCGGTGACGACTTCTTCTTCACCCGGGCCGGGTCTTTCAATCCGGATCAGAACGGTAATCTGGTGAATACCGCCGGCTACTACCTGCAGGGCTACGACTTGCGCAACACGACGCCGCAGCCAAGCTCCAGTACCTTTACCGGCCTAACCACCGTCAACATTGCCAATCTCTCGGGTAGTGCCTCGGCCTCCACGAACATTGCCCTCGGCGTCAACCTGCCCTCGACAGCGCCCACTACTGCGCCGGGCAACACCTTCTCGGTCACGTCTCAGGTGTTCGACTCCCTCGGCAACGCCCACGACATGGATATCGTCTTCACCAAGACGGCTGCGAACACCTGGACCTGGGCCGCCAGCAACCCAACACTGGACGGTGGTGCGACGTCATCGGCAACAGCCGCCGGTACCGGTACGATAACTTTTGCCACCGACGGTACGCCCTCGGCCTTCTCGCCGGCGGCCCCCAGCATCACCCTGACCGGCTTCACCACCGGTGCCGGCAACTCCACCATCACGCTGGATCTGGGTACGGTTGGCGCCACCGATGGCCTCACCCAGTTCGCCGGCGACTTCACGATCTCCAACATCGATCAGGACGGTGTGCGCTTCGGCAACTACACAGGCATAACCATCAGTGAAGAAGGCATCGTCACAGCCCTGTTCGATAACGGGCAGAGACTGGACATCTATCAGCTACCGCTCGGCATGTTCCGCAATCCCAACGGCCTGGAAGCGCGGACCGGCAACGTCTACCTGGAGACCAACCGCTCCGGTAACTTCCAGCTCAATCTCGCCGGCAACGGCGGTGCAGGCGATGTGGCACCCGCGGCACTGGAAGCTTCCACAGTCGACCTGGCTGAGGAATTCACCAAGATGATCATCACCCAGCGCGCCTACTCCGCGAACACCAAGGTGATCACAACCGCGGATGACATGCTCGAAGAGCTGATCCGCGTGAAGCGATAAGTTAACAGCCTGAGGCCCGGTGTGCCGTAACCCTATGATTTTCGGCTGCCGGGCCATTAAGGAACGCTTCAAGTTTTCTAAATCAAGCCTTAACTACCTGATTTAGCGAATTTTAAACAGCGCGAGCCTATCCTTGGAAGCAATGAGAGTTTGTGATGAACCACGGGAACTGTTTGATGTACTCCGACAGCTCAGGTAGGCCGAGCAACATCATAGGTCCGGCAGGCAAGCCGCTGACCCTTGACGACCTCCCCCCGCCCTCGACGAGGCGCTGGGTGATCCGTCGCAAGGCAGAGGTCGTGACCGCCGTGCGAGCTGGTCTCCTGACCTTGGAAGAGGCCTGCGAACGCTACAATCTCTCGGTCGAGGAGTTCCTTTCCTGGCAGAGCCTGATCGACAAGCACGGGATGCGCGGCCTGCGGACGACGCGCCTGCAGCAGTACCGGCGCGTGACCGGCCGCATGACCGGTCCGGAGAAGGGCGACGATAGTCACTCCGGTTCCTGACGCGACCGCCGGCCAGTTCTGCCGGCAGGTTAACGAGACCTTACACTCTTGATCGAAACCCCGCCGGCATGATCCCGCGGGCTTTTCTTTTTCGGCATCGCCTTGGATACCGCACAAATGTGCGGAAAAAAATTCCCAGCAAGTAGGCAATATTTGCCCCGCTGTTAACGACGCATTTACCGGAACTGCCTAGGCTAAAAAACATAAGCCAGCCAATACGATGAACTGAGTTTGCTGGCTGCCCGAAGTCTTTTTGGTCGAGGACTTCGCCCCAGGGTCGGTAATGTTCAGGACGGTACATTTTGAACTCTCTTCTAGAGACGCTGAAGAACCTCGGGCCCGCGCGGCTCGGCACCATGGCTGCGGTTGCAGCCGGCGTGATTGCATTCTTTATCTATCTGACAAGCCGGCTGGCTTCGCCGGACATGTCGTTGCTTTACGCCGATCTTGACGCGCAGGACAGCGGACAGATCATCGCGCGCCTGGAACAGATGAATGTGCCCTACCGAATCACCGAAGATGGGGCGAGAATCCTTGTGCCCCAGGATCAGGTCGGCCGCACACGTCTGGTTATCGCCGAAGAGGGCCTGCCGAGCGGCGGCTCTATCGGCTACGAAATCTTCGACCGCTCCGAGGGTCTTGGCACCACCGACTTTGTACAGAACATCAATCATGTCCGGGCGCTGGAAGGCGAGCTGGCGCGGACCATTCGGTCGGTCTCCAATGTCAAGCAGGCCAGGGTCCACCTGGTTCTGCCGCGCCGCGAGCTTTTCAGCCGCGAGCGCCAGGAACCAAGCGCCTCCATCGTGCTGATGATCGGCGGCTCGCGCGGTATCGACCGTCAGCAGGTTTCTGCAATCCAGCATCTTGTTGCCGCGGCCGTACCCGGCCTGAAGCCCTCGATGGTCTCCATCATCGACGACAGCGGTGCGCTCCTGGCCCGCGGTGCCGCTGAGGGTGCGGTCGAGCAGTCGGCTTCACGCGCTGAAGAGATGCGCGTCGGCTACGAGGCCCGCATGGTGCGGACGATCGAAGAACTTCTGGGGCGCTCTCTCGGGGCGGGAAATGTCCGGGCCCAGGTCTCTGCCGAGATGGACTTCGACCGGATCACCGAGAACGCGGAGATCTTCGACCCCGACGGCCAAGTCGTGCGCTCAACCCAGGTCGTCGAAGAGCAGGCCAACAATCAGGACGGGGCACCCGCCGGCGTCACCGTCGGCAACAACCTGCCAGACGCCCTGCCTGACCTCGATGACGGCAGCGGCAGCCAGAGCCAGACCTCGCGCACCGAAGAAACGGTGAACTACGAGATCACAAAAACCGTGAAGACCCATATACGGGAGGCAGGCATGGTGCGCCGCCTCTCGGTCGCGGTCATGGTGAACGGCAAGAGCAGCCTGGACGAGGAGGGCCAGCAGGTCTACGAAGCCCGCACCGTTGAGGAAATCGACAAGATCAAGGCCTTGGTACGCTCTGCCGTCGGTTTCGACGAGGAGCGCGGTGACGTCATAGACGTGGTCGAGATGCCCTTTGTCGTCTACGACGATGTCGAAGGTATTGCCGAATCGCAATTTCTTGGCCTTACCAAGGCGGATCTGATGCGTGCGGCCGAGCTGCTGGTCCTGGGCGTCGTCGCCGTGCTGGTTCTGCTGTTGGTGGTGCGTCCCCTGCTGGGCCGCCTCCTCGAGGTGGATGAGACCGAAGTTGGCGAAGCGGGCGTGGCCCAGTTGCCGGACGGTACGACCCAGCCTGTTTTGACCGGCCCCGATGGACAACCTGTCCCGCGCCTGCCCGGCGATCCGGCAACCGCGATCGCCACCAGAGTGGACAGCAATGGCATCCCAACGGAAAACAGCATCGCTAACGAAATCGACCAGATGATCGACCTCAATCAGGTGGAAGGCCGGGTCCGCGCCTCTTCGGTACGCAAGATCGGCGAGATCATCGAGAAACACCCGGAAGAGGCAGTCGGTATCATCCGCGGCTGGCTCTACGCCGACGCCTAGGCTGGAGAACGAACGACGATGGCGCGCGAAGATCTTCAAAGTATGAGCGGTCCCGACAAGGCCGCCCTCCTCATGCTGGCGGTCGGCGAGGACAATGCCGCCCGGCTGTTCGGCATGATGGAGGACGACGAGATTCGCGAACTGTCCCAGGCCATGGCGAATCTGGGCACCGTCACCTCCGAATTGATCGAGCAGATGCTGGTCGAGTTCGCCGACCGCATCTCCACGACAGGCTCGGTCACCGGCAACTACAGCAGCACCGAACGGTTGCTCGCCAAGGTCCTGGACAAGGACAAGGTCGATGGAATCATGGAGGAAATCCGTGGTCCCGCCGGCCGGACCATGTGGGACAAGCTGGCGAACGTGAACGAGATGGTGCTCGCCAACTATCTGAAGAACGAGTATCCGCAAACGGTTGCCGTGGTGCTCTCCAAGATCAAGCCGGAACACGCCGCAAAGGTCCTGGGCGTCCTCCCGGAACCCTTCGCCATGGAAGTGGTCATGCGCATGCTGCGTATGGAGGCCGTTCAGAAGGAAGTCCTGGACGACGTGGAGCGCACGCTGCGCAACGAATTCATGTCGAACCTCGCCAAAACGAACCGCCGTGACTCCCATGAACTGATGGCGGATATCTTCAACTATCTCGACCGCACTTTGGAATCACGCTTCCTCACAGCCTTGGAAGAGCGCAACCGTGATTCGGCGGAGCGCATCAAAGCCCTGATGTTCACCTTTGAGGATCTCGGGAATCTCGACACCGGCGGCGTGCAGACGCTGCTCTCCGCGGCCGACAAGGACAAGTTGTCAATTGCCTTGAAGGGCTGCTCGGAATCGCTGCGCGACTTCTTCTTTTCCAACATGTCGGAGCGCGCCGCGAAGATCATGAAAGAGGATATGCAGTCCATGGGCCCGGTCCGTCTGAAGGACGTTGACGAGGCCCAGATGTACATGGTCACCACCGCCAAGGATCTCGCCGAGAAGGGTGAGATCGTGATCAGCGAAAGCAAAGGAGAGGACGAGCTCGTCTACTAGACGGGCCCGGGCCAAGCTATGGATTCTCAAGAGAAATTCCTCTTCCAGACTTCGTTCGACACGGACGCCCTGGCGCGCGCCGCCGAGGCGCAGGCGGCGGCCGAGCAGGAGGTCGAGGAACCCCCTGCCCCGACCTTCAGCGAAGAGGAACTGGCGGCGGAGAAGGAAGCCGCCTTCGCCGCAGGAAGGGCCGAAGGCATCACCGAAACGGAGCACGGTATTGCCCGCCGGACGGAAGAACAGCTGGCGGCTTTGACGGCCCGATTCGAGAGCCTCTCGGAGGCTTTTGCCACGCAGCTTGCCGATCAGCATCAGGATACACTGCTGGCGGCCATGACCGTGGTGCGCAAGCTGTTCCCGAAGCTGAATCGCGAAGGACGCCTCGACGAAGCCCAGGCTGTGGTCGAGGACTGCCTGGAGCGTCTGCGCGACGAGCCGCGCATCGTTGTTCGGGCCACCGATCAAGAACTGGACAGCTTGAAAGCGCATGTCGACGCCTGCATCAAGCGTAGCGGCTTCAGCGGCAAGGTCGTCTTTCTCGCTGACGACCGGCTGTCGACGGGGGACGTCAGGGTGGAGTGGGCCGACGGCGGCGCCGAACGGGACCAGACTGCGCTGTGGCAGGAAATCGATGCGATCATCGACCGCATGCTGTCGCCCAAAACGCAAAAGACCACCGCGGACACAGCGGGCAAAGCTGCGCCAGAGAAACCGCAAAGCGCGGAGCAGAAGGCGCCCGCTGCCCCAAAGAAGGCTGCCCCAACGAAAGTTACTGCAAAGAAAGCACCTGCAAAGCCGGCGTCGCCGGCTGATATCGAGCCGCTGCGGCGGGCAAAGACCGCCTAGCGGCGATAGGTTTGAAGGAGGTCTCAATGACCGACGAAGACAATTTGGATCTGGCTGACCTGGACTTGGACGGCATCACCCCCGACCAGGCAGACGAAGACGAAGACAGTCAACTGCCTGACGGCGGCAAGCCGCCGACCAATGCGAAGGAGCTGGAGGCTGTCTACGACATTCCGGTTCAGGTCTCCGCCGTTCTCGGCAAGGCCAACATGCAGGTCAGTCAACTATTGAAACTCGGCCGCGGCGCCGTTGTCGAGCTTGACCGAAAAGTCGGCGAAGCGATCGACATCTATGTCAACAACCGTCTCGTCGCCCGCGGTGAGGTGGTCGTCGTCGAAGAACATCTCGGTGTGACCATGACGGAAATCATCAAGGTAGACCGAAGCTAGGCAACCTACTCAGCGGAAACGAAGCAAGATGGCAAACACAGAAACGACAAGCGGTGGCGGCGAGTTCGCCGTGGTGCCAGAGGCACCGCGGCTGCGCCCCAGTGTCGATTTCGCCACCTTGCTGGGTGTCAGCGGCGCTTTTGCCATGATCGTAGGGGCGATGATGCTGGGCGGCCAGCCGGAGGCCTTTCTGGACATACCCGCGGTCCTGATCGTCATCGGCGGCACCTTCCTGGTGACCACCGTGTCCTTCAGCCTTGGCGAGGTGGGACAGGCTCAGGGCGTTATGTTCCGGGCCGCCGTCTATCACAGCGAAACGCCGGAGAACGCCGTTGTACAAGCGCTCTATCTGGCCGATCTGGCCCGCAAAAAAGGGCGCCTGAAGCTTCAGAACGTTATGGAAGACCTGTATCAAGCGCCGTTTCTGTACAAGGCGATCACCCTGGTGGTCGACGGCCTGCCTGCTGAAGAGGTTGAGCGAATCCTTGCTCAGGAATCGCAGACCACCTACGCGCGCCACCTGCGGTCAGCCGGTGTCCTGCGGCGCGCCGGTGAAGTCGCCCCGGCCATGGGGTTGATCGGCACGCTCATCGGTCTGGTGCAGATGCTGGGCAATCTCGACGACCCCTCGGCCATCGGTCCCGCCATGGCGGTTGCCCTGCTGACAACTTTCTACGGCGCGGTGCTCGCCAACATGGTGTTTACGCCGCTCGCCAGCAAGCTCGAACGCAATGCACAGATCGAAGCGGTCGTGCGGCAGGTCTACACCATCGGCGCGGCGTCGATCAGCCGACAGGAGAACCCGCGCCGCCTTGAGCTGATGTTGAACACTATCTTGGCGCCCCGTCAGCGGGTCGACTACTTCCATTCGTAATGCAGTACCGGAATCAACAGTTAGGACGTGGAGAGAAGGCATGCGGCTTCTCATTGTAGGAACACTGGACGGACATATCTCGACAGCCGGCAAGCTGGCGCTGCAAAGCGGCGCAAAGGTTGCCCATGTCGACGATGTAGAAAGCGCCATGAATGCGCTGAGGTCGGGCCAAGGGGCCGATCTGGTGATGGTCGAGGTCAACCTGGATATCCAGGCCCTCTGCCGCAGCCTGGAGACAGAGCGCATTGCCGTTCCTGTCGTGGCCTGCGGCATCGATCCCGAACCGAGCGCCGCAGCGGACGCCATCCGGGCCGGCGCGCAGGAATACATCCCCCTGCCACCGGACGCGGAATTGATCGCAGCCGTTCTTTCGGCCGTGGCAGAGGAAACCAGTACCGTGGTGTTCCGCGACCCGGTCATGAGTAACGTCCTGCGCCTGGCCGAACAGTTTGCGCCCTCGGATGCGAGCGTCCTCATCACCGGTGAATCCGGCACCGGTAAAGAGGTCATGGCCCGCTTCCTGCACAGCAAATCAAAGCGCGCCAGCGAACAGTTCATTTCGGTCAACTGCGCTGCAATCCCCGAAAACTTGCTGGAGTCCGAGCTTTTCGGTCACGAGAAGGGCGCGTTCACCGGTGCCGTAACGCGCCGGATCGGCAAGTTTGAAGAGGCCAACGGCGGCACCCTGCTTCTCGATGAAATCACCGAGATGCATCCGCGCCTGCAGGCCAAGCTTCTTCGCGCGATCCAGGAACGTGAGATCGACCGTGTCGGCGGCGGTAAGCCGATCAAGGTCGACATCCGCCTGATCGCCACCTCCAACCGCGACCTGGAGGAAGCGGTCCGGGAGGGCAATTTCCGGGAAGACCTTTACTACCGGCTGAACGTTGTCAATGTGCCGCTACCGCCGCTGCGCGAGCGCCCTCAGGACATCGCGGTACTGGCCGAACACTTCGCGGCAAAGTACGCGGAGGCCAATGCGCTTCCGGCGTTGAAACTGACTGCAGAGGCCCATGCCGTGCTCTCCCGCCATCACTGGCGCGGCAACGTGCGTGAACTCGAAAACACCATGCATCGCGCCGTCCTGCTGGCCCGCGACGGGATTATCGACCCCAACGCGATCATCCTGACGGGGCAGAGCCTGGCGCCCGAAACCGGTGAAACCGGCGGTGCCGGCGCAGCTTCGGAGGATGGTGAGCTCCCCGGCGACGTCAAGGCGCTGGTTGGCCGCACCGTTGCCGACGTCGAGAAGGACCTGATTCTCGACACCCTGCAGCATTGCCTGGGGAATCGCACCCATGCGGCCAACATCCTCGGCATCTCGATCCGCACTCTGCGCAACAAGCTGAAGCTCTACAGTCAGGACGGCGCTGCCGTACCCCTGCCCGGCGAGCAAGAGCGTGCACCCGCCTGATCTAGGCCGCGGAGGTCGATAAGAGAGCCAAGATGGCGGAAACCAATGCAGAAGAAGGCGGCTCCAACGGCAACTCGCTGACCAGCATCGTGAACATGCTGAAGCGCGGCGATGTCGCCCTTGCGCTTGGCGTGACCGCAATCCTGGTGGTCCTGATCCTGCCGATGCCCAGCTGGATGCTGGACGTCTCCCTTGCCGTCTCCATGACCTTCTCGGTGCTGATTCTGATGACGGTGCTGTTCATCGGCAAGCCGCTGGAATTCAGCTCCTTCCCTACGGTGCTGCTCATTGCGACGATGATGCGCCTGGCACTGAACATGGCCTCGACAAGGCTCATTCTGTCGGAAGGCCATGACGGAACCGATGCCGCCGGCAAGGTGATCGAAGCCTTCGGCAACTTCGTGATGAGCGGCAGCTTCGTCATCGGCATTATCATCTTCGGCATCCTGGTAATCGTGAATTTTATCGTGATTACAAAGGGTTCCGGGCGAATTGCCGAGGTGTCGGCTCGCTTCAGCCTGGATGCCATGCCGGGTAAGCAGATGGCAATCGACGCCGATCTTTCCGCCGGTCTTATCGACGAGGCGACGGCGCGCGCCCGCCGCAAGGAACTGGAAGACGAGAGCAACTTTTTCGGCTCCATGGACGGTGCCGCCAAGTTCGTGCGCGGCGACGCCATCGCCGGTCTGATGATCACCTTCATCAACGTCATCGGCGGCATGATCATCGGCGTCGCTCAAAAAGACCTCAGCTTTGGCGAAGCCGCCGAAACCTACACACTGCTGACGGTCGGCGACGGCTTGGTCAGCCAGATCCCGGCGCTGATCGTTTCCACCGCCGCCGGCCTGCTGATCACCAAGTCGGCCGGCACGGGCTCGATGGACAAGGCCCTGATCGGACAGCTCAGCGGCTATCCGCTGGCCCTTGGCCTCTCCGCCTTTCTGATGCTGGCGCTGGCCTTGCTGCCAGGCATTCCGGCGCTGCCGTTCCTCACGCTTTCGGCGATCGCCGGCGGTCTGGCCTGGATGGCCAGCAAGCGCAACGCCAAGATCTCCGCCGAGACGGCTCTTCTGGCCAAGTCCGAGGCCGCGGCCGCCCCGGTCGCCGAAGAGCCGATTGCCAATGCGCTGCAGATCGATCACGTCCGCCTCGAGCTCGGCTACGGGCTGCTGCCCATGATCAACGGCCAGGGCGGACAACGCCTGACGGATCAGATCAAATCCCTGCGCCGACAACTGGCCCAGGAGATCGGCTTTGTCATGCCCTCGGTCCGTATTCAGGACAATCTGCAGCTGCCGGCCAACACCTATGTGATCCGGGTGAAGGAGATCGAGGCCGGCCGCGGCGAGCTGCGGCCGAACATGCTGCTGGTCATGGACCCGCGCGGCGAGAAGATTCCGCTGCCCGGCGAAGAGACGGTTGAGCCGACTTTCGGACTGCCGGCCCTCTGGTGCGAGGAAGGCAGCCGCGAAGAGGCCCTCTTCCGCGGCTATACCGTGGTCGATCCGCCGACCGTGGTCACGACGCACCTGACCGAGATGATCAAGGACAACATGTCTGAGCTGTTGTCCTATGCCGAGACCCAAAAACTGTTGGATGAGCAGGACAGCGAACAGCAGAAACTGATCGCCGACCTGATCCCCAGCCAGATCACCGTCGGCGGCCTGCAGCGCGTTCTTCAGAACCTCTTGGCCGAGCGGGTCTCGATCCGCGACCTGCCGACCATTCTGGAGGGAGTTTCCGAAGCCTGCGGCTATACCCGCAACGTGACGGCCATTACCGAGCACGTGCGGGCGCGCCTGGCGCGGCAGATCTCCAACGATCAGGTGAATCCGCAGGGTTTCATCCCCATGATCACCCTTTCCCCGCAGTGGGAACAGGCCTTCGCCGAGGCTATCGTCGGCGAAGGCGAGGAACGGCAGCTCTCCATGGCGCCCACGCGGCTGCAGGAGTTCATCGCCGCGGTCCGCCAGACCTTCGAGCGCCACGCCATGCTCGGCGAAAGCCCTGTTCTGCTGACCAGCCCGCCGGTGCGCCCCTTCGTACGCTCGATCATCGAGCGCTTCCGTCCGGCAACCGTGGTGCTGTCGCAGAATGAGGTCCACGCCAAGGCCAAGATCAAGACCCTGGGTCAAATCTGATGCTGCTGCGCAGCTTTTCCGCAAAGACCCTGCCGGAGGCAATGGAGCAGGTGCGCCTCGCCCTCGGCGACGAGGCCATCATACTCTCAACTCAGGAAGAGGGCTTTGCCGGTGTCAAGGTCACGGCAGCGCTGGAGGCCGACGACGACAACGACTTTCGGCCGGGTCCGCCGACCAGTGAGTTGGCTGTCGCCGACCGCATCGCCTCCGTACTGGACCATCACCGGGTTCCCCGCGGCCTCGCCGACCGCCTGCTGAACGCCGCCGCCAATCTACAGGCCGACGACTGGGTCATGGCTCTGGCCGCCGCGCTGGATTACGAGCTTGGTTTTCTGCCTCTGTCTGAAATCGGTCCCGGCCGGCCGATTATGCTGATAGGCCCCTCGGGTGCCGGCAAATCCGTGACCAGCGCCAAGCTTTGCGCCTGCGCCCGCCTGGCCGGCGCCAGAAGCCTGCTGATCACCATGGATTCCGATAAGGCCGGCGGCCGCGCCCAGGCCGAAACCTTTGCTGATGTTCTGGGTGCGCGGCTTGTCTGTGCAAGCGACCCCGAGGCTGTTGCCAAGGCGGTAAGCCAGCGTGAAGCCGATGAGATGGCTGTCATCGATACCATCGGCAGCAACCCCTTCGACGGCCAGGAGCTGCGCTATCTCAGCGAAACGGCCGAAGCGGCGGCAGCCACTCTGGCCCTGGTTCTGCCGGCCGGCGGGGATCCGGCGGAGGTCGCCGACGCCGCCTTGGCTTACAGCCAGGCAGGTGCGCAGGCCATGATCCCGACGCGCCTCGATGCGGCCCGCCGTTTCGGTGGTCTGGTCGCCGCCGCTCATGTCGGCGGCATGCAGTTTCTTGCCGCCGGGGTTTCCCGGCATATCGGCGCAGGCCTCACGGCCCTCAATCCGGTTTCCCTCGCACGGCTTCTGAGCACCTGCGAACCCTTCGAACCCTCTTCCCTTGCCGCTGCGGACTGACAGTATGATTGGATCTCCCTTGATAGACTCCGAGCAGAGGCCGCAGACCTGCGCAAACATGTTTGCCGTCGCTTCCGGCAAAGGCGGGGTCGGCAAGACCTGGCTGTCTGTGACTCTGTCGCAGGCCCTGGTGCGGCAAAACAAGTCCGTCCTGCTGTTCGACGGCGATCTGGGGCTTGCCAATGTCGATATCCAGCTCGGCCTGCAGCCGGGCCGAGACCTCGGCGGGGCCCTGGCCGGCAAATACACCCTGGCGGAAGCCGCCTGTGGTCATCCCGATGCCGGATTCGATGTAATCGCCGGACGCTCCGGCTCGGGCGGGCTGGCAAGCCTACCGGCGCCGCGCCTGAAGGGCTTGCTGAAAGACCTCGCCGCGCTGTCGCACGACTATGACCGGGTCGTCCTCGATCTCGGCGCCGGTCTGGAGCAGACCGTCAGGCAGCTCGCGGGACTCGCCCGGACCAACCTGATCGTCGTCACCGATGAGCCGACCTCGTTGACCGACGCCTATGCCTTCATAAAGCTGGCACATCTCCAGGATCCCGGCAGCGATATTCGCGTGGTGGTGAACATGGCCGCATCGCCGGCTGAGGGCGAGCGCACCTACGCCACTCTGCTGAAGGCCTGCGAGTCGTTTTTGAAAATCTCACCCCCCCTGGCCGGCGTCGTCAGGCGCGATTCCAAGGTAAAGGACACCATCCGCCACCAAATGCCGATCCTCACCCGGCACCCGACCAGCGATGCCGCCGCCGATGTCGAAAAACTGGCCGCCCGGCTGATCCGGCGGCAGTGATCGGGGTTGGCCCATGCGTGACCTCTTCGCCAGCTTCACGGCAGGCACCCCAAGAACCGCCGGGGTCACGGTCACGGAAACGACCGGACGGCTGATCGATCCGGCGCCGGAAATAGCCCGGCTTGCCGCCGGCCAGTATCTGCGCGGCCAGGTGATCGGACAGGATGAAGCCGGGTTGCTCATCCTTCAAACCAGACTGGCCGTCGTAAAGCTCGCTGCGGCAAGAAACCTGGCGGTCGGCAGTGAGGTGGTGCTGCAGATCCGCAGTGGGGGTCCCCAGCCTACGGTAGCGCTGCTGCCCGTAGACGGCCCTGCCCTTCCGGCCCCAGCAGGTGGCGATCCGCTGCCCACAAGGGGTTTGGGGGCACTCACCCCGACGGCGCCCGGCGCACAACCAGTCGCCCCCCCGGATCCGATTTCGCGGGCGGCCTTTATCCGCGCCATCCTGCAATCGGCTCCGCCGCTGCCCTTGCTGGCCGGGCTGCCAAGTGCGGAACCGGGAACCGAGCTGCTGCTGCGCATTCTTTCAATCGGCGCACCCGGCCCCCAAAACCAAGGCACCGCGGCCCTTCCCAGCGGCCAAGCCGGGCCAGCGATTCCCGGGCCGGGCGGCGCTGCGGCACCCGCCATCGGAGCAGGAACCGCGGGCGGGAGCGGGATAACAGCCGGCCCGGGACAGGGCACCCCAGGCTCAACGCCCGGCGCCCTCCCCGGCGCGGGAACCCCACCCACATCCGGGGCCGCAACGCCACCCGCCCAAGGCCCAGCGAGCAATGGCGCGGCGACGCAAACGCCGGCAGGCAGCGGCGCCGCTGTGACCACCGGCCTTCCTCCCCAGGGGCCAAGCGGCACAGCGCCGGACGCCGGCCTGCGGCTGGCGCCGCAGACGACGGTCATCAACGCGGGCCGAAGCGTCGCCGCCGCTCTTCAGGGCGTCACCGCCGAGGGCGCCTCCCGGGCCGCCGGAACCACGGCGGGCAGCGCCGCTGCCGATGGCCCGGACGCGATGCTCGGCGACGGCAAGGTCCTGCGGCTGACCGGCCTTGTCACGGCCAGGAGCGGCAGCGGCCCGGCCATCCTTCACACAGCCATGGGCGCGATCACCTTGAAGGCACCGGTCGATCTTCCGACCGGCGCCAGCCTGGCGCTCGAGGTGCTGGTGCCGGGCAGCGGCAAGACAGCCCTGCCGCCGATCAGCTTCGCCACCCCCTGGCCCTCTGCAGATGCCGTTGAGGAGGCCTTGCTCGGCGGCCTTCCAAATGCCCAGGCCGAGGTTCTGCAGCGCGCCCTGCCTCAGGTTGGGCCCCGCCTCAGCTCCGGCATCCTGTTTTTCCTTTCAGCCATCAACCAGGGCAGCCCTCTGGCGTGGCTGGCCGGGCCGGCCGCCGCCCTGGAGCGCGGCGAGCGTGGCGAGTTCCTGGATCGCCTCGGGCGCGAGCTGGCGGGCTTGAGCCGCAGTGTAGAGACCGCCAGCGGGGAATGGCGCCTGCTGCAACTGCCGGTCTGGAGTGACGAAGGCCTGCGTGAGCTGCGCCTGTTCCTGCGCCAGCAAGCAGGCGGTGGCGGGCAGCAGGATGACGAGGCCGGCGACAAGGCAACGCGCTTCGTTCTGGAGCTGGAGCTGAAGCATCACGGAGAGCTGCAGCTCGACGGCCTGGTGCGCGCGCAGCAGTTCGATCTGATCCTGCGCAGCCGCCGGCGCCTGTCGGCGGTCATGCGCGGCGATCTCCTCGCTCTTTTCGAAGAAGCCAATGCGATCGCCGGTTATCGTGGACGGCTGGTGTTCCAGACATCCCCCGACTGGACACAGCTTCTCGCCGCTCAGGCTGCCAAGACCGAAAACGCAACGCTTCAGATTTGATTGTTGGCTGCTCTCACCGAGAGCCGGTCAGGAAAGCCGTCTTCCCCAAAGAGTCTTCAGTTGCCGGCCGCTGCATGACGGCGATGGAGTTCGAGGCCGACCTCGTCCGCCACGGCCTGCTCACGCTTGGAGTGCTTCTGGGCTTCCCGGCGTTGGTGATTGCCGTGGGCCGTCTCGTACTTCTTCAGTTCCTGAAAGGCTTCCGTGATCTCGTCGCGCGCCGCGGCCACAGAGCGATCCACCTCGGCAATCGACTCTTCGATCTTCTGCCGCCGCTCAAGACTTGCCCGGATGAAAGCCGGTAGCGCAATACTGGTTACATCGGAGCGGGCGGCAACTTCCTTTTCGTGCTGAAGTTCCGCATCAAGCGTCGCGATGTTGCCGGAGAGCCGCTCTCGCAGTTGCTCAAGGGCCACCAACTTCTGGCGCTTTTCGTCCAGATTCCAGCGATGCACGCGCACCAATTGATCAAGAGCCGTCACAGCCATTTATCTCCTGAGAAACCGTTTACCCATTCGCTTCCAGCCCCGCCACCGGCGGTTCGGCTGGAACGTCCGACAGCTTATCCGCCGCCGCTTCTGATTGCCTTAAGTTGAGCGCCTCGGCCATGCGCCGGCGCCTCTTTTCAAAATCTTCGGATGGTTGGCGCACCCGTAGAACGCCACTTTCATCGGCTGACTGTTCTTCAGAATGCAACGCTTGGGCGCTTGCACCCTCTTCCGCGACCTGTCCATCGGCGACCGCTTCTGTCTCGGTTGCCGGGTCCTGTAGCGGCTGGCTCGCACCGGCATCCGCCACCGGCGCGGGCAGGCCGAGCAGCTCTGCCAGGCGCGCATAACCCTCACTCAGACCGCTGCGCTCTTCCTTCCTCTGGCAGAGAAAAGCTTCGAGATCCTGATAGTAATGGATCGCTTCGTCGATGGCCGGGTCGCTGCCCTGCTTGTAGGCGCCGATGCGAATCAACTCAGCCATGTTCTCATAGGTGGACATCAGGCCCCGCGCCCGGTCTACCAGGGTGTTTTCGGTCTCGGAATTGCAGGCCGGCAAGGTCCGCGAAACGCTGCGCAGGACGTTGATGGCGGGGTAGCGGTTGCGCTCCGCGACCGCACGCTCCAGAACGATATGGCCGTCGAGGATGCCGCGCACGGCGTCCGCCACCGGTTCGTTGTGGTCATCGCCTTCCACCAGAACCGTGAAGAGGCCGGTGATGGCGCCCTCCTCCACGCCGGGCCCGGCGCGTTCGAGCAGCCGCGGCAGTTCGGCGAACACCGAGGGAGTGTAGCCCTTGCTGGCGGGCGGCTCTCCGGCGGAGAGCCCGATCTCGCGCAGTGCCATGGCAAAGCGGGTGACGGAGTCCATCAGGCAAAGGACGTCCCGTCCCTGGTCGCGGAAGTACTCGCTCAGCGTCGCTGTAAGATGGGCGGCCTGGCGACGCATCAGCGGCGGTTCATCCGAGGTGGCGACGACGACGACTGAGCGGGCCAGCCCTTCCGGCCCCAGATCGTCCTCCAGCCACTCCTGAACCTCGCGGCCGCGCTCGCCGATCAGGCCGATCACGTTGACATCGGCCTCGGCATAGCGCGCCAGCATCGACAGCAGCACCGACTTGCCGACACCCGAACCGGCGAAGATGCCCATGCGCTGCCCGTTGCAGCAGGAAAGAAAGGTGTTGATGGCCCGCACGCCGAGATCGATCTTGCCGCCGACCCGATTGCGGCTATGGGCCGGGGGCGGCGCCGCGCGCAACGCATAGGCCAGGGGCCCACTGGGCAAGGGGCCTTTGCCGTCAATCGGCTCGCCCATGGCATTGACGACCCGGCCCAGCCAGGCCGACGACGGACGGATGACAGGGTCGCTCTCCAGAACCTCCGCCTTGCAGCCCAGGCCTACGCCCTCCAGCGACCCGAAGGGCATCAGCAGGGCGCGCTTGTTCCGGAACCCGATAACTTCACAGGTTACCTTGCGGTCACCCTGAGCCAGGATGACGCAGCGCGATCCGATGGAGAGGGCCTGGTCGAGGCCCGCGACCTCCACAAGCATCCCCAGAACGCCGGCGACGCGGCCATAGAGACGGTAATCCGCCACCTGGCCAATTTCCTTAATAAATGCGGAAACCACCATCCCTCAATCGACCCCGAGAGGCTTTAAAGCCTATTGATATTGACCTCGACAAGCAGTGTCGGTCATCGGGCTTAAGGTTGAGTAAAGTCGGTTCCAGTGTCATCCGGACGATGAATTGAGCGATAAAAGCACAATCGTTTCGCGGCAATTGGAGCCGGTAAGAATTTATTAACAAACACTTGGCAAAATGGTTAATAATCAAATCCCAGGCGAAATATACAGGCATTAGGTCAAACATCATGCGAGTTCTGCTTGTCGAGGACGATACCGCTACCGCTCAAGGCATCGAGATGATGCTCCGGTCAGAGGGTTATGTTTGTGACACGACCGATATGGGCGAAGACGGCCTCGAAATCGGCAAACTATACGACTACGACATCATCATTCTTGATTTGATGCTGCCGGACATGGACGGCTATGAAGTCCTGCGCCGTTTGCGAGCAGCGCGGGTGAAAACGCCGATCCTGATCCTGTCGGGCCTTTCCGGTCTGGATGACAAGATCAAGGGACTGGGCGTCGGAGCCGACGACTACCTGACCAAGCCGTTCGACAAACGAGAGCTGGTTGCACGCATCCAGGCAATCGTCAGGCGCTCCAAGGGCCACTCGGACTCGGTCATCTCGACCGGCAAGCTGACGGTCAATCTGGACACCCGTACCGTCGAGGTCGACAGCCAGCCGCTGCATCTGACAGGCAAGGAATACGGGATCCTGGAGCTGCTGTCGCTGCGTAAGGGGACGACCCTTACCAAGGAGATGTTCCTGAACCATCTCTATGGCGGTATGGATGAGCCGGAGCTGAAGATCATCGACGTTTTTGTGTGCAAGCTGCGCAAGAAACTGGCCAACGCGACGGGCGGCGACAACTACATCGAGACCGTTTGGGGCCGTGGCTATGTGCTGCGCGATCCGGTCAACATGGAAGGCGCCGAACCGACCAAGCAGGCCGCGTCAGCCTAAGGGCCCGCCCTCTGTAAGGAAACGGGACCACCAAGCCAAACATCAGGCAGGTTGCCGCCAGGCATACCCGCCCCCGGAAATGAAAAAGGCCGACTTCCCCAATGGAAGCCGGCCTTTCTCTGTCCGCCAGGCACTGAAGCAATGTGAAAGCGGGAAGAAGCCCCAGGATCGGCGCAACCCGGATCGTCGACTGAGTGCTAGCCCGCTTTGCGGTCTTCGGTGGCGTCACTGCCGGTCAGGCGATAAACACCGCGCTGTCCCGGGATAACCTCGAAGCTGTCGGAGATACCAAGCACCGTCTCGGCGCCGCCCAGGTAGAGGTAACCATCGCCGGGCATAATCTTCGCCATCCGGTCCAGGACCTGGCCCTTGGTTTCCTGGTCGAAATAGATCAGGACGTTGCGGCAGAAGATAACGTCAAAGGTGCCCAGGCCACTCGGGCTGTCCAACAGATTGAACGGCCGATAAGTCACCATCTTCTTGATGTCGTCGTTGATGCGCCACTTCTCTCCATCCTGGGTGAAGTACTTCATCAAGAGGGTGATCGGCAGCCCCCGCTGCACCTCGAACTGCGAATAGAGTCCCTCTTGCGCTTTGCTCAGAATCTCTTTTGAGAGGTCCGTCGCCAAAATCTCGACGTTCCATCCGGCCAGCTTTGCGGCCTCTTCCTTCAAAATCATCGCAATCGTATAAGGCTCCTGACCGCTCGAGGAAGCGGCACTCCAAATACGGAGCTTCTTCGCCGTCTTCCTGGCTTCCAGGAGATAGGGAAGAACAATATCCTTGAACTGCTCGAAGGGCCTGTTGTCACGAAAGAAGAAGGACTCGTTGGTCGTCATCGCCTCGGTGACATCAACGATCATGCCTTCGTCCTGCTTGGAGCGCATCGCAGTAATCAGCGCTTCAAAACCGTCGAGGTCCCACTTGCGCGCGACCGGGTTCAAACGGCTCTCCAGCAAGTAGGCCTTTTCCTGCGTGATCACCAAGCCGGAGCGTTGGTAGAGCAGTTGGGCAATATACTCAAAGTCTTTCACATTCATGCCGCTGACCTCATGACCATCTTGCGGACGCTGGGTCCGATTTCCTTGAGCGGAAGAACTGCAGAGCAGAGCCCGCTCGTAGCGACCGCCCCCGGCATACCCCAGACCACACTGGTGGCCTCATCCTGTGCGATAACCGCACCGCCGGCTTCGACAACTTTCTCGGCGCCCTTTTTGCCGTCGCTTCCCATACCCGTAAGGATGATGGTGAGCAAGCCGGCCCCATAGATCGGCGCCATAGACCGTAGCATCGGGTCAACAGCCGGCCGGCAGAAGTTCTCCTGCGGGCCCTTGTTAAGAACAATTTGCTGTCCGGCCCCCTTCGATTCCACCACCATGTGATAGTCGCCCGGGGCCATGTAGATCCGGCCGGGCTCAATCATCTCCCCGTGGACCGCTTCCTTCGCCGGGACCCCTGTCGCGCGGGCAATGTGCTCGGCAAGCAACGTGGTGAAAGTCGCCGGCATGTGCTGGGTAATGAGTATCGGCAGCTTCACTGTGGAGGTCATGTCGGCAAGCACCTCCAGAAGTGCCTGAGGACCACCGGTCGAACTGCCGATTGCGATGATACGCGGATTCACGATCGGCTGCTTCCGGAGCACGATCTCACGGCCACCATACAGCTTGCCGGTAGAGCTCGGCGCCTCCTTGACGACGCCCGCGACCGGCTTGCTCGGGCGCGCACCCGGCGAACTGCGGGTCGCGGCGGCGAGCGCCTTGACCTTCTCGGTGAGTTCGCGCTGAAAACTGTCGGCGGATGTCAGTTCGCTGGTCGAACTCGGTTTGGTCACATAATCCGCGGCACCAGCCTGCAGGGCCCGCAGGCTGACCTCCGCGTTCTTGCGGGTCAGCGCCGAGGCCATCACGACCTTGACGTTCGGCTGTGCTGCGAGCAGTTTCGGCAGAGCCGTCAACCCGTCCATAACCGGCATCTCGATATCGAGGATAATGACCTCGATATCGTAGCGCTCCAGAGACTTCAGAGCGATTTCACCGTTCCCGACCGAGGCCACGACCTTGATGCTGCGATCCGCTTCAAGCGAGCGCGTCAGCAGACCGCGGATGACAGCGGAGTCATCGACCACCATCACACGGTATGGATCGTCGGTTCCATTCTCATCAAGGGACGAAGCACCACTGTCTTCTTGCATCAGATGAGGCCTACCTGGACGAATTTCGATTCGATAATGTCGCTGTCAAAGGGCTTCATAATGTACTCGTTGGCGCCGGCTTCCATGGCCTTGCGGATATGGTCCATGTCGTTTTCCGTCGTGCAGAACACCACGACCGGCTGCGAATCGCCGCCGAGCGCGCGAAGTTCGGTGAGGAACTCCAGCCCGTTTTTGACCGGCATATTCCAGTCGAGCAGAACGGCATCGGGCATCTCGCGTTGGCATGCTTCGATGGCCTTTTGGCCGTCTTCGGCTTCCTCAGTGCTGAAGCTGAGGCCCTCAAGAATCTTGCGCGCAACCATGCGCACGACCTTCGAGTCATCTACGATCAGGCAGGATTTCATTTCTTAGCTCCAACATCCTCTCCGGTTGTGGATCACCTCAGGCGGCGACCTGCCACATACCGGAACTCCGTTTGACCACGAGGGGCTGTGTCAGGCAGCCTGATCGCGGTCGTAGTCCAGCAAGCGGTTTACATCCAGAACGACAAGAAGCTTGCCATCCAGGCGATAGATTCCGTCGGAATAGTCACGGAACTTCGGGTCCAGCGTGGGTGGATTCCGCTCATAGTCATCCGCCTTGAGCGCCAGAACTTCACCGACGGAGTCGACCATCAGGCTGTAGAGTTCACCATCGTGCTCGGCGACAATGCTCATGGAGCCTTTCTCTTCCTTGGGCGGCAACCCAAGACGCAGACGGACATCCATTGCAGTCACGATCCGGCCGCGCAGGTTGAGCGATCCGGCGATCTCAGGCGGCGCCAGAGGAATCCGCGTGATGTTATAGGCGGCAAGTACGTCCTGCACCTTCAACACAGGTATCCCGAACAACTGGCCGGCGATGGTGAAGGTAACGAAATCCTCAGCATCGGAGAACGCATTCCCCGCCGTACTGGACTCAGCGCCGCTCTCGTTTTCGCTGCTCATGCCGCACCTCTCAGTTCGGAAAGCGTATCATGCAAGGTTGTCAGTAGTGCATCGCGGTCAGTCTTCGCGACGTAATCGGAGAAGCCCGCAGCGCGTCCGCGCTCAAGATCCGCCGGATTCGAGAAAGCGGAGAGTGCGACGATCGGTGTCTCAGACCAGCGCGAATCGGTCGTAACCTTCTTGGCAAACTCGAAGCCGTTCATGCCAGGCATCTCGATGTCGGAGATGATGACGTCAAACTCCTCGCCGGCATCGCAGAGCTCCATGGCGGCATCAGCCGACTCGGCGCAAACCACGTCATAGCCCGATGCCGACAGCAGCGGCTGCAACATGTTGCGGAAGAACGGGCTATCGTCCACCAGCAGCAGGCGTCTTGAGCCGCTCTCATCGTCCGTCGTTGCCCGGTCGGCCGCGAACCAATCGTGGAATGCCTGGGTCAGATAGTAGCTGGCGTCGATAATGTCCGTGGCCCGCTCGCCGATGACGGCGGTACCGATGTAGCCGGGGCGGTCCGTCGACAGCTCGACATTCATCTTGTCTTCTACGATGTCGACGATTTCCTTGACCACGAGACCCATGGTCCGATTGCGGTCGGAGAAAACGAGGACCGGCTGGCGGCCTTCCGTGGCAAGGTCTTGTCCATTGTCCATCAACACCAGCGGCATCAGTTGACCGCGGTACTGGACCACGTACTGGCCGTTGGAAGACTCAACCCGCGCGAGATCGATTTCCTCCAAGCGCGCCACCAGACCCAAAGGCACCGACTTGGGCGTATCGTCAACGGCACGGAACACCAGCATGGCCACAGTATCGGAACTGCTGACGTGATGGCGGTCCTTAACGGCGTCTTCTCCACCTTCGGCAACGGAAATCTCGCCGGTCGTAGCGGCAATACCATTGGGATCGAGGATCATGACGACCGAACCGTCGCCCAGGATCGTGTTGCCCGAGAAGAGTTGAATGTCGCGCAGGATCGGCGCCACGGGCTTGACCACGATTTCTTCGGTATCGAAGACCCGGTCGACGATGATACCCATGGAGTAGTTGCCGATCTGAGCAACGACGATGAAGACTTCCTCCTCATCCTTCGACTCGACCGCCGGCGGCTCCTCTTCATCGACGGCAGCGGGTTTCGCCTCGGCAGCTTCGGCAGCCGGTGCTTCCTCTTCGCTCGCAGCCGTCTCGTCGTGCTCGATGAGACCCTCGACGACCGCCTCTTCTTCACCGGTGCCAAGCTTCAGCAGATCGCGAAGATTGACCAGCGGCAACAGGCGGTTGCGCAGCCGCAGAACCGGCGTGTCGTTGATCCGCTCAATGGTGTGCTCGGTGTGGGCTGAAGCCCGAACAAGCTCTACGACAGAAAGCTGCGGAATGGCGAAGCGTTCGCTGGCACACTCGACGATAAGGGCCGAGACGATTGCCAGGGTCAGCGGGATCTTGATGACAAACTTCGTGCCGCGGCCTTCGACCGATGTCAGCTCGATGGTGCCGCCGATCTTTTCGATGTTGGTGCGCACCACGTCCATGCCGACGCCACGACCAGAAACCGAGGTCACAGCGGCAGCGGTCGAGAAGCCGGCCTTGAAGATGAACTGCTGAATCTGCTGCTCGGTCATCGTTTCAAGGTCGGCTTCGCTTGCCAGGCCGTTTTCTATGCACTTCTGCTTGAGTTTCTCGCAGGAAAGCCCCTTACCGTCATCGGAGATCTCGATGATGATATGTCCGCCTTCATGGAAGGCGTTGAGGATCACGCTACCAACCTCGGGCTTGCCGGCGGCAAGCCGGTCCGCAGGGGTTTCAAGTCCGTGGTCGGCCGAGTTGCGCACCATATGGGTGAGCGGGTCCTTGATCAGCTCCAGAACCTGCCGGTCGAGCTCGGTCTCGGCACCCTTCATCACCAGGTCGATTTTCTTGTCAAGCTCGTGCGCCAGGTCGCGGATAATACGCGGCAGCTTCGCCCAGGCGTTGCCGATCGGCTGCATCCGGGTCGCCATCACGCCTTCCTGCAGTTCCGAAACCACATGGTTCAGGCGCTGCAACGGTGCGGCGAACTCGCTTTCGCTCTGGCTTCTCAGAATCTGGAGCAACTGGTTGCGCGTCAGCACCAGTTCGGAAACCATTGTCATGAGGTTCTCAAGCACGTCAACATTGACGCGCAGAGACTGATTGGCGACAGAGCCTTCTTTCTTGGGTTCCGCGGCTTTCTTTTCCTGAGCGGCCTTCGGCTTCGCCGGAGCGGGCGCCGCGGCCTTCTCAGCTTTCGGCTCCGCCGGAGCCGGTTCGGCGTCAGGCTCAGCAGCAGCCTCGGCTTCCTCAGCGGGGGCAGCTTCCGCTGCGGCCTCTGTTTCTTTGGCCGCCGCCTCGGCCGCCAGCTCTTCGGGCCCCTTGGCGTTGGCGAAGGCCGCTTCGAGCTCGTCCAAGGAGACGTCGCCGCCCGCAGCTTCCGCAGGTGCTTCAGCCGGGGTTTCTGCAGGGGCCTCTGCAGCGGGTGCCGCTTCTTCAGCCGCGGCCGGAGCGCCGCCACCATCGGCAAAAGCGTTCAGCCGGGCAATCAGATCCGAGTCATCGCCCTCCGGCTCGGCCTCGGTCGCTTCAAGCTGTTCCAGCAGCGAGCGAATCTGGTCGATGGATTCCAGAATGACCGTGACGGTCTCCGGGGTTACTTCCATCTCGCCGTCACGGACCTTGCCGAGCACGTTTTCACCGGCGTGCGCGACGCTCTCAAGTCGCGGCAGACCAAGGAAGCCGCAAGTGCCCTTGATGGTGTGCATCAGCCGGAAGATGTTACCCAGCAGTTCCTGGTCGTTGGGGTTCTGCTCAAGCTGCACCAGCTCGACGTCCAGCTCCGCCAGGCTCTCATTGGTCTCGGTCAGGAATTCACTAAGAAGATCGTCCATCGCCTCTGTCCTACACCTGCCCCGGTCAGGGGGCCCGAAAGGGGGCGATCTCGGCTATTAACCTTTGCCCCCAGAATGACGCCGAACAGTGGCAAACAGAAATTAATATCCTCTTACCTGAATGCAGCTCTAACCGGCAGGAACCGCAGGGAAATCCTCAGATAGCCAGCATTTGCGCCAAGAGCGAGCGATTATCCAAGTTGCGTTATCTGGACGTTTTGATGACTGGAAGCCCACCAAATTGCTCAAGAGTTATGATTATTCGTGAGACTGCTTCTCATTGGCAGCCTTGTCCGCTAATCTCCCGCTGCCCTGTTTCACTGCGGCGGATCCCCGGGCCAGACGACCGGGAGGCGCGCTGCAGAGGCTCACGCTAATTACCGGCTCGTTTGGCAGAGCCATCGGATCAAACCTGCTGGCACCGTGACCAAGACCTCCCCCTCATCCGCCCCAAGTGGCCTGCCCCAACCAGGCCTATCCCAACCCGGCTTACCTCAACTGGGCCGGGTCCAGGCCAGCCTGGCCCACGCCGGCCTGCCCGACCCCCGGGCGACCCGATCATGGCCTTCCCTGCGCCGCAGCTGGTCGGCCCGGGCCCTGCTGCGTGGCGGGCCCTTGAGCTGGCTTTCCGTCATCATCGCCGGACTGTTCCTGATCCCCATCCTGGGCGTCCTTCTCAGCCTCACCCAGCCGAGCAGCGAAACCTGGACCCACCTGGCCACGACGGTGATGCCGCGCTACCTGTTCAACACCGCGGTTCTGGTCGTCGGTGTCGGCCTGGCGGTCCCCATCATCGGTGCTGGAACAGCCTGGCTGGTAACAATGTGCCGCTTCCCCGGCCGGGGCGTTTTCGTTTGGGCGCTGATCCTGCCTCTGGCGATGCCGGCCTATGTGATTGCCTATGCCTATACGGACTTTCTGCAGCCGGCCGGGCCGGTTCAGACAATGCTGCGTGACATCACCGGCCTCTCCTTCCGGGAGTACTGGTTTCCCGAAGTGCGCTCCCTCGGTGGTGCGGTGGCCATGCTGGTCCTGGTGCTCTACCCCTACACCTACATGCTGTCGCGCACCGCTTTTCTCGATCAATCGGTCTGCGCGCTCGACGTCAGCCGCACTCTCGGCTGCGGTCCCTGGAAAAGCTTCTTCCGGGTGGCTCTGCCCCTCGCGCGGCCTGCGATCGTCGCGGGCACAGCCCTGGCCCTGATGGAGACCCTGGCGGACTTCGGCACGGTTTCCTTCTTCGGCGTTCCGAACTTCACCACCGGCATCGTCCGGGCCTGGATAGCCTTCGGCGACCGCACAACGGCCGGCCAGTTGGCCTCGGTCCTGCTGATCTTCGTCTTTCTCGTCCTCTTTCTGGAGGCTCAGAGCCGCGGTAAGGCCCGGTTCCATCAGGCGACCAACCGCTATCAATCGCTGCCGGGGCGCCCGCTGCGCGGCCTGGCGGCGGTGGCGGCTTTCACGGCTTGTTTCCTGCCCTTGTTCCTCGGCTTCCTGTTGCCGGCGGGGGTGCTCTTCTCGATGGCCCTCGAAGCCGGCGACCAGCAGTTCGGCCGCCGCTACTTCGAACTGGTCGGCAACAGCGTCACCCTGGCGCTGGTCTCCGCCATCTTTGCGGTCCTGCTGGCCACCCTTATGGCCTACGGTCTGCGGTTGCACGGCGGCTGGCTGGTGCGGATGTCGAACCGCCTCGCCTCCATGGGCTATGCGCTGCCCGGCACGATCATCGCGGTCGGCGTGCTGATTCCTTTCGCCGCGCTCGACAATGCCATCGACGCCTGGCTGCGCGCCACCTGGGGTGTCTCCAGCGGCCTTCTGCTGACCGGCGGCCTCGCGGCACTGATTTTTGCCTATCTCGTGCGCTTTCTGGCGGTATCCCTAAACACGATCGAGAGCGGCCTCTCGAAAATACGCCCCTCAATGGACGATGCGGCCCGGTCGCTCGGCGCGCGGCCTTTGGCGGCCCTCCTGCGCGTTCACGCGCCGATCATGTGGCCGAGCCTGCTGACCGCCGGTTTGGTGGTTTTTGTCGATGTCATGAAAGAGCTTCCGGCAACCCTGGTCATGCGCCCCTTCAATTTCGATACCCTGGCCGTCCAGGCGCACAACTTCGCAGCCGATGAACGCCTGACCGAGGCGGCAACCCCGGCTCTGACGATCGTCGCCGTCGGCATCCCACCGGTCATCCTATTGAGCCGCGCCATTGCCCGCGGCCGGCCGGGACAGGCCGGCAACCGTTCCCGGGAAGCCCCTTAGACAAAGAATGCCTAGGCAAGGAAAACGCCAACCAAAAAGGGCCCCTTCAGCGAAGGGGCCCTTTGAGTCGGCCAGCAAGCTAGCCATAGTTTTTAGAACTCAGGGCCAGCCGACCGTATCGAAGACTTTCTGCGCCTTGGGCTGGTTTTCGCCGTAGATGGCGACATTCAATTCATCGGCCTTGAAGTCACCAAGCGACTTCAGCGCCGGGTTTGGCTCGATACCCGTGATCACCGGATACTCGTTGTTGCCGTCAGCGAAGTAGCGCTGCGCGGCGGGGCTTGCCAGATACTCCAGGAACTTGACCGCCGCTTCCTTGTGCGGGGCGTTCTTCAGGACCCCGGCGCCGGAGACGTTCACATGGGTGCCGCGGTCGCCCTGGTTCGGGAAAACCCAGCCGATTTTCTCGGCCAGTCCCTTATCCTTGTCACTGGGCTTCGTCATCAGGCGCACGAAGTAATAGGTGTTGCCGACAGCCACATCGCACTCGCCCGCGCCGATGGCGCGAATCTGGTCGGTGTCACCACCCACCGGGTTGCGCGCGAAATTCTCGACCATTGCTTTGCCCCACTCTTGGGCAGCGGCCTCGCCATGGGCAGCGATAATCGAGCTCATCAGCGACTGATTGTAGATGTTGGAACTGCTGCGGATGCAGATGCGGCCTTTCCACTTCGGGTCGGCCAGATCTTCGTATGAAGTGATCTCGCCTTCCTTCACCGTGGCCTTGTCGAAGTAGATCACCCGCGCCCGCGTGGAGAAGCCGAACCAATGCCCATCTGGATGGCGCAGGCTTTCCGGCACCGCGGCATCCAGGGCGGCACTTTCGACCGGCTGGAAAAGACCCGCTTGATCGGCCCGCCAGAGCCGGCCCGCATCAACCGTCAGAAAAACGTCGGCCGGGCTGTTGGCCCCTTCGCTCTTGATCCGTTCGATCAGGGCATCGCCCTTGCCCTCAATCCGATTGATCTCGATACCGGTTTCCTTGGTGAAGTTCTCATAGAGCGCTTCATCGGTCTGATAGTGACGCGAGGAATAGAGGTTCAGGACATCCTGTGCCTGAGCCGAAAGGCCGGTTCCCAAAACGGCAAAGCAGACTGCGGCCCCAAGGACCGTCCGCCGACGAGTGTTCATTGTAGTCCTCCGTTGCATCCGCCCCAGTATCCGACATGGCTGGGTGCGTGATGAAATTAATTCTCAATAGCGAAGTAAATGCAAATCACTCGCACCTGTCAAGCACCCTGCTTGCCGCGGAAATGCGCGCTTTGCGGGATCTCTGGCCTGCTACTTATCGAGAATAGTTATTACGATTATAATCATTTCATATAGTTATCCGATCACTGTAACTATAAGGCGAGTAATGCCGGCCGTGCTCCACGCTAACGCAAATTTAAGCCAATGCTTTTAAGGCTGACGACGGTTAAGGCGAAGCCGCGTGGAGCGGACGCCAGTTTTGGGGAATTCAATTGGAGCCATGATGATGTCTAAGACCAACCTTAAGGGTCTCGTTGGCGGCGTTGCTTTGTCGCTGTTTGCCACCGCCGCCCTGGCCAGCGACGCCCATGTCGCACCGATGACCGAGTATGCCAACAGCACGGTCAAACAGTGGATCAGCAACGATGTCGTGATCCAGGCCGTGAAGGCGCAGAACGCCAAGCATGCCGGCCTCAGCCAGGCCGATATCGACAAAATGGACCAGGACTGGCGCGCCCAGACCGATGCCGGCAGCAAGCCGATGATCGATGCCGTGCTGGGCAACGCCCTCTCCGCCTATCTGGTTGACCAGAAGAACAGCGCCCAGGGCCTGGTGACGGAGGTCTTCGTCATGGACAACCGCGGCCTGAACGTCGGGCAGAGCGACGTCACCTCCGACTACTGGCAGGGCGATGAAGCCAAGTGGCAGAAGACCTACTCCGCCGGCGCCGGCGCTGTGTTCATTGACGAGGTGGAGATGGACGAGTCGACCCAGACCTTCCAGTCGCAGCTCTCCATGTCGATTGTCGACCCGGCCAGCGGCGACGTGATCGGTGCCATCACCATCGGCATCAATGTCGACGCGCTGTAAGGCGAACGAAAACCAGTATCAACCCCTACCCGGTCAAGCATCCGGTGCCGCAAAGGAACGGTTCCTATGAGCAAGAATGAAGCGCCCACTGCGACAACGCCCAAGAAGAAGATGGGCGGGATCAACTTGGCCGGGACTTCAAGGTTATCCGTGGTCCGTAAGGTTATCCTGACGGCCGCGGGGATGGCTTCGCTGATCCTGGTCACCCTTGTGGTGATCGGGATCAACGAGACCAAGCAGGTTCTTCTACAGACCGGTGAAACCGGGTTCAGCACCATGACCCGGCTGATCAGCAACAATGCCGCCGGCGGCATTCGCTGGAAAAAGCCGGAAGCGATCGAGGTCGCCTACATCGACTTCGCCAAGGCCGAAGACACCGCCATCGCCAATGTTATCGCGCTCGACAAAGACGGCAACGAGTTGATCCGCTTTGACTCGAAAACGCTGCCGCAAGCCGAACTGGGCAGCTTTGTTGAAAAGGCCAAGGGCGCTGAGACACGGATGATCGAGCGGTCCGACAGCCATATCCTGATCTCGGGTCCGGCACTCTCGCCCAAGGACGGCTCCTTCATCGGCTCGGTCATCATTGCCTGGTCGATCGAACAGTTGAACGCCGAGATTCGCGCAGCCATGCTGCAGCAGTCGGCGATTGCCCTGGTGGCCCTGGCGTTGCTGGTCGTGCTGCTCAGCTTTGTCACCTCGCGGCTGATCGGCAAGCCGTTGAAAATGATGACCGACACCATGGGGCGCCTGGCGGACGGCGACACCACCGTCGCGGTTCCGGCCATGGAGCGCAAAGACGACATTGGTGACATCGCGCGCATGGTTCAGACCTTCAAGACCAATGCCGTCGAGCTGGACCGCTCGACCGCTGCTCGGGAAGCTGAAAAGGCGAAGGCCGAAGAAGAAAAGCGTCAAGCCATGCATAAGCTGGCCGGCGATTTCGAATCCAGCGTGAAGGCCGTCGTGAACGGTGTGACTGCCGCCTCCGACGAAGTACAGAACACCGCACAGTCGATGTCCGAAACCGCAGAGCGGTCGAGCAGCCTGACGACGGCTGCAGCCGAAGCGACCGAACAGGCCGCCAGCAACGTGCGCACCGTCGCCTCGGCAGCGGAGGAACTGACCGCCTCGATCCAGGAGATCAGCCGGCAGGTCACCCAGTCCACCGATATTTCGAAGGCGGCTGCAGAGCAGGCCCGCAAGACCAATGGTGAGGTCGAAACCCTCGCCGAGGCCGCACAGAAGATCGGCGACGTTGTGACGATGATCCAGGACATTGCCGAGCAGACCAATCTGCTGGCCCTGAATGCCACTATCGAGGCCGCCCGTGCCGGCGAGGCCGGTAAGGGCTTTGCCGTGGTCGCCTCCGAAGTCAAGCAGTTGGCCACCCAGACGGCCAAGGCCACCGAGCAGATCCGTCAGCAGATCAACGACATCCAGGGTGCCACCGGTGGTGCGGTCGACTCGATTGCCCTGATCACCGAAACCATCGAACAGGTCAACGGCATCGCCTCCAGCATCGCCTCGGCGGTGGAAGAGCAGAGTGCGGCAACGGAGGAAATCTCCCGCAACGTGCAGCTTGCCTCGGCCAGCACCAACGAGGTCTCAAACAACATCGGCGAGGTCACGACGGCGGCGAAGGAGTCCGGGCAGTCGGCCTCCACCATGCTGGGCGCGGCAAACGATCTGGCCGGGCAGTCATCGAGCCTGAGCAATCAGGTCGACAGCTTCCTGGCCAGCATCCGCGCCGGCTAAAGCCCACTTGGCGCAACTGAAGATCTGCTGCCGCCGGCGAATGGTCCAGGGCGAATGGTCCGGGGCGAATGGTCCGGGGCGAATGGTCCGGGGCGAACAGCCTCAGCCGTTCACGACCACCTTAAAGCGGATACTGTCCTCGCCCGGGGTTTCGATATCAAGATCGCTGCCCAGGCGCTTGGCCACGATGCGGGTGAAGTAGCTGTGCACACCGCGTGGTGAGAGTTCGCCGATGTCCACTTCGTTGCTCAGGCCGGCCAGGCTTTCGGGACGCAGGTGGGCGTCCTGGCCAACGGCCGTCACCGTCAGCTCGCAGCGGCCTGCCTCACCGGAAATCTCGACGGCCAGCTTACCGCCGCGCGGCAGCGCCTCGTGGGCCAGGGCAACCATGTTCAGAACCACCTTGCCGGCGCCGTCGGGAAGGCCTTCCGGGGCCTGTACGGTCGGCCAGTCGAGTTCCGACTTGGAGGCCTCCAAAAGCGCCGCCGAGAGATCGCGAAGCGGAGTAAGGTCGGTTCCGACCCGCGCCCCGGCCATCCCATAGGCAAGGCGGAAGAACTGGAGAATTGCCGAGGCCTGACGCGCCGAATTACTGGTCAGCTGCATGGCATCGTCGGCCATGCCGAACTCGTCGTCCGCCAGCAGCTCCAATCCGTTGCCGACGGCCCCGATGGGGCCGACAAGGTCATGACAAAGGCGCGATGTGAGCAGCTCGGCAACGCGCAGATCGATCGATACGTCCATACTTATCCCACCCTCAACAGCTGGCCCCGGATTCCTCATCGTTATACACTATCGACGGAGGGAAAACAGAGAGGCTGATCATGACCTTACATCTTAGCCCCGGCATGCGGGTGCGCCATCCCGGTCAGCCCGACTGGGGCGTCGGGCAGATCCAGTCCGTGGTGTCGGAGCGGATAACCGTGAACTTTGAAAACGCCGGAAAACTGCTGATCATCGCGACAGAGGTTGACCTCGAGGTTGTCGGCGAGGACCGTGGCTAGGATTTCAGCCGTGGCAAGGCCGCTTTGGCTGCTGCTGGCGGCCTGCCTGCTGCTGGCCGTTCTCCCCTCCGCGCTGGCGCAGACGGTTGCCGACCAGGCGCTTCACCAGGCGGCCCGTAACGACGACACGGAGCTGGCTGCCTTTGCCCTGGAGCGGGGCGCCGATCCGGAAGTCACCGATCAAATGGGCAACACGCCCCTGCATGTGGCCGCCATCTATGCCAGCGCCCGGGTGGCCGCCCTGCTGCTTGAAGAGGGGGCCAACCCCGCCGGCGCGACGCCGGACGACGGCTGGACCGCCCTGCACTACGCCGCTTACGAAGGCCATGACCGGGTGGCAAAGGTGCTGATCGCAGCGGAGGCGCCGTTGGAGGCCCGCGAGGGCGACTACGGCAACACGCCGCTGCTGCTCGCCGCGAGACGCAACAAGCGCGCCGTTGTCGCCGCCTTGCTCTCCGCCGGGGCGGATCTCGGCGCGCGCGACCGACGCGACGGTAACACCGCCCTGATCAATGCCGCCTTCGATCCGCTGGCGACGGCGGTCGTTGCGGAACTGCTGGCGGCCGGCGCTCAACCGGATGCCGCCGCCGAGGACGGCACCACCGCCCTTATCGCAGCTGCCCGCGCTGGGGCAGCGGGCAGCCTGCAACTGCTGCTGTCCGAAAACGCCGATGTGGCCGCTGCAAGGCAGGACGGCTGGACGGCGCTGCATCTCGCCGCCGCCCATGGCCGGACCCCGCTGTTTGAGCCTTTGCTGGCCGGCGGCGCCATGGTCGATCAGGCGGCCGCAGAGGGCGAGACGGCTTTAGGGCTGGCGATCGAGGCCGGCCAGGTCGACTCCGTGATCGCTCTCATGACAGCCGGCGCGGATTTGAACCGGCCGGGCCACAGGGGCCGCCCGCCCGTCGTCGTCGCTGCCATGAGCGGCCAGCCTGGTGCGCTCTATGTTCTCTTGAACGCCGGCGCCGATGCCGACGCCCGCGAAGCCGACAGCGGAAACACCGCCCTGATGTTGGCCGCCAATCGGGCCCGTCTGGAAGAAGTCCGCCTGCTGCTTCGCGCCGGCGCCAAGGTCGACCTCAAGGCCAAGGACGGCTGGACCGCCCTGCAGGCGGCCAGCATGATCGGCGATGACGAAATAGCCGCCTTGCTGCGCGCGGCCGGGGCAAAGGAATAAATGGGCCGCGAGACTGTTAGAGCCGCACGTTAGGCCCGGAGAACACCGCCGCTGAATCCAGGCCCGTCATGCTGAAGATGACGGCGCTCAAAACGGCGATCAGCACGGCGGCAACACCACCAATGACAACGGATCTCATGGCTTCACTGTCCTCTCCAAAAGCGACCGGAACATGCCTTATCCGGCCGGGCTTCAGTTCATGATTTTAGGTTTCCAGGGCCTCTCTGTACAGCCCCGGCTTACTGCTCAACTTGAGGCGCTTCACTTTCGATTGGGGCATCCTGGCGCGCGCCGGTGACCTCCCTCAGGTAGGCGATGAGCGCCGCACGATCCTCCGCCAGGGGAATGCGCTGCAGCGGCATCTTGCTGCCGGGCGTGTATTCATGGGGGCCTTCGTCGAACAGCAGGTCGATGGTCTCGGCATTCCAGACCAAGGCGCTGCCCCGAAGTGCGTCGGAGTAGTTGTAGCCCTCCACAGTTCCCGCCTGGCGGCCGAAGATGCGATACAGGGTCGGCCCTGCCCGGTTGCCGCCGTCGGCGGTAACGGTATGGCAGGCAACACAGGTGCGAAACAGCTTGGCGCCCCGGCTTTCGGCTTCCTCGCTTAGAGCGGCCTCCTGCGTCGACGCCTCACCGGCCGCGCTGCCGGCGACTTCACTGCGGGCCTGGAGGTCCCAGAGCCGCGTCACCGAATCCGAGCCGCCAGAGAGGAGCTGCTGTCCATCAGGCGTAAAGGCCAGGGCCCAGACCGGTTTCTCATGCCCCCTGAGCGAGGTGACGATGCGGCGGCCTTCGATATCCCAGAGATTGACGGTGCCGTCGATACCGGCCGAAGCGGCGAAACGTCCGTCCGGCGAGACCGTAACGGCGAAGACCGGGCCGTCGTGACCGCGCATGACCGCCATCTCCTCGCCTGTCGTCAGGTCCCAGAGGCGCACGGTCTCATCGACCGACGCGGAAACCGCGAACTCACCATCGGGCAGGAAGGACAAGGCGTTGACCCCGAAGTCATGCCCCTCCATGGTCCGAAGCAACCGCGGCCGGCTGCCGTCGGACGCCAGCGCCCAGAGCCGGATAGCCGAATCATAGCTGCCGGTCAGCAGATGGCGGCCGTCCTGCGAGAAGGCCACCGAGTTCACGTTGCTGCGGTACTCGTCCAGAATATGAGAGGCCTGACGCGCCTCCAGGTCCCAGAGCCGCACCGTCTGGTCCCAGCCCGCCGAAGCCGCAAGCTTTCCGTCCGGCGACACGGTTACGGCCGCCACTTTGCCCTCGTGGCCTTCAAAGACATGTTCAAGCCTGCCGGAGCGCAGATCCCAGAGCCGCAGGGTACCGTCATCGCTGGCCGAAAGCGCCTGGCGTCCACCGGCCACCAGCGCCACCGCGTTCACCGCGCCTTCATGCTCGTTGAGAACCTGAAGCGCTTTCTGGCCCTCCAGATCCCAGACGATGAGGCTGTAGTCGAAGCTGGCGGTCACCGCCTGGCTGCCGTCGGCGGTCACCGCCACGCCCTTCACGAAACCACCGTGACCGCGGAGTTCGGCCGCGGCCTCCACGGCGGGAAACAGCAGCGGCAGGCTGCAGATAAGCACCCGCAGGCAACGGCCGGACGGCGTCAATAACGCCACCACCATGCTCCGCCTAACGCGCTTCAAAAGGCTCATTGGCGGTCGTGCTTCCCAGTTTGTCGACCAGCGGCGGCACCATGGCGCGGGCCACCCGTTCGGTATCCGGGCTCATCAGTTCATAGTAGGCATCGCCCTGCCACAGCACCTCGCCGTTTGCCTGGTTGCGCAACACGGCGTTGATATGGAACACGCTGGCGCCCAGGTCTTGCGCCTCCTGGCGTCCGCCGAGGACAGAATCCTGGGTGTTGGACCAGACATTCACGTTGGCCTCAACCTCGACGCTGTCCTCGTTTTCCCGCGCCAGATCCCGTTCCTGGCCGGCGCTCGCCCTCACCGAGCCCAGGCTGGGCCGGCGCGGCGCCTGCTCCGCCGGCACCACCTTCGCTTCGAACAGCAGCAGCAAACCGGTCTTGGCCTCGGCAACGACCCTCTCATCGGCAGCCAATTCGGTTTCGAACTCGGTCTTCAGTTGCAGGTTAAGATCGTTGTCGTCGTAGGGCGTAACCGTGATGGTTTCCCCTTCGGGGATTTTCTTGAAAGCCTGGGTAGTCAGCATGCCCGGCGCCATACCGTCACCGGCCTGGGCCAGCTGCTGAGACGCCTCCGCCTGGGATCCGGCAACCGATGACGCGTCAGCGAAAGCTGCGGGCAGGCCGGCACCGAACCCGATCAATCCGCTTGCGATAATGGCCAAGGCCGTTTTCATCAATATCGCCCTGTCTTCTCCGTCCAGCCGAAAGACCTCTGCGCGTGTCGGGGGGTAAGTGTCAAAGAGCCTTTTTGGGCCGGAGCGGCATTATTATGAACCGGGAAGCCCTAAGGGCGTCCACCGCCGGCGGGCGGTGGCGGCTTGATGTAGCCGCTCTCACGGTGCCGGAAGGAGGGCAGCAACTCGCCGCTCTCCTGATCGACAGCCAGAATATGGACCTGGAAGGTCGCGTTGCTGGAACCTTCCGGCTGCATGACGGTCACATACCAAACCGGGCGGTCATCCAAGGCGCCCGCCCTGATCCGCAAGACTTCGACGCCGAACTGTTCCGTGATGAGCTCGGCCGCCTTTTCCTGGCTGATCGCAGCCTGCGACGGGGCCGCGGCAAGCATCATCGTCGCGGCAAAGAGCCCGAGCAAACAGGCAAGGCGAAACCGCTTGGGTTGCGGCATGGTCGGCTTCCTTTCCCGGCGGTTATTCGGCCGCCTGCGACGAGGTACCGCCGCCGGTAACCTTGGCGGCCCAGACCGAGTGATGCTCCCGCGCCCAGTTGGTATCGACCTGACCGGACCCCATGGCATCGAAAGCGCCCTCCATACCGATAGAACCGATATAGATGTGGCCGACGATGATGGCGATCAGGACCAAGGCGACGATGGTGTGCCAGAGCACCGAAAGCTGGGTTTCCTGCAGCATGGTCAGTTCGGTCGGAAGATTGAAGCCCACCAGGTTCAGCGCCGCGAAGGTTTTTCCGAAGAATGCGAATTCAAAGGGAAACAGCATCGCCAAGCCGGAGAGGCTGACCGAGACGCCGCCGAGAATCACCGACCAGAAAATGAGCTTCTGACCCGCATTGAACTTGGCCGCCTCCGGATGCACGTTCTTGGAAAACAGCCCGCCGCCTTTGGCCAGCCACTTGAGATCCATGGCATTCGGGATGTTGTCCTTCACCCAGAGGACAAACATCATCACCACGCCGACCATAAAGGCAAAGGCGAGGAAGTTGTGCGCGTACTTTCCGGCGATGGTGATCGCCGTGAAGATCTCCGGCCCGAGGATGGGCAGCAGCACATGACGGCCGTAAAGAATGTTGAGACCGGTCACCGCCAGCACGATGAAGGATACCGCGGTAATCCAATGCGCCACCCGCTCCACCAGATTGAAGCGCTCGACGGTGTTGCCGCTGGGCCCGGCATCGATCTTGATGCGTCCGCGCACTGCGAAGAACAAAGCGACGATGGCGACGATCCCCAGCATTGCCCAGGCGCCGTAAACGGTTATCGGCCCGTTGCGCCAGGCGCGCCAGTTGTCGCCCTCCGATTGGATAAGCTGCGCGGCACGCGGATCGGGAATCGTTACCCGGCCCTGCACGCCCTGGCGCACGGCGCGCCACATTTCACTGTCCGCCTCGCTGCCCAGAACGTTCCCCGGGACCTGCCCGCCGGTCGGGCTTTCGCTGACGACGGGATCGCTGGACTGGCCCCAGGCCGTGCCGGCTAGGCCGCCACTGGCGACCAAGGCCGCGGCAAGCAGAAGAACCGCCAGCAGAAGACTGGACATGTAGGGAAAACGCGAAACAGTGGCTCGCATCGTGGTTCCTGTGAAAGCTGGGTCTCGCATTACAAAATGCTCGCTTCTATCGGTTCGCGAAGAGTTCGAAAACGATCGGCTCAGCCACCGCCCTGCAGTCTTGTCCGGGCGCGCAGCACTTCGCGTGTTTCTTCTGAAATCTGCGTGTCGGTCGGGCCGAGGTAGACCCCCTTCTCGTAGCGCAGGATACGGCCCTGCTCGGCTTCGTCGCAGGCCGCCAGGCCAAGCAGGAGCGCAGCCCCTGCCGTCACGTAAATGAACTTCTGCAGCACCATGGGATTTCTCTAACCTCCAATTGAGGCATCAGTACAACCAAGTGAGGTTGACTCCGGCTAAGCGCTAAACGCAAAGCCCGCCACCCTGAGCAGATCGGACGGGGGGCGGCGCCACAAAGCACCGCCCCCTACCCTAGTCAGGATCACCGTGGAGAAAACCACGCCCCTCTACCAAAGCCGGATCAGGATCCGGACTTCTGGTCGTAGGCGGTTCCCCAACCCCAGGCACCGGACCCGAAACCGCGGGCGACAACGCGCTCGCGATAGATGTCCGACACCATGTCGCCGTCACCGGCGAGCAGGGCCTTGGTGGAGCACATCTCCGCACAAAGCGGCAATTTGCCTTCGGCCAGACGGTTGCGTCCGTACTTGGAGAACTCGTCGGAGGACATGTCCTCCTCCGGTCCGCCAGCACAGAAGGTGCACTTATCCATCTTGCCGCGGCTGCCGAAGTTGCCGGCCTGCGGATACTGCGGCGCGCCGAAGGGGCAGGCATAGAAGCAGTAACCGCAGCCGATGCAGAGGTCCTTGGAATGCAGCACGACACCGTCTTCGGTCTCGTAGAAGCAGTCCACCGGACAAACCGCCATGCAGGGTGCATCCGAGCAATGCATGCAGGCTACGGAGATCGACCGCTCACCGGGCTTGCCATCATTGATGGTCACAACCCGGCGCCGATTGACGCCCCAGGGAACCTCATGCTCGTTCTTACAAGCGGTGACGCAGGCGTTGCACTCGATGCAGCGCTCAGCGTCGCAGAGGAATTTCATACGTGCCATGTTTCAACTCCTCCCTTAAGCCGGCTCGATACGGCAGAGCGTGGCTTTGGTTTCCTGCATATTGGTCACCGAATCGTAGCCATACGTCTGAGCCGTATTGCTCGCTTCACCAAGGACGTAGGGATCAGCACCCTTCGGATACTTGTCACGCTGATCCTCACCTTGCCAATGGCCGCCGAAGTGGAAGGGCATGAAGGCGACGCCCTGCCCCACACGCTCGGTAACCAGGGCTTTCACCTTCACCTTGGCGCCCTCCGGGCCATGCAGCCAGACCATCGCCCCATCGCGCACGCCGGTGTTGTTGGCGTCCACGGGGTTGATCTCAACGAACATGTCCTGCTGCAGTTCGGCCAGCCAGGGGTTGGACCGGGTCTCGTCGCCGCCACCCTCGTATTCGACCAGACGGCCGGAGGTGAGGATGATCGGGAAGTCGGCCGAGAAGTCCTTTTCCTGGATCGACTTATAGAGGATCGGCAAGCGATACATCTTGCGGTCCTCATAGGTCGGATAGTCGGCGACAAGATCGCGCCTGGAGGTGTAGAGCGGCTCGCGGTGCGTCGGCACCGGATCCGGGAAGTTCCACACCACCGTGCGGGCCTTGGCATTGCCGAAGGGCGCACAGCCATGCTTGATCGCGACCCGCTGGATACCGCCGGAAAGGTCGGTCTTCCAGTTGGTCTTATCGCCGGCGATCTTCTCGATCGTCGCCTTCTCGTCCGCGGTCAGGTCCTTGTCCCAGCCAAGCTTCTTCAGCATGGCCATGGTGAACTCGGGGTAACCGTCCTTGATTTCCGAGTCGACGGGATAGGAGCCTTCGGCCAGCAGGTTGTCCCCGTCCCGCTCAACGCCGAAACGTGCACGGAAGCAGAGGCCGCCTTCGGCCACCGGCTTGGAGGTGTCGTAGAGCACCGGGGTGCCCGGATGCCCCATCTCGGCCGTTCCCCAGGATGGCCAGGGCAGGCCGTAGTAGTCACCGTCGGCCGGCCCGCCGCGTGCCTGCAGCGTGGTCTTGTCGAAGGTGTGCTGGTTTTCCATGTGAGACCGCAGCCGTTCCGGCGACTGGCCGGTGTAGCCGATGGTCCACATGCCGCGATTGAATTCGCGGGTAACATCCTCGATCAGCGGAATGTTGTTCTCGACCTTGATGTTCTTGAACATCTCATCCGCGAAACCGAGCTTCTTGGCCAGGAGATACATGATCTCGTGGTCGGTCTTGGATTCCCAGAGCGGCTCCATGATCTGCTCGCGCCACTGGATCGAGCGGTTGGAGGCCGTCACCGATCCATAGGTCTCGAACTGGGTCGCAGCCGGCAGCAGGTAGGTGCCGTCCTTGCGATCGTTCATCACCGCCGCCATCGTCGGATAGGGG